>NZ_JBVKCA010000007.1:0-495801 GCF_055656965.1 Streptomyces sp. NPDC111656
GAGCCATCGAAGGCAGCCAGCATGAAAGCCATCCCTGCCCCACCCGCGCAGTCCCAGAGTCGCGAACTCACAGGACGCACTCAAGAAGGTAGGGCAGCATGAGCGGCGGTACGAGCAGCAGTACGAGCAGTGACCAGGACACTCCCCTGCTGACGGCCCGAAGCCTCGTCAAGACGCACGGCTCCTCAACCTGACGGGCGCAGCCGTCCTGATCGCCCTCGCAATCACCCTCTCCGGCCTCGCCGTGGGCACCGCCGAGTCCCTGGCCACCCGCCGCCGCGGCCTGGCCGCGCAGGCCGCGGCCGGGGTGCCGGCGGCCGTACTGGGCCGGGCGCTGCTCCTGGAGACGGCCCTGCCGCTGGCCCCGGCGGTCGCGCTGGCGGGCCTCGGCGGCCTGGGCATCGGCGCCGGGTACGCGTCGGCCGCCGCGGGCGTGGGATCCGTACCGCTGCTCATGCCGCTGCTGGTACCCGTAGCCGTCTACGCGGCGTGTCTGCTCGCCGCGGCCACGTCACTGCCGCTGCTGCGCCGCTCCGTGCACCCGGCGGAGCTGCGCTACACCTGAGCCACGCTCCACCAGGGCTGCGCCACACCTGAGGCGCCCCGCACCTGAAATGCGTGACCCGCATACCGTCCGCCCTGCGGGCACGGCCGGCTCCCCGGGAGGCACGGGGGTCCTCCTGGGGAGCCGGAGCGGCACGACAGGGACACGACGGGAGAGCCCGCAGGGAACACAAAGGCCCGGATCGTCAGGCGGAAATGCCGTCGATCCGGGCCATCGCATCCTCCGCGCCGTACGGCTGCAGGTAGGGCAGCCAGCGCGGGTCCCTATGCCCCGTTCCGATGATGCGCCAGGCGAGCCCCGTCGGCGGGGCCGGTTTGTGGCGCAGGCGCCAGCCGATCTCGACCAGGTGGCGGTCGGCCTTGGTGTGGTTGCAGCGGCGGCATGACGCCACCACGTTGTCCCAGGCGTGCTGACCTCCGCGGGAGCGCGGGATGACGTGGTCGACGCTGGTTGCGACGCCACCGCAGTACATGCACCGGCCGCCGTCGCGGGCGAACAGTGCCCGACGGGTCAGCGGAACGGGCCCCCGGTAAGGGACCCGTACGAACCTCTTCAGCCGGACCACGCTGGGTGCGGGGACAGTAACGGTTGCGCTGTGCATAAAGGCGCCGGATTCCTCGAGGCAGATGGCCTTGTTCTCAAGGACGAGGACGAGCGCGCGGCGGAGCGGTACGACGCCGAGTGGCTCGTACGACGCGTTGAGGACCAGGACGTGCGGCACGGATGCCTCCTTGTACGCCGGCGGCGCGTGGCTCGCGCCGGGACGATCTGCAGTCAGTCTCTCCTCTTGCCTGGTGGAAGCGCCACCATGTCCCGGTAACGGGCTGGGAGTGTTTTCGACCACACCCTCTTTCATCCCCAGGTGAGTAGGGTCTCTCCCTCGAACATTGCAACGATCCACACACGATGCCCCGTTAGTGTGGTGGTTCTGCCCGCCGCTGTCCTCACATGTCCCCGAGCCGCGGGCGGACCGCTACGCCTGGAGGTACCTTCCGTGTTCTTGACCGCCCTGTTGGCTTCGGGGTCCACCCCGTCGCCGTCCCTCTCGGCGACGACGGACCCGACGACCGCCACACTTCAGGACGCCCAGGAGAGCGCGACCAACGCCGCCAGCTGGGTCGAGCAGAACTGGTCCACGTGGCTGGCGATCGGTCTGCGCGTCCTGTTGATCCTGGTGATCGCGGGGATACTCAGAGTGGTGGTGCGGCGGGCGATCACCAAGCTCATCGATCGCATGACCCGCACGGTCCAGGCGGTCGACGGCACGGCCCTGGGCGGCCTGCTGGTGAACGTCGAGCGCCGCCGGCAGCGCTCGCAGGCGATCGGCTCGGTCCTCCGCTCGGTCGCGTCCTTCCTGATCATGGGCACCGCCGCGCTGATGATCCTGGGCACGTTCCAGATCAACCTGGCCCCGCTGCTGGCCTCCGCCGGTGTCGCGGGTGTGGCGATCGGTTTCGGCGCCCGCAACCTGGTCACGGACTTCCTCTCCGGCGTCTTCATGATCCTCGAGGACCAGTACGGAGTCGGCGACACGATCGACGCGGGGGTCGCCTCCGGCGAGGTCATAGAGGTGGGCCTGCGCGTGACGAAGCTGCGCGGCGACAACGGCGAGATCTGGTACGTCCGCAACGGCGAGGTCAAGCGCATCGGCAACCTCTCCCAGGGCTGGGCCACGGCCGGCGTCGACGTCACGGTCCGCTCGAACGAGGACCTGGACAAGGTGAAGCGCACCCTCGACGAGGTCGCCGAGGCGATGACCAAGGAAGAGCCCTGGAACGAGCGCCTGTGGGGCCCGATCGAGGTCCTCGGCCTGGACAGCGTCCTGCTCGACTCGATGGTCGTCCGCCTCTCGGCGAAGACCATGCCCGGCAAGTCCCTGTCCGTCGAACGCGAACTGCGCTGGCGTGTCAAGCGCGCCTTCGACGCCGCGGACATCCGCATCGTCGGCGGCCCCACGGTGCCCCCGGAGGAGGTGCCCGTCGACCCGACCGCCGCGATGGCGGCCCCGTCGGTCCTCGGCAACCCGGCCTCCCCCCAGTCGGAGGCGACCGCCCCCATCCCGGCCCCCGCCTCGGCCCCCGCCGCGTCGAGCGCACCTAAGTAGGCCCAGGCCGTACGTGTGAGGGGGCGGCGTCCGGGTGTTCCGGACGCCGCCCCCTCACACGTAGGAGCAGCCCATACCTCCGGCTTGCGCATGAGCAAGCCCATGGCTCCGGCATCAGCCGAACCAGCTCACAGCCGCTCGACCCCGGCGCGCGCCGCATCCGGGAGCCCGTCCATCCGGAACGCCTCGGCGAAGCCCGTGTACTCGGCCTCCCCCAGTGCCGCGCAGTACTCACC
This sequence comes from Streptomyces sp. NPDC111656, assembly GCF_055656965.1. Taxonomy (NCBI): domain Bacteria; kingdom Bacillati; phylum Actinomycetota; class Actinomycetes; order Kitasatosporales; family Streptomycetaceae; genus Streptomyces; species Streptomyces sp. NPDC111656. The sequence goes on from NZ_JBVKCA010000007.1 coordinate 2,906, forward strand.
CGCCTCGGCCTCCGCACGGCCGATGGCCTCGTCCGGGGAGCCTGCGGTCCACAGCGTCACCCGCTCCTCGTAGACGCCCAGTTCACGATGGCGGAAGACACACCGGACGCCGTACCACGACTGCTCAGCCACGGGCGGTCCCGGACTCCAGCCCGGTGGCCCCGGCTATCTGACACACCGCGGCGAACGAGGACCCCTTGCCCAGTCCGGCCACCCCCAGGAGTCCCTCACCGTCCCGGACGTCGAGGACGACGTCTCCCGAGGGCGCGTCGAAGGACATCGATCCCCAGACGGACTGCTTCCCCCGCCCGGGACGCCACCGGAAGTGGACCTCCTCGTGGCCCTTCTCGGCGACGAGGAACGCCCGTTCCGATGCCGCCAGCTTTTCGCGGACCCGCTCCTGCCACCCGTCCGAGACGGGCACCGGGCGCAGTACATGCGTCTGTCGGTCGTCCAGCGCCTCGACGGAGAGCGGGATGCCGGCCGCACCGGCCCGTCGCCGCAGCGACCGGACCCCGACGGCCGCCGTCGCGAGCGTGAGGATCCCCCATGTCAGAGGGCTGAAGACCAGTTCCCCGCTCACGAAATCCCAGGTGAGACCGTCGTTCACAAGGTCGATGAACATCATGGTGAGCGCCAACGGCACGCACTTGGCCGCGGCCGCGCGCCAGCAGGCCATCAGCAGCTTCACGAGCGAGGCCCCCGCCCCGCCCCACCCCGCACCAAACGGTTCACTCTCATGTGGCCGGATCCTATGAACAAGAACCTGTGAAGGTGACCGGATATCACCCCCGCCACCGTCCCCTTTTGGCGTCGCATCACCGTCCCCGACGCCGCAGATCACCTCAAAGCTCCGCACCCCATCCCACCTGCGCATCTGCTGATCGTGACGAAGCCGTGATGCGTCCGGAGCGCGCCCCCGGAATCAATCCCCTTCACATACCCCCCGCATTTCGGCCACATCCGGAGGCCGCCTACTGTCGCCCCAACAGCGGGCCCTTGTTCTGGAGCTCCACGCCCAGGGGCCCGCTTCGAATGTGGGGAATCCATGCGCAAGTTCGCCATAGGCGCCGTCGTTTCCGGTGCCCTGGCTCTGTCCGCCCTGGTCGTGCCGTCCGCGTCGGCCGCCACGCCGGACCTCACCTTCTCCAACGTGGTGGTCAACAACGGCAAGGCGATCGTTGTCGGCACCACCAGCACGGTTAAGGTTCCGATCACGTACACCCTGACCCACCCGGTCGACCTCGTCATCGACAACAAGACGGGCATCGCGGGCATCGCGCTCTACCGCGGATCGTCGCTCTCGAAGATGCAGAACGAGATGGAGTCGGACGACATCCCCAACTGCACCACGACTTCCACGACCGCCACCACGGTCACGAACTCCTGCACCGAGGTCATCGCCATCGAGCCGCAGGACTACTTCTTCGGCGCGTCGGACGCCGGCACCTGGAAGGTGGCCGGCTTCTACGGCCTCAGCACCTCGACCACCGACGACTCCGGCGACCACATCAGCGTCAACTACGGCTACGACATGTGGGGCGGCCTCGGCACCACGCAGATCAAGCGCGCCGCCAAGCTCACCACCGACGCCACCCCCGAGCCGGTGAAGAAGGGCAAGACCCTCACCGTCAAGGGCTCGCTCACCCGCGCCGACTGGGAGACCACCAAGTACTCCGGCTACACGGGCCAGCCGGTCGCCCTCCAGTTCAAGGCCAAGGGCGCCAACGCGTACAAGACGGTCAAGACGGTGACCTCCGGCTCCAAGGGCGCCCTGACCACCACAGTCAAGGCCTCCGCCGACGGCTCGTACCGCTACACGTTCGCGGGCACGTCCACCACGGGCACGGCCACGGCCATGGGTGACTACATCGACGTGAAGTAAACGAGGCCGGGTCCTCACCCGGCTCACCCCAAGTCGCCCCCGCGGCAGACGGATTCGTCTGCCGCGGGGGCGACTTCGTGCGTCCGGGGGAAGTCCGGGGCGAGGATGCGGACCTCCGGCCCAGGTAACGACTCGGTTGCCTCGGGGGCGCTTTCTCTTGACGCCTCCGCGGCCCGCGGCCTACCTTCCTCCCACCAATAGGAAACTTTCCTAACAATGATCTTGCAGTGGACTTCCCCACGGCCACCCTGGGAAGCTGAGCGACTGGGCTGTTGAAAGGCAGGTGTCGACAAACATGGCAGGATCCGCCGGTACGCCGGGCACCCCGCGCGTCCTGCGCGCCATGAACGACCGCGCCGCCCTCGATCTGCTGCTCGCGCACGGACCGCTCTCGCGGACCAGGATCGGAAAGCTGACCGGGCTGTCCAAGCCCACCGCCTCCCAGCTCCTCGCCCGACTGGAGGCCGCCGGACTCGTGCTGGCCACCGGCACGAGCGAGGGGCGGCCGGGCCCCAACGCCCAGCTGTACGCCGTCAATCCGAGGGCCGCCCACGCGGCGGGCCTGGACGTCACGCCCGAGCGCATCCTCGCCGCCGTCGCCGATGTCACCGGCCGCACCGTGGGCGAGTACGAGCTGCCCACCCCGGGCCGGCACCCCGCGCAGCCCGTCGTACGCCAGGTCACCGACGCCCTCGACGGCGCGGTGAAGGCGGCGGGGCTCGCCAGGGGCGACGTCCAGCGGCTCGTCATCGGGACGCCCGGTGCCTTCGACCCCAACACCGGACGGCTGCGGTACGCCTCCCACCTGCCCGGCTGGCACTCCCCCAGCCTCCTCGACGAGCTCGCGGCCGCGCTGCCGATGCCCGTCGAGTACGAGAACGACGTCAACCTGGTGGCCATCGCCGAGCAGCGGCTCGGGGCGGCGCGCGGGCACGAGGACTTCGTACTGCTGTGGAACGAGGGCGGCCTCGGCGCCGCCCTCGTCCTCGGCGGCCGACTGCACCGCGGCTGGACCGGCGGCGCGGGCGAGGTCGGCTTCCTGCCCGTGCCCGGCGCACCCCTCGTACGCCAGGTGACGAAGGCCAACAGCGGTGGCTACCAGGAACTGGCCGGCTCCCAGGCCATTCCCAAGCTCGCCCGCGAGCTGGGCATCCAGCCGGTGCCGACCGGGCCCTACGCCGAGGTCGCCGCCGCCCTCGTCGAACAGGCCGCCCGCATCAACGAGGGGCCGCACCTGCGGCTCCTGGAGACGTACGCGACCGGTCTCGCCACCGGTCTCGCCTCACTCGTCTCCGTGCTCGACCCCGAACTCGTCGTGCTCAGCGGCGCCTCGCTCACCGCGGGCGGCGAACCGCTGCGTGTCCTGGTGCAGGCCGAGTTGGAGGAGCTGGCCGCCTCCCGACCGCGCCTCGTGGTCGGCGACGTACACGAACACCCCGTGCTGCGCGGCGCGTTGGAGAGCGCGCTGGCGGCCACCCGCGACGAGGTCTTCGACACCTCCCGCTGAGTCCCACCCCTCGACCGACTCCCCGTCCCGCGAACCGTCCCGCGAACACCACCACCACCGCCGCCCTGCCGTAGGGAGACCCCGTCATGCCCGGAATATCCAGGAAAGTCGCCACTGCTCTCGCCGCTTCCGCCTCGCTCGCCCTCCTCACCACCGCCTGCACCGGCCAGTCGTCCTCGGGCCCGAGCGACGACGCCTCCAAGGACACGACGATCAACTTCTGGCACGCCTGGAGCGCGCCCGGCGAGATCGCGGGCGTGAAGGACCTGGTCGCGGGCTTCGAGAAGGCGCACCCCAACATCCACGTCAACATCGTCGCCAACATGACCGACGACAAGATCAACCAGGCCTTGCGCTCCGGCGGCGACAAGGCTCCCGACGTGATCTCCTCGTTCACCACCAACAACGTGGGCAAGTTCTGCTCCTCCGGCGCCCTGGTCGATCTCAACCCCTTCTTCAAGAAGGCGGGAATCGACCCGGCGACGACCTTCCCGAAGGCGATGAACGAGTACACCCAGTTCGACGGCAACCGCTGTACGGTTCCGCTGCTCGGTGACGCGTACGGCCTCTACTACAACAAGGACGCATTCAAGAAGGCCGGGATCTCCAGCCCCCCGAAGACCTGGTCCGAATTCGAGGCGGACGCGAAGAAGCTCACCGTCTCCAAGGGCGACTCCTACTCCCAGCTGGGCTTCATGCCGAACTACCACGGCTGGGAGTCCACCACCGAGCACTACTTCGGCCAGTTCTCCCCGACGTACTTCGACAGCAGCGGCAAGTCGAACCTCGCCAAGGACCCCGCTTTCACCGCCGGATTCACCCTCCAGAAGAAGCTCGTCGACGAACTCGGCGGCTATCAGAAGCTGGAGAAGTACCGCTCCAAGCTCGGTGACGAATGGGGCCCCAAGCACCCCTTCCACACCGGCCAGGTCGCCATGCAGCTGGACGGCGAATGGCGGCTCGGCATGGCCGAGGAGGCCAAGCCGGACTTCGAGATCGGCGTCGCCCCGCTGCCCGTTCCCGACGACCGGGCCGACCAGTACGGCAAGGGCTACATCACCGGCACCATCGCGGGCATCGCGGCCACCAGCAAGAAGCAGAACGCGGCCTGGGAACTGGTCAAATACATGACCACGGACACGGACGCGGTGGTCGGCTTCGCCAACGCCATCCACAATGTCCCCTCCACACTGACCGCGCTCAAGTCGCCGAAGCTGAAGTACGACCCGCGCTTCAAGACGTTCCTGGACATCGCCTCGAATCCGAACTCGACGACGACTCCCGCGTCCATCAACGGCGGCACCTACCTCGTGACGATCCAGCAGTTCGGATACGACTACGAGAGCGGCAAGGCGAAGGACCTGAAGGCGGGTCTGCAGAAGACCGCCGCGCAGATCGACACGGACATCGCGCAGGCGAAGTAGGAGACGGGCACGGACATGAGCACCGTCACACTGGCTTCGAAGCGGCGCCGATCGGCGCTGCGCACCCTCGCCTTCATGTCGCCGTGGCTGATCGGCTTCGCGGTCTTCTTCGCCTATCCGCTGCTCTCGACCGTCTATTTCTCGTTCATGCACTACGACGGCTTCAAACCGCCGACGTGGAGCGGGACGAAGAACTGGACCTACGTCTTCGAGCACTACCCGCTGTTCTGGCCCGCGCTGCGCAACACCCTGTGGCTGGTGCTGGTCATGGTCAGCCTGCGGGTCGTCTTCGGACTCGGCGTGGGCCTGCTGATCACGAAGATCAAGACGGGCACGGGCGTCTTCCGCACCCTCTTCTACCTCCCCTACCTCGCCCCGCCCGTCGCCGCGACGATGGCCTTCACCTTCCTCCTCAACCCCGGTACGGGACCGGTCAACTCGATCCTGGAGAAGGTCGGCATCCCGGCCCCCGGCTGGTTCAACGACCCCAGCTGGTCCAAGCCGGCCCTCACCCTGCTGGCCCTGTGGGGCATCGGCGACCTGATGGTCATCTTCATGGCCGCGCTGCTCGACGTACCGACGGAGCAGTACGAGGCGGCGGAGCTGGACGGCGCCTCGGCCTGGCAGCGGTTCCGGTACGTCACGCTGCCGAACATCTCGCCGATCGTGATGTTCGCCGTGGTCACCGGCGTGATCCAGACCATGCAGTACTACACCCAGCCACTGATCGCCGGGAAGGTCGCGTCGGGCGTCATCCAGGGCGCCGGTACGCAGTTCGAGCCCGGCTACCCCGACAAGTCGACGCTCACCCTGCCGCAGCTCGTCTACAACCTCGGCTTCCAGCGCTTCGACTACGGCTCCGCCTGTGTGGTCGCGCTCGTGCTCTTCGCCCTGTCCATGGTGTTCACCGCGTTCCTGATGCGGCGCCGGGGCGGTCTCATCCAGGCAGGTGACTGACAGCCATGACACAAGTACTCGACAAGCCCGTGGAGTTGCGGGCCCCGGTCTCGCCCGCCGAGCGCACCGCCCGCCGCAAGGCGCTCCTGGAGTGGGTCGCGATCCACGCCCTGGGCGTCGCCACCGCCCTCTTCTTCGTCCTCCCCTTCGTCTTCGTCTTCCTGACCTCCCTGATGAGCGACTCGCAGGCGCTCAGCCGCGATCTCATCCCCCACACCTGGGAGTGGGGCAACTACCGCAAGGTCTTCGACACCCCCGGCTTCCTCACCTGGTGGAAGAACACACTGCTGTACGCCGGTGCCGGCACCGTCCTGACGGTCGTGTCGTCGATCCCGGTGGCCTACGCCCTCGCCAAGTTCCGCTTCCGGGGCCGGAATCTGTCACTGATGCTGGTCATCTCGATGATGATGCTGCCGCCGCAGGTCGTCATCATCCCGATGTACCTCTTTTGGGCGAAACAGCTGGACCTGTCCGGCACGCTGTGGCCGCTGATCATCCCGATGGCCTTCGGTGACGCGTTCTCCATCTTCCTGCTCCGCCAGTTCCTGATGACCATCCCGAACGAGTACCTCGACGCGGCGAAGGTCGACGGCTGCGGGGACCTGAAGACCCTGCTGAAGGTCGTCCTGCCGATGGCGAAGCCGGGGATCGCCGCCGTGGGCCTCTTCCAGTTCTTCTACGCCTGGAACGACTACTTCGGCCCGCAGATCTACGCCTCCGAGAACCCCGGCGCCTGGACCCTCTCCTACGGCCTGGAGTCGTTCAAGGGCGCGCACCACACCGACTGGAACCTCACCATGGCCGCGACCGTGCTGGTCATGGCCCCCGTGATCCTCGTGTTCTTCTTCGCACAGAAGGCGTTCGTCGAAGGCGTCACGCTCACCGGAGTGAAGGGTTGACACACACATGAAACTCACCGTGGTCGGCGGAGGGTCGACCTACACGCCCGAACTCATCGACGGCTTCGCCCGGTTGCGGGACACCCTGCCCGTCGAGGAACTGGTCCTCGTCGACCCGGCCGCCGACCGCCTGGAGCTGGTGGGCGGCCTGGCGCGACGCATCTTCGCCAAGCAGGAGCACCCCGGCCGGATCGTCACGACCTCGGACCTGGACGCGGGTGTCGAGGGCGCCGACGCGGTCCTGCTCCAGCTGCGCGTCGGCGGCCAGGCGGCCCGCGAGCAGGACGAGACCTGGCCGCTGGAGTGCGGCTGCATCGGCCAGGAGACGACGGGCGCGGGCGGTCTGGCGAAGGCGCTGCGCACGGTGCCGGTGGTGCTGGACATCGCCGAGCGCGTCCGCCGTACCAACCCCGACGCCTGGATCATCGACTTCACCAACCCGGTCGGGATCGTGACGCGCGCGCTGCTCCAGGCGGGCCACAGGACGGTCGGGCTGTGCAACGTGGCGATCGGTTTCCAGCGGAAGTTCGCCGGGATGCTCGGGGTCGCCCCCGTGGACGTCCATCTGGACCACGTGGGTCTCAACCACCTCAGCTGGGAGACGGGGGTGCGCCTCGGCGGCCCCGAGGGCGAGAACGTCCTGCCGAAGCTGCTGGCCGAACACGGCGACACGATCGCCGACGACCTGCGCCTGCCGCGCACCCTCGTGGACCGCCTGGGCGTGGTCCCCTCCTACTACCTGCGCTACTTCTACGCGCACGACGAGGTCGTACGAGAGCTGCGGACGAAGCCGTCACGGGCGGCGGAGGTCGCCGCGATGGAGCGGGAGTTGCTGAAGATGTACGGCGATCCGGCGCTCGACGAGAAGCCGGAGCTGCTCGCCAAGCGGGGCGGCGCGTACTACTCCGAGGCGGCCGTCGACCTCGCCGCCGCGCTGCTCGGCGGGGGCGGCAGCCCCTACCAGGTGGTCAACACCTACAACAAGGGCACCTTGCCCTTCCTCCCGGACGACGCGGTGATCGAGGTGCAGGCGGCCGTCGGTCCGCACGGCCCGACGCCACTGCCGGTCCCGCCGGTCGACCCCCTGTACGCGGGGCTGATGGCGGCCGTGACGTCCTACGAGGACCTGGCCCTGGAAGCCGCCCTGCGCGGCGGCCGCGACCGGGTCTTCCGGACCCTCCTCGCCCACCCCCTCATCGGCCAGTACGAGTACGCCGACGCCCTCACCGACCAACTGATCGCGCACAACCGGGAGCACCTCGCGTGGGCATGACGTCATCCGGACCCGGCGCCGGGACGGCCGCCGGATCCGACCCCGCGGGCATGGTCCTGGCCATCGACGCGGGGAACAGCAAGACCGACGTCGCGGTCGTGTCCGTGGACGGGCGGGTGATCGGGGCCGCGCGCGGCGGGGGATTCCGGCCGCCGGTGGTCGGGGTCGCCGTGGCCGTGGACGCCGTGGGCGAGGCCGTCGCCCGGGCCTTCGCCGAGGCGGGCGTCGACTCCGTGGCCCATGTCTCGGCCTGCCTCGCCAACGCCGATCTCCCCGTGGAGGAGGAGCAGTTGGCGGCCGCGCTGCACGCGCGCGCGTGGGGCACGAGCGTGGAGGTGCGCAACGACACGTTCGCGATCCTGCGCGCGGGGATAGCGGAGCCGCGCGGGGTCGCCGTGGTGTGCGGCGCGGGGATCAACTGCGTCGGCATGCGTCCCGACGGCCGCACCGCCCGTTTCCCGGCGCTCGGCCGGATCTCCGGGGACTGGGGCGGTGGTTGGGGCCTGGCGGAGGAGGCCCTGTGGCACGCGGCCCGCGCGGAGGACGGCCGGGGCGGGCCCACGGCCCTGTCCCGCACCCTCCCGGCCCACTTCGGTCTGTCCTCGATGTACGCCCTGATCGAGGCGCTGCACCTGGAGCACATCGAGCACGATCGTCGGCATGAACTGACTCCGGCGCTGTTCGCGACGGCGGCGGAGGGTGACGAGGTCGCTCGCGCTCTCGTGGACCGGCTCGCGGACGAGGTCGTCGCGATGGCCACGGTCGCTCTGACCCGGCTCGACCTCCTCGCCGAGGAGACCCCCGTCCTCCTGGGGGGCGGTGTCCTTGCCGCCCGCCATCCCCAACTCGACGACCGGATCCGCGAACTCCTGTCGGCCCAGGCCCCCAAGGCGGTCCCCCAGGTGATCTCGTCCCGCCCCGTGCTGGGCGCCGCCCTCCTGGGCCTGGACCACGTCCACGCCCCCACCGAGGCCCACACCCGCGTACGGGCTTTTTACGAAGGGGGTTGAGGGGCTCCGCCCCGGACCCCCGAACGAGATCGTCGACTGCGGGCCGGTGGGGGCCGTTCGCGCAGTTCCCCGCGCCCCTGGGGGGCCGGGGCTGCGCCCCAGGCCCCCCAGGGGCCTCAAACGCCGGACGACCCCAGGCTTTTAGGGGCGCGGGGAACTGCGCGACCAGCCCCCACGCACCCTCACCCGAAAGGAACACCCCTCGCACATACCCCGCGTACCGGCGCATTCGAAAGGGAACCGAACACACACCGGTCGCGTATTCATGGTCAGGGAGGGCAGCGCGGAGCGCCGCGGTCGTGCTGCCGTCCGAACGGGCCACCGCTGTACGAAGGGTGGGCTGGAATCCGAACAAGATCGAGTCAAGGCCTGTGCGGATGTCAGTCCCGGCGGCGATACTTGCGGCCGTGCACCTCTCTTCGTGCTCCCGCGTACGCGGGGAGGTGACCGACGGATGACCATGGGGGAGGTCAAGTGACACAGCCGCCGAAGGGCACGGCGCCACCGGGGCAGTCGGCCACGCCCACGATGCCTGCCGTCCCGCCGCAGTCCGGCGCGACAGCGGCCCGGTACGGCGCGCCGGCGACAGCGACGGCGCCGCGGTCCGGGCCCCCCTCACCACCGGGCGGACCCGCCACGCCCGACACCGCCCCCGCACGCCGCACCGCCTGGGCGGAGGGCGTGGACCGCCTGCGCACCGCGGCGACGACGGAACCGGGCCGGCTGCGCCTCATCGGCGCCGTCCTCGCCCTCCTGGTCGTCGCGTTCGGCACGGTCACGGCCTGGCAGATGACGGAGCGTTCGAGCGCGGCGGACGACGTGCTGCACAGCAGCCAGCCGCTGAGCGCCGGCGCCGCGGACATCTACCGTTCGCTCGCGGACGCCAACACCGCGGCCTCCAGCGGCTTCCTCGCGGGCGGCCAGGAGAGCGCGGACACCCGCGACCGGTACGAGAAGGACATCCGGACGGCCGCGCAGGGGCTCATCACCGCCGCCGCCAACTCCGATCCGGGGTCCCCGTCCACGGACACGATCGCCAAGCTCAACAAGCTGCTGCCGGAGTACAAGGGCCTCATCGAGCGGGCCCGCGCCAACAACCGGCAGGGCTACCCGCTCGGCGGCGCGTATCTGCGGTACGCGAACGAGAAGATGCAGCAGCAGATGCTCCCCGCGGCCGAGGAGCTCTACAAGCGGGAGAACGCCCGGCTGAGCGCCGACTACGCCGACGCGAAGCCCTACCCGTGGGCCGCGATCGGTCTCGGCGTCCTCGCGCTCGGCGGGCTCTTCTGGGCCCAGCGACGCCATTACCGCCGTACGAACCGGGTGTTGAACCAGGGACTGGTCGCCGCCACGACCGCCTCCGCGGTGGTGCTGCTCTGGCTGGTGGTCGGGCACAGCGTGGCCCGGGCCGGGCTGAACTCCTCGTACGACCACGGGGTCCGCTCACTGAACGTGCTGCACGACGCCCGGATCGCCTCCCTGAAGGCGCGGGGCAACGAGAACCTGACGCTGGTCAGCCGGGGCGCGGAGACCAAGCAGGTGTCCACGACGCAGGTCATGGACCTCTACGACTACGACTTCCAGCAGGACATGAAGACCCTCACCAAGGGCCTGGCACTGGCCGAGGGCATCGCCGACGACACGGCGGGCAAGAAGCCCGTCGAGGCCGCGACGGGCAACATGAAGGTCTGGAAGTCCCGTCACCAGGAGGCCCGCACGGCCGACGACTCGGGCGACTACCAGGGCGCTTTGAACAAGGTGATCGGTTCGGCGGCCGACAAGCCGACCGGTGAGTGCTTCGACGGCGTGGACACCAACCTCGCGGCGGCGCTGACGCACGAGGAGAGTGAGTTCAAGCAGGCGGCAGGCAACGGCCGGGACGCGATGAGCGGGCTCCCCGCGGGCGCGGCCGTCCTCGCGGTGCTGGCCGCGGCGGGCGCCCTGCTGGGCATCGGGCGCAGGCTTTCGGAGTACCGGTGAGAGGGGGAGCGGTGAAAGGGGGCATGGCGATGACCGCACGACGTCTGAGGGCGAGCCTGAGGGGCTGGGGCGGCGTGGGTGCGATGGCCCTCGCCCTGGTCGTCACCGGGGTCTTCGCCCTGTTGCTGCCGCTGAGCAGCGCACGCGGGGACGGCAGCACGGGCACCGGCGGCCAGGGCGTGGGCCAGGGCATCCAGGCCAGGGCCGACGCGTGCACCGACCCGCAGGACCAGAGCCCCTCCCCGTCCTCCGACGACAGCGGCAAGACGATCACGGCCATCAAGCAGCGCGGCTATCTGTCGGTCGGCGTCGACCAGAACAGCTACCGCTGGGGCTACCGCGATCCGAACAACACGGCGAAGAGCAGCGACCTGGAGGGCTTCGACATCGATCTCGCGCACGAGATCGCGAGGGAGATCCTCGGCGACCCGAACGCCGTCCGTTTCCACGCCATCCCCACCAACCAGCGCATCCCCGCGATCAAGTCCGGTCAGGTCGACATGGTGGTGCGCACCATGACGATCACCTGCACCCGCCTCAAGGACGTGGCCTTCTCGGCCCCCTACTTCCTGACCGGGCAGCAGGTCCTGGCCCCCAAGACCTCGGGCATCAAGGGGTACGACAACACGCTGGCGGGCAAGCGGATCTGCTCGGCGGCGGGCTCGACGGCGTACGACAAGCTGTCGGCCGACAAGAAGGCGGGCGCGCTCATCTCCTCCGCCGACATCACCACCACCGTGCCCAACCAACTCGACTGCCTGGTGCGGCTGCAGCTGGGTCAGGTCGACGCCGTGGTGACCGACGGCGCGCTCGCCGCCAGCCAGGCGGCGCAGGACCCGACGGTCGAACTGAAGGGCAAGACCTTCACCGACGACTACTACGGCGTGGCGATGAAGTTGGGCGCCGACGATCTGGTACGCCGGGTCAACCAGGTGCTCGTGGACTACCGCAAGAGCGGCGGCTGGCAGGCCTCGTACACCAAGTGGCTGTCCGCGACCCTGAAGGCGGACTCCCCGTCGGCGACTCCGCCGACGGCGCACTACAAGTAACGGAAACCGTGTGACGCCGGCGCGGACGACGCGGCCGGCGGGAACGCAAGCGACGGGCACGACCGAGAGCGAGAGGTGATCGATGGGCGTCACGGGACCCCCCGAGCCGGTGATGGACCGGGACGAGGTGGACCGTGCGCTGGCGCGGCTCGGCGCGGAGCACGAGGCCATCGAGACCTCGCTCCTCGCCCTGCAGGACCACGCGGGCCGCAGACTCCTCGAAGGCGCCGAGCTCACGGGCACGACCAAGGAGCGCTGGTCGACCGCGGACGCGTCGATCACGCTGCTGTGGGCGTACTTCGACGCGTACACGGACGCGCTGCGCTCCGCGCGCGACATCCGTTCCCGGCGCCGCTGGTCGAGCCGTGAGGACCTGGTCGAGCTGACCGAGCTGCTGCGCGGCGCGGGCATCACGGTCGCCGGCTCGACCACCGCCGCGGCGAACGCTCCGACGCTCACCGGCACCAGCAGGCTCAGCGAGCGGTTCTCGCTGGTCGCTCTGGTGGAGCGGATGAACGAGCTGTACGCGTCCTCGCTCGACATGGTCGTCGCGGCGGACGCCGTCTGGTCCGCGCTGCCCGCCCGGATCGATTTACTGGCCGCGGAGCTCCAGCGCACCCGCCAGCTCGCGCACTCCGTGGGCGTACGCCCCGGCGAGCACCCGGCGGGCGACGACCTGGAGCGGATCACCCGGACGCTGAGCACCCTGCGTCAGCAGGTCGTCTCCGACCCGCTGGCCTTCTGGGCGCCCGCGAAGGGCAGTTCGGCGCCCGGCGGCGGACGTCCCGACACGACGACGTACGACCGCGAAGCGCGCGCGCTGGAGGACGTGCGCCGGGAGATCGACGCGGTTCTCACCGTCCGCCAGGACGCGGAGACCCGCCTCGTGCGGCTGCGGGACGTGCTCAGTCGCGCCGACCGCACGCTCGCGGAGGCGAGGAGCGCCCGCGGTGAGGTACTGGCGAAGATCGCCGCGTCCGAGGTGCCGGCCGTCAGCGGGCCGCCGACGGTGCTGCAGGAGCAGTTGGCGACGGCCGCGGAGTACCGCAGACACGCCCAGTGGCACCGTCTGTCGCCCCTCCTGGAGGCGCTGGAGGAGAAGGCCGAGGACGAGCTGCTGCGCGCCCGCGAGTCGTTGACCGCGGTCACCCAGCCGCTCGCGGTCCGCGCGGAGCTGCGCGGCCGCCTCGACGCGTACAAGGCGAAGGTGGCCCGGCACGGCCTCGCGGAGGACCCGTTCCTCATCGAGCGCTACGACGCGGCGCGACGCATGCTGTGGAGCGCGCCCTGCGATCTGCGGGTGGCGGAGGAGGCGGTGCTGCGCTATCAGCGGGCCGCCGTCGATCTGCTCAGCCCGCGGGTGCCCGAACAGGGCGGGCCCACCGACCGTAGGGGGCCGCACGCATGAACACTGAAGGTGATGCAGTGTGAGTGAGCAGCAGAAGTGCCAGCGGCCCGGTTGCCCGGGGTCGTACGAGGACGTGGGCGGCGGCGAGCTGTACTGCGACACGTGCGGTCTGGCACCCGTTGTCTCGGCTGGGGGTCCCCCCTCTGGGGGAGGCATGGTGGGCTCACCCCCGACCGGACTCACCGCGGGTGGCAAGGGCTCGCGCGGCTCCGGCAGCAGTTCGCGGGCGAGTTCGCGCAGTTCCAGTTCCCGTACGTCCTCGCGCTCCTCCCAGTCGCGGCGCTCGGTCTCCGGACGCCTGTCGCGCTCGCTGTCCGGCAACGCGAGCGCCCGCTCGGTGTCGGTGCGCAGCTCGGGCTCGACCGCCGCCTCCAGTGGCCGCGGACGGCTCGGCGCCGGACTGGTGCAGGTGCCGGACGTGCCGCGGCCCGACCCGCGCGCGATGGTGCTGGAGAACCCGGAGGTGCCCGAGCGGAAGCGGTTCTGCTCGCGCTCCGACTGCGGGGCGCCGGTGGGCCGTTCGCGCGGTGAGCGGGTGGGGCGCACCGAGGGGTTCTGCACCAAGTGCGGTCACCCGTACTCGTTCGTGCCGAAGCTGAACACGGGCGACATCGTGCACGGCCAGTACGAGGTGGTGGGCTGTCTCGCGCACGGCGGGCTCGGCTGGGTCTATCTCGCCGTCGACCGCGCGGTCTCCGACCGCTGGGTGGTCCTCAAGGGCCTGCTCGACACCGGCGACCAGGACGCGATGGCGGCGGCGATCTCCGAGCGGCGCTTCCTCGCGGAGATCGAGCACGCCAACATCGTGCGGATCTACAACTTCGTGGAGCACCTGGACCAGCGGACGGGTTCGCTGGACGGGTACATCGTCATGGAGTACGTCGGCGGCAAGTCGCTGAAGGAGATCGCCAACGACCGTCGTGCGACCGACGGCAAGCGCGATCCGCTGCCGGTGGAGCAGGCCTGCGCGTACGGCATCGAGGCCCTGGAGGCGCTCGGCCATCTGCACAGCCGCAATCTGCTCTACTGCGACTTCAAGGTCGACAACGCGATCCAGACCGAGGACCAGCTCAAGCTGATCGACATGGGCGCGGTGCGCAGGATGGACGACGACGAGTCGGCCATCTACGGCACGGTGGGCTACCAGGCGCCGGAGGTGGCCGAGGTCGGCCCCTCGGTGGCGAGCGACCTCTACACGGTCGCCCGCACCCTGGCCGTGCTGACCTTCGACTTCCAGGGGTACACGAACGCCTTCGTGGACTCCCTGCCGGACCCGGACAACATCGAGGTCTTCCGGACGTACGAGTCCTTCTACCGGCTCCTGGTGCGCGCCACCGACCCCGATCCGGCGCGCCGGTTCGCGTCCGCGCAGGAGATGGCGGAGCAGCTGACGGGTGTGCTCAGGGAGGTCGTGTCCCTCCAGACGGGGCGGGCGCGCCCGGCCCTGTCCACCCTGTTCGGGCCGGAACTGAAGGTCACGGACACGGAGTTGTTCGGACAGCTGGACGGGGACGTGTCACGGCTGGGGGCGCGCGTGGTGCCCCCGCGGGGGAGAAAGCGCGCGCCCGCGCCGCCCCTCGGCAGCAACGGAGCGGGGGTGAACGGGACCCCGCCGCTCCCCCTGGCTCCCGCTCCGGTCCCGGCCGCTCTGGTCAAGCCGCTGAACGCCGCGGCGACCGCGCTCGCGCTGCCGGTCCCCCTGGTAGACCCGGGCGACCCCAACGCCGGTTTCCTCGCGGGCCTGATGGCCTCGGCTCCCGCGGAGCTGATCACCGCGCTGCACGCGGCGCCCACCGGCTCTCTGGAGCTGCGCCTGCGCGAGCTGCGGGCCCGGCTGGAAATGGGCGAACTGGCCGGTGCGAGCAGGGCACTGGAGGCGCTGGAGGCGGACCACCCCGACGACTGGCGGGTGGTCTGGTACCGGGGCGTCGCGGCCCTGGCGACCGGGGAGCACGAGACCGCGGCGCTGTCCTTCGACGCGATCTACGACGCCTTCCCGGGCGAGCCCGCGCCGAAGCTGGCCCTCGGCCTGTGTGCGGAGGTGCTCGGGCAGCTGGACAACGCGGGCGAGTACTACCGCCTGGTCTGGACGACCGACCCCAGCTATGTCAGCTCGGCGTTCGGCCTGGCCCGCGTGCAGCTCGCGGCGGGCGACCGCCGCGGCTCCGTACGCACACTGGAGTCCGTACCGGAGTCGTCGATCCACTACACGGCGGCGCGGGTCGCTGCGGTGCGGGCGCGGCTGCGGCAGCGGCTGGCCGAGGAGGCGGCGGCAGCGGCGTTCCTGGACGATCTGACAGCGGCGGCCGGACAGGTCGAGGCCCTTGACGGATACGGTCTGGACGCGGTGCGACGCGAGCAGTTGTCGACGGAGGTACTGGGCTGCGCCCTGGACTGGGTACTCTCCGGTAGCCGGAGTTCCGCCCCGGACTCCGGCGGCGGACCGGTGCTGCTCGGCAGTGAGGTGGACGAGCGCGGTCTGCGTTTCGCGCTGGAGCGTTCGTACCGCACGCTGGCCCGCCTCGCGCGGGGCGGCGAGGAGAGGATCGACCTGGTGGAACGTGCCAACCGTTACCGCCCCCGGACGTGGGTGTGATTGATGTCCCAGATGCCCCAGCCGACGGCCCTTTCGCGGTGCCCCAGTTGCGAGGAGCCCCTGGAGGCGGGTGACCGTTTCTGCGGTGCGTGCGGGTACGACCTGTCGGCGGTGCCCGCACCGCCCCAGGACCACCCCACGATCGCCATGAACGGCTCGTCGACACACTCCTCCGAGGCCGCCGCGTCCCTGGACTGGCCCCTCGCGCCGGAGTCGGCGAGCTCCGACACGCCCGCGCCGGTGCACCGGGCGACCGACATCCGGGGCACGGACTCGGGCGGCTCCGAGCTCCCCCACCCGGACACGGAGTCCGCGGCGGCCCAGCAGCCGGGCGACCACCCCTCGGGCGTACAGCGTTCGGGTGGGCAGCCTTCGGGCGTACGGTTCGACCGGCCCCCGGAGCCCGACGAGTACCCGCTCGCGCCGCCGGCCGGAGCCCCCGCCGGGCCCGTCGTCGATCCACGGACCGCCGACCTCGGCGCACCCGTCACGCCCCCCGCGGGCACCAAACTGTGCGTCGCCTGCCGCTCGGGCCATGTGGACAGCGACGGCTACTGCGAGAACTGCGGGCACGCCCAGCCGCGCGAACGGGACCACATGGAGCAGGAGTTGGGTGCGGTGGCCGCGGTCAGCGACCGGGGCCTGCGCCACCACCGCAACGAGGACGCGTTCGCGATCTCCTCGACCGCGCTGCCGGACGGCTCCCCCGCGGTCGTCGCGATCGTCTGCGACGGGGTCTCCTCGGCGACCCGCCCCGACGAGGCCTCGCTCGCCGCGTCCCGGGCGGCGGGCGAGGCGTTGCTGGCGGCGCTGCCGCTCGGCACCCACCCGCAGCAGGCCATGCACGAGGCGATCCTCGCGGCCGCCGAGGCCGTCAACTCGCTGGCCGAGGCGCCCCCCGTGCACGAGGAGCACGCCCCGCACCAGAACGCGCCCGCCTGCACCCTCGTCGGCGCCGTCGTCACCCCCGCCCTGCTGATCGTCGGCTGGGTCGGCGACAGCCGCGCCTACTGGGTCCCCGTCGACCGGAGTTCACCCCCCGCCCGGCTCACCGAGGACGACTCCTGGGCCGCGCAGATGGTCGCCGCGGGCCTGATGAGCGAGGCACAGGCGTACGCCGACGAGCGCGCCCACGCCATCACGGGCTGGCTCGGCGCGGACGCGTACGAACTGGAGCCGCACACCGCTTCCTTCAAGCCGGACCGGCCGGGTGTGGTGGTGGTGTGCACCGACGGGCTGTGGAACTACGCGGAGGCGGCCGAGGAGATGGCCGAGGTCGTGCCGCTGGACGCCGCCGAAAGGCCCCTGCACAGCGCCCAGGTCCTGGTGGGTCACGCCCTGGACGGCGGGGGCCACGACAACGTAACAGTGGCCGTCGTGCCGTTCCCGGCCCCGCCGCAGGGGGCAGGATCGGCCTGAGGCCGCGAAAAGGCGCAATCCGTGCCTACGGGGACGGCCTCGGACCGGAGGGGACCGGTCCGCATACAGTCATCGCCTCCGCCAACTACCGGAGGTCTTGAGGGGGACGAAGAAGGCATGGCCAATTTCTCGAAGTCGAACGTGCCGCAGTTCTCGGTCGACGTGTACCAGAACGAGTACCTGCCCGAGGGCGGCCGCGAGGTCAACGCGATCGTCACGGTGAGCGCCACCGGCGGCGGCACCGTCGGGAGCGCGGTCGGCGCGCCGCACCTGTACGCGGCGGGCCAGGGCCCGGACGCCGCCGTGGCGATCATGGTCGACTGTTCCGGCTCGATGGACTACCCGCCGACCAAGATGCGGGGCGCCCGTGAGGCCACGGCCGCCGCGATCGACACCCTGCGCGACGGCGTGCACTTCGCGGTGATCGGCGGCACGCACGTCGCCAAGGAGGTCTACCCCGCGGGCGGTCGCCTCGCGGTGGCCGACGCGGCGACCCGCGGCCAGGCCAAGGAGGCGCTGCGCAGGCTGAGCGCGAGCGGCGGTACGGCGATCGGCACCTGGCTGCGTCTCGCCGACCGACTGCTGTCCTCGGCCGACGTGTCGATCCGGCACGGCATCCTGCTCACCGACGGCCGCAACGAACACGAGTCGCCGCAGGATCTCAAGGCCGCCCTCGACTCCTGTGCCGGACGCTTCACCTGTGACGCGCGTGGAGTGGGTACGGACTGGGAGGTCAAGGAGGTCACCGGGATCGCCTCGGCCCTGCTCGGCACCGCCGACATCGTCGCGGACCCGGCCGCCCTGTCCGCCGACTTCACACAGATGATGGAGACGGCCATGGGCAAGGAGGTCGCGGACGTCGCGCTGCGCCTGTGGACGCCGGTCGGCACCGAGATCAAGTTCGTCAAGCAAGTGGCCCCCACGGTCGAGGAGCTGACCGACCGCCGCACCGAGGCGGGCCCGCGCGCCGGCGACTACCCCACCGGGTCCTGGGGCGACGAGTCCCGCGACTACCACGTGTGCGTCGAAGTTCCCTCGGCCGGAGTGGGCCAGGAGATGCTGGCCGCCCGGGTCTCGCTCGTCGTGCCGCAGGGCGACGGGGGCGTGCACAACCTCGGCGCCCAGGGGCTCGTCAAGGCGGTGTGGACCGACGACATGGCGGCCTCGACGAGGATCAACTCCCAGGTCGCGCACTACACAGGCCAGGCGGAACTGGCGCAAGTCATCCAACAGGGTCTGGATCTTCGCAAATCAGGAGATGTCGACGGGGCAACGGCCAAGCTGGGCCGGGCCGTTCAGCTCGCCAGTGCGTCGGGCAACGCCGATACTGCGAAACTGCTTGCGAAGGTGGTGGACGTGGTCGACGCCGCGGCAGGTACTGTGCGATTGAAGGCAAGGGTCGAAGAGGCCGACGAAATGACCCTTGAGACACGGTCCACAAAGACTGTTCGTGTAAAGAAGTAGCGAGCCCGGCTCCCGCTGGGAGCTGGAGAAACCCGGTCATAACGGCCGGAAAAGGAGAGGGGGAAGCGCCGACATGCCGACCTGCCCGAACGGACACCAGTCGGGTTCCGACGACTGGTGCGAGGTCTGCGGTCACCGCATGGCCGGTGCCGTGCCTCCGCCCCCTCCACCGCCGCCGCCCGCCGCCGGTTACGGCTATCCGCCGCCCGGCTCGCCCCCGCCGTCCGGTCCCGGGGGCCCGGGTGGACCCGGCGCCCCCGGTGGGCGCCCGCACCTGTCCGCCGTGCCGAATCCCGAGCCGGAGCTCTGCCCGCAGTGCCGTACGCCCCGTGAGGGCGGTGCGCCGTTCTGCGAGGAGTGCCGGTGGAACTTCCTGACGAACACGGCGACCTCGTACACCCCGGCGGCGCCGCGTCCGCAGGCCCCCGCGCCCGGAATGCCCAATCCGGCGCTGCGCTTCCAGCAGCCCCCGCAGGGGCAGCCGGGCGGTCCCGGCCCCGCGACCGGTCCCGGTCACGACCCGTTCGACTACCAGGGCTCGCGGCCCTCGCAGATGAACCGTCCCGCGGAGCCGATTCCGCCCTACGGGCAGGACCCGTCGGGCTTCCGCGGCGACCCGTCCCGTCCGGGCGGTCCCGGCGGTCCTGGTACTGGTCCCGGTGGTCCCGGTGGCTTCGGTGGTCCTGGTCCCGGTCCCGGCGGCTTCGGTGCGGACCCGTCCCGTCCGGTTCCGCCGCCGCCCGGGCCCACGCCCGGCGGTCCCGGTGGCCCCGGCGCCCCGCAGGCCTTCACCCAGCAGCCGGCCGCTCCCACGTTCCCGCAGCAGGGCCCGCCCGGGCCCGGCGGTCCGCAGTCCGTGGGCCCGTCCTTCGGCGGCGGTGACGACGACTGGGTGATCTCCCCGCCGTCGGGCAATTCGCCCGGCGGACCGGGTGGTCCCGGCGGGCGTCCCGGTGGTCCCGGTGGTCCCGGTATGGGTCAGGGCGGTGGCTACGGCTATCCGCAGCCCGGCGCGACCCAGGCCCCGCCCGGCCCCGGTCTCGACTACCAGCAGCAGCGCCAGCCGCTGTCCTGGAGCGCGACGATCGGTCCCGACCGCGAGTACTTCATGGCGATGATGCAGCGCTCCGGCCCCGAGGCCGCGGGCCTGAACCTGCCCGCGTACTCACCGGAGCAGCAGCGCCCGCTCACCGGCAACCAGATGACGATCGGCCGCCGTCGGCACTCCACCGGCGACACCCCCGACATCGACCTCTCGGTGCCGCCGGAGGACCCGGGCGTCTCGCACCAGCACGCGGTCCTGGTCCAGCAGCCGGACGGCAGCTGGGCGGTCGTCGACCAGAACTCGACCAACGGCACCACGGTCAACGGCGGCGAGGAGCCCATTCAGCCCTTCGTGCCGGTCCCGCTCCAGGACGGCGACCGGGTGCACGTCGGCGCCTGGACGACGATCACCATCAGGCGAGGCTGACGGCGGAGGCCGCGAAAGGAATCGCGGCGGGAGTCACGGCAGCGGCCAGGCGTACGGCCCCTCGGGGTCGTCCAGCCACGCCCAGGCGTCCGCGCCGTCGACCGTGACCCCGTACCGCTCGCGCACGGGCCGGCACTCGCGCTCCCACAGCTCGTACGCCTCGTGCGGGTCGAGGCCGCTCCCTGCCAGGGTCAGCAGGAACCGGAACAGCTCGTCGCCGCGGGCCCGGCTCGGCAGTTCGCGCAGGTCCTGCGGCTCCGGCTCCTCGGGTCGGCTCTCGCCGCGCAGGGGCACGAAGTAGGCCGGCGTGTGCAGGAAGTGCCCCTCGGCATGCCCGGCGTCCCGGACGCTCAGCGCGATCAGACCGGTGGCCAGCGGCGCCAGGATGCGGGCGCCGGGACGGCACTGGGCGAGCCACGGCCGCGGGATCGAGGTCAGCGTGCAAGTGGCGATGATCCGGTCGAAGGGGGCGCGCTCGGGGACCCCGCGGGCGCCGTCCGCGGTGACGACGGTCGGGTGGTACCCGGCGGTGGCCAGATGCCGGCGCGCGGACTCGGTGATCTCCGGATCGAGGTCGACCGTGGTCACCAGGCGGTCGCCGAGACGGTGGGCGAGCAGCGCCGCGTTGTAGCCGGTGCCGGCACCGATCTCGAGGACGGCGTCCCCCTCCCGTACCTCCAGCGCGGTCAGCATCATCGCCATCAGCGACGGCTGGCTGCTGGAGGAGACCAGCTCGCCGTTGCGCACCCGGGTGGCCAGCGGTGCGTCCGCGTAGGCGCCGCGCACCCAGTGCTCCCGGCTGCGCGGGTCGGGGTCCTCGCCCCACACCCGCTCGAAGCCGCCCACGGCACCGACGTAGTAGTACGGCACGAAGAGGTGGCGCGGGACCTCCTCGAACGCCGCCCGCCACACCGGGTCGGCGGCCCAGGCCCCGCTCCGGTCGATCTCGCGCACCAGGGCGGCCCGCGCCAGGGTGGCGAGGTTGTCGAGGTCGTGATCTTTGTCGTGGTCGTGGTCGTGGTCGTGGTCGAGAGCGTGCGCGCCCATACCTCCACTGTGCGGCGGGACGGGCCGCGAGGCGAGCGCCGCACCCCGCCGGGCCGCCGGGGACACGGGGCGCCGGGCCGCTGGGCCGCTGGTCCTAAGCCTTGCGTCCTCGGGCACCCGGTCTGAGACGATGGTGAGGTGAAAGAGATTCGGCGCGGCACGCTTCAGGAGCAGACCTTCTACGAGCAGGTCGGCGGCGAGGAGACCTTCCGGCGCCTCGTGCATCGTTTCTACGAGGGAGTGGCCGAAGACCCGCTGCTGCGAGCCATGTACCCCGAGGAGGACCTGGGCCCGGCCGAGGAACGCTTCACGCTGTTCCTGATCCAGTACTGGGGCGGCCCGACGACGTACAGCGACAACCGCGGTCACCCCCGGCTGCGGATGCGGCACGCCCCGTTCGCCGTCGACCAGGCGGCACACGATGCCTGGCTGGCGCACATGCGGGTGGCCGTCGACGAACTCGGCCTCTCCGAGGAGCACGAGCACACGCTCTGGAACTACCTGACGTACGCGGCGGCTTCGATGATCAACACGGCCGGCTGACAGCGCCCCCGGGGGGATCAGCGGACGCTGACGTCCAGTGGCCCGAGTCCCGCCCTGCGGACGGCGATCGAGCCGTAGGGCGTCCGCAGCCGCAGCCACGCCCCGGACGAGTACAGCCCCAACGGGCTCTCGCCCGGGTCGGTTTGACGCACCGGCAGCAGGAACCCGAGCGACTGCGCCGCGTGCACGGCACGTACCTGAAGGCCGGTGTCACCGATCGGCCGGGACCAGATCTCCCGCCCTATGCGGTCGAGTTCGGCGCGCGTGCGAGCCTCGGTCGCCAACTCCTGCGTACGGGACCGGAATTCGGCGACCGCGGTGGCGATCATCGCGCGTACGGCGTCCGGCCCGGGCAGTCCCGGCTCCGGCTGCCAGCCTCCGCGGGGCGGGAGGACCCCGGCCCACGGCGGCCCGGTGACGGCCCCGGGAACGCTGACGGTGGCCGCCGACTCGTCGATGGACTCAAGGAGTTCACCGGCGGAGACGGTCACGTCGAGGGTGACGTCGAGACCGTTCTCGTACGGCTTGGCGAGCCGCGCCGTACGGATCGCGAGGACCTCGAACGACGGCGGCCGGCCGAAGACCGCGAGCGCGGTGCCGGACGCCTGGAGGCGTACGGCGGCGGCGCGGTCGTAGTGGATCAGCCGGGCGAGGAAGGCGGCGAGGTCCGCCGCCTCCCCGTCGTCGGAGAGGTGCAGCGCGGTCACGGTCATGCCGCGACGACCTCGTCCACGTCGTCCCGGTACGACTCCAGGAACTCCCGTTCCTCGGCGGTGATCCGGCGCGGGCGCTGCGTCGCGAAGTCGAACGGCACGATCACCGTCGAGGCCGTGACATAGACCTGGTCCGGATCCTTGACCTCGTAGGCGATCGTGAACGACGCGGCTCGTATCTGCGTCACCCACAACTCGATGTCCACCGGCGTGTGCCGGTGGACCAGCTGCCGCTTGTAGTCGATCTCGTGGCGCGCTACCACGGACCCCTGCTTGAAGTCCTTCTCCGGGCGGAACAGGAAGTCGATACGGGCTTCCTCCAGGTAGCGGAGGAAAACCACGTTGTTGACGTGGCCGTACGCGTCCATGTCCGCCCAGCGCAGCGGGCAGCGGTAGATGTGCCGCAAGATCGATCAGCCCCGGGTCAGCTTCTTGTAGGTGGCACGGTGCGGGCGGGCGGCGTCCGCACCGAGGCGCTCGATCTTGTTCTTCTCGTACGACTCGAAGTTGCCCTCGAACCAGAACCACTTCGAGTCACCCTCGTAGGCGAGGATGTGCGTCGCGACCCGGTCGAGGAACCAGCGGTCGTGGGAGACGACCACGGCCGCACCCGGGAACTCCAGCAGCGCGTTCTCGAGCGAGGACAGCGTCTCGACGTCGAGGTCGTTGGTCGGCTCGTCGAGGAGCAGCAGGTTGCCGCCCTGCTTGAGGGTGAGGGCGAGGTTGAGCCGGTTGCGCTCACCGCCGGAGAGGACACCGGCCGGCTTCTGCTGGTCGGGGCCCTTGAAGCCGAAGGCGGAGACGTACGCGCGCGACGGCATCTCGACCTGGCCCACATTGATGTAGTCCAGCTCGTCCGAGACGACGGCCCACAGCGACTTCTTCGGGTCGATGCTCTCGCGGCTCTGGTCGACGTAACTGATCTTGACGGTCTCGCCGACCTTGATCGTGCCGGAGTCCGGGGTCTCCAGACCCTGGATCATCTTGAAGAGGGTGGTCTTGCCGGCGCCGTTCGGGCCGATGACACCGACGATCCCGTTACGCGGCAGCGTGAAGGAGAGGTCGTCGATGAGGACCTTCTCCCCGAAGGCCTTGGAGAGGTTGTTGACCTCGACGACGATGGAGCCCAGACGCGGGCCCGGCGGGATCTGGATCTCCTCGAAGTCCAGCTTCCGCATCTTGTCGGCCTCGGCGGCCATCTCCTCGTAGCGCGCCAGACGCGCCTTGGACTTGGCCTGACGCCCCTTGGCGTTGGACCGCACCCACTCGAGCTCTTCCTTGAGCCGCTTGGCGCGCTTGGCGTCCTTCTGGCCCTCGACCTTGAGGCGGGAGGCCTTGCTCTCGAGGTACGTCGAGTAGTTGCCCTCGTAGCCGATGGCGCGGCCGCGGTCGAGCTCAAGGATCCAGCCGGCGACGTTGTCGAGGAAGTACCGGTCGTGGGTGACGGCGACGACGGTGCCGGGGTACTTCGCGAGGTGCTGCTCCAGCCACTGCACGGACTCGGCGTCCAGGTGGTTGGTGGGCTCGTCGAGGAGCAGCAGGTCGGGCGCCTCGATCAGCAGCTTGCACAGCGCGACGCGGCGCTTCTCACCACCGGAGAGGTTGGTGACCGGCCAGTCGCCGGGCGGGCAGCCCAGGGCGTCCATGGCCTGCTCCAGCTGAGCGTCCAGGTCCCACGCGTTGGCGTGGTCCAGGTCCTCCTGGAGCTTGCCCATCTCGTCCAGGAGCGCGTCCGAGTAGTCGGTCGCCATCAGCTCGGCGACCTCGTTGAAGCGCTTGAGCTTGCCCATGATCTCGGCGGCGCCGTCCTGGACGTTCTCCAGGACGGTCTTGGACTCGTCGAGCGGGGGCTCCTGGAGCAGCATCCCGACGCTGTAGCCGGGCGACAGGAACGCGTCACCGTTGGAGGGCTGCTCGAGCCCCGCCATGATCTTGAGAACGGTGGACTTACCAGCACCGTTCGGACCGACCACACCGATCTTCGCACCCGGCAGGAAGCTCAAGGTGACGTCGTCGAGAATCACCTTGTCGCCGTGCGCCTTGCGCGTCTTGCGCATGGTGTAAATGAACTCAGCCAAGAGAAACCGTCCGGACGCTTGAAATCGGCAGTGGGCAGATACACCCCATCTTGCCTGACCGCCACCCCTGGGGGGAAACCCGTTCGGCCGGGGGGCCGTGACCTGGCCTTTCACCGACCGCCTCGGTAGCTGTCCTGTCACTGGTTGTCGTCACCGGTCACTGTCGAGCGACCTCGCACGGCCCAGGGACCTTGTGAGCCTGGTGGCGCGGGGTGGCGAAAGCGCGCAGGTCGTTCCGGGTCTGGAGAGTCCCCGGCTCGGCGGCGCATCTCGACTGCGGCGAACCGGTGTTGACCCCGGTGGACCGTCCGATGTGGCGGGCGTCGATGGCGGCGACAGGTGTCGGGACTGCCCTTGGTGGTGAGCGCAGTCACCACCGCGTCAGCTGCCCCGCAAACTCCGCCGTCCGAGTGGATCGAGCCTCCACGCGATGGAGTCCGTGCGTTTCTTGATCATGTTCCCCTTAGCGTGCGATTGCGCATCGGCCCCTGCCGTGCCACCCCAACCTCCCCCGGTCGCCAAGCGAGGTCACACCCATGAGAATTCGTAGCGCCATCAGCCCCTTGATCGCCGGAGCGGCGGTGGCAGTACTGGCAGCCCCGATGCCGGCTTCGGCGGCGGATACGCCGGTCACCGTCCAGGTCTCGTCAGGGACGCTCGACATCAGTGTCCCGGCAGGGCCCGTGAATCTCGGCACCGTCGCCGTCAGCGGCAGTTCGCAACAGGTCTCCAGCCAGCTGGGCAACGTCACGGTGACAGACGGTCGAGGCGGTACCGCGGGCTGGACCGCCACGGCAAGCGCGGTCGACTTCACCGGCCCCCAGAACATCTCCGTATCCGCTCCAGGCTCCAGCAGTTACATCACACCGGCGGCCTCGGTCAGCGGCACCGCCAATGTCACCTCGAGCGACTTGACCCCGCTCTATCCCCCAGGCCCCGTCCAGGTGGCCACCGGCGTGAGTGGCATCAACTCGGCCACCTGGAACCCGACGATCCATCTCACCGTCCCCGCGAACGCGCTGGCGGGAACGTACAGCTCGACCATCACCCACTCCGTCGCCTGAGACCTCGTACGTCCTTACCGCAAAAAAGGAAACCGTAAAGCCCTGTGCCCAGGTTCTTTTCCCTTGCGGTGCTCTTGGCCACGGCGCTCGCCGTGGCCACCGGCACCGCTTCGGCCACATCCCTCGTATCGGATCCGGTACAGCGACCGAACCCCCCGGACGCCGTGGGTATCCGGCTCGTCGATGTCCCCGCCGACCTCGTCAAAGACCCACGGGCAAGGCAGTACATCGTCGACAGCCTGAAACCCGGTGTCACCGTGAAGCGGCGCATCGAGGTGTCGAACAAGTCGGCCGACGCCTTGCATGTCGCGGTCTACCCCGGCGCCGCCGATATCCGCCGGGGTTCCTTCGTCGGCGCCGCCGGAAGCACCGGTAACGAGCTCACCACCTGGATCAAGCCCAGTCAACTGAGCCTGGACATCCCCGCTCACTCCAGAGCCCGTGACACCGTGACCATCGCCATTCCGAAGGATGCCGCCCCCGGCGAGCGATACGGCGTCGTATGGGCGCAGGTCAGCGGTCGCGACCTGGGCAGCGGCATCACCTTGGTCAGCCGCACCGGGATCCGGCTCTACCTCTCAGTGGGTGGCAACAATCCGCCGCGTGCCCGATTCACGGTGGACGACATGACGGCCGAACGTGATGCCAGTGGGCGCGCCGTCGTACACGCCAAGGTCCACAACACCGGTGGCCGCGCTCTGGACCTCAGCGGCGCCCTGAAGATGTCCCAGGTATCCGGAAACATCAACGCCGGGCCCTACCCGGTCGACTCCGGAAAGAGCTTGGCGCCCGGCCAGTCCGCGTCGGTGGACGTCATCGTGACCGATCAGGTCACGGACGGCCCGTGGGACGTCTCCCTCACGTTGAAAAGCGGGTTGCTGGAGGTGACGCACGGAGCTCGAATCACCTTCCCGAAGGGGCCGGGCATGGCCGCGGCAGTCCTTTCACATCCTGATCAAGGAATCCCGCTGCACTGGAGAATCATCGCGGCATCGGCGGCAATGGTCCTCCTGATTTTCGCGACGCTCGCGATCATCCGCCCTTACCGGCGAAGCGCCAGAGGCGATGACTCCTGATTGTTCTACCGCGCCGATGGCCGGCCCGTGACTGGTTCAACGGGCTTGGCGCGGGCGGTTCGCAGTCGTTCGGTCACTCCTTGTCGCCATCGGTCGCCATCGGGCTTCATCCCGTGCGGAGTCGGGGGAAGAAGCACACTCTGGTAGTAGGGGCCGAGGCCCGTACCAGGGACTGGGGCCCGCCTCGGAGGTGATCGCAATGACACAGATGACACAGTCGCAACCGGCCGCCGCGCAGGCACGGACCGCTGTCGGCTGGCACGTCGAGATCGAGTTCGAGGAGGACGACCACCGCACCCGCGCCGCCGCTCTCCTCCGGCTCGCCGACGGGAACGAGGTACGCGCCCACGGGTACGCCAGCCGCCACCCCTCCGACTCCAACCAGCCGAGAGTCGGCGAGGAGGTCGCGGGCGCGCGGGCGCTCAACGAACTGGCGATGAAGCTGTTGACCAAGGCGCACGACGAGATCGACGAGGCGTCCGGGAGGACCTCGCATCCGCTGAGGTGAGCCATCTCGCATCGGCTGAGGTGAGCCTTCGCGACAGGGGCGGGGTGCGGCCGACAGGGATGGCATGCGGCCGGCCAGGGCAGGGTGGGCCTGGCGCATGCTGTTCTCAGTGATCCGGTCCGCATCCCCGTCCCACGCCGAAGGACGCCCATGCCCAAGAAGATCATCATCGACTGCGACCCCGGGCTCGACGACGCCATCGCCATCCTGCTCGCCGCCGGGAACCCCGACGTCGAGATCGTCGCCCTCACGACCGTCGCGGGCAACCAGACCATCGAGAAGGTCACCCTGAACGCCCGGCAGGTCTGCACCCTGGCGGGCCTGCGCGGCGTACCGGTCGCGGCCGGTGCCGGCGGCCCCCTCGTCCGGGACCAGACCCTCGCCGCCGAGATCCACGGGGACACCGGAATGGACGGCCCCGCCTTCATCCCTCCGGCCATGGAGACCGACCCCCGACACGCCGTCGATCTGATCATCGAGACGGTCCTCTCCCACCCCGGTGAGATCACCCTCGTCCCCACCGCACCCCTGACCAACATCGCGCTGGCGCTGCGCCGGGAGCCCCGTATCGCCGAACTGGTCAAGGAGGTCGTCCTGATGGGCGGGTCGTACACCCGCGGCAACATCACACCGGCGGCCGAGTTCAACATCCACGCCGACCCCGAGGCGGCCGCGATCGTCTTCTCGGCGGGCTGGCCCCTGACCATGGTCGGCCTCGATCTGACGGCACAGGCCGCCGCCACACCTGAACTGCTGTCCCGTATCGGGGCGTTGGGCACCCCCGTGTCCCGGTTCGTCGTCGACCTCCTCGACCACTACAACGCCAACGTCGGCAAGGTGCACGGCGCGATGGCCACCATCCACGACGCGTGCGCGGTCGGCCGGGCCATCGACCCGAGCCTGATGGAGGTCACGCCGGCCCATGTCGAGGTCGAGCTGCGGGGCACGGCGACCTACGGCATGACGGTCACCGACTTCCGCGGCCGCTCCGGCCCGGCGAACACCTCCGTGGCGACGAAGCTGCACACCGAGCGCCTGTGGGACCTGCTCATCAGCTCGCTGGAGACCATCGCCGCGACCACCGCGTAGCGTCACGGGGAGGGCACCGGGCATCACTCCCGGACACCCGCCAGTTCCACCGCCCGGCGCCGCAGCGCGAGTGCGGCGGGGATGACGGACCAGACGACGGCCGTCACCGCGCAGGCGCCGAGGACCGCACCGACGGCCGTCCAGGGGATCTCGATCGTGGTCGGGGCCGACAGCAGGGCCAGGGCGCTCCACATGCCCAGCAGGTTGAGCCCCGTGACGAGGAGTCCCAGTACTCCTCCGACCGTGACGACCGTCAGCGCCTCGGCGCCCACCAGCCGGAGCACCTGCCACCGGGTGGCTCCGGCCAGGCGCAGCACGGCCAGGTCGCGTACCCGGTCGGAGGTCGCCATGACCATGGTGTTGGCCAGGGAGATGCCGGTGTAGAGGAGGGCGATGCCCAGGACCAGCAGGAGGCCGAGCCGGGTCGTCCGGTTCGTCCCGGGACGACTCGCGCGTACCCACTGGTCCTTGGTGAGGACCTGCCCGCCCGAGCTGTGCACCGCCGCACGCAGTGCGACGGCCACGGCGTGCGCGTCCGCACCGGCGGCGAGGGCGACGTCGACCCGGTCGACGGTCGCGCCCGGGGCATTGCGCGGAGTGACGTACACACCGTTGTCGCCGGTGCCGGTGGTCATCACCGCGGCGATCCGCAGCGACTTCCTCGTGCCGTCGCCGAGCCACACCCGCACCCGCTGCCCCACGGTATGCCGCCGCCACTCCCGGTTGACGATGATGGAGTCGTCGTCGAGGTCGCTCGTCCTGCCTGCCTCGACCGGCAGCCGGGTGGTGGCGGCAAGCGGTCCGGGATCCGCCGCTCGCGCCTCGGACTTGGCCAGTGACACGCCGTCCTCCAGCACATGGACGGCGCTCGACGCGGTCGCGGACACCTCCGCGCCGGACACCTCGCGCAGCCCGCGCAGGGTGGCCGCGTCGAAGCCCGCGCCGCTCGCCGGGGTGACGACGAAGTCGGCGGCCGTCTGCCGGCGCGTCTCGTCGGCCTTCGCCTCGTTCAGGGTCGCGGTCGCGCCCAGCAGGGAGCCGGCCAGGGCGACGGTGACCAGGACCGGCGCCGCGACCGCGGCGGTGCGGCGCACCCCGGCGGCGGCGTTCTCCCGGACCAGCATGCCGCCGGCGCCGGGGAGTTGGGCCGGGAGCCAGGCGATCAGCCGGGTCAGCGGGCGCACCACGACCGGCGCGAGCAGGGCGAAGGCGGTGATCAGCAGCATCGGCCGGCTCACGTAGGCCTTCCGGTGCAGCAGTTCGCCCGCGTCGCCGACCAGGGCCAGGAGCAGGGTCACGGCGGCGGTCGCCAGCAGTGCCAGGCCGGACAGCCGTCGGCCCCGGGTCATCGTCCCGGTGTCCACCGAGGCCTCGCCCAGCGCCTCGACGGGGGCCGTGCTGCCCGCCCGCCAGGAGGCGGCCACCACACCGCACAGCGCGACGCACAGGCCCGTCCAGAAGGCCAGGTGGTACGGCCAGGTGGCGTCGCCGATGGTGAACCAGCGCGGCGCGAGCCCGCCGTCGACCATCCGTGCGGCCAGCCGTTGGGCACCGTACGCGCCCAGCACGCATCCCGTAACCGAGGCGAGCACGGCCACCACCAGGGCCTCGGCGAGGACCATCCGGCGGATCTGTCCCGGGGTCGCCCCGGCCGTGCGCAACAGCCCGAACTCCCGGCGCCGCTGAACGACCGCGAAGGCGAAGGTCGAGGCCACCACGAAGACCGACACGAACCCGGTGACACCGCCGGCGGTACCGAACAGGGCGTTCATCGCGGTGAGCGCCTCGCCGTCCCGGTCCGGGTCCGCGTCGGCGTAGCGGCGCGCGTCGCCGGTGAGAACCTGGACGCCCGTACTGCCGCGCACCGCCTCACGCACGGCCACCGCGTCGGCGTCCACGACGAGCTGAACACTGCGGGGCGACAGTGCGGCGGCGCGCTCGTCGACGTAGAAGACGGCGTTCTCGAAGCCGTGTCGGGCCGCTGCGCCGCCGACTCGTCCGGTGGCGCCGGTCCGTCCGGTGCCGGCCACTCGTACGGTGCCGACCACCCGTACCGTGCCGCGATCGGTCCGTACGCGCTCCCCCGGCTTCGCCCAGTCGCCGCCGACGACCACCTCGTCGGCCGCCCGGGGCGCGCGCCCCGCGTCGATCTCGTACGGGGCGAACGCGGCGGTGGACCAGGGGTGGCCCACCAGGTCGCCGGGGCCGCCCCGGGCCCGTACGGCGAACGACCGGTCCTCGACGACGGTACCGAGCTTCTTCAGCTTCGCGACGGCCCCGGCGGGCACCGCACGCGGCTGGGCGAGCCGGCGCACCCGGACGCCGATCGAGGTGGGCACGCGCAGGGTGTCGGCCCCTTTGACCACGACCGGCGCGGCGGCGAACCGCTCGGGTTTCCCGTCGGGCGCGTTCAGTGACGAGGCGAGGGACAGGCCCATCACCGCGATGAGCGCGACGCCCAGCGCGAGCGCGACGAAGCTACCGACGAAGACGACCCAGCGGGCGCGCAGGGTGCGCAGGGCGACGCTCAGCACGGCGCGGCCTCCAGTTTCGTCATGCGCGCGGCGATGTCGCCGGCACCGGCCACCTCGCCGTCGACCCGTCCGTCGACGAGGAAGACCACGCGGTCGGCGTACGCGGCGGCCACCGGGTCGTGGGTGACCATGACGATCGTCCGGCGTTCGTCGTCGACCATGGCGCGCAGCAGGCTCAGTACCTCTCGGCCGGTCCGTGAGTCGAGGGCGCCGGTCTCGTCGCCGAAGAGCACCTCGGGGCGGGTGATCAGGGCGCGGGCCAGGGCGACGCGTTGCTGCTGACCGCCGGACAGCTCCGCCGGCCGGTGCCGCGCCCGGTCGCCCAGGCCGACCTGTTCGAGCACCTCGCGCACCCGGGCCCTGGCGGGGCGGCGGCCCGCGAGCCGCAGGGGAAACGCGACGTTCTGCTCGGCGGTCAGGGACGGCAGCAGGTTGAACGCCTGGAAGACGAACCCGATGGGGTAGGGCCAGGCATACCCCCGGGGCGGCCCTTCTACGGTGACGCCCATGCACCCCCGGCCCATGAACCGTCAGTCCATGCACCGTCAGCCCACGCACCCCCGCCCGGCGCACCCTCCGCCGCCGCGCCCCCGGAACGTCTGGCAGGCCATTCCCCGGTCGGCCGTGGGCAAGCACATCGGCGGCATCCTCGCCAAGTTGGACCTCCCTCCGGCCGACGCGACCCATCGCAGGGTGCTGGCGGTCCTGGCCTATCTACGCGCGTGACGGCCCGGACGGGATCCGCGGCACGGTGTTCCGTTCGCACCGGACGGCACGGGTGCGGACGCCTCGATCGCGAGGGTGCGTCCGGCCGGGTCGATGGCCTCACCCGTGTCCGCGTCGGCTCAGAGGCTCGCTCCGCCGGTCAGCAACCGGGCGAGTGTGCTCACCGTCCCGTCGATCTCGCGGGCGCACTCGTACAGCGCGGAGTGGGGCCTCCCCCACGGGTCCGAGATGTCGTCCTCGGCCGGCGGGACCGGGGCGACGGCACCCCGACGGCCGGCGGCGGCCGCGACCACGACGTCGAAACGGTCCACGACCGCCGGGACCTGCCCATCCGGTACGTCGCCACGCTTGGTCGCCGTACCTTCCCCGCCCCGCCCCGTGTCGGCTCCCCCCACAGCGAGACGTACGAACTCCTTCAGGGTGAAGCAGCGCCGCAGCACCGTCGGCACGAGCCGTACGGCGGCCTCCCGGTGTTCGTGCGCGAGCCCGAGGACCAGCGCTGCTTCCGCGACGAGCTGTGCGCTGAGCGGGCGCGCCGCGAAGCCGGAGCCGTCACCGCCCAGTTCCTCCAGCACCGCCCTGGTGGAGGCCTCCATGCCGGACCAGGGCCGGGCCTGCGTTCCGGCGCTCTGCGACCGGACGGCCGAACCGGGCGGAAGCCTCGCGGCCAGCAGCCGTTCGGCGAGCACCGAGCGGTGCACGTTGCCCGTGCAGACGAACAGGACCTGGGTCATTTCTCGCCCGCGAGACGTGCCGCCGCGGCGGCCTCCTTCCGGGGGTCCGCCACACGAGGAGCGGGCAGCTCGCCGTACGACCCGTAGGTGCCGTAGCGACTGCCCCGGGGCGCCAGAGCCATGTTGAAGACGGTACCGAGGATGCGGACACTCACGCGGTCCAGCGATTCCGCGGCGGTGCGGACCTGTTCCCGGCTGGTCTTCGCGGCGCGCACGACGAGCAGTGCGCCCTGGGCGAAGGAGGCGAGTCCGAGGGTGTCGGCGACCGGCAGCAGCGGCGCGGTGTCGACGATCACGACCTCGTAGGTGTCCGCCAGTTCGCGCAGTACCTCTCCCATGCGCGCCGAGGCGAGCAGCTCCGTGGGATTCGGCGGTACGGCGCCGCTGGCGAGAACCGAGAGCCGGCCGCCGGCCTGCTGCATCACGTCCTCGATACGGGCCTGTCCGATGAGCACGGTGGTCAGACCGGCGTCCTGGACGAGACCGAAGGTCGAGGCCACGCACGGTCGGCGCAGGTCGCCGTCCACGAGGCAGGTGGAGAGACCTGCCTCGGCGAGCGAGAGGGCGAGGTTCACCGCGGTGTTGGTCTTGCCCTCACCAGGCACCGAACTGGTCACCGCGATGATCCGGGGCGGCTCGTCGACCCGCGAGAACTGCAGGTTGGTACGCAGCTTGCGGAAGGCCTCGGCACGCTGGGAGTGCCCGTCGGCGCTGACGAGCGGTTGCTTGGGGACGTTCCTGTCGTACGGGATGGTGCCGAGGCCCGGCAGCGCGGTGAACTCGCCCAGCGCCTCGCAGGTCTTGAGCGTGGTGTCGAGGGTCTCGCGCAGGGCGACGAGACCGGCACCGAGCAGCAGGCCGCCGAGCACTCCCGCGGCCAGGTTCAGCAGCGGGCGGGGCGAGACCGGGCCGACGGGGGCGACGGCTTCCTGGGTGACGCCCAGGGAGACGGGCGAGGTGCCGTCGCCCGTACGGAGGTTCTTTCCCGACCGCTCCGAGCCGGGCGCGCGCTTGGGCGCCTCCAGTCGTTCGACGACCGCGCTGAACCGCTGCGCCACGGCGTTGGCGATGCGCGCCGCACGCTGGGGCTCGGTGTCCCGGACGGTGATGTCGATGAGCACGGTGTTGAGCGGGGCGACGGCGGTGATCCGCGACGCCAGTTCCTCCGGCGTGGTGCGCAGTCGCAGCTCCTGCACCACGGGCCGGGTCACCTGACGGGTGGTCACGATCGCGGCGTACGACTGAACACGCGCCTGCGAGAAGCTCTGCCCCTGGTTCATCTGGGCGGTGTCGTCGCCGGTGCGGGTGGCGACGAAGAGCTGGGTCCTCGCCTCGTAGACGGGTGTGCTCAAGCTCGTCGCGGCGAGCGCCGCCCCGGTCGCGAGAAGGAGACAGACCACGACGGTCGGCCAGCGACTGGCAAGAGCCTTCAGGAATCCGTGGAGATCCAAGCTGCACCCCTCATAGGACCGAGGGAACCGCCCGAAATAGAATGCTCTGTTCCCTATGTAGGCATCCGACGATAGGGACTCGCGCGCGCCAACAGGGGGAGCCACCCCTGTGTCGGCCCGCCGAACGTGGGTCGATCGGGAAGCGGGCACTCCACCATCCGGTGGCTTCTGCCCTGCATCACGCCAGTCGGCGACTGTATATCCCATTTATTCCATGTATCTAGATGTTGGTACCCAGATCTTGCTCACGGCCGACGCTGCGGCTTGGCCCGGACTGAAGTCGAGGAGAGTGAAGAAGATGACGGCATCGCCCAGATGGCGGGTTGCCCTGGCATCGGCAGGATCCGCTGCCGTGCTCGTCGCGGCACCGCTGGTGGGGGCGCAGACCGCCCATGCGCAGTACCCGCCACCGCCCCCGAACCTCACCCTCAGCCGCACCACGCTGCCCGCCGGAGGTGCACTGACCTTCGTCGGCACCGGCTTCGCCGCCAGGCAGCTGGTCACCGCGTCGCTGTTCTCGAAGGAAGTCGTCCTGGGCAGCTACAGGGCGACCAGGACAGGAGTCGTCACAGGCAAGGTGACCATCCCCAAGCGCACCGTGCTGGGCGGCCACACGTTCAAACTGACCGCCCGCCACCCCAACCTGACGCTTTCCGTCGGCATCAACGTGCCGGGCAGGCTGGGTCAGCCAGGCAGCCAACCCGGCGGCTCGGGCAACCCCCATCACCGTTCGAACCTCGCGGAAACAGGCGGCGAAAAGGCCCTGGCACTGGGCGGCACCGCCGCAGGGCTGATCGCGGCGGGCGGGGGCACGATGCTGGCCGTGCGCCGTCGCCGCAGTTCATGACGGAGCAGGACATCGGCACCGCGGAACCAAGGCGTCCCGGCTCCGGCCGCGACGCCTTCCGCATGCGCGGGCCCGACCGCTCCCGCGAGGGGGCGTCGGGCCACCGGCGCGTACTGAGGAACACCCTGCTGGCCGCCGCGGCGCTTCCCCTGGCCGGCGCCGTCTGGATCGGTGTCACCGGACTGCTCGCCCGTTCGGAGTTGATCGCGGCCGAGCGGGACCTCGACGCGCTGCGGCAGTCGGTGGCACCCGCGCCCGGCGCCACCTCCGGTGCCGTGCCCACGTCCGCCCAGGAGCGGGAACGCGAGCTGCGTTCCGCAGCCGCCCACGCCGCTCGGGCGCATCGCCTCACCACCGGCCCGGCCTGGTACCCCGCAGCCGCGCTCCCCGTCCTCGGCGGCCCGGTCAGAACCGTGCGCGGGGCCGCCCACGCGGCCGACCGGCTGACCGGCGATGTGCTGTCCCCGCTGGTGCGAGCCCTGCCACCGGCCACGCCGGACAGCCGCGGTGACGGGATGTCCGAGGCTCTGATGACCTTGCAGAAGCACGCGCCGGAAGTCGTCCGGGCCGCCCGCGCCGCGGCCGAGGTGCAGACCGACGTGCACGAGCTGCCCCGGTCCACCTGGTTGCCGGCGGCCGACCGGGCCCGGGCCGGGCTCGCGCAGCAGGTCGACCGCCTCGGCCCGGTGATGACCGACGCCTCCCTGGCGGCCCGCGTCCTGCCGCCCCTGCTCGGCACTCAAGGGGAACGGCGTTATTTCCTCGCGTTCCAGAACATCGCCGAAGCGCGTGGTACCGGGGGCGTTCCGGGGGCTTTCGCCGTACTGTCGGCCGACCGGGGTCATCTGTCCTTCGAGCGCTTCGGCAACAACACCGAGATGGCCACGGCGAAGACGGACCTCGACCTGGGAGCCGACTTCACGGCCCGCTACCAGGGCAGCGAGCCCACCCGCGTGTGGGCCAACTCCAACATGAGCCCGCACTTCCCCTACGCGGCCCGCATCTGGGCCTCGGCGTGGCACGAACACACCGGCGAGCGCGTGGACGGCGTGTTCGCCGTCGACCCCGCCACGCTGAGCCGTCTGCTGCGCGTCACCGGCCCGGCCCGCATGGCGGGCGGCACCGAGCTCACCGCCGACAACGTCGTGGACCTCACCGAACGGGCCAGCTACGCGATGTACGACGACGTCGCTCGGCGCAAGGCGTTCTTCGTCGAGGCGGCCCGCGCCGCCGCCGGGCCCCTGATCTCCGCGACCGGCGACATGCGCCGACTGCCCGCCCTGCTCGTCGCCCTGAACGACGCCCAGCGGGACGGACGGCTGAAGGTGTGGAGCGCGCATGCGGCGGAGCAACGTCTCATCGAGCCGCGCTCCTACTCGGGCGCTCTCCCGGAGACTCCCGGCCCCTTCGCGGGGCTGGTGGTGAACAACGCGGCCGGCTCCAAACTGGACTACTACCTCGACCGGAGCCTGGTCTGGGAAGCGAACGGCTGCTCCCACGGCGAGCGCCCGGTCACCGCGACCGTGACCCTGACCAACCGGGCCCCCGTCTCCGGGCTGCCCGGTTACGTCACCCTGCGGGAGGACTCCCCGCCCTACCGCACCCGGCCGGGTGACAACCGGCTCCTGGTGTCGTACTACGCGGGCGTCGGCGCCACCCTGACCGGCGCCACCCTGGACGGCCGCCCGGCACAGCTCGCGCCCGGCGTCGAACGCGGCCACTCCGTGTACACGCTGGACCTGGAGCTGCCCGCCCACTCCAGCCGCACGCTGGTGCTGCACCTGCTGGAGCCGCACGCGGACCGCGCCCCGGTCCTTCTGCGACAGTCCCTGGTGACGCCCCTGCGAGCCACCCTGAAACCGGGCGGTGCCTGCCGTGTCTGAGCGCCTGCGCCGCACCGGGGCGGTGTTCCTGGGCGTGCTGCTGCTCGCGTCGTGCGCGACGGGAGAGCGCGCCCCGGACGATCCGGCGGGCGGGGCCGCGGGTGGGGCTGCGGGCGGAGCCGCGGGTGGGCGGCGGGTCACCGCGCACCGGGTCGAGCACCTGCGGGTCAAGGTGCTCGAGACCTTTCCGCACGACCCGCAGGCGTTCACCCAGGGACTCGAGATGGCCGGCCACACGCTCTACGAAGGCACCGGCATCTCCGGCCGGTCCTCGGTACGGGCAGGGCCGTTGGGCAAGGAGCCCGCGGTCCGCACGGCACTCCCCGCACCCTTGTTCGGTGAGGGCATCACCGTGCTCGGGCGAACCCTGTGGCAGCTCACCTGGCGGAACCGGACCGCCATCGAGCGCGACGCCAGGACACTCAGGGAACTGCGTCGCGTCCCGTACCGGGACGACGGCTGGGGCGTGTGCCTCGATCGGGCCCGGCACCGGCTGGTGACCAGCGACGGCTCGTCACGGCTGACGTTCCGTGACCCCAGGTCGCTCGCGAAGACGGGCGAGGTCGCCGTGACCGAAGCAGGCCGACCACTGACGGAGCTGAACGAGTTGGAGTGCGTCGGTGCCGCCGTGTATGCGAACGTGCTCTTCACCGACCGGATCGTGCGCATCGATCCCGTCACCGGAGCGGTGACGGCGAGCATCGACGCCTCGGGCCTGCTGCGCGACGACGAACTCGTCCCGGGGGCCGCGCTGAACGGTATCGCGGCGGTCCCCGGCACCCGGCAGTTCCTGATCACCGGGAAGTTCTGGCCCAGAATGTTCCGTGTCGCGCTGGCCCCGCCCTGACGGACGGGCCGCCCCGCACACCTTGTCAGTACCCTCCCGGGGACCTCTCGCCTCCCGGCCCGAGCCGTCTGCATATGCACGGGGCATGCGGCTCTGCTCATCGGGTGAGAGTTGCCCGCGGCCCAGCGTCGCGCCCCGCCGTTCACCGGGCAGCCGTTCACACTCGGATAGTCCTTTTTTGATGCACTTGGAGGGCGAATGTGGCTGTTCGGGGAGACGATGCCCCACGTACCAGTGGCAAGACCTGCGCAGACACGGGTCATCCGGGAGCAGCCGCCGTCCGGCCGCCGCGTCGGCAAGCCCGTCTGGTACGCGCCGGCCGCCGTCATCGGCGACGTGACCTGCGCCGCCGTGCCGGTGTATCTGGCCTTCGCGCTGACCGGCGGCACGCAGGCCGCGGCCTACGCGATGGTGGCGGCCGCGGCATGGCTGCTCGTGCGGGGCGCGCGGGACCGCTACGGCGAGCGCCGTCTCGGTGAGCGCGACAACATCGGCCCCGCGGTGCAGGACTGGCTGATGCTGATCGGACTGCTCGCGGTGGTACGGGCCGCGACGGGCGAGGAGTCCCCGTTCCTCCTTGCGCTGGCCGCCCTGGTGCCCTGCGCCCCGACGAGCGCCGCCGTACGGAATCTGATCCACCGTCATCTGGTCGCCCGGCGCCGCGACGGCCGAGCCGTCCGCAGGGCCCTGGTGATCGGGGAGGCCAACGCTCTCGACGGTCTGGTGAGCCACCTCGCGAAGCGGACCGACCACGAGTTCGTCGTCGTCGGGGTGTGCCCGATCGGCGACGAGGACCCGCACACACTGGCCCCGGTCGCCACCCGTATCGGCCGGCAGGCACCGCCACGCCCGTCGGCCGACTCCGCCCCGGTACTGGATGCGGCCCGGCGGCTCCACGCGGACGTGGTCCTCGTCGTGCCGGGACCGTACATGAACGGAACGCGCCTGCGGAGGCTGTCGTGGGCCCTGCACGGCGAGGAGTGCCCGCTCGTGGTCGTACCGGGTCTGACCGAGGTCGCAGGGCGCCGGGTGGGCGTCCTCTCCGTGGCCGGGCTCACCATGCTGGCCGTGGCCCCGCCCCTGAGGCGGGGGGTTGCGACGCTTCTCAAGTCGGTGACGGACCGGCTGGGCGCGGCGCTGCTGATCGTGCTGCTCGCCCCGGTGTTCGCGACGGTGGCCCTCGCCGTACGAATGGACTCCGCGGGCCCCGCCGTGCACCGGCAGACGCGCATCGGACGCGGCGGAAAGCCGTTCACCATGGCCAAGTTCCGCACCATGGTCGTCGACGCGGAGCGGCTGAGGCATCAGCTGACCGGGACCAACGAACAGGACGGCCGCATGTTCAAGATCCGCCGTGATCCGCGGATCACCCGCGTCGGCCGGGTGCTGCGCCGCTCCTCCCTGGACGAACTGCCCCAGCTGTTCAACGTGGTGCGGG
Source organism: Streptomyces sp. NPDC111656 (assembly GCF_055656965.1). Classification (NCBI taxonomy): domain Bacteria; kingdom Bacillati; phylum Actinomycetota; class Actinomycetes; order Kitasatosporales; family Streptomycetaceae; genus Streptomyces; species Streptomyces sp. NPDC111656. Next base: position 41,826 of record NZ_JBVKCA010000007.1, read on the forward strand.
GACACATGTCCCTGGTCGGTCCGCGACCGCCGCTGCCCGACGAGGCCGCCGGTTACGACGAGGTGGAGCGACGCCGACTGGCCGTCAAGCCGGGACTCACCGGCCTGTGGCAGGTCAGCGGCCGCTCGGACCTCTCCTGGGACGAGACGGTCGCCCTGGACCTCAGGTACGTGGACAACTGGTCCCCGTCGGGGGACCTCGAGGTGCTGTGCCGGACCGTGGGCGCTGTCGTGGCGGGCAGGGGCGCCTACTGAGCAACTGCCCGACCCGCCACCACGCCCGACAGCACCGACGACATCCACTGATGTCCACCGCATCCACCAGCACCGGCACCAGCACCGGCGATCCCCCTGGAGGGCTCATGCCGCCCGGAACCCCCACCGACCACTCACCCCGGGACCGCTTCGGACCTGACCACCACGCCCCGGGGGACCACCCAGGCTCGCCGCTGGAGGCCATGGACGTACTCGCCCTGGCGGACCGGCTCTTCCGGTGGGCCGACGCCCGCGACTGGGCGGGCCCGGACCCGTACGACGGGCTGACCGGCCCGCTGGGACGGCTGGCCGTGCACCCTGTGCTGCGGCAGGTGCTCCTGCAGACCGTCAAACGCAGCCGGATCGACCTGCGTCCGGTCCTGGGCATTCACCCGCTGCGCACCGCGACGGCCGCCGGAACCGCGGCCGGCGCCTGCGCCAGGCTCTCGGCCTCCCCCGTGTGGCGCAGGCGCGCCCTGCGACTGGGCCGGTCGGCGGCCGCCGAGCAGCTGTCCGGGCGCTACGCCGGGCTGTGGCGTTACGAGTTCGACGTGCAGACCCGCTGGGCGTACTACCCCGCCTCCCTCCCGAACCTCGTGGCCACCACCTTCTGCGCGGACGGCTGTCTGGACACCGGGACGCTCGACGACGAGTCGGTGCGCACCCTCGCTCACGGGCTCCTGGAGCATCTGCACAACGGCGCGTTCTTCACCTACACACCCGCCAGTGACGTCCTCGTCCACAACGCCAACCTCATGGGTGCCGCGCTCGCCGGCCGCCTGGCATGCATCGGGACGCTGCCCGGCGAACTGGCGGACCGCCTCGTCGATGCCGCCCGCGGTGCCGTCGAGGTGAGCCTGAACGGCCAACGCCCCGACGGCTCATGGCCCTACGGGCAGGGCCCGCGGCTGGGCTGGGTGGACGGCTTCCACACGGGGTACGTGCTGCTGCGCCTCGAACAGGCGGGAACGCTGCTCGACGTCGACGTCCGGCGCCCCCTCGAACGGGGAGTGGACCACTACCTGCGGCACCTGTTCGACGGCCCCCTGCCCCGCTACTTCGCGGACGGCCGGAGCAGACGGGACCCGAACAACGACGCGACGGCGGTACGGATGGCGGCGTGGGCGGCCCATCACGGTTTTGTCCGGACCGACTTCCCCCGGGCCGTGCTGGCCGCCGTCGTGGACCGCTACCCCGGTCTCGGCGCGGACACACGGGCCGGCGGCTCCCCGCGGAACAGGTCCCTGTGGGAGTCCCCCCGGTGGAGCGCCGCTCCCCTGCTGGACGCCCTGACCGCCCTCCACGCCGTCCTGCCGGGCGGCCGGCACCCCGCCACCCCGGCCGCTCAGCCGACGACGGCCGCCTCGTAGCCCGACAGGACGTCCGCGGTCCGCCCCGCGCCGCCCGCCCCTCCCGTCGCGTTTCGCTCCCACCACACGGCCGCGCAGAACAGCCCGAACACGGCGAGCCCCCGGTCCCGCCGGCCCCGGACGTGTTCGGCGACGAGGCGGTCTGCGGTCCGCCGGTCGAAGACGTCGTCGAACAGCGGGGAGCGCCGTACCTCGGCCCACAGACGCTCACCGTGCGCGCGCAGCAGCGACCGCACCGGCGCCCCGAACCCCGTCTTGGAGCGCCTGGCGACGAACTCCGGCACACCGGACGCCACCGCCGCCGCGCGGAAGCGCGCCTTGCCGTCGCCGAGCCGCAGCTGCTCCTCCGCGACGGCGCCGAGGGCGGCGGCCACCACCGGCTCCCCCAGGAACGGCACCCGCAGCTCGACGCTCGCCCGCATCGACGCGCGGTCGCCGTACAGCAGGTTCAGCCCCGGCAGGAACAGGCGCCGGTCGCACTCCGCCAGCGCCGCGAGGGGCGTCCCGCCCGCGTCCAACACGCCGCCCGCCACCTCGCGATGCCGCTCGGTGACCGCCTCCAGGCCGACGAACGGCGACAGCGCCGCCCACTCCCGCCCCGAGTAGTACGCCTGAGTCGCCCACGACCAGTCGCGGGGGCCGAGCTGGAGCAGCCGCCCGAACTTGTCGGCACGGCCCCGGTAGCGCCGGGGTCCGGGAACCACGGTGGTGGCGCCGAGGGCGGGGCGCGCCCACGCGGGAAGCCGTTGCAGCAGCAGCACGGCCTGGTAGCGCTCGTAGCCGAGGAAGAGTTCCTCGACGCCGAGCCCCGACAGCAGCACGGTCGCCTCACCGCAGGCGGCGCGGGAGAGCTGCATGAGGGTGATGGCGGCAGGGTCCCCGAAAGGGAGCTCCATGGCGCTGACCAGCTCCGGGATCCGGCGCAGTACTTCGACGTCCAGGTCGACCCACGTCAGCGGCAGGCCCAGCCATCGGGCGACCCGGGCGGCGTAGGGGGCGTCGTCCTCGAACGGCTCCGCGGTGGGCGCCGTGGTGCGCACTCTGGCGGCGAAGGCGGGCCCGGCAAAGCCCTGCCTGCTCATCTCCACGCCCAGCCAGGTGCTGTCGAGCCCTCCGCTCAGCAACAGCCCCACCGTCACGTCCGCGCGCACCTGCCGGGCGACCGCCGCGCGGACCGCGGCACCGATGTCCTCGGCGGGCATCGCGGCGCCGGCCCGCCACCAGGGTGACGCCGCGTCATAGCCGGGAGCGCGCCGGGACAGTACCGTCCCGGCCGGTACGGCACGAACGCGCTGCCAGCCGGTCCGCGGCGGCGGCGTCCACAGGAACATGGCGCCCTGCGCCACCGCGACGGGGTCGACGTCGCCGGTCAGCCCGGCTGCCCGCAGCGGTTCGATCTCGCTGGCGAGCGCGACCGTGCGGCCCGCCGCGTCCACGGCCGCGTACAGCGGTTTGATGCCCAGCCGGTCACGCCCGTAGCGAAGCTCGCCGTCGGGCAGGAGGAGGGCGAAGGCGAACATGCCGTCCACCTGGTCGAGCAGCCGCGGTGCGTCCGGCTGCAGCAGCAGTTCGTAGAGGACCTCGGTGTCGCCCTCGGTCGTGAACGTCACCTGCCGCTTGCGCAGCACCTCGCGCAGGTACAAGGCGTTGTAGATCTCGCCGTTGTAGACCATCACGCCCCGCTTCGGAGAGCCGAAGGGCTGGTCGCTCCTCGGATCGAGGTCCACGACGGCCAGGCGGCGGAAGTGCAGCGCCGCATGCCAATTGCCACCGCCGAGGTTCAGGTGTCCGCCGGCGTCGGGGCCGCGGTGCGCGAGCGCCGCGCACGGGTCCCCGTGCGACGGCGGCAGATGGCGCGCGGCGTGGTTCAGCAGGACGACGAAACCGCACATCAGCGCGCCGCCGTGGTCGACGAAGAACCACCGGCCGGGTGCGCGGCCTGCCCACCCGGTTTCGGCACGGCGCCCGCAGCGCCGGGACCGGGCGGCGGACACCCCAGTGCCCTGGCCAGAGCCGGTGTGCGGGGGGCGGTCCCCACGACGCCGTCCTCCGTGAGCGAGCGGACCGCACGGCAGGCGACGAGGGAACTCCACAGCGCCGAGGCGAAGTCGGCGGCGGCAGCGGTCTCCGCTCCGAGGCGCTCGCCCCGGACGAGGCGGACGAGGGAGTGCATCTCGGCGGCGTGTCCCTTCGGGCCGCCCCGGTACTTCGTCGTGATCGCCCTGCCCCCCTTCCACACGGTGAGCGAACGGAAGTCGTCGATTCTGGCCGCCATCCGGTCGGTGGCCACTTCCAGGAGTTCCTTGGGCGCGCCGGGCGGCGTCAGCCCCCCGTACACGATGGAGGCAGCCGACCCGTCGTCGTAGGTGATCTGCAGGGTGAGGCTCTGCGCGGCGGCGGGGTCCCGCGTATCCACGCCGACCGCCCGCACACCGACCGGCCTGCCGGGGACCAGGAAGCCCGCGGTGTCGATGAAGTGGCACACCTCGCCGAGCAGCCGGCCACCCTGCCCGGGGTCGAAGTACCAGTGGTCGGCCGGGAGCCGGCCCGCGAACACCCGGTGGACGACCTGGAGGGGCACCCCCGCGGGGAGCGCGGCGCGAAGGTCCCGCACCGAGGGGGCGAACCGCCGGTTGAACCCCGCCATCGCCGGGGCGCCGGAGATCAGCCAGGCGTCCGCGACATCCTCCAACTCCGTCTCCGTCAGGCCCAGCGGCTTCTCGCAGTACAGGGCGGCACCCCCGCGCAGCACCCGCGCCGCATACCGGCCGTGGCTGTCATGGCGGCTGAGCACCATCACGCAGTCCGCGTCGCCCGAGGCGAGGCCGGTGTCGACGCTCTCGGCCACGGTACGAAAACCCCACCGCCGGCCCTGGTGCGCGGCGGACAGCCCTCGCCCGCCGGCGACCCACGAGAACGCGACGCCGGGTTCCCGTTCCAGCTCGGGAAAGAGCATCCGCGTGGCGAAGTTGCCCGCGCCGATCGCCGCGAGCCGCAAGGTGCCGCGGGGGGCGGTCCAGGTGCGGGAGCCCGCCTCCGGAGCCGGCCGGGACGGGAGTTGCGCGGTCGCGGAGTAGCGCAGCAGCAGGGCGACGCTGCGTCCGGCGGTCGACGGCTTCAGCGCCTCGTACGCGCCGGCCGCGTCCTCGACGGGGAAGACCCGCGGCTTGAGCCGGGCGAAGTCCACCGCGCCCGTCGCCAGGAGCCGCAGCACCTCGGCGAGGTTGCGCCGTTCTGTCCACGGGACATAGCCCTCCGGGTACGGATGGCCGTCCTCTTCGAAGCGGGCGTCGTACCGGCCGGGGCCGTAGGACCGTGCATAACGGATCGTCAATTCCTTGTGGTAGTAGGACGACCGTGGCGGTGCGACGTTGACGTCACCGACGACCACCACAGTGGCGCGGTCACGGGCGAGGAGGCCGGCGAACTCGACGGGGTCGGAGCTGGACGTGGCGGCGGTGATGAGCACCGCGTCCGCGTCGGCGCCTGCCCAGTGCCGGGAGACGGCGCCGGGCAGGCCAACCGCCTCCCGCGGGAAGGCCACAAGGCCCGCCGACTCGGCGAGCGCCACCATGGCGGGGTCGGGATCGATGCCCACCCCGTCGTATCCGTAGGCGCGCAGCAGTTGGAGCGTGATCTGGCCGACCAGGCCGAGGCCGATGACGGCGATCCGTGAGCCCGGCACCACCTCGGCCTGGTGGATGCCCTGAAGTGCGATCGCGCCGACCGTGGCGAAGGCGGCCCATTGGGCGTCCACGCCGTCCGGCACAGGGACGACAAGGTTGCGGGGCACGGCGACGATCTCCGCGTGCGAGGCGTAGCGGGCTCCGGCGGCAGCCACCCGCATCCCGGGGCGGATGTCGTCGACCCCCTCGCCCGTCCGCAGGACCGTGCCCGCGCAGGAGTACCCGAGCTGCACCGGACGGTCCAGGCGGTCCTGAACCGTCCGGTAGGTCTCGACGAGGCCCGTTCGCTTCACGCTGTCGAGCACCTGCGCCACCTGGTCGGGCCGGTGCCGCGCCTTGCCGAGCAGGCTCTGCGCGCCGGTCGAGACAGTGGCCCGTTCCGTACCCGCGCTGATGAGCGACCAGTCGTTGCGGATCACCACCACACCGGCGGCTGCTTCGGGGGCGGGAATTTCTCCGACCGTGATGGCGCCGGTGCGCGGGGACAGGAGGACTGTTTTCATTTCCTGCCTTTACGGGAGGGATCGCGGCCCAGCGCACTGTAGGGAGGGCAAATCACCGGCACATGCGCTTCTCCCGCTGAACGGACCAGACGGACGAACATCTCCATACGGCCGGGTGAACATGCCACCGGCATGATGGGCGTTGTCGCGGAATACCGATTCCCTGGTGCCCGGCGAGCCCTTCTTTCGCTCCGGGGAACTACGGCCACCGGTGGGTGCCACCCCGGCAGCGGTCCGGTGCCCGCCCAGAAGGAGAATTCGGGTGAAGCGACTGATGGTCGTCTACGGAACGAGACCGGAGGCCATCAAAATGGCCCCGGTCATCGAGGCACTCGACCGGTCCCCGATATTCCGGCCGACGGTGACGGTGACCGCCCAGCACCGCGGACTGCTCGACCAGGTCCACTCGCTGTTCGGCATCCGAGCCGACCACGATCTCGACATCCTCAGCGAGCGCCAGTCCCTCGCCGACATCACCGTGCGTGTCCTCGACGGGCTGTGTCCGCTGCTGCGGCGCGAGCGCCCGGAGGCGGTGCTGGTCCAGGGGGACACCACGACCGCGTTCGCCGGGGCCCTCGCCGCCTTCTACAGCCAGGTCCCGGTGGTCCACCTGGAGGCGGGACTGCGTACCGGCGACCGGTACTCGCCGTTCCCCGAGGAGATCAACCGCCGGCTCGCGACCCAGCTGGCATCCCTGCATCTGGCGCCCACCCCTCACGCGCGGGACAACCTGCTGCGGGACGGCGTCCCCCCGTCGTCCGTCGTGGTCACCGGGAACACGGTCATCGACGCCCTGCTCTGGGCGGTCGGGCGCCAGGCTCACTACGGGGACCCGGCCCTGGCCGACCTCGACGACACCGCCCGCCGGGTCCTGCTGGTGACGGCCCATCGCCGGGAGTCGTGGGGAGGCGGAATGGAGTCCATCGGCAGCGCCCTCGCCGATCTGGCGCGTGCCGAGCCCGACCTCCTCATCGTGCTCCCGCTGCACCCCAATCCGGTCGTACGGGCGGCGATCCTGCCCCAGGTAGCCCACATCGGCAGCATCCGCCTGACGGAACCGCTGGCCTACGGAGCGTTCGCCCGGCTGATGAACCGTGCGCACATCATCCTGACCGACAGCGGAGGCATCCAGGAGGAGGGGCCGGGCCTCGGCAAGCCCGTGCTGGTCATACGGGACACCACGGAGCGCCCGGAGGCCCTCCGGGCCGGGACGAGCCGCCTGGTGGGAACCGACCGCGAGCACATCGTGAAGCAGGTACGCCTGCTGCTGCACGACCGTGGGACGTACGCGGCCATGGCGAAGGCGGTGAACCCGTACGGCGACGGGCACGCCGCGGACCGGACCGTACGGGCGATCGGGCACTGGATGGGCCTGTGCGGGCGCCCGGCGGAGTTCGGCGAGGCGCCGGACTCCGCGGGTGACTTCGCGTCAGCTCCAGATGCCGCGGGTGTCGAAGACGGCCTTGCCGCGCAGTGCGGTCCGCTTGACGCCGCGAAAGGCGTCGTGGTCCACGAGCAGTACGACGACATCGGCGTCCCGCACCGCGGTGGTGACGTCGACGAGTTCGGCCACGCCCGTGTGCGCCAGTGAGTCCGGCAGTTCCCTGATGTGCGGCTCCGCGACCAGCAGCCGGCCGAGCTGACGCTCGGCCAGTTGGGTGACGATGTGCAGGGCGGGGCTCTCCCGGAGGTCGTCGATGTTCGCCTTGAAGGCCAGACCGAGGCAGGCGATCACCGGATCCTTGAACCGGCCGGCCGTCCGGACGACCTCGCCGAGCACATAGTCGGGCCGCTCGTCGTTGACCTCGCGGGCGAGCCGGATGAGACGCGACTGCCGGGGCGCGGTGCCGACGATGAACCAGGGGTCAATGGCGATGCAGTGCCCGCCGACACCCGGCCCCGGGCGCAGGATGTCGACCCGCGGGTGACGGTTGGCCAGGGCGATGACGTCGCCCGCGTCGATGCCGACGTGGTCGCAGACCATGGACAGTTCGTTGGCGAAAGCGATGTTGACGTCCCGGAAGGCGTTCTCGCTGAGCTTGGCCATCTCCGCCGTCGTGGCGTCGGTGAGCAGGCACTCCCCCTTGGCGAACACCTCGTAGAGCGTGCGCGCCCACTCGGCGCAGCCCTCGCCCACGCCTCCGACGACCCGGTCGTTGGTCACGATCTCGATCATCGTCCGGCCCGGCAGGACACGTTCCGGGCAGTGGGCGACCCGTACGTCGGGCGTGTCGCCCGCTTCGTGGGGGAAGGTCAGGTCGGGGCGGTGCTTGCCCAGCCACCGGGACAGCTCCACGGTGGTGCCGGGCGGTGAGGTCGACTCGAGGATGACGAGGTCACCCGCCTTGAGCACCGTCGCCACCGACGCCACCGCGTCGCGCACGTACGACAGGTCCGCCGTACGGTCCTCCTGGAGCGGCGTGGGGACGGCGATGATGAAGGCATCGGCGGCCTCGGGCGCGCCGGTCGCCCGCAGTCGGCCCATGGCCACAGCCCCGCTGACGGCCACCGCGAGATCCGGTTCGACGAAGGGGGCACGGCCGGCGTTGATGAGTTCGACGGTGGCGGGGTTGACGTCGACACCGACGACGTCGATGCCATGGGTGGCAAGGGCGGCAGCGGTGGGAAGGCCGATGTAGCCGAGGCCGACGACGCAGACGGTGGAGAACACCTGAAGGAATTCCTTTCGGCGGGCGATTCAGCTCGTCATCGTGTCAGAACGGTTTCTCTCCGGGGTATGTGAAAAACCGGCATGTCACCGATCGGCCGCTGTTCCACACGTTCCCATTCCACCGAATGCGTGAATCGGTTGTATCCGCCCGCCGACTTCGGTAGCCGTGATCCTGCCCATGGATACGTTGCGCCTATGAGTCGCCCCGAGGTGGGAAACCGCGAAAGCCACGCAATCAACGTGACGGAATACCGTGCGCACCGCAAGAGGTCCCGCAGGGTCACAGTGCGCGGGGGCGTCGGGCCCCATCTCCAGGCAATCGCCGTGGAACTGCTCGCTCGAGCCGCCAGACCAGTCCGACATCGGGGCGTCCAGCGCCTGACCTGGATGCTGTCGAAGTACTTCGACACGAACAACCGCGTCACCATCCGGATCGGCGAGGATTCACGGCTGCACGTGCACCTCGACGACGGCTACTGGACGAAGCTGCTGGATCCCGGTTTCGTCTATGAGCCGGAGATCGAGGACATGATCGACAGGGTGCTCACATCCGAGGCGATCTTCTTGGACTGTGGCGCCAACATCGGCTTCTGGTCGGTGCTGACGCGCCATCGGGCCCGGCGCGTCGTGGCGGTGGAAGCGAGCCCGGAGACCTTCCACCGGCTGACGGACAACATCGCCCTGAACGGCGGGGGCGTCGCGCTCGTCCACGCGGCCCTGTGGGGTCGCGACGACGTCTCGCTCTCGATCGTCGGCCACCATCTGTGTCATGCGGCGGCGTCCGTGTGTGAAAGGGGCGGCGACGTCGGCCGCAACGGCTGGCGGTCCTTCGACGTCGCATCACTGACCGTCGACACGCTCGTAGAACGACACTGTGCGGGACTGACGGGACCCGTGGTGGTCAAGCTGGACGTGGAGGGCGCCGAGATCCCCGCCGTCGAGGGCGCGAGGAAGACCCTCGCGGAACGAGACGTCGTCTTCCTGTTCGAGGACCACGGCCAGGACCCCACCTGCAAGGTCAGCCGTCATCTCATGGACATGGGCATGGTGGTCATGTCACCCGGCAGGCGCCGCCCGCTGGAGATCCGCGAGATCGCCGCGCTCAAGATCGATCCCACCCGGGGGTACAACTTCGCCGCCTGTCGGCCCGACGCTCCCTTCGTCGAGTCCCTGGCCCGCCCCCGCCCCTGAGAGTCCGGTCGCCGGCGTCGGCAGTGGGGGCACTGCGCTCGGTCCCGTCAACCGTCGACGGTGTCCCGGGCCGACGCACCGCCCTGCACCGGCACGGCGTCCATGCCGGGCCGTGCTCCCAGAGACCGCCTCGTCGTGCGGGACAACATGATCCACACGGTGAAGGCGGTGTAACCCACCGCGCAGGCGAGGGCGGCGGCCACCGGCCCCGTCCCGCCGCACAGGAACACGACGGTGAACTCGAACGCGGCGGCTACCACGGCAATCACCGCCAAGGTTCTGCGCCGTCCGGTGTCACGGAGCTCGACCCCTTGGAAGAGCCGTCCCACCGCCAGCACACCGGTGGCCGGCACCAGGAAGAGGACCGCGGGCTGAGCCGCCCGATAGGCCTCACCGTAGACAAGGGGCAGCGCGAAGTAGGCCAACGGTGTGCAGGCCCCGACACAAAGGGCGAGCAGCAGCAAAATCCTCCGCAAGTCGACCGGGTGGCCCGGCTGCCCTCGCGAGACGAGAGGGAAGAGGGCCGCGGGGAGGTAGCTGACGACCTCCGAAACATTGGTGGCGATGGCATAGATCCCGAGGGTCCTGTCCGCCCCCACCACGGAGAGCCCCATCTGGTCGGAACGCTGCAGGACGTATGTGGACCCGTTGAGGACATGGAGATCCACGTTGCCCCGGCACCAGACGAGAGCCATGTTCCGGCGCCACGCCGCCCTGCCCCGTCCATGCCGGGCGAGGTGAAGCAGCGATCCCCTGGCCTGCTCGAGACAGAACAGGAGAACGGAGTTCAACGCCGCCTGTGCCACGAACGACACAGTGGCCACCTCCAGGGCCGAGGTGAACCCGAGGGGCACGCAGAGGAGGCAGCCGAGGACCGGTCCGCAGTTCCCGAGGGTCCGTGTCACGATCAACCGACGGAGCCGACTGCCGCTCACCAGCATCCCGGTCGTCAGCCTGAACACCAGTCCCCCGTAGACGGCGGCGGTGGCACAGAGCGGCAGAAGCCACGACGGCTGCAACCAAGGGGGCGTCCAATCGCCCACCGCGAGCGCGGCGGCGCCCACCGATGCGGAGGCCAGGAGCGTCCAGGCGAGATAACCGGCGGAGAACGACGTCCCTTCCTTCCGTACCTCCCCAAGGCCTCTGAGGACCCCCACCTCGCCGCCCATCTCGAGACACGTCAGAGCAAGGGTCATGAACACCACGATGGACGCGTAGTGGCCCCGCTCGGTCGGCGCGAGCAGCCGCGCCACCAGAAGTGAGCCCAGAAGCGCGGTGACCGCTCCGCCCACCACGCCGAGAAAGGCCAGCGAGGCCTCTCCGCGGAGCGACGCCGGGACTCGCGACGCAGGGATGCCCTTCGTCCCCTTCCGCGTCATGGGCCGTCCGGACTCTGGGACCTGACGCGCCGCCGAGCGCATGCGCACCCGCGACCGCGGTCCCGGGCGACCGGCGTGGACCTCACGCTGCGCCCGCCGGATGTCGCATACGTGGCGCAGTGCTCCGCAGCCGACGACGAGGGCCAACGACCGGACGGGAGGGGCACATCCGGCACCCTCGCCCGCTGCGGGTCCCCAGAGAGAAGCCTTCGCGGGCGAGCCGAGTCCCGGTGCGCTCGACGGCGCCCCGGGCGGACTGGCGGACCGGCGGACCCTGGCTTTGCGTTACGTGCATCGGATACTCCTCAACGGCCGAGCGGACAGACCTCCGGGCGCGGCGGAGGCGGGTCGGCCGCCGGGGCGAGCACCGGTCGCCGGCGCCAGGACCGATGGGCGGTGGCGACCGACGGCCCGGTACCGGAGAGCGCCGGAGCAAGGGCGATGTACGGGCTGCTCTGCCGGGTGAGGGGCGCCGAGCCGGTGCCCCCGGCCGGCACCGCGGTACGCGGAACACCGACGAGGGCGAAGGCACACGCCACGACCAGCCACGACGGCAGACCGATGTACGTGGTCTCGAAGGCGACATTCGTGAAGGCGATGCAGCAGACGCCGACCGTCGCCCCGAACCAGGCAGACGCGACAGGATGGGAGCGCGCCCGCCATGTACGCCACAACGTCGCCACGATCAGCAGCGCGAATGCGCTGCCCGCCAGCCAGCCCAGGTAATAGACGTACCCGACGAAGGAGTTGTGGGGACCCGACGCGGCCTTGTCGAGCTCCGCACCCTGGAACACGACCTCGATCGGGCGGCCCGCTCCGGCGCCGAGGAGGGGCTCGGACCGTGCGACATCAAGGGCCGTGCGCCACATGACGTAGCGCAGTTCCACATTGTTGGCCGCCTCGCTGTCGGCATCGTTCTCACTTGCCTGCATCCGGCCCACCAGCCCACCGACGACCGGCAGGTCCGAAGGCTGCTGGTACGCCACCGACACGCTGATCACAGCCACCAGCCCCACGATGAGGAAGCTCCAGGTCAGCGCGGGCCATTGGACCGTTCTCCGGCGACACGCCCGGCTGGCCAGCGTGGTCGCGGCAAGCGCCGCACCCACCGCAAGCAGCGGTCCGCGCTTGTCGGCTGCCGCCGTGAGGCAGGCGGACCCGATCAGCGTCCACAGAAGCAGCCGACTGTCCCCTCTCTTGCGCAGGACCATGCCGAAGGCTCCGGCGATCGCCAGGTACAGCCCCACGGCGGCGGGCATGATCGACTGGCCCAGCACCATCATCAGGAGCGCGCCCGTGGTCGGCAGGTACAGAAGCCATCTCCTCCGGAGGAACTCCTCGACGGGCTGCGTGAGGAACCACACCGCGGCGGCCCAGGCGAAAAGGGGATACAGCCCCAGGATGCAACCCTTCATTGCGCCCGGATAGCCCTGTGACACACCACGGACTACTGCCTGGGCCGCGGCGAGGGCCAGCAGAATGGCACACATGCGGTATCCCCGCAGGCGAGACTCCGAAAGGGCTCGTGAAGCCCAGACCGGAGAACCGGCAAGGAGTGCGAGTACGACCAGGACATCCAGAAGGTAGACCGGATCGAGACCTACCGTCGCATAGTCCCTGCCGAACAGGAACAAAGGCGCCAGAGCTGCTCCCCACAGCAACCAGACCGCCACCCTCCGAAATATGGAAACGAGGAGCAGGGTGCCGACACAGGCGGCAGAAAACAAAAGCCCGAGCAGTGCGGAGTCCACACCCAACGCGCCCATGACGTCTCCTTCCGTCGTCCCGCTCCGTCCTACCACGCGAACAGTCCCAACTCGGCGGATCACGGTCACGATTCCCCAGCGGATTCAGGCGGCAATTCTTATGAATAAATGGACAGTACGGCAGCTCCGTGTCGCCCTGGACTCCTCATTGGACCGGTGATCTCATGGAGAGGTCTTTACCAAAGAACCGCCCTCCGGCGAAGATGACCATGAAGTTCAGAGGGTGAGCGTCATCATTCCGAAACTCCGCTTTTCACCGCAGGCGCCATTGTTGATGCACAGGAGAAGGACAGGGTTCCCGATCCGCAAGAGAAGTCCTTCCGCGACTTCATGGCCGAGGGTCCTGGTTTTGAGGCACAGTGCGAGCCTGGGTGGAATGGGGCGAGCCGCGGAATTCTTCACGCCGGTCGTGGAGTCGTGCTGCCGGGTCGCGGCGGTCGTCTCGCTTTCCGCGGACCGCACCGGATCCATGAAGTTCAAGGCGACCTGGTCGGCCGGGGCGGCCGCGACGGTGGCCGCCGTTGCGCGTTGTGCCCGTGTGCTGACGGTGATGTCACCGAGCGCGATCTATCTCCCGATCTCCCAGTGGGGTATGCCGCTCCTGCGCGACGCCATCATCACCCTGCTCGCCAGGGCATTCCGCTGCGCCCCCGTGATGCATCTGCACGGTTCTCAGCTTCCCGCGCGACTGCGCTCGAACGCGTTTCTGAGAATGGCGCTCGGGGGCAGTCATTGGCTGGTGCTCAGTGAGAACGTGGCGGAAGATATCAGAGCGTCCGGTTGCCGAGTCGCATCCGTGCACGTGATGAGAAATCCAGCGCCCGCGGGCGCCGTCTCGCCTCGCCCATCGGATTCCGGTGGCCCCTTGCGCGTCGGCTGGTTGGGGACGATGCACAGGAGTAAAGGCTTCGACATCCTCTGCGATGCGGTGGCCGGAATGAAACGAACAGGCGTCCCAGTGGAGTTCTCTGTCGCGGGAATACGCAGTGACGTGCCACCTCATCACATGTCGTGCGTGGACGAGGACCTCGGAGTACTGGCACCGGACAAGGTTCATTCGTTCTGGTCCGGGGTCGATGTCTTCGTCCTGCCCGCCCGATGGGCGGAGGGACTTCCCTTCGTGCTGCTCGAAGGCCTTCAGGTGGGCTGCGTCGTGGCCGCGACTTGGTCGCCCGGCAGCGCGGAACTGTTCAGCCGGGGTTGTGTGGAGCAGATCGACAGCACTGTCGAATCGGTCACCGATTTCCTGACACTGTGCATGACCGACATCGACGGTGTCCGGCATCGGCAACAGAAGGCCTGGGAAGAACTCCGCCCGCTCTACGATCCGGACACGGTCAGGGAAGCGTTCTCACGGATCTGGCGGGAAACGAATTTCTGAGTGGTGGCATGGGGGCGAATGGAGAGACAGCGTGTCCACACCCGAACTGCTGGAACACGACGGGTCGACAAGCCCGACGGGCCCCTGGCCGCCCGTGACGGTGTGTGGACTCCCCGTCCATCCGCTCACCCTGGAGGAGTCGGTGGCGGCCGCCGAGGCGCTGATCGCGGACGGCGGCCCCCACCAGCACGTCGTACTGAACGCCGCCAAGATCGTCCAGGCGCACGACGACCCGGAACTGGCGCGCATCATCCGCTCTTGCTCGCTCGTAAACGCGGACGGACAGTCGGTCGTGTGGGCCGGCCGCCTCCTCGGAAGCCCCCTGCCCGAGCGCGTGGCGGGCATCGACTTCATGCTGGCGCTGTGGCGCAGCGCCGCGCGCAACGCGTACCGCGTGTACCTCCTGGGCGCTGAGGCGAAGGTGGTCGAGGAGACCGCGCGCATCGCCGCCGGGCAGGGCGTCGAGGTCGTCGGACACCGGGACGGCTACTGGGACGACAGCGAGGAGGAGCGGGTGGTGGCGGCCGTCCGCGCGACCCGCCCGGACATCCTGTTCCTCGCCGTGCCGAGTCCGCGCAAGGAGCACTTCCTCGCCCACCGGCAGAAGGACCTGGGCTGCGCCCTGGTGGTCGGTGTCGGCGGGTCCTTCGACGTGGTGGCGGGACTGCGCAGCAGGGCACCGCGATGGATGCGGCGCGCCGGCCTTGAATGGTTCCACCGGCTTGTCCAGGAGCCGCGCCGCATGTTCCTGCGCTACGCGGTGGGCAACACCCGATTCGTCGTCATCACCGCCACGTACTGGGCGCGGCTGTTGACCGGCCGCGGGGGCGAGGCGTAGAGCCGACGGCCGCACCGGCGATCGCGAAGATCCCCGAAAGACTGCGGGAGATTTCTCAAAGGGTTGGTGCGGAAGGCTACGGCCGGATGTGTGAATCACGCCTCCCGATCTCCGTGGATCCGGCCGTGAAGACAGCCTCCGGAATAGTGTCCTCGCATGGCAAAAACCTTGACTTGGCCCACAATTGGACATCTTCAAGAACGCGCCCACGGCGATGGTCATGATTATGTGAAAGGTTCTCCGCATATCCGGCATCACCACATCCGCGAGCGGGTGATCTCGGGGGTTCACGACCTGGTGGGTAAGGTCATCGAACGGAACGGCCAGTGCCGGGTCCTCGAGGTCGGCGCCGGACATGGAACCTTCACCGACCATCTGGTGGCGGCCGGGGCGAAGGTCGAGGTGACGGAGATGAGCGCCCCCAGCGCGGCGGTTCTTCGGCATCGTTTCCGGAACAATCCGAACGTCACCGTCATTCATGACATTGAAGGAAAGGAAATCTTCCGCCCGGAGCCGCTCGACGCCGTGGTGTGCATCTCTGTACTTCACCACATCCCTGACTACCTGGGCGCCGTCGAACATCTCATTCAGCGCATTGGTCCGGGCGGTGTTTTCTTCAGCGTTCAGGACCCCTTGTGGTACCCGCGCAGGTCGGGACTTTCCATGAATTTGGATCACGGTGCTTATCTCCTTTGGAGGCTCGGTCAGGGCGAGCTGCGCCGTGGCCTGGCCACCAGGGTGCGCCGCCTGCGCGGCATCTACGACGAGATGAACGAGGCGGACATGTCGGAGTACCACGTCGTCCGCCGGGGAGTGGACGAGGTGGCCCTACAGGGACTCCTGGCACCGGTGTTTCACGATGTGGAGCTGCAACGTTACTGGTCGACACAGTCAGGAGTGCTGCAGGCGCTGGGGGAACGATTCGCTCCCGCCACCACATTCGGGCTCTTCGCACGGAACCGCTGCTGATCAGCGTTCCGTCCAGGACGGACCCGCAGGGAACGGCTCCGAAACGGCCCAGGGCACTCCGCTTTCGCGATCACTGCTTCTGGAGCTGCTTGGTGTCGGGCCGATCACCGCGGCACGGGTTCCGGTCGGCTGCCGCCGAAGATGGCGCTCAGCCCGCCTGTTCCCGATCCGTGCCGATCGTCGCCTGGACCACTCGAAGGTTCGCACCGGGCTGCACCCAGGACAGGTCCGTTCCCCCGAGATCGACGGCGGCGCTCCAGCCGGGGTCAGTTCCGTGAACTCCCCGTACGGCGGTCGGTACATCCGGACCACCCCGACCGGGGAAGTCCGGTCATCCGGTGGGCTGTTCACCGGGAGCACCGAATCGCCGGGGAAGACGCTCCGCCCCACACTGATGCAGCGGGCGTGACAGACCACCCTGTCAGCTGTTGTAAGGCTCGAGAAGCCTGCCGACCCCCGACAGGGCGGCCACGGATCGCGAAGTATCGCTACCCCTGGGTTGTCCCAGGTTCACCGTGATCCCCCGTCTGTTCTGGCGTGAAAGTGACACGGCCCGCAGGTGCGACACGGTGGCCGGCCAGCACCGCTCTCGCAGCAACCGCCGGCTGTCTGGCTCAGAATGGAGCCACTTGTGCTCGCGCACTCTCCTCGATCTATCAAGTTCCGGGAGCACCAGGCACAGTGAACATGTGACTGGCTTCGACCTTCTCAACGTACTGGCCCTTGTGGTCTCCGTGGCCGCCTTCGCCACCTCGATCTTTGTGGCTCGACGACAGCTGAAGCTGACGCAAGACTCGAATGTATTGCCGATCATCATCGATGTCTTCAAGGAAACTCGCACGTTGGAGTTCTCTCGGTCGATCGAGTTCGTCCGCGATGAGCTCTCTACGCGATACCGCTCCGATGACGGCTACCGCAATTTGCCAGAACAGGCGAAGGTCCACATCAGACGGGTTGGACTCTTCTACGACGACGTCGGCAAGTTGGTCGCTCACCAGATCGTGGATGAGCGACTTGTCCTAGGGTCCTACGGCGCAGCGGTCGTCAAAATGTGGGACCGGCTGGCGCCCTTCGTCTATGCGGAGCGGCAACGGCACGGGAACTGGACTATGGCTTACTTCGAAGATCTTGCGAGCCGCGCCCATGGGACCACCATGCGGGACATCCACAGAAGCATTCGCCTCCGGCGCCGTCCACCAGCGATGCCTCAGTAGCCGACCTTCTGACGCCCCCAGATGGCCCGAGCGGTGGCGCATCGTGCCCCTCGACTCGATGAG
Source organism: Streptomyces sp. NPDC111656 (assembly GCF_055656965.1). Lineage (NCBI taxonomy): Bacteria > Bacillati > Actinomycetota > Actinomycetes > Kitasatosporales > Streptomycetaceae > Streptomyces > Streptomyces sp. NPDC111656. The sequence continues at coordinate 59,111 of NZ_JBVKCA010000007.1, forward strand.
AACCATGGGCGGGGCGGTTGCTGAGGTCTGCCGGGCTGATCAGCCAGCCGCTGTGAGCCGGTGACGGTCGATCGCGGTCGTGCCGGTGGCTGTACTTCGCTGCTGCACTTCTCGCGGTGTTCGCTGCCGCTATTCGCCCGGAGGGATCCGCACGAAGCCCTCCGTCCAGGTGTCTTCATCGAGTTCGTAACCGTCGAGGATGAAGCACTCCGGCTCGTCCCGGAAGCCCGGCAGCAACTGGGCTCGCTTCATGCACTCCTCCGCCAGCTCCCGTGTCGAATAGATGCCGAGCAGTTTCACGTCGTCGCCGTCCTGCTCGTCGACGAAGACGCCGCACTCGTCGACATGAACGGTCGAGTGGTTGTTGCCGGCCTCGTTCTGGTGGCCAACATGCCTAAGCGGGTACACGATCACGCTCCCGAAGCTACCAGTGCTGAAGTTGAGTCAAGTCCTCGGCCATCTTGAAATTCGAGGCCCCGGAGGGACGGCAGCGGACAGGGGCAGTCGCTGGGGTTGCGGAACCGCGCTGCTGTGCAGCTTGCTTCACTGCCGTGTTCCGGGCGTGAGCTTCGCGTCGTAGTCGGCTTTCGTGGTCGGCGATCTGACGGGCCACGGGGACGCTGGTGGCAGTTCGGATCAACCGCTCGTTGTCACGATCCACCAAGAAAGAAGCGTTGCCTCCCAACCGAGGGCGCCGTCCGCTCTGCTCCTCAGTCAGCATCGCCCGATGATGACATGGTGCGAGTCCCCGCCCGTTCTGGCACGAGAGTGGCACAGCCTCCTCCGGCGCTGCGGCCCCCACACCACAAGCGACTCCCCTGATGGACCCCAGCACGATCCAGGTGAGGGTTGGTGGAGTCTCGATGAACGATTCAGGGGCTTCTGCTGGGTCGTTGGTGCTGTCAGGTGTCGCTGTCGGCGGTTGCGTCCCAGGAGGGCCCGGAGGACATCGACGCGTCGACGAGCAAGGGTGATGACGACCTGGACGTGCTTGCAGCCCTCGGCCCGCTTCTTCAAGTAGTGGTCGCGGTGGGGGCCTTCGCGGATGGTGCTGGTCTGGGCGGACAGACAGAAGACGCGGCGGAGGCGAGGCGGCCTGCGTCGGCGTAGGTGCCCAGGTCACCGGCTGCGACGATGAACTCGGCTCCCAGGATGGGGCCATGCCCGGCAGGGACTCGATGATGTGGGCCTGGGGGTGGGTGCGAAAGGTCTGCCGGATCTGCTGGTCGATGTGCTTGAGCCGGTCGTCCAGGGCGAAGATCCGTGTGGCGATGTCCGCGACGATGCCGGCGGCGACGTCTTGGCCGGGAGGCATGACGTGCTGAGTCCTGGCGGCTTGGAGGGCGGTGGCGGCGACCGCGTCGGGGTTGCGGACGATCCGTGCCTTGAGACTGACCAGGGCGGACAGCTTAAGGATCTTTCCACGAATCCTGCACGGATTCCGCACGACTCCTACAGACACGCTGTGTGGGCACTACAGTCGCCTGCGCACCGATCACCACATAACGCCGAACATCAGGCAGCCTGGGTGACGGCGCGAGCACGCCCAAGTTGCATCGTTTTGGGGGTATTTATGCGTGAAATGATCAAGGGGTCGAATGTATCTCTCGCGGCTTTGAGCGAGAACATCGATTCGGTGATCGTCAGCCTGGGCTGGGGGAGCTCGACCGGCGAAGGGGATGCCGATGTGTCCGTCCTGTTGCTGGACGCGAACGGCAAGGTCCGCAGCGACGCCGACTTCCACTTCTACAACAACCCGGTGGCCGCGGACGGAAGCGTGCAGCTTCTGGGCAAGACACCGACGGCGGACGGCAACGAGGACCGGATCAGCTTCGACCTGACCGCGGTGCCCTGCGAAGTCGATCGCATCGTCCTGGCCGCCAGCCGTTACGAGGGCGCTCGCTTCGGAGAACTGGAAGGCGTGAAGCTGGCGTTGGCGGACGGCGGAGGTGAGGAACTCCTCCGCTTCGCCATCGACGACGCCGATTCGGTGAGCGCGATCATCTTCGGCGAGTTGTACAGGCGTGCGGAAGAGTGGAAGTTCCGCGCCGTCGGCCAGGGCTACGACGCGGGCCTCGCCGGTCTGGCCACGGACTTCGGGGTCGACATCGACGACGACGCGACGGCCGAGGAGACGCTGGACGGGGCTACCGGCGACGATCGGACGGACGCGACGGCAACGGTGCGGGCCGACGAACCGAAGCGGCAAGAGACGCTGGGGGCGGTCCCCTCCCCCCGTCAACCTGAAGGCGAGGCCCAGCCGAGGAAGCCGGCCGCGCGGCCTCGTACGGCCAAGAAGAAGGTCACCCTGCCCAAGGCGGCCAAGAAGACGCTGGCGGAGAACGAGTCGTGGAAAGACGCAAGACTCTTCCCCGCGTCGGCACTCAAGAGCGACCGGGAGCGTGAAACACGTGCGACCTCGGTACTCCTGTCCGTGATGGCCCAGGTGCCTGAATTCGGCAGGAGACTCACCGCCGCGTTCGGAGCGCCCGCCGGTCGGATGGAGACCTTCACCGAGGTCACCCTGCCGCACGGCGACACCCCGCGACGCCCCGATGGAGTGATCCGAGTCGAACGGGCCGGCAAGTTGTGGACGGCGCTCGTCGAGACGAAGACCAACGGCAGCGCGCTCAAGGCCGATCAGGTACAGGCGTACATGGACATCGCCGCGCGCCGTGGCTACGAGGCCGTGATCACCCTGTCGAACGACGTTGCCTTGGAGGGCAGCCCGCTCGTCGAGGTCAAGATCGACGGGAGGCGCAAACACAAAGTTGCCCTTTGGCACCTGTCATGGGCGGAAGTCGCCCATCAGGCACAGATGTTGATCAGGCACGAGGGCGTCGGCAACGCGGCGCACGCCTGGCTCCTCCAGGAACTGCTGCATTACTTGCAGCACGAGAACTCCGGCTGCCACGGCTTCCAGAACATGGGACCGGCCTGGGTACCGGTACGCAACGGGATCGACGACGAAACCCTGTGCCAGGGAGACCCACGCGCGCTGGAGGTCGTCGAGAGCTGGGAGCGCCTCATCCGTCAGGTCTGCCTACGGCTGGGCGGCGAACTGGGGCAGAAAGTACTGCCTGTCCACCGCGCCAAGCGCGGAACCGATCCGAAAGCACTCCGTGCCCGCCTCGCAGATCAGCTCTGTCTCGACGGGACACTTCAATCGGAACTGCGCATCGAGGGAACGCCCGGCGTCCTGGCGATCAGCGCAGACCTGCGTACGGGCAAGCTCCGCACGTCCATCGAGATCCCGGCGCCCGAGCAGGGCTACCCCCTGTCGTGGGCGAAGCGACTCGTCCGGCGCCTGGCCGAGGCACCGGCGGATCTTCACGTCGAAACCCTCGTCGAAGGGGAAACGGGCGGCCCACGGGGAACGCTGGAACGTCTCCGCCCCGAGCCGGCCGACATGCTGCCCAAAGAGACCGCCACCCAGATCGTCGGCTTCCGACTCTCTCTCCTCAAGAGCATGGGAAGCAGCCGCGGGAACGCCGAGTCAGGCTTCATCCGCAGCGTCGACGACGCGGTGAACCGCTTCTACACCAGTGTGGTGGTCCATTTGGACGGTGCGACACCTCGCCGCGCACCTTCGAAGGAGGAGACGACGACGGGCTGAGGCTCAGCGATCAGCCTTGCCGACTCGGACGTTCGGTCATCCGTCAGGCATGGCGCAGCGCGTGCCGGGCCGCCCTGCCCGCGCACGTCTTCGAATCGCCCACGGGGAAGCGGGTGTACGACAACCGTGACCAAATGGCTCAACGCCGGGATCCCGTCCACCCAGGTGGCCGAATGGGCCGGGACCAGCGTGCCGGCCCACACAGAGGCTGCTCGCCGAGAACTTCGACCCGTATTCGGCACGGCCACCCGCGAAAACCCGGCGACAGCCGGACAGCCCCGGAACCTTCCCTTGATCATCCGGGGAGGGTGTTCGGGGCTTCGCCGTGTCGAGCAGAACCCGCCCTGACCAGCAAAAAAGCCCTCCCAAAGGGAGGGCTCTCAGTGGCGCCCCCGGCAGGACTCGAACCTGCGGCCAAGCGCTTAGAAGGCGCCTGCTCTATCCACTGAGCTACGGGGGCCAGGTGTGGTGGCCGGTTTCGTGGTGCCCGGGTGTGGGCCGATCCGTGACCTTGCCGGGGACAAGGATAGGGCTCCCGGGTCCTTGTCCCTGGTGCTTCGCCTCCGTGGCTCAATGTGGAGGTTCAGTGAAGCGGTCCTGATAATCGCAGGCAGGTACGAATCGTGCACCGCTTTTGGCGTCTCGCGCATCGGGTGTTGTGCACTCGTTATGCCTGCGCCCCAGTCGTCCCTTCCGCCCCGTGTGTCCTGTCGGCGCGCAGACATAGTCATATGCTTCAGAAAGACTCCAAAATTGGGCATTCTTCGCATGTGGTGACCTTGGACGTACGGCCTCAGCTGCTCGACGCACTCTCCGCCCTGCGCGACCGTGTCGCCGCCGCACGCTTCCCGCTGCCCCTGGCTGGGGCTCCACGCGCGCGTGCCAACCGCGACGAACTGCTCGCACAACTAGACGACTATTTGGTGCCCCGGTTGAGGGAACCCGAAGCACCACTTCTCGCCGTGATCGGCGGGTCGACGGGAGCGGGGAAGTCCACTCTCGTCAACTCCCTCGTCGGACGCCGGGTCAGCGAGGCCGGTGTCTTGCGGCCGACGACCCGGACGCCGGTACTGGTGTGCCATCCGGAGGACCATCACTGGTTCAGTGGAATGCGGGTGCTGCCCGACCTCACGCGTGCGTGGGTGCCCCACCAGGAACCCGGTGACGACCTTCAGGCCCTCATGGAGCGCGGGGAACGGGTGCTGCGTATCGAAACCGCCGACACCCTCCCCAGGGGCCTCGCCCTGCTCGACGCGCCCGACATCGACTCCCTGGTCGCCGACAACCGCGTACTCGCCGCCGAGCTGATCTGCGCTGCCGACATCTGGGTCATGGTGACCACGGCCGCGCGGTACGCCGACGCCGTGCCGTGGCATCTGCTGCGTACCGCCAAGGAGCACAGGGCGACCCTGGTGACCGTTCTCGACCGGGTGCCCCACCAGGTGGTGTCCGAGGTCTCGCGGCAGTACGGCGCCCTGCTCACCAAGGCGGGGCTCGGCGAGGTGCCCCGCTTCACCGTGCCGGAACTGCCCGAGTCCGCGTGGGGCGGCGGCCTGCTGCCCGCCACGGCCGTCGCGCCGCTGCGCACGTGGCTCGTCCACCAGACGCAGGATCCCGGAGCCCGGCACGCGGCGATGGCCCGTACGGCCCAAGGACTCCTCGACTCGCTCAAGGCCCGAATGCCTGAGCTCGCCGGTGCCGCCGCCGCGCAGTACGCGGCCGCGCTGCGGCTCACCGCCGCCGTCGACGGGGCGTACGACAGCGAGCACGCGCGTGTGAAGGGGCGTCTGCAAACCGGTGCCGTGCTCTCCGGGGACGCGCTCAAGCGGTGGCGCGCCTACCCGCTCGACTGCACCGCGGGTGAACTGCTCGACTCGCTCGTCGAGAGCCTGGCCGCACTCCTGCTGTGCGCCGTCACGGCCGCCGACGAGCGCGTGGACGACGCCTGGCGGCGCGAACCAGCCTCGGATGCCCCTGGGCTGACGGGCCGTGATCCGACGCTGGAGAGCGCCGAGCACCGGATCGGGATGTCCGTACGACGTTGGCGGCGGGTCCTGGAGGAGTGCGCCGAGGACGAGGTCGGCCGCCTCGACAAGAGCGTGGCACCTGACGCCGAGGTCGTCGCCGCACTGGTGGCCACCGCGCTCCTGGGCGGCCACCGGGCACGCAACGCGGGCGAGGGGCTCGCCGAGCGGCTCGGCGCGCACGGCGCCCTGCGGCTGCGCGAGAGGGGCGGGCGCCTCCTTGCCGAGTACCTCGACAGGGCCCTGCACACCGAGCGCGAGCGCCGTCTCGCCCCGCTCGACGCCCTCGACGTGCACCCAGAGCCCCAGGCCGAACTCATCGCCGCGCTGTCCGTACTGCAGAAGGAGAGGTGACCGCGGTGACTGCCGTCACAGACCACACGGATCACGCCGACCACACCGGAGACGATTCCCCCGAAGACGGCACGTCCGATCACGGAATGTCCGGTCACGACGCGTCCGACCACGGGGGCGCGTCCGACCAGGGAAGTTCCGAAAAGGGCCGCTCTGAAGGCTTGCGTTCCGAGACCGACTCCCCGGCGGCCTTCGCCACGGAAGCCGCGGACGGCGAGCCCGCCGCCGGGGAGGCTCCCACGGAGTCCGTGGCGAAGCCGGAGGTGGAAGCCGAGGCGGACGCGCAGAGAAAAGCGCAGACAGAAGCGGCAGCACAAGCGGAGACGGAGACAGAGGACACCGACGGGGCCCAAGAGGTCACCTTCGATGCCCCGCGTGGCGGCGCGCACACACGCGTGCAGGACGACGCCGGGCACACACGCGTGAAGGACGACGATGTCGGTACCCGTGCCGAGTCGGAGACCGCCTGGGACGACGGGCTGATCGCCCGCCGCGTGTCCGAGACGGCCCCCGGCCAGGAGGCACACGCCCCGTCCCTGGTCCTGGAGACCAAGACCGCCGTACAGGCCCCGCCGGCCCCGCTCGCGTACGACGGACCCCTGAGGTCGCGCCTTGAGGCGCTCCGCGAGCTGGTGGGGTTGTCGCGCACCCGGCTGGACAGCGGGACGCTCGCCGAGGCGAGCCGGGTCCTCGACGAGGCGGCGGCGCGGCGCAAGCTGTCCGGTGAGCACACCGTCGTCGCCATCGCCGGGGCCACCGGCAGCGGCAAGTCGCAGCTCTTCAACGCGCTCGCCGGGGTGGCCATTTCGGAGACGGGCGTGCGCAGGCCCACCACCGCCGCGCCCATCGCCTGCAGCTGGAGCGACGGCGCGGCGACCCTCATCGACCGGCTCGGCATCCCGGGACGACTGCGCAGACGTCCACTGCAGAGCCCGGAGGCGGAGGCGCAACTGCGTGGTCTCGTCCTGGTCGACCTGCCCGACCACGACTCGGCGGCCGTCCAGCACCGCGAGCAGGTGGACCGCATCCTGGCGCTCGTCGACGCGGTCATCTGGGTCGTCGACCCCGAGAAGTACGCGGACGCCATGCTCCACGAGCGATATCTGCGGCCCATGGCGGGCCACGGGGAGGTCACCTTCGTGGTCCTCAACCAGGTGGACCGGCTGCCCGGCGAGGCCGCCGACCAGGTCCTCGACGATCTGCGCCGGCTGCTCGACGAGGACGGGATCGCACTGGGCGAGTACGGCGAACCGGGCGCGACCGTGATGGCGCTGTCCGCGCTCACCGGGGACGGCATCGGCGAACTGCGCGAGTCGCTCGGCCAGTTCCTGGCCGAGCGGGGCGCCGCCGCCCGTCGAATTTCGGCCGATCTCGACGCGGCCGCCACGCGACTGCGTCCCGTCTACTCGACCGGGCGGCGTACGGGGCTCAGCGAGGAGGCGCGCGACGAGTTCGCGGACCGGCTCGCGGACGCGGTGGGCGCCACGGCGGCCGGCCAGGCGGCCGAGCGCGCATGGCGCCGCAACGCCAACCGCGCGTGCGGCACCCCCTGGCTGCGGCTGTGGCGCTGGGTCCAGGGCGGGGGGGACTCGACGACGGGCCGACTGTCGCTACGGGCACCCGCGGACGAGGAGGCCACGGCCCGGCAGCGCGTCGAACAGGCGGTGCGTACGGTGGCGGACCGGGCGGCCCGCGGGCTGCCCGCGCCCTGGGCGCAGGCGGTGCGCGAGGCGGCCGTGCGCGGTGCGCAGGGGCTGTCGGAGGCGCTGGACGAGATGGCGACGCGCGCCACGACTCCGGTGGGGCGGCCGCCGCGGCCCGGCTGGTGGCCCGCCGCCGTGCTCGCGCAGGTCTCGATGACGATTCTTCAGATCATCGGCGGGCTGTGGCTGCTGGGGCAGATCATCGGGTTCATGACGCCGAACCTCGGGCTGCCGGTGCTGCTGATGTTGGCGGGCATCATCGGCGGCCCGGTCGTCGAGTGGGGCAGCAGGATGGCGGCGCGCGGACCGGCCAGGCGGTACGGGCTCGAAGCGGAACGGCGACTGCGCGAGGCTGCCGCCGGGTGCGGGAGGGCGCGGGTACTCGATCCGGTGGCGGCGGAGTTGCTGCGGTATCGGGAGGTGCGAGAGCAGTACGGGCGGGTCACGGGGGCGTCGGCGCCGGTCGGATGACGTGGAAGAACTCCACGGACTGAAGTGCCTCCACCCCTTCGGGTGACGCGGTTGTCCACAACCGGTCGGTAGCACACAGGGCTCAGCGGGCCCGGCCCGACGAAGGCAGTCTGAACTCGCGGCGATCGCAGCGCATGCGAACGCAGAGCGCGTGAACGCACAGCACGCGAACGCCGCGACAGACGCATTCGTACGGAGAGGGGTCGGGCATGAACGAGACGATGGTGTGCGCGGTGGGGAACGTGGCGACGCAGCCGGTGTACCGAGAGTTGGCGAACGGCGCGTCGGCGAGGTTCCGCCTGGCGGTGACGGCGCGGTACTGGGACCGCGAGAAGAGCGCCTGGACGGACGGCCACACCAATTTCTTCACCGTGTGGGCGAACCGCGCGCTCGCCACCAACGTGGGGGCATCGCTGTCGGTGGGCGATCCCGTCATCGTGCAGGGCAGGTTGAAGGTGCGTACCGAGGTACGCGAAGGACAGAGCTGGACGTCGGCGGACATCGACGCGGTGGCCATCGGCCACGACCTCTCGCGCGGCACCTCGGCCTTCCGGCGCCCGAACAAGGAAGGGGACACGACCGCGTCCCCCCGGCCCGAGCCCAACTGGGAGACGGAGCCGGAGAGTCGTTCCCTGGACGTCTCCCAACAGCAGCCGGAACCCGCCGGAGTGACCTGACGTCAGGTACGGAATCGCCCTGACCGGGCAACCTGACCGAACTGCGGCTTATCGACAAATCCGCACCGGACAGTCCCCATTGATTTGTCGATAAGCGCAGCTCACAGGCTCGCCGACCGATAACGATTCCGATTCGGATCGGTTATCCGACGGCAGGACCGGGAAGCGCGGTGCGCCCACGTCCTTAGGATGCCGGGCATAGCTCACGGGGCTTCTGATTCTGCTGGCGGGACCGTCCCCCCATGTCAACGGGTCCTGCTCGAAGGGGAATTCTGTGTTTTCTTCGTTCTCTGCGTGGTCCACGCGCAGGCGAGGGGCCGCTCGCCTCGCCGCCGCGACGTTGGTGTCGGGGCTCGTCGCCGCGGGGGCGCTGGCCACCGCCGGTGCGGCCGCCGCCGACGATGCCCCGCAGAGTCAGGGCGGCGCGACCGCGACCATCGGCGGTCTGAAGACGTACGGGTCCGCGGTGGTCCACGACAACGGCGTGGACCAGCAGGTGTCCGCCGGTCTGTTCGAGATGTCCGTCGACGGCGGCGGCATGCTGCAGACGTACTGCATCGACCTCCACAACCCGACCCAGCGTGACGCCCAGTACCAGGAGACCTCCTGGAGCGGCACCTCGCTGAACGGCAACAAGGACGCCGGCAAGATCCGCTGGATCCTGCAGCACTCCTACCCACAGGTGAACGACCTCGCGGCGCTGGCCGACATGACCGGTGCGCACGGCCTCACAGAGCAGGACGCGGCGGCCGGCACCCAGGTCGCCATCTGGCGGTACTCGGACGGCGCCGACGTGGACGCGTTGGACCCGCAGGCGGAGAAGCTCGCCGACTACCTGCAGAAGAACGCGCGGAACGTGGCGGAGCCCAAGGCCTCGCTGACCCTCGACCCGCCCGCGGTCTCCGGTCACGCCGGCGAGCGGCTCGGCCCGATCACGGTGCACACCGACGCGGACAGCGTGACGGTGACGCCGCCCGCGGACGCCGCCGCCAGTGGGGTGAAGGTCGTAGGCAAGGACGGCAAGGCGATCACCTCGGCGGCTGACGGCAGCCGACTCTACTTCGACGTGCCGAAGGACGCCACGGACGGCTCGGCGGCGCTGACCGTGCAGGCGTCGACGACCGTGCCGGTCGGCCGGGCCTTCGCCTCGGGGACCCGCAGCCAGACACAGATCCTCGCGGGCTCCAGCGAGTCGACGGTCTCGGCGACGGCGACCGCGAACTGGGCCAAGGAAGGCGCGATACCGGCGCTGTCCGCCACGACGAACTGCGCCAAGGGCGGCGTGGACGTCACGGCGACCGTCACGGGCGACGCGCCGTTCACCTTCGAGCTGATGGGGGCCGAGCACACCGTCGCCGCGGGCAAGTCCCTGACGGTGACGGTCCCGCTGCAGGAGGACCAGGCGTACGACTTCACGCTGACGGGTCCGAACGGTTTCGAGAAGCACTTCGCCGGCATGCTCGACTGCAAGACACAAGGCAGCGCGAGCGACATCACGACCCAGACCGTCGGTGAGCCGAGCCCGGCCCTGGCGAGCGCCGACTCCACCGGGGGCACCAACCTCGCCGAGACCGGCGGCTCCGGCGCGACCCCGATCATCGCGGGCATCGCCGTCGTCCTGGTCGTGATCGGCGGCACGGCGGTGTTCCTCCTCCGCAAGAAGAAGGCACCGGCGCAGAACTGAGCCTTGCGACACCGCACCTTGGCAACTCAACAGTGAGTGACCGCAGCACGGTGACTCCGTGAGCCGCGGCCCCGGCCCGCCCCCAGGCGACCGGGGCCGCTGCCCATTCCGGCCGCGCCCGTCAGACCATCGCGCCGACCAGCTCGCGCCGCTCGGGCAGTCCACAGCGTTCGGCGTCGGACAGCGAGGCGATCAGGGCGCTGCGGGCACGAGCCACGCGTGAGCGGACCGTACCTATGGGGCAGTCGCTGACCAGGGCCGCCTCCGCGTACGGCAGTCCGAGGAGCTGGGTCAGCACGAAGGCCTCGCGACGCTCCTCGGGCAGTTCGGCCAGCAGTTCGTCGAGTGCGATGCCGTCGTCGAAGCCCGGCAGGCCGCACGGCTGGGCGCGTTCGGCGGCGAGCTGCCAGTCGTCGGAGTCGGCCAGCCGGGGCCGGGCCGCCGCGGTGCGGAAACTGTCGATCACGGCCCGGCGCGCGATGGCCAGCAGCCAGGTACGGGCCGAGGAGCGGCCCTCGAAGCGGTGCAGGCTGCCGAGGGCGCGCAGGAAGGTGTCCTGGGCCAGGTCGTCGGCGGTCTGCGGGTCCGCGCCCAGATAGGTGACGTAACGGCGTACGTCGCGGTGCAGGGCGCGCACGAACTGGTCGACGGCGTCGGGGTCACCGGCGCGGGCGGCCAGCGCCCAGGCAGTCAGCGACGCGTCACGTGAGGTGGGCAGGGCGGGAGTGGTCACCTGGTGTCCTTCTCGGGTCATCCGGGATCCGGACCGGGCGCGCGAGGGCGGCCCGAGGGTCCGGTGAGCGAAACCGGCCGCACGAGGGCGTACGGCCGAGGCCCGGGGCGCACAGGGGCGGCCTCGGGGAACCGGCTGTCTTCAGACGACAGCGGTCCCGGCGGGCGGACCCCGAGAAGTGATCGCGTGGACGAGAAGGAGCCGGCGCGGCGCGCGGGCGGAGCGGTCGCGGCGGACGCGCGGACGCGGGCGGCTCACCGGCGCGGGCAGCGCGAGCGGCAGCCGCAGCGGGGCCGCCAACAGGCCGGCGAGGGCCCGCAGGACACGGAAGACGGCGCGCTCTCCGTGCGCGAGCCAGAGGCCGCAGAGCAGGGCGGCCAGTAGGTGAGCGGCGAGCATGCCGAGCGAGGACGACGTGCCGTCCGCCGCGTGACCCAGGTGATCCATGGCGCCCATGTCCATGGCGTCCATGCGTGTCGAGTCCATGGGCACGGAGTTCGGGGACATAGAACTCATGGACATGGGACCCGTGGGCATGGAGTTCATGTCGTGGCCGGTGAAGACCGAGGCCGCCGCGCCCCACACTCCCAGGGAGCCCGACGACTGCGCGAGCGAGAACACCGAGTGGAGCACCGCCTGCGCCGCGACCACCGCGGACACGATCAGGGGCAGTCCGCGTTCCCGGCCGGCCAGACACCAGCCCGCGCCGCCGATCACCGCGCCCGAGGCGCCCAACGCCCACCAGGGCACCGTGCCGCCGGACATCATCACGTGCCCCAGGGCGGCGAGCAGCACACAGACGACCGCGAACACCGCGGCCCGTACCGTGCGAGAACACCACCCAGCAGTCATGGCGGGCTCATCCTCGCATCCGGGCAACGGGCTTCATGGGAGGGTACGGAAATTTCTCACCCCCCACTCATGCGCGGGCTCAACTCGCTTCGGACGCGCGGTGTTCACGAGCGAGCTGGTTGGGGGTCCGTCCCGCCGACGAAGGACGAGGTCGGCGGGACGGCGACCGAGAGGCCTCGCCTACTCGGAGCGGGCACCCCGGCCGCGCGCGAGGGCGTAGCCGGCCGCGGCCAGGCCCAGGACGCCCACGACCAGTCCGGCGATGCCCAGGCCACGGGCCGTGGAGTCACTGCTCGACGACGAGGCGGCCGCGACGGCCGGCGCCGAGCTCGACGACGAGGACGAGGCGGAGCCCGACGCCGAGTCCGAGGTCCCGTCGGAACCCGTCTCCGCGTCCTCGGCGGTCAGGGTGAGCACCGGCGCCGGGTTCTCCGGCTCTTCCCCGCCCTTCTGCTCCTCCTCGATCCAGCGGACGACGTTGCCGTCCGAGTAGGTCTGCAGGGTCTTGAAGCTCAACTGGTCGGTGTCGTCGGGCAGCTGGCCGAAGGCGACGTTGAAGTCCTGGTACTGGCCGTGCCGGATCCGGCCGCCGGTCCAGGTGATCTCCGAGACGGCCTCGGTGATGGTGCCGTCGTCGGTCTTGACGGGGGTCTTGAGCTTCGTGGTCGTCACCTGCGCCGTCCAGCCCTCCTGAGGGGTGACGAGCACGCCGAGGACCGGGTGGTCCGTCGGCAGGAAGACCTGCACCTTCGTGGTGCTCGCGGTGTCCTCCTCGTTGGGGACGCGGAAGGTGAGAACACCGTCCGTGGCGCCCTTGGCGTAGGTCTCGGGGTGGACCGTCACATGCGCGAAGGCGGCGCCCGCGGCGGCCAGGACACCGGCGGTGGTGAGGGCGGCGACAAGGCCGGCGCGGCGCAGGGTGGTGCGAATCGGGGACATCAGGGGAACTCCGTACTGGTGGGGTTGCGGTCAGGGCGTGTACGCGAGCCCTGCCGGCGGTCCCCGACGGGAGACCGCGTGGCGCAGCAGCAGTTGCCGAAGCGGCCGGGGTTCCCGCGCGGTCCGGCGTACGACGGCCGGCCGGGTCGGTACGGCGGACCACCCCGCGCGCACCCGCCACCAGGCGGCGAGCCCCGGTACGAGCGCCGCGGCCCGTCGCAGCAGGGACCAGAACGCGGCTTCACCGCGCCGCAGCCACCAGGTCGCGAGGAGGGCGGCCACCACGTGGGCGGCGGTGGCGTGCGGTGTCATGGCGTGCCCTGCTGGGTTCGCCATGTGCGCGCCGTGCATGTCCATCGCCATCCGCGGGCCAGCCGCCTCGAAGGCGAGGTGCAGCCCGGCCTGGGCGGCCAGCATCCCGCCGCCGATCCCGGCGAGCGAGCGTTCGTGTCCGCCCAGCAGCCAGCCGGCCGAGAAGACGGCGAGGAGCCCGGCGCCGTCCGCCCACAGCGACGGCGCCTGACCGGTGGCGAGCCCGTGCCCCCCGGCGGCCAGCAGCACGCACAGCACGGCGAACACCGCCGCGCGCAGGCTCCGTACCTCTGGGGACGCACTCATGGAGCCCAGATACTGCCATGGCGGGCGAACGGCCGTCGCGGCTTCCCGAGCAGCTGCTTCCTCCGAGGCCGTCCGGGGGCCTCGAAACCCCGCTCGGGCAGAGGCCGGTCGAGCCGGGGAGAGAGGGAGGAACCTGACATACCGCTCCGCCGTGTCGTGCTCGACGACTATCAGGGCGTAGCGACCGAGGTCGCCGACTGGCCGCCGGTGGCGGACGACGTGGGGGTCGCGAGCCCGTCCGATCGGCAGCGCGGAAGTGAGCGTCCTCAACGGCGCGCCACTATCTTCAACATCGCTCCTCCCCCACAGCAGCCTCGCTGCTGTCACGCTGCCGCCCTTTGCCGTGTGACCGGCCTTCCCGGCCTCTGAGCACTACGGCGACCGCGCCACGATCCGGCGCCATCAGTGGGCCGACTGGAGTACTAAGCACCCTCTCCCATGCCGACGTTCGCCCCGGGCACCGTCTTCAGCAGTGGTCCGAGGACGGCGGCCTGAGGGAGCTTCAGGTCCGGCAGACCGTAGTGGTCGGGGTTGGGTGCGCTGAGCGGGGTGTCCACGGCCAGCCCGGGCGTCAACGTGGTCAGATCGGCGGCGGGCGCGTCCGCCCCGAGGTGGTCGAAGCCGTGCCCGACGAGGTTCGGAAGGGGCGTGTGCAATCCCGCCCCGGGCAGTCCGGCGCCGACCGGCAGTCGCGGCACCGCCTGGTCGGGGAGCAGTCGGCCCTCGACGTACCGCGGTCCCTCGGGTCCGCCCGGCATCGGCACCGGAAGTTCCCCGGCGATCTTGGGCGTCCGCAGGTTGAGCGCGCGCCCCACGCCGTCCAGAGGTACGGGGACGGGAACCTTTTCGGCCGCGACGGCCGGGGTTGCGGCGGCGGCACCCATCGCTGCCGCGACACCGGTGACGACGGCGGCAAGAGTTCCTCGAGTGGTCGACTTCATCTCAGGTACGGTCCCTTTCATGATTCGGTGGAGCTGCGTCCGTACCGGGTAACGATCCTGAGAACGCCTTCAGTTCAAGATTCCCCTGACGGACCCAATAGTCAGCTCGTCCAGAAATTCCACCAGCGGGTCAGGATCAGCATCCCGATGATCCCGATGTGCGCGACCGGCAGGACCCAGGTGAATTCTCCGAGGAATCCCCGCAACCAGCCGGGCGCGGGCAGAAATGCATGCCGTACGTTGAACGACGTCACGTACCAGAACATGATGATCGTGGCGGCCCACGCAAGACAGCACCACAGGCACAGCGCGTTGATGCGGTACAGCGACTGGAACTGCAGCCAGGTGCAGAATCCGACACCGAAGAGGGTGCCGGCGTTGAAGGTCAGCCAGTACCAGCGCGGGTAGGTGGCCCGCGCGAGCAGGCTCATCCCGACGCAGATCACGATGCCGTACGCCACCAGGCCGAGCATCGGGTTGGGGAACCCGAAGGCCGCGGCCTGCTTGCTCTTCATGATGTTGCCGCAGGAGACGACCGGGTTCAGGCTGCACCCCGGCACGAAGTTCGGGTTCTCCAGCAGCTTGAACTTGTCGATCGTGATGACCCACGCGGCGAGCAGACCGGCCGCACCGGTGATCACCAGCAGCAGGGCGAACGCGCGACTGCCCCCCGCGGTCCGCACCCTCGCGGCGCCGCCCGCGGTCCGTGTCATCAGCCGCGCAAACTGTGCGCGGGCAGGAGTACGTGTGCCGCGCTGAGCAGGATCTCCTCGTTACCGGCGAAGGCGGCCAGGCTCTCCGGCGCGACGGGCTTGCCGGGCTCGGCCTCGGGCCAGGCGCGGGTGGCGAACAGAAAGTAGGCGTAGCCCCGTTCACCGATCGCCGCGAGCCACTCGGGCGGCACGACGCACTGAGCGTTGAGGTACGGCATCGTGACGACGGCCTGACCCGCCTCGACAAGGAGGGTGAGGGGCAGGTTCGGCTGCCGGGTCCCGTCGAGTAGCGAGTCGCCGACGGGCAGACCGTTGTTGCGCAGCAACTGCTCGATGGCGGCCGTGGCGGCCTCCGGGCCGCCTTCACCGTCGCCCAGGGAGTAGGCGAGGAGATAGGGCATGTCGCCGTCGGGCACTTCACCGCTGAAGGCAATGACGGCGAGCGTGCCGAGATCGACGGCCCGGAAAGGGCGCGCTTGGCTTGAGGTTGAGGTCACCGCGGAACCTTATCGACGCACCCGAACGGGCCTGGCCGATTTCTCACCCGAATGGCCGATGGCCGACGGGCGACCACACGAATGGGGGACGCTCCTCGAACAACGCGAAGGGCCGACTCCGTGGGTACGGAATCAGCCCTTTCAGTCCGCGTGCGACGTCAATCGAGGGGGCACGGCGTCACTTGTTGTCGCACACGTTCCCAAACGCCGGGTTCAACGCGCCGATGACGTTGACGCTGAGACCACAGGCGTTCACCGGAATGTCCACGGGGACCTGAATGACGTTGCCGGAGGCGACACCGGGGGAATTGGCCGCCGAGCCCTGTGCACCGGCATCGGCGACGGCGCTGCCCGCGGCGGCACCCGCGGCCATTCCGACGGTGGCGAAAATGAGAGCGGCCTTCTTGACAGGGTTCATCGTCCGTCCTTCCTTGGTGACTTTCTTCAGCCTAGGGATGAGTCCGCAGGCCTTTCGGGAAGACACGCGATGAAGGGAATCCATTTCCCTGAACCGACTGGCTGTGGAGGGAACCGATCAGTTCCGGAGGGGAAGTCCGCCGAGGAGCCGCGCGGGGGCGCCGGCCGCGTTGAGTGCCTTCGTCGTGCCGCTCACGGTGTTGAGCACCGAACTCTTGTTCTCGGTGTCGAGTGCGTTCGACTGATGCTGCAGGGGCTGCACGTCCTTCAGGCTGAGCGAGCGCTGGCTGGCGATGGTCTCCAGCGCGCTGTTGAGACTGGTGGGCGTGAGATCGGAGGCCTCGACGGCAAAGGCGGGCGCGGCGGCACCAGCGATGACCATGGACCCGGCGACGACAGCGGCAGCATTCAGGGACTTCATCGTGTTCCTTTCTTCGGTGACAGGTGCCACCGGAGGGAATTTCCGCTTTTTCCGGACTGACTAACGAGACCCGGACACGAAGGAAACCCTGTGCAGACGTTTCCCGCACCTCGCCCGAGCGTCTGACCCGGCAGGTCGATGACCGGGGCGAGCCAGGCAAGGGCCTTGGACCCGCTTTCCCCCCATCGGCACAACGCGGGCCAGCCGCCCTCCCGTTGGGGAAGGCGGCCGGCAGAAGGGTTGGCGCTGACGTCAGCCGTTGGCGCAGGTGTTGCCGAACGCGGGGTTCAGCAGACCGATGACGTTCACGGTGTTCCCGCAGGCGTTGACCGGAACGTGGATGGGCACCTGCAGGACGTTGCCCGACAGGACGCCAGGGGATTGGGCCGCCGAGCCGGTTGCGCCGCTGTCGGCGGCAGCGATGCCGGCGGTGCCCGCCATGGCAGCAGCGGCAACGGTGGTCAGGGCCAGGCCCTTCGCGATACGCGACATGGAGAAGTGCTCCTTGGAATCGTCACAACGTCCGGGCGAGATGCCCGGTGCTGGAATCAACGCGCAGGACACGCACGAGTTGCGGCTCCAAAGGAGTGATCTCACCATCACCGAACTCCACCATTCCGATACATTCATGAGATTTAACCGACAAACGCAGTGAGTGGCCGGAGCCGAAAACCTCCCGCAGCTCCTCGCCGAGGGGGATGCCGGAATCAGGCTCGGAATACCGACCTGAAATCAGACCTCGGCCATCCAGCGGGAGTTGGACCCCGCGTAGGAACTGACACGCTGCACCGGGCCGTCTGGAGACCGACCGGAACTTCGAGTCCTCGGCGCCGGGCCGCTTCATGTCGGCGACGCTCGTACGAGGGTTACGGCGGCGGTTGCTCGGGCCCGGGCAGCGAGCGGGTCCCAGCACTCGGGGACCGGCGCGGGCGGGACGCGGCCATGCGCATCCAGGCCGGTGCCAAGGAGCGGAAGGACAAGGGGAACAGCACAATTGGGTGCCGGGCGCGGCGAAGCGTCCGGCACCCAGAGCGTCGTACTACCGGCGGGAGGCGACTCGACCTCGTCGGTACAGGACGGCTCCGCCGATCAGCAGCGCGGCGCCGGCGGCCGAGGCCCCGAGCACGCTCTCACTGCCGGTCTGCGCCAGGGTGGGCGGATTCTCGGAGGGAGAATCGGGCAGGATCGGCTGCCGGACGGTCAGCGAGGGAGTGACAGGCGTCACGGGCGGGATCGTCGGAGGCGTCACCGGCGGGACGGTCGGAGGCGTCACGGGCGGGACCGTCGGAGGCGTCACCGGCGGAACGGTCGGAGGCGTCACGGGCGGGACCGTCGGAGGCGTCACCGGCGGGACCGTCGGAGGCGTCACGGGCGGGACCGTCGGAGGCGTCACCGGCGGAACGGTCGGAGGCGTGCTGGGAGGTGTCACCGGCGGGACGGTCGGAGGCGTCACCGGCGGGGTGTTGACGTTGCCCCCAGGCTCGTTCCCGCACCTGTTGCCGAACGCCGGGTTCAGCAGGGCGACGACGTCGACCGTGTTGCCGCACGCGTTCACCGGAACGTCCACCGGGACCTGGGCCTGGTTGCCCGACAGGACGCCGGGCGAGCCCTGGGTCCTGCCGGACGCCGAGGAGCCGGACGAGCCGCGCTGCGAACCCGAGCCGTTGGTGCAGGAGTTCCCGAAGGTCGGGTTGAGCGCGCCGATCACGTTGACGGTGTTGCCGCAGGCGTTCACCGGCACGTGCACCGGAACCTGAACGCTGTTGCCCGACGCGACGCCGGGTGAGTCCATAGCGCCGGCGTCCGCGTGCGAGTCCGCGAACACGGGGGTGCCGTACAGGGACAGGATGCCAGTCGCGGCCGCGGCCACGACCATTCCCCTACTCAGGTTCTGTCGCAATCTCGTTGTCTTCCTGCTTGAAAGAAGTGAGGAAAGCCGGCCTTGGAGCTGAAAGAGCGACCCAAGGCCGACCATGACACAGCCGGGAAGGCTGGTGTTGTCGCGTCAGCCGTTGGCGCAGCTGTTGCCGAACGCAGGGTTCAGCAGGGCGACGACGTCGACCGTGTTGCCGCACACGTTGACGGGGACGTGAATGGGGACCTGAATCACATTGCCCGAGAGGACACCCGGCGAGCCGACGGCGGCACCCTCGGCACCGGCGTCCGCGAAGGCCGGGGCGCCCATGCCCAGGGCCATGATCGCGCCGGCGACAACAACAGCGCTCTTCTTGTGCTTCACGTAATTTCCCTTCTCTGCGGTCATGGCCTTATGACGGCCGAAACCGAGCGAGCGCACCTTGAGCGGCTCGCACCACGACCTGCAGTCCGTAAACGAGGGAGGACCGTCCGAAGAAACTAAAGAAAGGGCGCCGCTTGGGAATTCACTCGAATCGCCCTGTGCTCGAATCGGCACCGAGGTGCACACGAACACCCATGCGGGAAGGAACGGTTCACGCCGACACACGGGCGACGGAAGCTGCGACCGCCGCGGCCACCGCCTTCTGGAACATGCGCCGCCCCTTTCCGCGCAGAGACATATATTCCTGCTCTCGCATCAACCCGGCGGTCCTGGACTGGTTTCGGTGATTCACCCGATCGGCCCCAGTGGGCCATCAGGGTGAAGGGGAGCAACCACGGGCGTCCGCGGCGGTTGAACCACATCGCTCCGATGGACGGGGTTTCTTCAGAATGGATCCAGCCAGTGATCAAGAAGGTTATGACCGCCGCCGCGGTCACCGTTTGCGCCGTCGGCGCCTCCGCTGCTGCCGCGCCGCAGGCGCTGGCGATCGGGAATGACGGTGGGACGACGTCCGTCAGCGGCGTCGGTGCCACCCAGTCGTTCGGCAACTCGGCGACCACGGGGGACATGAGCCCGCAGCTGGGGCTCATCCAGGGCTCGCTGAACAAGCCCTGCGTCGGCCTGCCGGCGAAGGCCAACGCGGGCTCGCTCGTCGGCGTCGTCCCGATCGCCGTCCAGGACGTCTCGGTCCTGTCTGCCCCGCAGAACCAGCAGTGTGTCGAGAACTCCACCCAGGCCAAGGGCGACGAGCCGCTGTCGCACGTCCTGGACCAGATCCCGGTCCTGTCCGGCAACGGTGTCGGCAACAAGTAGCACTTTCCGTCGGCGGGCCGCAGAACTCTTGGCGGCTCGTCGGCCCATCTTCTTTACGTGACCATTCACTTGCCGAGTCACGTCACGTGTCGAAGAGGCCCACTGGCGTGTCGGGGGACGGGGCGAACGCCCCGCATGCTGGGCCAAATGGGGCACTACCCGCAACCCTTGGGCGGTCTGCCCAGTTGATGATCATGCAGCTCCCCAACAGGAGTCCGCTTTTCGAAGGGAATGAACATGAAGAAGCTGTGGGCAACCGCGGCTATCGCCGCTTCTGTCGCCGGTATCTCGGCCGCGGCCGCCCCCCAGGCTCTGGCGATCGGCGACGACGGTGGCACGACCTCCGTCAGCGGCTACGGCGCCACGCAGTCGTTCGGCAACTCGGCGACCTACGGCAGCATGAGCCCGCAGATGGCGCTCATCCAGGGCTCGCTGAACAAGCCCTGCGTCGGCCTGCCGGCGAAGGCCAACGTGGGCTCGCTCGTCGGCGTCGTCCCGATCGCCGTCCAGGACGTCCCGGTCCTGTCGTCCCCGCAGAACCAGCAGTGCGTCGAGAACTCCACCCAGGCCAAGGGCGACGAACCGCTGTCGCACATCCTGGACGACATCCCGGTCCTGTCGGGCAACGGCACGAACAACAGCTGATCCCAGCACCGCGAGAGCGGGCCGCCGAGCACCTCGGCGGCCCGCTCTTCGCGTGCTCGGCGGCCCTCTTGGCGTACTCGGCGGACCACCCTTCGCCGCTCACTGCGCCGCGTACGGTCGCCAAGTCCTTACCGCCGCCGCTATCCCATGAGTCCACTCGCCCGCTCCACCGCGGCCGCCAGCTCGTCCACCGCCTTGTCCTCCGCGGCGGAGGCCACCCGGTGGGCGCGGTCGGCGAGTTCGCCCAGCGGGAGGGCGCCGGGGAGCGGGTTCGCCTTGTCGTCGCCCGTGCGCAGGTCGTCGGCGAAGTACGCGGCCACGGCGTCGACCTGGAGGCGGGTGGAGGAGGTCCACAGGTCCTCGTCGAGGGAGCCGGTCTCCAGTTGGCCGGACTCCTCGTGCGGGGCGCGGGTGTCGGGGTCGAGCCAGCGGACGCTCGCGGTGGCGAGGTGGCCGGAGGCGCCGGGCCTGGTGCGGACCGCGTAGAGGGCGGTGACCGTGTGGCCGGGGCCGATCTCGCCACCGTCCACCCGGTCGTCGCGGAAGTCCTCGTCGGCGACCTGACGGTCGTCGTATCCGATGAGCCGGAACTGCCTGACGGTCTGCGGGTCGAAGGCCACCTGTGCCTTGGCGTCGCGGGCCGTGAGGTCGATGTTCTGCGGGAGCTGCTCGCAGAAGACCTTGCGGGCCTCCTCGATGGTCGAGACGTACGTCGTGTGGCCGTCGCCCTTGTCGGCGAGGCGCTCCATGAGGGCGTCACCGTACTCGCTGCCCACGCCGACACCGAAGAGGGTGATGCCGTGGTCGCGGCGGGCGGTGGAGATGTTCTCGAGGATGGCGTCCGCGTCGGTCTCGCCGGTGTTGGCGAGGGCGTCGGAGATCAGCACGACGCGGTTGGTGGCGCCCTCGCGCAGGCCCTTGACGGCCGTGGCGTACCCCGTGCGCACGCCCGCGCCGAGGTTGGTCGACTCCGTCGGTTCCAGTCCCCTGATCACGTCGTAGATACGGTCGCGGTGGTGGCCGAGGCGGGTCATCGGGAGCACGGTCCGGGCCTCGTCGCTGAAGGTGACCACGGCCACCGAGTCGTCGTCGCGCAGCCGGTCCGTCATCACGCCGAGGGCGTCCTGGGCGAGGTCGAGTCGGCCGGGCTCGCCCATGGAGCCGGATATGTCGATGACGAAGGTGAGGGCGGCGGGCGGGCGCTTGCCGCTTTCTGGGGCGTCGCGGGTGGCGAGGCCGACGCGGACCAGCGACCAGTCCTTCTCCCGGGTGCGGGCGCCGTCGACGGTGACCGAGAAGCCGTTGCCGTCGGGACGCCGGTAGTCCTGCCGGAAGCTGTTGACGAACTCCTCGGGGCGGACGGTCGACGCCTCGGGCAGCCGGCCGTCGGCGAGGGCGCGGCGGGCGTAGCCGTAGGAGGCGGTGTCGACGTCGAGGGCGAAGGTGGAGAGGTAGTCGGGGGACGGCGCGAACTCGCGGCTCGCGTCGCCCGTCGGCGTGTCCTTCTGCTCGCCCTGGGAGGTGCCGGAGGTCCGGTTCGGGGCGGGCTGCGGGAACCCGCGTCCGCCGGACTTGTTCGAACCGTCCGTCGAGGAGCCGTTGCTGTCGCTCGCGCCGCAGCCGGTGAGGAACAGGCCACCCGCGAGTGTCAGGCCGATCAGGGCGGCGACCGGTCGCCACGGTCGCCCGGTCCTCGGCTGCCGCCGCGGTCGCCCTGTGTGTTCGTCGTTCCCCGTCCGTGTCATCCGTGCCCCCTCGGTGAGTCGCCTGTCCGCCGGCTGTCTGCCGACGTCCTTGGGCCGACGTCTGTGACTGTGACGCCCGAGGGGGCCCGGATGTGCGCTACGGAGCGTTGCGGATGGATCTCGAAGCGGCCACGAAGGGCGGTCGTCGAGACCGGTAGGTGACGCTCCGGAGATCTACGACACGATGTCCTTGCGCCGGAAACCCCGGAAGGCCAGGGCGAACAGGACGAGGGCGTACGTTATCGAAATCGCGGTGCCCTGGATCATGCCGCCCCACTCCGGGTTGGGCTGTATGGCGTCGGCCCAGGCGAACTGCCAGTGCGCGGGCAGGAAGTCGCGCCAGTGGCCGAGGGCGGTGACCGCGTCCAGGACGTTCCCCACGATCGTCAGGCCGACCGCGCCGCCGACCGCGCCCAGGGGTGCGTCCGTCTTGGTGGACAGCCAGAACGCGAGTCCCGCCGTGACCAGTTGGGACACGAAGACGTACGCGATGACCACGAGGAGCCGCTGGGCCGCGGTGCCCGCGGAGAGCGCGCCGCCGGTGGGGATCTCCAGCGGCCCCCAGCCGTACGCCGCCGTGCCCACCGCGAGGGCGACGATCGGCAGCAGCACCATCGCGGCGAGGCTGAGGCCGAGCGCGACGGTGAGCTTGGACCACAGCAGCCGGGCCCGCGGCACGGGGGCCGCGAGCAGATAGCGCAGCGATGACCAGCTCGCCTCGGAGGCGATCGTGTCCCCGCAGAACAGCGCGACGGGGATGACCAGCAGGAAGCCCGCGGAGACGAAGAGGTTCACCGCGGCGAAGTTGGCGCCCGACGCGGTCGCCGTGTCCATCAGGGTGACCTGCCCGTTGCGCGAGCCCGGGTCACCGCCGATCGCGAACGCGACGACGAGCACGAAGGGCAGCACCGCGAGGATCGCGCCCATGACGAGCGTGCGGCGCCGCTTCAACTGCCGCAGCAGCTCGACCCGGAGCGGCAGCGTGTGCCGCGCCCGGTACCCGTCCGCCGTCTCGGCCCGTTCGACGAGCGTGCTCATGCGGCACCTCCGATCAGGGTGAGGAACGCGTCCTCCAGCCGACGGTGGGGGCCCACCGACCGCACGGGGACTTCCAGTCGTACGAGTTCCACGAGCAGGCGCTCGGCGCTGCCGTCCTCGTCGAGTCGGACCAGCAGCCCGCCCTCGGCGGCGACGGCCGAGGCCACACCGGGCAGCGCGCCGATCTTCTCGACGACCGGCCCCTCCACGGGCGCGCCCGTGCCGACGAGGAGGGTGTCGCCGGAGCCGACTATCTCGCTCACCGGGCCGGCCTGGATCAGCCGGCCGCGGTCCATGACCACCAGGTGGGTGCAGGACTGCTCGACCTCGGCCAGCAGGTGGCTGGAGACGATGACCGTGCGGCCCGCGGCGGCGTAGCGGATCATGACCTCGCGCATCTCGCGGATCTGGGGCGGGTCGAGACCGTTGGTCGGTTCGTCGAGGATGAGGAGGTCCGGGAGGCCCAGCATCGCCTGGGCGATGGCCAGGCGCTGGCGCATGCCCTGGGAGTAGGTGCGGACCGCACGGGCCAGCGCGTCGCCCAGGCCCGCGATCTCCAGCGCCTCCTCCATGTGGGCGTCCTCGGCCGGACGGCCCGTCGCCTGCCAGTACAGCTCCAGGTTCTCGCGGCCCGAGAGGTGCGGCAGGAAGCCCGCGCCCTCGACGAACGCCCCGACCCGGGAGAGCACCGGGGCGCCGGGCCGGATCGCGTGCCCGAAGACGCGGATCTCGCCGCCGTCGGGCTTGATGAGGCCCATCAGCATGCGCAGCGTGGTCGTCTTGCCCGCGCCGTTCGGCCCCAGCAGGCCCAGGACCTGGCCCTTCTCCACGCGGAACGACAGGTCCCGTACCGCGTACCGGTCCGCCGACTTCGCGTACCGCTTGCTCAGGTCGGTGATCTGGAGCGGGACTTCGGCGAGCTCGGGGTCGGGCGCGACCGGAGCCGTACGACGACGGCCGGTCAGCAGGAGTGCGGCGGCGGCGAGCGCGCCGGCCAGCGGCAGCCACCACACCCAGGAGGGCAGCGCGGCGGCGGCGGTCTTCACGCCGGGCGCGGTGGGCACGTGCAGGTCGCTCTTCAGGGAGACCGTGTACGTCGCCGGGGCCGCCGGTGAGGCGTAGCCGAGGTCCGTCGAGGCGAGGACCAGGCGCAGCCGGTGGCCCTTCTGGACCTCGTGGTCGATCGCGGGCAGCACGATCGTGACGTCCTTGCCCGCCTTCGCGCCGGTCACCCGCACGGGCGCCACCAGCTGCGAGGGCAGTACCGGCTGGGTGGCGCCCGGCCCGACGTCGTACACCTTCCCGAAGAGGACCGCGTCGTCGGTGCTCGACCGGACGTGGACGGTCACGGTCGGCGAGCCGGTGATCCGCAGGTCGCCGCGGAGCGCCGCGGAGTCGAACCGCGCGTACTGGCCCGGGAAGTCGAGGGACACCCCGAGCCCGAGCGCGGACAGCTGGGACAGGCCGCCGGTGCCGCCGAGTCCGGGAAGGGCGGAGATCGCGGGCGGGCTCGCGCCCGCGGGGTTCTGGAAGTTCTGCTCGCGTCGGCCCTCGCTCAGCGCGATGGCGTGCTCGCCGCTCTCCAGGCCGGGGTAGACGTCCCCGCTCGCGCCCCGCAGCTGCGCGGCGCCGTCGGTGGAGTCGATGCCGCCGGTGCGGGTGATGCGGAAGGCGGGACCGGTGTCGGCGTTCTTGTCGTCCTTCAGATAGCGGTCGAACCAGGAGCCGACACGGGCCTCGACGCGGCTCGTCTCCGGGTCGCCGCCGTCGTGCCCGCCGGCGATCCAGTCGACGTCCACGGGCACGCCATTGGCCCGGATCGCCTTGGCCATCGCGTCGGCCTGACCGAGCGGGAAGAGGGAGTCGGTCTGGCCCTGCAGGATGAGCGTGGGCACCTTGATGCGGTCGCCGACGGCGGACGGCGAGCGTTGCTCCAGCAGGGCGCGCGCCTGGGCGTCCGGCTTCCCCGACTCCGCCACCCGGTTGTACATCGCGCACAGCTGCGCCTCGAAGCGGTCGCAGCCGCCGCCGGAGTTGATGAATATGCCGGCCCAGAGCTTCTTGAACACGTCGTTCGGGAAGAGGGCGTCCGCCAGGTTCCAGTACGTGATCGAGGGGGCGATCGCGTCGACCCTCTTGTCGTACCCGGCGGCCAGCAGGGAGATCGCTCCGCCGTACGAGCCTCCGGCGACTCCCACGCGCGGGTCGCCGCTCTTGTCGAGCCGGACCTCGGGCCGCTTGGCCAGCCAGTCGATGAGCTTGGAGACGTCGGCGACCTCGCCCTTGGGGTCGTTCAGCCCGATCTTGCCGGTGGAACGGCCGAAGCCGCGCGCCGACCAGGTCATCACCGCGTACCCGTCGCGGGCCAGTTGCTCCGCCTCCCGCCGCATGTCGTCCTTGCTGCCGCCGAAGCCGTGCCCGAGGAGCACGGCGGGGCGGCGGCCGGAGCCCGCGGTGAAGAACGACGTGTCGATGTCGACCCCGGCGCCCGTGTTCATCACACGGTCGGTGCGGTGGAGGGCCGGTCCGTCGTCCGAGGCGACAGCGGTCCACGTACCGGCGCCGGCTAGCACGACGACGGCGGCCGCGGCGGCGAACCACCGTCGGCGTCCTCGCCGTGCGGGCCCGCGCAGTCGGGGCAGTCGAAGATCCATGTGTCAACGGTACGGGCCGCCACCGACAGCGAAGGCAGCCACCGGTCTGAACCCGCCCCCCTCCTCCGGGTGTACGAGGCCCCTCCCGCATACCGCGCCCGTGGTACGAGCCCTCTCGGGCATCTTCACGAGCGCGGTGGTGACGTGGGACCTCGCGTGCGCCCCGGAGGGCTCAGGCCTGGACGTCCTCCGGGATCGACACCAGCCAGCGCGTCTCGCGGCGCGGGCGGAGGTAGAAGGCCCAGTAGAGGGTGGCGACGGCTGTGATGCCGCCGGTCCACAGCAGGTACGTCGCCTCCTGCCGGCTCAGGATGTAGGCGAGGACCGCGATCAGGAGCACCGGCATCGCGGGCCACAGCGGCATGCGCCAGGCCGGGGTGTGGCGGTGCTGGCCGCGCCGGGCGAGCAGGGCGGCGACCGCGACGAGCAGGTACATGGCGGTCACCGAGACGCCCGTGACGCCGTACAGGGTGTCCAGGTTGACGAAGCAGAGGAGGGCACCGGGGACGCCCACCAGGAGGGTGGCGACCCACGGGGAGCCGAAGCGGCCGAGGCGCGAGAGGCTCCGGTTGACCGGCTCGGGCCAGGCCCTGTCACGGGCGGAGGCGAACAGCACCCGGGAGTTCTGGATGACCATGACGATGCCCGCGTTGATGATCGCGAGGGCGACGCAGAGGCTGACGAAGGTGCCGACGGCGGAGTTGGACCAGGCGGTGACCATGCTGCTGATGTCTCCGCCGGTGAGGGTGGACAGGTCCGAGGCGCCCATGGTGATCGCGACGACCGGGACCAGGATGATCACGGTCGAGATGGCGAGGGTGGCCAGGACCGTACGGGCGACGTTGCGGCGCGGGTTCTCCAGTTCCTCGGAGAGGTAGACCGCGGTCGAGAAACCCTGGGTGATGAAGAGGGCGATCGCGAGCCCCGAGACCACCAGCATGGCTGTCACGGTGTCCGTGTGGCCGCCGGAGCCCGCCACCTGCATCGAGGTGAGGCTGTCCACGCCGCGCCGGCTGTGCGTGAAGCCCAGCACCGCCACGACGGCCGCCGCGATCACCTCGAGGACGAGGAAGACGCCGGTGATCCAGGCGTTGGCCCTCAGGTCGAGCAGGCCCGCGAGGGTGGCCAGGAGCATCACGCCCGCGCCCGCCATCGACGGGTTGAGGTGCACGATCGGCGCCAGGTAGTCCGCGGTGCCCATCGCGATCACCGGCGGCACGATCATGACGACGAGGAGGGAGAGCACGAAGACCAGCCAGCCCGCGAGTCGTCCGGCCATCGTCGACACCATGGCGTACTCGCCGCCCGCGCTGGGGATGAGGGTGCCCAGCTCCGAGTAGCAGAACGCCACTGCGATACAGAGCAACGAGCCGATCGCGATGGTGAGCGCGGTCGCCGTGCCGAGGGACGAGAACAGGTCGGGCACGACCACGAAGAGCGTGGAGGCGGGCGTCACGCACGAGAGCGTCAGCAGGGTGCCGCCGACGATGCCGATG
This sequence comes from Streptomyces sp. NPDC111656, assembly GCF_055656965.1. Taxonomy (NCBI): domain Bacteria; kingdom Bacillati; phylum Actinomycetota; class Actinomycetes; order Kitasatosporales; family Streptomycetaceae; genus Streptomyces; species Streptomyces sp. NPDC111656. Next base: position 86,461 of record NZ_JBVKCA010000007.1, read on the forward strand.
GAACGCTTGAGCTTTTGGGGGCTCCCGGAGGCCGTGGGGGCGGCGTCCGGCAGGGCCTGCTCGACAGGGCGAAGCGTGTCGGTCATGAAGCGGTTCCGATCGACTTATGCGTCAGAAGACGGCTCGTGCGTCAGGTGATGAGGTCGGGAGCGCTATCGCCTCCGGCGGCTCGCGTCGTTCATCTCGTCGTCCGCTCCCGACGTTGATGGAACCTTGACGGAAACCGTTGCGTCAATGGCCGTTTACCTACGGAATCCGCACTGTCAAAGCGACGCAGGTCACATCACTTTCCCAGGCCTCGACGCCTACATGCTGCAATCATCAAGATGCAGCGGAGAGTGACCTTGCTTTCGAAGGTCACGACAACAAATCACCTCCACCATCCGTTTCATCACCTCATGACGAGAACCGCAGTCGAGGCTCCGAAATTCGCCAAGATTGGTCCGCACTCCGGGACTCCCGCCGAACGATCTGGGCGGGAACCACGGCGGTAGCAGTCCGACGGCCTCCCTGCAGGCGCTCCGGTACGCCACCGACGTGAAGGACCTCGGCCGGGCGCGCGTGAACGGGCGGAGCGCGACCCACTACGCCACCGTGCTCGACCGGGCACACAAGGGCAGGCTGGAGGAGGCCTTCGACACCGGTCCGTCTGGAGCAGAACATCGGCAGCATGAGGGTCACCACGGACTTCGCGAAGTTCGGTGCCACGGCCGGGGTCGAGGCGCCGCCGACCGCGCGGACCGGTGACATGACCGAGGAGCTGAGGGCCACCGCCCAGCAGCAGAGCTGAGCACGCGAACACGGCGGTGCCCCGCCCCCGGGACGGCGGGCGGGGCACCGGCAGGTCGCTCAGTGGTTGCGCGGGAAGCCCAGGTCCACGCCGGTCGGGGCGTCGGCCGGGTCGGGCCAGCGGGTGGTGACGACCTTGCCGCGGGTGTAGAAGTGCGTGCCGTCGTTGCCGTAGATGTGGTGGTCCCCGAAGAGGGAGTCCTTCCAGCCGCCGAAGGAGTGGTAGCCGACGGGCACCGGGATCGGCACGTTCACGCCGACCATGCCCGCCTCGACCTCCAGCTGGAAGCGGCGGGCGGCGCCGCCGTCCCGGGTGAAGATCGCGGTGCCGTTGCCGAAGGGCGACGCGTTGATGAGGGCGACACCCTCCTCGTAGGTGTCCACGCGCAGCACGCACAGCACCGGGCCGAAGATCTCGTCCTTGTACGCGTCCGAGGTCACCGGCACCCTGTCGAGCAGCGAGAGGCCGATCCAGTGGCCGTCCTCGTACCCCTCGACCGTGTACCCGGTGCCGTCGAGGACGACCTCGGAGCCCTGCGCCGCCGCGCCCGTGACGTAGGACGCCACCTTGTCGCGGTGCACGGCCGTGATCAACGGACCCATCTCCGAGGTCGGGTCGTTGCCCGGGCCGATCTTGATCTTCTCGGCGCGCTCGCGGATCTTCTCCACCAGCGCGTCGCCGACCGAGCCGACCGCGACGACGGCGGAGATGGCCATGCAGCGCTCGCCGGCGGAGCCGTAGGCGGCCGACACGGCGGCGTCCGCGGCCGCGTCCAGGTCGGCGTCCGGGAGCACGAGCATGTGGTTCTTGGCGCCGCCCAGGGCCTGCACGCGCTTGCCGTTCGCGGAGGCCGTGGTGTGGATGTAGCGGGCGATCGGGGTCGAGCCGACGAAGGACACCGCCTTGACGTCCGGGTGCTCCAGAAGGCGGTCGACGGCCACCTTGTCACCGTGGACGACGTTGAAGACACCGTCGGGCAGACCGGCCTCGGCGAGCAGCTCGGCGACCTTCATGGCGGCCGACGGATCCTTCTCGGACGGCTTCAGCACGAAGGTGTTGCCGCACGCGATGGCGATCGGGAACATCCACATCGGCACCATGGCCGGGAAGTTGAACGGCGTGATGCCCGCGACGACGCCCAGCGGCTGCCGGATCGACGCCACGTCGACCTTGGAGGCCACCTCGGTCGACAGCTCGCCCTTGAGCTGCACGGTGATCCCGCACGCCAGGTCGACGATCTCCAGACCGCGCGCCACCTCGCCGAGCGCGTCCGAGTGCACCTTGCCGTGCTCGGCGGTGATCAGCTCGGCGATCGCGTCCCGGTTCGCGTCGAGCAGCGCCCGGAACTTGAAGAGGATCGTGGACCGCTTGGCCAGCGAGGACTGGCCCCAGGTCGCGTACGCGTCCTTGGCCGCGGCGACCGCGGCGTCCACCTCGTCGACGGTCGCGAAGGCGACCCGGGTGGTCACGGCGCCGGTCGCCGGGTCGGTGACCGGCCCGTACGTACCCGACGCACCCTCGACAGTCTTGCCACCGATCCAGTGGTTGACGGTCTTCGTCATGGCCAAAAACTCCTTCACAGATGGCGGCGTCGGGCGGCGACGTGCCGGTCGTACTCCTCACGTGCCTTGACCGCCGACGATCGGGTCGCGGTCTCGGCCACAGGTACATCCCACCAGGCTTGGGCCGGGGGCGCGCCCGACACAGTGTCTGCCGTTTCGGTCTCCACGTAGACACATGTGGGAGTGTCCGCGGCGCGCGCCTCGGCAAGGGCCGCCCGCAGGTCACGGACGGTCTTCGCGCGCAGCACCCGCATGCCGAGGCTGGCCGCGTTGGCGGCGAGATCGACGGGCAGCGGCGCCCCCGTGTACGTACGGTCCTCGGAGCGGTAGCGGTAGGCGGTGCCGTACCGCTCGGCGCCCACGGACTCGGAGAGGCCGCCGATGGAGGCGTACCCGTGGTTCTGGAGTATGAGGACCTTGATCGCGACGCCCTCCTGCACGGCGGTGACGATCTCGGTCGGCATCATCAGGTAGGTGCCGTCGCCGACCAGCGCCCACACGGGCCGGTCGGGGGCCGCCATCCGGACGCCGATCGCGGCCGGGATCTCGTAGCCCATGCACGAGTAGCCGTACTCGACGTGGTATTGGTCGCGCGACCGGGCCCGCCACAGTTTGTGCAGGTCACCGGGGAGCGAGCCGGCCGCGTTGATCAGGATGTCGTCCTCGGTGACGAGCTCGTCGAGGACGCCGAGGACCTGCGGCTGGGTGGGCCGGATGTCGATGTCCTCGGCCTCGTACGCCGCGTCGACGCGGTACTCCCAGCGCTCCTTGTCGTCCGTGTACTCGGTGGCGTACGCGGGCTCCACGCGGTGCCCGTGCAGCAGCAGCGCCTCGGTGAGCGCTTCGAGGCCGGCCCGCGCGTCCGCGATCAGCGGGATCCCCGACAGCTTGTGACCGTCGTACGGCGCGATGTTGAGGTTCAGGAAGCGGACGTTCGAGGCGGTGAAGAGGGTGCCGGAGGCGGTGGTGAAGTCGGTGTAGCGGGTGCCGACGCCGATCACCAGGTCGGCGGTGCGGGCGAGCTCGTTCGCGGTCGCCGTGCCGGTGTGTCCGACACCGCCGACGTCCTGCGGGTGGTCCCACTTCAGTGATCCCTTGCCCGCCTGCGTGGAGGCGACGGGGATGCGGGTGGTGGCGGCGAGTTCGGCGAGCACGTCCTCGGCGCGGCTGTGGTGGACCCCGCCGCCCGCGACGATCAGCGGACGCCGGGCCTCACGGATCGCCGTGACGGCGGCGGCCAGCTCGGAGGCGTCGGCCGCCGGACGGCGCACGGTCCAGGTCCGCTCCTGGAAGAACTCCTCCGGCCAGTCGTACGCCTCCGCCTGCACGTCCTGCGGCAGCGCGAGCGTGACGGCGCCGGTCTCGACCGGGTCGGTGAGCACGCGCATGGCCTGCAGGGCGGCGGGGATCAGCGCCTCGGGCCGGGTGACGCGGTCGAAGTACTTCGACACCGGGCGCAGACAGTCGTTGACCGACACATCGCCGGCGTAGGGGACTTCCAGCTGCTGGAGGACCGGGTCGGCGGGGCGGGTCGCGAAGATGTCGCCGGGCAGCAGGAGCACCGGGAGGTGGTTGATCGTCGCGAGCGCGGCGCCGGTGACGAGGTTGGTGGCGCCCGGTCCGATGGAGGTGGTCACGGCGTGCGCCGACAGCCGGTTGGACTGGCGTGCGAAGCCGACCGCCGCGTGCACCATCGACTGCTCGTTACGGCCCTGGTGGTAGGGCATCTCGTCGGCGTACTCGATCAGCGCCTGGCCGAGTCCGGCGACGTTGCCGTGACCGAAAATGCCCCAGGTGGCGCCGATCAGCCGCCGCCGCTCGCCGTCCCGCTCCGTGTACTGGGCTGCCAGGAAGCGCACCAGCGCCTGTGCGACCGTCAGCCTCGTCGTTGAGGTCATCGGTATCCCTCTGTGCTCTCTAGATGTCCCGGGTGGAAGCAGATCCGCCACTCCCTCTCCTCGCCCGGTCCGGCCATCACGTTCAGGTAGTACATGGTGTGGCCGGGCTGGGCGATGGACGGGCCGTGCCATCCGTCGGGGACGAGGACGGCATCGCCGGTGCGGACCTCGGCGAGGACGTCGGATCCGCCCTCGCGCGAAGGGAATACGCGCTGATAGCCGAATCCGTTCGGGCCGTCGATCTCGAAGTAGTAGATCTCCTCCAGCTCCGACTCGACACCGGGCCGATGCTCGTCGTGCTTGTGCGGCGGATACGAGGACCAGTTGCCGCCGGGCGTGATGACCTCGACGGCGATGAGCTTGTCGCACTCGAAGGCGTCGGCGGAGGCGAAATTGCGCACCTGACGTGCGCAGTCGCCACTGCCTCGGTCTTCGACGGGGACCTCCGGCGCGGGGCCGTAGCGGGCGGGGAGTCGGCGCTCGCACTTCGCTCCTGCCAGGGCGAAGCGGCCTCCCGCGCCGGAGGCGATCTGGGCCCGGGCGTCACGGGGCACGTACGCGAAGTCGGAGACCCCCGCGAACACGCTTTCCCTGCCCAGGATTTGGAACTCTTCGTCCTCTGTGCGCACCGTACAGGCGCCGCCCAGCGGAAGCACGATCCACTCGCTGTCACCGGTGGTGAAGGTGTGGGTGCCGCCCGGTCCGAGGTCGACCACGCGCAGGCTGCTGTGGGTCCAGCCGGCGTACTTGGGGTCGATGTCGACGGCGTACAGCCCGCCGGCGGTGGCGCCCTTGGGCACGTACAGGCCGTCGCTCCGGGGCCCGTCCGTCGTCGAGTGCGTCCTGGCGTCCGTCATCGGGTCCTCACAGCAGTCCTACGGCGGTGTCCACCGCGGCGGTCACGTCCCCGTCGGCCGGGTAGAGCAGTGAGCGGCCGACGACCAGGCCCTGCACGGTGGGCAGTTGGAGCGCGCCGCGCCACTTCTCGTACGCGCTCTCCTGGTCCTCGCCGACATCCCCGCCGAGCAGTACGGCGGGCAGGGTGGAGGTCTCCATGACCCGGGCCATGTCGTCCGGGTTGTCGGTGACGGGGACCTTCAGCCAGGTGTAGGCCGAACTGCCGCCCAGACCACTGGCGATGGCGATGGACTTGATGACGGCCTCGGCGCTCAGGTCGTTGACCAGCCTGCCCCCGGGAGTGCGGCGGCTGAGGAACGGTTCGACGAAGATCGGGAGGTGGCGCTCCGCCATCTCGTCGATCGCGCGGGCGGTGGACTCGAGCGTGTTGAGCGAGCCCGGATCGTCGTAGTCGATGCGCAGCAGCAGCTTGCCCGCGTCGAAGCCGAGCCGCTCGATGTCCTGCGGACGGTGGCCGGTGAAACGGTCGTCCAGCTCGTACGAGGCGCCCTGGAGGCCGCCGCGGTTCATCGAGCCGAGGACCACCTTGTGGTCGAGGGCGCCCAGGAGCAGCAGGTCGTCGAGGATGTCGGCGGTCGCGAGGACGCCGTCGACGCCGGGGCGGGAGAGCGCGAGGCAGAGGCGTTCCAGCAGGTCCGCGCGGTTCGCCATGGCGAACTTGCGGTCGCCGACGGCGAGCGCCCCGCGGGCCGGATGGTCCGCGGCGATGATCATCAGCCGCCCGTTGTCGCCCACGAGGGGGCGGCGGGGGCGGCGCGCGGCGGCCTCGGCGACGGCTTCGGGGCGGCGGGCGCGGAGCCGGACGAGCTCCGCCGCGTCGACGGTTCGGGGCAGCGGGGAGGGAGCCGGGGGCAGGACGGGGTCTCCCCCCTCGTGTCCCACGCGTCCCGCCCTCATCGGACCGCTCCCGCCGTGAGCGCGTCCTCGACCTCTTCGGCGGTCGGCATCGCGGAGGAGCACTCCAGCCGGGAGGCGACGATGGCACCGGCCGCGTTGGCGTGCCGCATGATCCGCTCCAGGTCCCAGCCGGCGAGCAGGCCGTGGCAGAGGGAACCGCCGAACGCGTCACCGGCGCCGAGGCCGTTGAGGACCGTCACCGGGAGCGGCGGGACCTCGGCCGACGTGCCGTCGCGATGGACGGCGAGGACGCCCTTGGGGCCCTGTTTGACGACGGCGAGTTCGACGCCCGCCTCGAGGAGGGCCTCGGCCGCCGCGTGCGGTTCGCGGACGCCGGTGGCGATCTCGACCTCGTCGAGGTTGCCGACGGCGACGGTGGTGTGGCGCAGGGCCTCGGCGTAGAACGGGCGGGCGGACTCAAGGTCCTTCCAGAACATGGGCCGCCAGTCGAGGTCGAAGACCGTCGTGGCGGACTTGGCGCGGTGGGCGAGCGCGGCGAGCGTCGCCGTCCGGCTGGGCTCCTCGCTCAGGCCGGTCCCGGTCACCCAGAAGATGCGCGCCTCACGGACGGCGTCCAGGTCGAGGTCGTGCGCGTCGATCTCCAGGTCCGGGGCCTTGGGCTGCCGGTAGAAGTACAGCGGGAAGTCGTCGGGCGGGAAGATCTCGCAGAACGTCACCGGGGTGGGCAGCCCGGCGACCGGGGTGACCCAGCGGTCGTCCACGCCGAAGCCGCGCAGCGCCTCGTGGAGGTACGCGCCGAAGGGGTCGTCACCGGTGCGCGTGATCACCGCCGTACGCCGTCCGAGCCGGGACGCGGCCACCGCGACGTTCGTCGCCGAGCCGCCCAGGAACTTCCCGAAGGACGTCACCTGCGCCAGCGGGACCCCCGTCTGCAACGGGTAGAGGTCCACACCGATCCGCCCCATGGTGATCAGGTCGTACGCCATCGAGTTCCCTTCGCTTCGGCTCCCCCCAAGGTCTAGCGCCGCGCGGGGAGCCCTGTCAACAGTTTGTCCGGACATTCGGACCAGGCCTTGACACCTCCCTCGTACCGCCCGAAGCTGACGCCCATGACGTCGTTGTCACCGCAGGCATCACCTCAGTCCTCACTGTCCCGCATCCGGATCGGTTCGGCTCCGGACTCCTGGGGCGTCTGGTTCCCCGACGACCCTCAGCAGGTCCCCTGGCAGCGCTTCCTCGACGAGGTCTCCCAGTCCGGGTACGAGTGGATCGAGCTGGGCCCCTACGGCTATCTGCCCACGGATCCGGCGGTGCTCAAGGAGGAGACCGCGCGGCGCGGGCTCACCGTGTCGGCCGGCACCGTCTTCACCGGACTGCACCGGGGTCCCGAGGTGTGGGACGCCACCTGGGCGCACGTCTCGGACATCGCCGCGCTCACCCAGGCGATGGGCGCCGAGCACCTCGTCGTCATCCCGGCGTTCTGGCGGGACGACAAGACGGGCGAGGTGCTGGAGGACAGCGCGCTGACGCCGACACAGTGGCGCAATCTGACCGCTCAGACCGAGCGGCTCGCCCATGAGGTGCGGGAGCGCTACGGGCTGAAGATCGTCGTCCACCCGCACGCGGACACGCACATCGACAGCGAGGAGAACGTCACGCGTTTCCTCGACGCGACCGACTCCTCCCTGGTGTCGCTGTGCCTGGACACCGGCCACTACGCGTACTGCGGCGGCGACAGCGTCAAGCTCATCGAGACCTACGGGGAGCGCATCGGCTACCTCCACCTCAAGCAGGTGGATCCGCTGGTCCTGGCCGAAGTGCGGGCGGACGAGGTCCCGTTCGGGCCCGCGGTGGCCAAGGGCGTGATGTGCGAACCGCCGTCCGGCGTACCGGCGCTCGAGCCCGTCCTCGCCGCCGCCCAGAAGCTCGACGTCGAACTCTTCGCCATCGTCGAACAGGACATGTACCCGTGCCCGCCGGACAAGCCGCTGCCGATCGCCCAGCGCACCCGGGCGTTCCTGAGGTCCTGCGGAGCGTGACCGCTTCACCGTGAATGCTTCACCGTCACCGCTTCACCGAATGCTTCACCGTCACCGCTTCATAGTGTCCCGCGGAGCCTGACCCTCCGCGGGGGGCCGTGGGGCCCGTCGAGTGCCCGGGGCTCGGCGGGCCTTCCGGCGTCGCCGTACCGCGTTGCACCAACAGTGTTCCCCGAGGGCGGGCGGCGGCGGGAGGGCCGATGGTGACGCGAATCGTCTCGCGGGCGGGGCACGGTCCCGGCGGTTCCTGCCCCGTCGCGCATACGTCTCGACGGTCCCCTCGGCGCGAAATGCGTCACGCGTGTCACAAAAACCACCGCCCTGTCACACATGTCGCGTGTCCGCGATTCTTGCGTCACACCTGGCCAACAGGCCCTGCCCTGCGGTCACTCCGTGTCGTTCAACGAGCGCAGGCTTTGTGATCGCCAGCGCAGCGCCCGGCTCCCCCGACGGCCAGCCCCCGGCCGCCGCCGCGACGCGCGCAGGGAGGTGCCACTCATGACCGACCGTAGGCTCTGGTCGTACAAGGAGATCGCGGCGCACATCAAGGTGCAGCCGGACACCGTGCGGTCGTACCGCAAGCACGGACTGCTGCCGCCGCCCGACCACGTGGAGAGCGGGAAGCCCTACTGGTACGCGGACACCGTCCGCGCCTGGGTCGCCTCCCGCCCCGGAAACCGCGGTCGAAGAGACTGACCACGGGCCCCGTCCCACTCGCCACGCCCACTCACGGTGTCCACGCGCCGCGCCCACGCGCTGTGCCCCGCCCCTCGCCCGGGGTGCGGGGCACCGCCCCTGTCCGGGTTCAGCTCCACGGCTCGATGACCGTCACCCCCGCCCCCGGCGCCGTCCCCATCGCCGCCAGGGCAGCAGGGACCGCGTCCAGCGGGATGGTGGAGGTGACCAGGAGGTCGGGGCGGAGCACCCCGGCGCGGACCAGTTCGAGCATGCGGGGGTAGGCGTGTGCCTGCATGCCGTGGCTGCCCAGGAGTTCGAGTTCGAGGCCGATCACCCGGGCCATCGGAACCGCGGGGTCCTCGGGCAGCAGACCGACCTGGACGTGGCGCCCCCGGCGGCGCAGACCGCTCACCGAGGCCGCGCAGGTGACCGGGGAGCCGAGCGCGTCGAGGGAGAGATGAACACCGCCGCCGGTCAGCTCCCGGACCGCCGCCGCCGTGTCCCCGACCCGTGAGGCGTCCACGACCTCCACCGCGCCGAACTTCCGTGCCAGGTCCAGGGCCTGGGGTGAGAGGTCCACGGCCACGACCCGCGCCCCGGCCGCCGCCGCGATCATCACCGCCGACAGGCCCACACCTCCGCAGCCGTGCACCGCGACCCACTCCCCCGCCGCCACCCGGCCCTGCGCGACCACCGCGCGGAACGCCGTGGCGAACCGGCAGCCCAGCGACGCCGCCGTCGCGAAGGACAGCTCGTCCGGCACCGCCACCAGGTTCACCTCGGCGTGGTCGAGTGCCACGTACTGGGCGAAGGAACCCCAGTGGGTGAACCCCGGCTGGGTCTGCCGCTCGCACACCTGCTGGTCACCCGCGGCGCAGGAGGGACACGTCCCGCAGGCGCAGACGAACGGGACGGTGACCCGGTCGCCGGGGCGCCAGTTGGTCACCCGCGCACCGACCGCTTCGACGGTCCCCGCGAGTTCGTGGCCCGGCACATGCGGCAGGGTGACGTCCGGGTCGTGCCCCATCCAGCCGTGCCAGTCGCTGCGGCACAGCCCGGTGGCCTCGACCCGCACCACCACCCCGTGCTCCGCGGGCACCGGGTCCGCCACCTCGCGCACCTCGGCCGGCTCCTCGTACCGCTCGAACACCACTGCCCGCATCCGTCTCGCCCCTCCGCCCGAAGATCGCCCTTCCGGGGCGAACGCTATCCGCGCGCCTCGACCTTGTCCCGCTCCCGGTCGCCCTCCCTGTCGTCCTCCCGATCGTGCTCCTGGTCGTGCTCCCGGTCGTCCGCCTGTCGGGTGCCGTCCCGCTCCGCCTCGCCCTCGCTCAGTCCGAACCGGTCGTGGAAGCGCCGCAGCGGCCCCGGTGCCCACCAGGTCGCGCGGCCCGTGAGGCGCATGACCGCCGGGACCAGCAGGCTGCGGACGACCATCGCGTCCATCAGCACCGCGAGCGCGATGCCCAGGCCGAGCATCTTGGTGTTGGTCACGCGTGAGGTGCCGATCGCGACCATCACGACGGCGAGGATGACCGCGGCCGCGGTGATGAGTCCGCCGGTGCGCTGGAGGCCGAAGCGGACCGCCTCCCGGTGGTCGCCCGTGTGGTCGTACTCCTCCTTCATCCGGGAGAGCAGGAAGACTCCGTAGTCCATGGAGAGGCCGAAAGCGACGCAGAACATGAGGACGGGGAGCGTCGTCTCTATCGATCCCGGGCTGGTGAAGCCGAGCAGGCCCGACAGATGGCCGTCCTGGAAGACCCAGACCACCGCGCCGAACATCGCCGTCAGGCTGAGCGCGTTGAGCAGCACCGCCTGGATCGGGATCAGCACGCTGCCGGTGAGGAGGAAGACCAGGAGCAGGGTGACGATCGCTATGAAGGCCGCCGCCCAGGGGAGCCGGTCGGCTATCGCGTGCTTGGAGTCGACCAGGACCGCCGCCGTGCCGGTCACCGCCGTGTCGAACGGGGCCTGCGTCGCTCGCAGTTCGCGCACCAGCCGCTGGGCTCCGTCGCCGACGGCCTCACCCTTCGGCAGCACCGTGAAGTAGGCCGAGTCGCCCTGTGCCAGGGGTCCGTCCACCCGCAGCACCTCGGGCAGCGCGGCGATCCGGTTCTTGTAGGCCGTGTACTGGGCCTCGGTCGCCCGGCCCTCCGCGAGCACCTCCAGGGCACCACCGGGGCTGCCCGGGAAGCCGTCCCGTATGTGCTGCTGGACGACGTGGGACTCGGCGCCCGAGGGCAGCTGGCGGTCGTCCGCGGTGCCGAACTTCACGCCCAGGAAGGGCAGTCCGAGCACGATCAGCCCGACGGTGGTGGCGACGGCGAAGACCGGCGCCCTGCGCATGACGAGGGAGGCCATGCGTCCCCAGGCGGCCCCGTCCGCGCTCGCCGCCGGCCGGCCGCGCCGGAACAGGCGGCGCAGATCCAGCGCGTTCACCCGGTGGCCGAGCAGCACCAGCGCCGCCGGGAGCAGGACCAGGGCGGCGGCCGCGGCCAGCAGCACCACGGCGATGCCCGCGTAGGCGAAGGAGCGCAGGAAGTACTGCGGGAAGAGCAGCATCGCGGCCAGGGAGACGGCGACCGTGAGGGAGGAGAAGAGGACCGTGCGGCCCGCGGTGCGCAGGGTCGTGGCGATGGCCGCAATGGCGTCTTCCCTGCTCGAACGCGCGGGAGAGCTCGGGGAAGGCGCCGCGCCCTTGGCCAGTTCCTCGCGGAATCTGCGGACGATGAACAGGGCGTAGTCGATGGCGAGGCCGAGTCCCAGGGCCGTGGTGAGGTTCATCGCGAAGACCGAGACGTCGGTGAACTCGGTGAGGCCGCGCAGTACCGCGTTCGTGCCCAGGATCGCGACGATGCCCACGCCGAGCGGCAGCAGGGCCGCGATCGCGCTGCCGAAGACCATCACCAGCAGCACGAGGGTCACCGGCAGGGCGATCATCTCGGCCCGGGTCAGGTCCTCGCGGATGGTCGTCTGCATCTCGTGCTGCACCGCGACCGGGCCGCCGACCCTGACCTCGACGGGCCCGTGCTTCCCTCGGTAGGAAGGCGCCAGGCGGTCCAGGGTCTCGCTCGCCGTCTTCTCGTCGCCCGTGATCCGCGCGGCGATCAGCGCCTCGTGGCCGTCCTTCGCCTTCAGCGCCGGTGCGCCCGACGCCCAGTACGAACCGACCCCCGTGACGCCCCGCTCGCCGGCGAGCCGTGCCGCGAGCCGCTTCGCCTCGGCCGCGACCGAGGGAGCGTCGACCGTGGCACGCCCCGAGTCGACCAGGAACAGCAGATTGGGCTGCGAGGCGGGGAACTCCCGCTCCAACGCCTTGGTCGCGTAGGTCGACTCGGCGGTCGGGTCCTGCCAGCCGCCGCTGCCCAGCCGGTCGGCGACCCCACTGCCCGCGACCACGGCGAGCGCGGTGAGCAGCAGCGCGACGCACAGGGAGAGCCGGGGGCGCGCGGTCACGAACCGGGTCCAGCCACCGACCCGGACACCGCGACCCGTTCGCGGGCCACCGCTCACCCGTCGACCGTCACTCACCCCTCGGCCGTCGCTCGCCCGTCGTCCGCCACCCGCCCGCGGACCGCTCTTCCCCGGCGGGCTTCCGCTCTCCGGCGGGCCCCCGCCCACCTGCGGTTCGTCGCCCGCGCTCGCGTCGACGCTCGCGCCCCTCCCGCGCCCCGCGCCGCTCCCGTGGCCGTCATCCGCGCTGTTGACTTCGGTCATCGTGCGGTGTCCCCTTCACCGTGACCCCCTGTCCGCGCGGCGGCATCCGTCCAACCATCCGGTCGTGTGCGCAGGCGGCAGGGGTCGACCATTGCCATAGAATGGCAAACACGAGAGGTCGCTCGCGTTTCACTAGAATGCGAGCGACCGCTCGCGTTTGTCAATCACGTTCGGAGAGCTGGGGATAACTCGTGCCCGACAAGCCCGAGACGCAGCGGACCGCCGACGCGCAGACCGTCGACAGACAGACCGCCGACGCACAGACAGCCGACGAGCGGGCGCAAACCGCCGACGAGCGACCCCGCCGACGGCAGGCCCGCGGCGAGCGCAGGATCGCCCAGCTGCTGGAGGCCGCCGCCTCCGTCTTCTGCACGACGGGCTACACCGCCGCCAGCACCAACGCCATCGCCCGCGAGGCGGGCGTCTCACCGGGCACGCTGTACCAGTTCTTCCCGAACAAAGAGGCCATCGCGATCGAGCTGGGCGACCGGCTCATGCACGAGATGCGTGACACGTACGGCGAGGCGCTGGCCCCGGTCGACCCCACGACCCCGCTGGAGGAGGCCGTGGGCGCCGCGGTCGACCGGTTCATCGCCTTCAACTGCGATCACCCCGTGTTCTTCGCGCTGATGCACGGCCCCGACATCCCGGGCCGGATCGCCGAGGAGCACGACGCCCTGCACGCGACCCTGATCTCGCGGATAGAGGGGCTGCTCTCCTCCCTCATGCCCGACGCGCCCACCACCGAGGTCACGCGCGTCGCGCACGTGTGCCTGGGCATCTACAAGGCCGGCCTGGAGCTGGTCCTCTCGAACCAGGGAGCCGAGCGCGAGGCGTACATCCGAGAGTTGAAGGACGTCCTGCTCCGCTACCTGGAGCCGCTGATCCACGAAAGGACACTCACCCCGGCGGACCTCACCGCCGACCCCGCGGAGTTCACTGCCCCAACCCCCTGACCACGCACGGCGACTCGGCCGTCGAGCGCGGCCGCTCGCGCCCCAGTCGCGGCGGAGTACCCCATACTGCGACATAGCGGACATGTGCCATAAGGTTCGGATAAATCAGACCGAGCCCAAGGGGCAAGCCGTGACCCAGAATCAGCCGCCCGGTGCGCCCCGGGCCCGCATTCCCGGACCCCAGCAGCCCCCACCGTCGTACCCCCAGATCCGCACCGGACTGTGGCGACGCTGCCTGGGCGGCGGGCTCGCGCTCTGGACGCTGACGGCGATCGTCACGTACACGACGAGGAACACCACACTGCTGCCCACCCTGATCCTGCTCGGCAGTTTCCTGGTGCCCGTCGTCTTCACACTCTGGGCGTACGAGCGCCACGGCCGCGACCTCGGCGTCCAGGCGATCCTCGGCTGCTTCCTGACCGGCGGGACCCTCGGGGTGCTGGGCACGTCGGTGATGGAGAACCACCTGCTCCACCCCTCGCTGTCGAGGTGCGTCGGCCTCGGACTGGTCGAGGAGGCGGCGAAGCTGACCGCGTTGGCGTTCGTCCTGCGCCGCCACCCCCGACTCCGGGAACTACGGGCCGGCCTCGTGCTCGGCGCGAGCGTCGGCTTCGGATTCGCGGCGCTGGAGAGCGCGGGGTACGCGTTCAACGCCGCCGTCTCCTTCAAGGGACTGGATCTGCGCGCACTGCTGGAGACGGAGATCCTGCGCGGGGTGCTCACCCCCTTCGGGCACGGCCTGTGGACGGCGATCACGGGAGCGGTGCTGCTCACGTACCGCCACCCGCACGGACGCTTCCAATACGCCGGCCCGGTGGCGGGCACCTACGTCGGCGTTTCGCTGCTGCACGCCCTGTGGGACTCGACACATGGCATCGCGCTCTGGCTGGTCGCGCGGCTGACCACGACGGGGCTCGACCGGACACTGTTCGGACTGGGGCATCCGCAGGGGCCAACCGACGAGCAGAAACATCTCTTCACGCTGTTCTCGGTGGGTGGCCTGATCATCGTGGCGCTCGCGGGGGTCGGCTGGGTGCGTTCGCTGACGCGCCGCGACTTTGCTTGGAGAAATACCCCCTAGGGGTATAGTGTTGGTGACCTGAGCAAGCCACCCGAACCCCACACGCCTCGACGAGGAGTACGCCATGACGACGCAGACCGACACCCCGGGTTCCGTCACGACCGTCTACCAGGTGAGCGGAATGAGCTGCGGGCACTGTGAGGGCTCCGTCTCCGGCGAGATCTCCGAGATCCCCGGGGTCACCTCGGTGAAGGCCGTCGCCGCCACCGGCGAGGTGACCGTGGTCTCCGCGACGCCGCTCGACGAGGAGGCCGTGCGCGCCGCCGTCGACGAGGCGGGCTTCGAGCTCGCCGACAAGGCCTGAGTCACCGGCCTCGCACTCAGCAGTCGCTCCCCCGCGCCTTCCAGTTCCCCGTATCACGGCCATCACCCGTACCACCCGTTCGCCCCGCACCACCCAGCACTTCACGCAGCTCTCCACACCGGGCCGTACCGACCAGCTGATACTGGCTCCGTACGGCCCGGCTCATTCCCTGGAGCCCGACCATGACCACCGCAGCACCCGAGCCGGCCATAGCCGAGACGGCCCAGACCACCGCGACCACCCCGGCCACCGCGACAGCCGCGCCGTCGGAGGTGGAGCTCACCATCGGCGGAATGACCTGCGCCTCCTGCGCGGCCCGCGTCGAGAAGAAGCTCAACCGCATGGACGGCGTCACCGCCACGGTCAACTTCGCGACGGAGAAGGCGAAGGTCTCGTACCCGGTGGGGGTACAGGTCGCCGACCTCATCGCCACCGTCGTGAAGACGGGATACACGGCCGAGGAACCCCCGCCGCAGCGCTTCGAAACGCCGGAACGGGCCACCGACGCCGGCGGCGCCGACGAGGACCCCGAACTCGTCTCCCTGCGCGAACGGCTCGTCGTGTCGGTCCTGCTCGCCCTCCCCGTCGTCCTGATGTCGATGGTCCCGGCGCTGCAGTTCGACAACTGGCAGTGGCTCTCGCTGACCCTCGCCGCACCCGTCGTGGTCTGGGGCGCGCTGCCCTTCCACCGGGCCGCGTTCACCAACGCGCGGCACGGCGCGGCCACCATGGACACCCTCGTCTCGGTCGGCACGCTCGCCGCGTTCGGCTGGTCCCTGTGGGCACTGTTCTGGGGGCACGCGGGCATGCCGGGCATGCGGCACGGGTTCGACCTCACCGTCTCGCGTACGGAGGGGTCGTCGACGATCTATCTGGAGGTCGCCGCGGGTGTCGTCGCGTTCATCCTGCTGGGCCGCTACCTGGAGGCCCGCTCCAAGCGGCAGGCCGGAGCAGCGCTGCGGGCACTGATGGAGCTGGGGGCCAAGGACGTCGCGGTGCTGCGGGAGGGCCGTGAGATCCGTATCCCGGTCGCGCGGATGGCGACGGGCGACCGCTTCGTCGTACGGCCCGGCGAGAAGATCGCCACCGACGGGACGGTGGTGGAGGGTTCCTCCGCCGTCGACGCCGCCATGCTGACGGGCGAGTCGGCGCCGGTGGACGTGACGGTGGGTTCCGGTGTCACCGGCGCGACCGTGAACGCCGGCGGACGGCTCGTCGTCGAGGCGACCCGGGTCGGCGCCGACACCCAACTCGCACGGATGGCCCGACTCGTCGAGGACGCGCAGAACGGCAAGGCCGAGGTGCAGCGCCTCGCCGACCGGATCTCCGGGATCTTCGTGCCGGTGGTGCTGGCGATCGCGCTCGGCACCTTCGGGGTGTGGCTCGGTGTCACCGGCGACACGGTCGCCGCCTTCACCGCGGCCGTCGCGGTGCTGATCATCGCCTGCCCCTGCGCCCTCGGCCTCGCGACCCCGACCGCCCTGATGGTCGGCACGGGCCGCGGCGCCCAACTCGGCATCCTCATCAAGGGCCCCGAGGTCCTGGAGTCCACGCGCCGCGTCGACACGGTCGTCCTGGACAAGACCGGCACGGTGACGACGGGACGGATGACACTGCGGGAGGTGTACGTCGTCGCCGACACCGACGAGAAGGAGCTCCTGCGGCTCGCCGGCGCCCTGGAGCACGCCTCCGAGCATCCGGTGGCCCGGGCGATCGCCGCGGGCGCCCAGGAGCGGACCGGCACCCTTCCTCCGGTGGAGCACTTCGAGAACGTCCCCGGGCTCGGCGTACGCGGGCGCGTGGAGGGTCACGACGTCCAGGTGGGACGGCTCCACGAAGGCGAGCTCCCGGAGTCGCTGGCCCTCGCCAAGGCCGAGGCGCAGACGGAGGGACGTACGGCCGTCGTGGTCACCCGGGACGGGGTGGCACTCGGTGTCGTGACCGTCGCCGACGCGATCAAGGAGACCAGCGCCGAGGCGGTGCGCGCGCTGCGCGGCCTGGGGCTCACCCCGGTCCTGCTCACCGGGGACAACCGGGCGGTCGCCCGGTCCGTGGCGCATGCCGTCGGCATCGACCCCGGGGACGTGATCGCCGAGGTGCTGCCCGAGGACAAGGTCGCCGTCGTCAAGCGCCTCCAGAGCGAGGGGCGGACCGTGGCGATGGTCGGCGACGGGGTGAACGACGCGGCGGCCCTCGCCACCGCCGACCTCGGCCTCGCGATGGGGACGGGCACGGACGCGGCGATCGAGGCGAGCGACCTGACGCTGGTCCGGGGGGATCTGCGGGTGGCGGCGGACGCGATCCGGCTGTCACGCAAGACCCTGTCCACGATCAAGGGGAACCTGGTGTGGGCGTTCGGATACAACGTGGCGGCTCTGCCGCTCGCCGGGGCCGGACTCCTCAACCCGATGATCGCGGGGGCCGCGATGGCCTTCTCGTCGGTGTTCGTGGTGACGAACAGCCTTCGACTCAGGACATTCTCATGACGACGGAGTAAGAGTCCCCCTAGAGTCCAACGGGAGCCTCACATAAGCTCTTCACAAGGCTCGCGCATCTTCCTTACGCTTGGGTCTCGGTTTGTCATATCAGGCTCTTGCGTATCTTCAGGACATACGCAAGAGACGCAGATCACAGTGATGCGAACGTAACCATCGAAGGGGTTCGTGAGTCTAAGTTGGCGATGCCGGAGACGTCTTGGGGGGCGTCTCTGACATCTGGGGATGTCTTGGGGGACGTTCCCGGAACTGCGTTGCCGGGGCACGTGCAGCGGGGAGCTTTGAGCGGCCCTCCCGTCGGTACGGGTCCCGGCAGACCGCACCCCAGCAGTACATGAGCACCGCAGTAGTACAGAGAGTTTTGCTCGTTTTGCTCACGGCCGGTCCGGTCAGCCCGGCCGGCCGGGAGCAACGCGTCAGCACGCTCGCAGCGATTCAGGCGCTGTCCCACAGACGCCCGGCCGGATCCCGTGGGGGGAATCCGCACCGGGACAAGGAAAGCGCCCTGACTGCCGGCCCGTGGGGGGACCGGTAGCAGGGCGCTTTCCGTTTTTCTTGCGAGCGGCCTGGGCCTAGCGGGCCTCGACCGGGACGAAGTCGCGCTCGACGACGCCCGTGTAGATCTGGCGCGGGCGGCCGATGCGGGAGCCGGGCTCCTTGATCATCTCGTGCCACTGGGCGATCCAGCCCGGGAGGCGGCCGAGGGCGAACAGGACCGTGAACATCTCGGTCGGGAAGCCCATGGCGCGGTAGATCAGACCGGTGTAGAAGTCCACGTTCGGGTAGAGGCTGCGCGAGACGAAGTAGTCGTCGGAGAGCGCGTGCTCCTCCAGCTTGAGCGCGATGTCCAGCAGCTCGTCGGACTTGCCGAGCGCCGAGAGGACATCGTGGGCCGCCGCCTTGATGATCTTCGCCCGGGGGTCGAAGTTCTTGTAGACACGGTGGCCGAAGCCCATCAGACGGACGCCGTCCTCCTTGTTCTTCACCTTGCGGATGAAGGAGTCGACGTCACCGCCGGAGGCCTGGATGCCCTCCAGCATCTCCAGCACGGACTGGTTGGCGCCACCGTGCAGGGGGCCCCACAGCGCGCTGATGCCCGCGGAGATCGACGCGAACATGTTCGCCTGCGACGAGCCCACCAGACGCACGGTGGAGGTCGAACAGTTCTGCTCGTGGTCGGCGTGCAGGATGAGCAGCTTGTCGAGCGCGGCGACGACGACCGGGTCGAGCTCGTAGTCCTGGGCGGGGACCGAGAAGGTCATGCGCAGGAAGTTCTCGACGTACCCGAGGTCGTTGCGCGGGTAGACGAAGGGGTGACCGATCGACTTCTTGTAGGCGTACGCCGCGATCGTCGGAAGCTTGGCGAGAAGGCGGATCGTCGAAAGGTGACGCTGCTTCTCGTCGAACGGGTTGTGGCTGTCCTGGTAGAACGTCGACAGGGCACTGACCACCGACGACAGCATCGCCATCGGGTGAGCGTCGCGCGGGAAGCCCTGGAAGAAGCGCTTGACGTCCTCGTGCAGCAGGGTGTGCTGCGTGATCTCGTTCTTGAAGGTGGAGAGCTCGTCCACGTTCGGCAGCTCACCGTTGATCAGCAGAGAGGCCACCTCAAGGAAGGTGGAGCGCTCGGCCAGCTGCTCGATCGGGTAGCCGCGGTACCGGAGGATGCCCTGCTCACCGTCGAGGTAGGTGATCGCGGATTTATACGCGGCGGTGTTGCCGTACCCGCTGTCCAGCGTCACCAGCCCGGTCTGGGCGCGGAGCTTCCCGATGTCGAAGCCCTTGTCGCCGACGGTGCTGTCGATCACCGGGTAGGTGTACTCGCCATCGCCGTACCGCAGTACTACAGAGTTGTCGCTCACGTCATCCCTCACCGACGTTGTGCCTCTTCTTCGAGGTGCCCTGACTGTCTCTACCATCCCCCATTTGGCCCTGGAGAGTGCACTCGGGGTCGACCATTGGGCCTATTGGCGGCACTCAGTGCCGCCAACCTGCTCATCCTGCCCCCCTTCGCCCCGGTTCCGGAAGTGCTGTGTGACCTTTGCGACTCATTTGATCGATCATTTTTTGTGACGCCTGGGGCGGGGGTGGAGCGACGTGGTCGTTCAGTGGCCGCTCATCGGTGCCGCGCGGGGTCCTTCGCCCCCGCCGCCCCTACCCGTTCCCATCCCCCGGGGCTCCGCCCCGGACCCCGTGGGGCGTCCTTTTCGGCTGCGGGCCGGTGGGGGCTGGTCGCGCGGTTCCCCGCGCCCCTGACCGCCTCGGGGCACCCGGTGTTCACCCGGGGCCGTCACATGGTGAGGCGGTGGTCGAGGGAGGTGTGGCGGCGACCCGCCGACACCGTGCGGACCGCCTGGCCGATCGCCTTGCGGGAGCCGACCAGGACGACGAGCTTCTTGGCCCGGGTGACCGCCGTGTAGAGCAGATTGCGCTGGAGCATCATCCACGCGCCGGTGGTGACCGGAATCACCACCGCGGGGTACTCACTGCCCTGGGAGCGGTGGATCGTCACCGCGTACGCGTGGGCCAGCTCGTCGAGTTCGTCGAAGTCGTAGGGGACCTCCTCGTCCTCGTCCGTCAGCACCGTCAGACGCTGCTCCTCGGAGTCGAGCGAGGTGACCACGCCCACGGTGCCGTTGAAGACGCCGTTCTCCCCTTTTTCGTAGTTGTTGCGGATTTGGGTCACCTTGTCGCCGACCCGGAAGACCCGGCCACCGAAGCGCTTTTCGGGGAGGTCGGGGCGGCCCGGCGTGATCGCCTGCTGCAACAGGCCGTTGAGGGTGCCCGCGCCCGCCGGGCCCCGGTGCATGGGCGCCAGCACCTGGATGTCCCGGCGCGGGTCGAGCCCGAACTTGGCGGGAATCCGCCGTGCCGCCACATCCACGGTGAGCCGCCCCGCCTCCTCGGTCTCGTCCTCGACGAAGAGGAAGAAGTCCTTCATGCCGTCGGTGACGGGGTGCTGCCCGGAGTTGATCCGGTGCGCGTTCGTCACCACTCCGGACTGCTGGGCCTGGCGGAAGACCTGGGTCAGACGGACGGAGGGGATGGGGCTGCGGTCGACGAGCAGGTCGCGCAGAACCTCGCCGGCGCCGACGCTGGGGAGTTGGTCGACGTCCCCGACGAACAGCAGGTGGGCGCCCGGCGGCACCGCCTTGACCAGCTTGTTGGCGAGCAGGAGGTCGAGCATGGAGGCCTCGTCCACGACCACGAGGTCGGCGTCCAGCGGCCGGTCCTTGTCGTACGCCGCGTCCCCGCCCGGCTTGAGCTCCAGCAGCCGGTGCACGGTGGAGGCGTCCGCTCCGGTCAGCTCGGCGAGTCGCTTGGCGGCACGGCCCGTCGGCGCCGCGAGCACCACCTTCGCCCGCCTGGCGCGCGCCAGCTCCACGATCGAGCGGACCGTGAACGACTTGCCGCAGCCGGGACCCCCGGTGAGCACCGCGACCTTCTTGGTGAGCGCCAGCCGGACGGCCTCCTCCTGCCCGGGCGCCAACTCCACGCCCGTACGCCCCTTCAGCCAGGTCAGTGCCTTGTCCCAGGCCACGTCGTGGAAACCGGGCATCCGGTCCTCGGTGGTGCGCAGGAGGCGCAACAGCTGGGCCGACAGGGAGAGTTCGGCGCGGTGGAAGGGGACCAGATAGACGGCCGTGACCGTGTCCGGGCCGCCGTCGGGACCGGGGACCTTCTCGCGTACGACGCCCGGCTCCCGTACGCCACCGGGCTCGTCCTCGTCCTCGGTCGGCTCCGCCAGTTCCGCCAGGCATTCGATGACCAGGCCCGTGTCCACCTGGAGCAGCTTCACCGCGTCGGCGATCAGCTGCTCCTCGGGGAGGAAGCAGTGGCCCTGGTCGGCGGACTGCGACAGGGCGTACTGCAGGCCCGCCTTGACGCGCTCGGGGCTGTCGTGCGGGATGCCGACGGACTGGGCGATCTTGTCCGCGGTGAGGAAGCCGATGCCCCAGACGTCGGCGGCCAGGCGGTAGGGCTGGTTCTTGACGACCGAGATCGACGCGTCGCCGTACTTCTTGTAGATGCGCACCGCGATCGACGTCGACACCTCGACGGTCTGGAGGAAGAGCATGACCTCCTTGATCGCCTTCTGCTCCTCCCAGGCGTCGGCGATCTTCTTGGTGCGCTTGGGGCCGAGGCCGGGGACCTCGATGAGGCGCTTCGGCTCCTCCTCGATGATCTGGAGCGTGTCCAGCCCGAAGTGCTGGGTGATGCGGTCGGCGAAGATCGGGCCGATGCCCTTGACCAGGCCGGAGCCGAGGTAGCGGCGGATGCCCTGGACGGTGGCGGGCAGGACGGTCGTGTAGTTCTCCACCGTGAACTGCTTGCCGTACTGCGGGTGGGAGCCCCACCGGCCCTCCATCCGGAGCGACTCGCCCACCTGGGCGCCGAGGAGCGCGCCCACGACGGTGAGCAGATCGCCGGCGCCGCGGCCGGTGTCCACCCTCGCGACCGTGTACCCGTTCTCCTCGTTGGCGTACGTGATCCGCTCCAGGACACCAGTGACCTCACAAACACCTTCGCGGCTACCCCGCTTGGCGTCCACTCCCCCACCTGGCACGACCCCACCTGCTCATCCTGTATCCGCAGTCTCTGGGAGGCTATCGCCCGCCACCGACAGCGGGGGCTTGATCCTGTTCCGCGAAGGTTCGTCTGTGAGTAGGGTCCGCCCATGCCTGCTGACCAAGAGCTCATCCACGGCCGCACGGTCGTCACCCAAGAGGTCCACTACATGACTTCCGAGCAGATGAAGATCGGCGGTATCACCACACGCGATGTGCTGCAAATGGGCTGGCACATGATCGACCCGTTCCAGACCGACCCGCCTGCCTGCGATGTCAAGGGCTGCAAGTACGTGGATCCTGAGACAGCCTCGTTCCATGAAGGTCCGGCGTGGGCCACACACCGACTGTCCACATCGCGGGGACTGTTCAGGAAGCGCAAGGCCTACTTCTCATGTCCCGACCATCTCGACACAGTAAAAGCCGCGCTCGTCTTCGGACACAGCGGCGACCCCGCCTGAACCCTGACGCGGTCCCTTCACGGCGCGAAAATCCAGTGACGCAGGTCACATTGCGTTGGTGATGTGGGATCCGCTCGAGCACGCCCTCGACAACCGCCAGTTGTACCTGCCGGTTCCCCGCCTGATTGGACATGATCCGA
Source organism: Streptomyces sp. NPDC111656 (assembly GCF_055656965.1). Taxonomy (NCBI): domain Bacteria; kingdom Bacillati; phylum Actinomycetota; class Actinomycetes; order Kitasatosporales; family Streptomycetaceae; genus Streptomyces; species Streptomyces sp. NPDC111656. The sequence continues at coordinate 108,926 of NZ_JBVKCA010000007.1, forward strand.
CGGTACCTGTGCCGACTGACAGCCGGGGCGCCGTGGCGGACAGCGGCGGCAGTGAGCAGCGGACAGCCGCAGTCAGCGGCGGGCGGACCTGCGCCTCGCCGCCGTTCAGCCGGCCACTGACGCCGGCCAGTGCGCCGCCCGCCTCGCCCTGGACCGACTGGACGAGTCCGGCACCGGTTCTTCCACCGAAGTCAGTACGACACAGCAGCGCCCTAAAGGTACATAAGATTCATAACGGGCAATGATCGACGAGTGTCAACGACTGAAGGGCAGGACGTCTCATGAAGTTCGCAGTCATCGGCGGGACCGGACTGATCGGGTCACAGGTCGTGCGGGACCTGAACGCGGCCGGACACGAGGCGGTGCCGCACTCGCTGTCCACCGGGGTCGACGTCCTCACCGGTCAGGGCGTGGACGCGGCGCTGGCCGGCGCCGACGTGGTCGTCAACCTGACCAACTCCCCCACCTTCGACGACGCCTCCGCCGCGTTCTTCCGGACCTCGATGGACCACCTCCTGGCCGCGGCCCAGCGGGCGGGCGTCGGACACTTCGTCATCCTGTCCATCGTCGGCACCGACCAGGTGCCGGAGCTCGACTACTACCGCGCCAAGACCCTCCAGGAAGACATCCTCAAGGCCGGCCCCGTCCCGTACTCCATCGTCCGGGCCACCCAGTTCATGGAGTTCGTCGACGCCGTCATGTCCTGGACCGCCGACGGCGACACCGTCCGCCTGCCCCGCACCCCCATCCAGCCGATCGCCGCGGCGGACGTCGCGGCGACCGTCGCCGAGGTCGCGGCCGGATCGCCCCTGGGCGGCACCCTCGAGGTCGGCGGACCCGACACCTATCCGCTGGACGAACTGGGTCGGATCACCCTCGACTTCAAGGGCGACGAACGCTCGGTGACCGTCGACGACACCGCCGGCATGTTCGCCGCGGCCCAGGGCGACGTCCTCACCACCAAGACGGGCGCCCGCATCGCCCCCACCCACTACACCGACTGGCTGAAGTAGCCCCACAGGAGCACCTGCGATCCGCAAGGGGCGGGTGCTCCACCCCCTCCCCCACCCCCTGCTCCACCCCCCTGCCCCACCCCGCTCCGCCCCCTCCCCCACCCCCACCTCACCCCGCTCATCCGAGCGCGATTCATCACGATCCAGTCTCGGCATGTGGTTGAGGTCTTGATTAATGCTCGTGTAATCGATTCCAATCCTCCGTGTAATCGATTCCACGAGGAGGTGGAGCGGCGATGGCGAGCATCAAGGACGTTGCCGCCGAGGCCGGCGTATCCGTCGCCACGGTCTCGCGCGTCCTGAACGATCATCCGTCGGTCAGCGAAGACGCACGCACCCGCGTGCTGGCCGCCGTACAGACCCTGGGCTACCGCCCGAACGCCGTCGCCCGCTCTCTGCGCACCGACCAGACCCGCACCCTCGGCCTGGTCATCAGCGACGTACTCAACCCGTACTTCACCGAGCTGGCCCGCTCCGTCGAGGAGGAGGCCCGCGCCCTCGGCTACAGCGTGATCATCGGCAACGCCGACGAACGGCCGGACCTCCAGGACCACCACGTACGGACCCTGCTGGACCGGCGGATCGACGGACTGCTGGTCTCCCCCGCCGACGGCGGCTCCCCCGGGATGCTGGACGCCGCGCGTGCGGGGACGCCGATGGTCTTCGTGGACCGCTGGATCCCGGGCGTGGACGTACCCGTCGTACGGGCGGACGGCCGGACGGCGGTCCGGGATCTCGTGGCGCATCTGCACGGGCTCGGACACCGCCGGCTCGCGATCATCGCGGGGCCCGCGGCGACCACCACCGGCAGCGAGCGCGTCGAGGCCTTCCGGGAGGCCATGGCCGAGCACGGGCTGCCGCTCCCGGACGCCTACATAGGCCAGGGCGACTTCCAGGCCGAGAGCGGACGGCGGGTCACCGAGGGCTTCCTCGACCTGCCCGAGCCGCCCGAGGTCGTCTTCGCCGCCGACAACCTGATGGCGCTCGGCGCGCTGGACGCGGTCCGCGCGCGCGGGCTGCGGGTTCCCGAGGACATCGCGCTCGCGGCGTTCGACGACATCCCGTGGTTCGTGCACACCGATCCGCCGATCACCGCGGTGGCCCAGCCGACCGGCGAGCTGGGGCGGGCCGCCGTACGCGCGCTCGTCGACCGGATCGAGGGGCGACCCCCGCAGTCGGTCACCCTCGCCGCCCGTCTCGTCGTCCGCCGCTCGTGCGGCGAACCGGCCCCCACCCCGCACTCCCCCGTAACGAACAGGAGCAAGTCGTGAGCAACCAGGACGAGTTGCTGCGCATAGAGGGCATCCGAAAGACCTTTCCCGGCGTGGTCGCGCTCGACAGCGTCGACTTCGATCTGCGCCGCGGCGAGGTGCATGTGCTGCTCGGCGAGAACGGTGCCGGCAAGAGCACGCTCATCAAGATGCTCTCGGGCGCCTACCAGCCCGACTCCGGGCGTGTCCTCGTCGACGGCGAGGAGGTGCGCATCCACGGCGCGCAGGACTCCGAGCGCCTCGGGATCGCGACCATCTACCAGGAGTTCAACCTCGTTCCCGATCTGACGGTCGCCGAGAACATCTTCCTGGGGCGGCAGCCGCGCCGCTACGGGCTGATCGACCGGAAGACGATGGAGGCCGAGGCCGCCGAACTGCTGGAGCGGGTGGGTGTCAGCGTCTCCCCGCGCGCGCGGGTGCGTGAACTCGGTATCGCACGTCTCCAGATGGTCGAGATCGCGAAGGCGCTGAGCCTGAACGCTCGCGTGCTGATCATGGACGAGCCGACCGCGGTGCTCACCTCCGAAGAGGTCGAAAAACTCTTCTCCATCGTGCGCCGGCTGCGCGAGGACGGTGTCGGCATCGTCTTCATCACGCACCACCTGGAGGAGATCGCCGCTCTGGGGGACCGGGTCACCGTCATCCGGGACGGCAAGAGTGTCGGGCAGGTCCCGGCCTCCACCACCGAGGACGAGCTCGTACGGCTCATGGTGGGGCGGTCGATCGAGCAGCAGTATCCACGCGTGCGGGCCACTGGTGACGACGGCTCCGGGGCCACCCTGCTGACCGTCGAGGGGCTGACCCGTGACGGGGTCTTCCACGACGTGAGTTTCGAGGTGCGGGCCGGTGAGGTCGTCGGGATCGCGGGGCTCGTGGGGGCCGGGCGCACGGAGGTCGTACGAGCGGTCTTCGGGGCCGATCCCTACGACAAGGGGGCCGTCAAGGTCGCCGGTTCCGCGCTGCGGCGGCACGACGTGAACGCGGCGATGGCGGCCGGGATCGGGCTCATCCCCGAGGACCGCAAGGGCCAGGGGCTGCTCCTGGACGCCTCCGTCGAGGAGAACCTCGGCCTGGTCACCATGCGGGCGGCGACCCACGGCGGGCTCGTCGACCTCAAGGGCCAGCGGGCGGCCGCCGCGCGGATCGCCGAGCAGCTCGGCGTCCGGATGGCCGGTCTCGGCCAGCAGGTGCGCACGCTCTCCGGCGGCAACCAGCAGAAGGTCGTCATCGGCAAGTGGCTGCTGGCCGACACCAAGGTGCTGATCCTCGACGAGCCGACCCGTGGCATCGACGTCGGCGCCAAGGTCGAGATCTACCAGCTCGTCAACGAACTGACGGCCGCCGGCGCGGCCGTCCTGATGATCTCCAGCGATCTGCCCGAGGTGCTCGGCATGAGCGACCGGGTGCTGGTGATGGCCCAGGGCCGGATCGCGGGCGAACTGTCCGCCGACGAGGCGACCCAGGACTCCGTGATGGCACTCGCCGTCAGCACACCGACCACCAACTCTGTTACCGCTGTGGAGGGCTCCCGTGGCCACTGACACGCTCAAGAGCACTACGGGCGCGAGTGGCGCCTCGGCGGTCCGCCGCCTTCTGCTCGACAACGGGGCGCTCACCGCGCTCATCGCCCTCGTCATCGCGATGTCGGCGCTGTCCGGCGACTTCCTGACGACGGACAACCTGCTCAACATCGGCGTCCAGGCGGCCGTGACGGCCATCCTCGCCTTCGGTGTGACCTTCGTGATCGTCTCGGCGGGCATCGACCTGTCGGTCGGCTCGGTCGCCGCGCTGTCCGCCACCGTCCTCGCCTGGATGGCGACATCGGAGGGCGTCCCGGTCTGGATAGCCGTGATCCTCGCGGTCGCGACCGGCATGGCGTGCGGCCTGGTCAACGGCGTCCTGATCTCCTACGGGAAGCTGCCGCCGTTCATCGCGACGCTCGCGATGCTGTCGGTGGGCCGCGGTCTGTCCCTGGTGATCTCACAGGGCTCGCCGATCGCCTTCCCCGAATCGGTCTCGCACCTCGGTGACACCCTCGGCGGCTGGCTGCCGGTCCCCGTCCTGGTGATGGTCGTCATGGGTCTGATCACCGCCCTGATCCTGGGCCGTACCTACATCGGCCGCTCCATGTACGCGATCGGCGGCAACGAGGAGGCCGCGCGCCTCTCGGGTCTGCGGGTGAAGAGGCAGAAACTCGCGATCTACGCCCTGTCGGGTCTCTTCGCGGCCGCCGCGGGCATCGTGCTCGCCTCCCGGCTCTCCTCCGCGCAGCCGCAGGCCGCGCAGGGGTACGAGCTGGACGCGATCGCCGCGGTCGTCATCGGCGGCGCCTCCCTGGCGGGCGGCACCGGCAAGGCGTCCGGCACGCTGATCGGCGCCCTGATCCTCGCGGTGCTCCGCAACGGTCTGAACCTGCTCTCCGTCTCCGCCTTCTGGCAGCAGGTCGTCATCGGGGTCGTGATCGCGCTGGCGGTGCTGCTGGACACGCTGCGGCGCAAGGCCGGGGCGACGCCGGTGGCCGCCGGGACGGGTGCGCCGGGAGGCAGGGGCAAGCAGGCGGCGACGTACATCATCGCGGCCGTGGTCGCGGCGGCGATCGTCGGTGCGATGTCCTTCCTGCACAACGGCTCCTCCTCGTCGGCGACGAAGAAGGTGGGCCTGTCCCTCTCCACCCTGAACAACCCCTTCTTCGTGCAGATCGAGGCGGGTGCGAAGGCGGAGGCGAAGAAGCTCGGCGTGGACCTGACGGTCACGGACGCGCAGAACGACGCCTCCCAGCAGGCCAACCAGTTGCAGAACTTCACCAGCTCGGGCCTCGGCTCGATCATCGTCAACCCGGTGGACTCGGACGCGGCGGGCCCGGCGGTCCGCTCCGCGAACAAGGCCGGCATCCCCGTCGTCGGCGTGGACCGGGGCGTGAACAAGGCCGACACGGCCGCGCTGGTCGCCTCCGACAACATCGCGGGCGGCAAGCTCGGCGCCAAGGCGATGGCCGAGAAGCTGGGCGGCAAGGGCAAGATCGTGATCCTGCAGGGCCTGGCCGGGACGTCCGCGAGCCGTGAGCGCGGCGCGGGCTTCGCCGAGGGTCTGAAGGCCTACCCGGGCATCGAGGTCGTCGCCCGGCAGCCCGCGGACTTCGACCGCACCAAGGGCCTCGACGTGATGACGAACCTGCTTCAGGCGCACCCCGACATCCAGGGCGTCTTCGCCGAGAACGACGAGATGGCGCTCGGCGCGGTCAAGGCGCTCGGCTCCAAGGCCGGCACATCGGTCTCGGTCATCGGCTTCGACGGCGAACCGGACGGCCTGAAGGCGGTCAAGGACGGCACGATGTACGCGTCCGTGGCCCAGCAGCCGAAGGAGCTCGGCCGGATCGCGGTGGAGAACGCGCTGAACGCCGCCGAGGGCAAGAAGGTCGAGAAGACGGTGATGGTGCCGGTGAAGGTGGTCACGAAGGAGAATGTGGCCGGCTTCGGCGGATGACCTGAGCGGGCCGCCCGGACAGCACGACGCGGACGACCTCCGCGCGCCGCCGGGCGGCTCGCCCTGTTGCTTCGACTCACCTTCATAGGGAGAAAGCTCATGTACGACTACGACCTGCTGGTCGTGGGTTCGGCCAACGCCGACCTGGTGATCGGCGTCGAGCGGCGGCCCGCGGCCGGCGAGACGGTGCTCGGCTCCGACCTCGTCGTCCACCCGGGCGGCAAGGGCGCCAACCAGGCGGTCGCCGCCGGCCGCCTCGGAGCCCGTACGGCGCTGCTGGCCCGGGTCGGCGACGACGCGCACGGGCGGCTGCTGCTCGACTCGCAGCGGGCGGCCGGGGTCGACACGGCGGGCGTGCTCGTCGGCGGGGCGCCGACCGGGGTCGCGCTCATCACGGTGGATCCCTCCGGGGACAACAGCATCGTGGTCTCGCCCGGTGCCAACGGCCGCCTCACACCCGAGGACGTGCGGTCCGCCGGAAACCTCCTGACGGCCTCCCACGTGGTCTCGGCGCAGCTGGAGATCCCGTTGGAGACGGTCGTGGAGGTCGTACGGAATCTCGCTCCCGGCAGCCGTTTCGTACTGAACCCGTCGCCGCCGCGCGCGCTGCCCGCCGAGGTGCTCGCGGCCTGCGACCCGCTGATCGTGAACGAGCACGAGGCGCGGGTGATCGTCGGCACGGATCTCGGGGACTCCCCGGAGGACTGGGCGTCCGCCCTGCTCGCCCTCGGCCCGCGCTCGGTGGTGATCACGCTGGGCGCGCGGGGCGCGCTGGTGGCCTCCGCCGAGGGCGCCGCGCGGGTGCCGTCGGTGAAGGTGGAGACGGTGGACACGACGGGCGCGGGGGACGCGTTCACGGCGGCGCTGGCGTGGCGGCTCGGGCTCGACGAGCCGCTCGCCGAGGCGGCCGCGTACGCCGCCCGCGTCGGTGCGGCGGCGGTCACCCGTGCCGGTGCGCAGGAGTCCTTCCCGACGGCCGAGGAGGTCGCGTCGCTGTGCTGTGCCATCCCGGGGGACAACCCCCGGACCCCCGGCCGGACAAGCGGGTCGGAGAGGCCCGCCGGAGAGACCGTGCAAGGTGAGTCCCGATGAAGAAGGCCGGAATACTCAATCGCCACCTGGCGGGCGCGCTGGCCGAGCTGGGCCACGGGGACGGGGTGCTCGTCTGCGATGCCGGGATGCCCATCCCCGCCGGTCCGCGCGTCGTGGACCTGGCCTTCCGGGCCGGGGTGCCGTCCTTCGCCGAGGTGCTCGAGGGGCTGCTGGGGGAACTCGTGGTGGAGGGCGCCACGGCCGCGCACGAGGTCCGCGGGGCGAACCCGGAGGCGACGGCCCTGCTGGACGCCCGTTTTCCCACCCTGTCGACGGTCTCCCACGAGGAACTGAAGTCACTGTCGGCGGGCACGAAGCTGATCGTCCGCACGGGAGAGGCACGGCCGTACGCGAATGTGCTGCTGCGGTGCGGGGTGTTCTTCTAGCCCGGTGCTCGACAGGATCGGCCCGGTGCCCGACATGCTTCGAGGGGCCCGGTCCGTCGACCAGGCCCCTCGGATTTCCCCTCCGACATCAGAACCCCCGCGATCCCCCCAGATCCCCCTCCAGAAGTCCTGATGCCAAGTACGACACGCGCGGTGGGGGAAGGGTTGCACGGCCTTCCGAGATTCTTTCGGGATGCTTTCCGGCATGAGTGAATCCGCTTCCTCCTTCGAGGACGACGTGCTCGGTGAACTGGGCGACGACAAGCTCCAAGAGATCGCGGGGCTGCTGGGGACCGACACGGCGGGCGCCCAGGAGGTGGTCGGGGCCACGGTCTCGGCACTCGCCGGCCCCGTACAGGAGGAGGCCGCGGCGGCGCCCGAGGAGGAGGCCCCGCTCCAGGGCGTGTCCACCCTGGGCGGGTTCGCCACCGGCGGTCTGATGGCCGGGGTGCTGGCCAAGGTGAGCAAGCCGGTCGCGAACGCCGTCGCCAAGAAGACAGGCATCCCGGCGGCTACGGTCACCCGTGTCATCGAGATGCTCGTCCCGGTCGTACTGGCGGTCCTCAGCAAGCGGGCGGCACGCAAGAAGTGACCAAGAGGTGACAGCGACCACCGACGGGCTACCCCGCGTGCTCCACGAATCGCGCCGCCGTCTCCGCCAGCACCTCGTGCCCGTCTCGCGCCCACAGCTCGTCGTTGAACAGTTCGACCTCGATGGGACCGGAGTAGCCCGCCGCCTCGACGTACGAGCGCCACTCCCGCATGTCGATCGAGCCGTCGCCGATCTGGCCGCGGCCGTTGAGGACGCCCTCGGGCAGCGGGGTGGTCCAGTCGGCGAGTTGGAAGGTGTGGATGCGGCCCGCCGCGCCCGCGCGGGCGATCTGGGCGGGGGCGGTGTCGTCCCACCAGATGTGGTACGTGTCGACGGTGACGCCCACCTGGTCCGCGGGGAAGCGTTCCGCGAGGTCCAGGGCCTGGGCGAGGGTGGAGACGACGCAGCGGTCGGCGGCGTACATGGGGTGGAGGGGCTCGATGGCCAGGCGTACGCCCCGCTCGGCGGCGTAGGGGCCCAGCTCCCCCAGCGCGTCGGCGATCCGCTCCCGGGCGCCGTGCAGGTCCTTCGAACCGGCGGGCAGCCCCCCGGAGACCAGGACCAGGGTGTCGGTGCCGAGGGTCGCGGCCTCGTCGACGGCCGCACGGTTGTCGTTCAGGGCGCGGGCCCGCTCCTGCGGGTCGATCGCCGTGAAGAAGCCGCCACGGCAGAGCGTGGTGACGGCCAGACCGGCGTCGCGGACGAGTTTGGCGGTGGCGTCGAGGCCGTACGACTGGACGGGTTCACGCCAGAGTCCGACGCCTGGGATCCCCAGCTCGAGGCAGGACTCGACCAGTTCGGGCATCGCCAGCTGCTTGACCGTCATCTGGTTGATGGAGAAGCGGGCGAGACTGCTCATGAGGTCACTCCGTACAGGGCCAGCAGGGTCTTCATCCGGGTCTCGGCGAGCTCCGGGTTCGGGAACAGGCCCAGGGTGTCCGCCAGCTCGTACGCCCGCGCGAAGTGCGGCAGCGAGCGGGCCGACTGCAGCCCGCCGACCATGGTGAAGTGTTCCTGGTGCCCGGCCAGCCACGCCAGCAGGACCACGCCCGTCTTGTAGAACCGGGTCGGGGGCTGGAAGAGGTGGCGGGAGAGTTCGACAGTGGGGTCGAGGAGTTCGCGAAAGCCCTTCACGTCGCCCGTGTCGAGCACCCGCACCGCCTGCGCCGCGAGCGGACCCAGCGGATCGAAGATGCCGAGCAGGGCGTGGCTGAAGCCCTGCTCGTCGCCCGCGATCAGTTCGGGGTAGTTGAAGTCGTCACCCGTGTAGCAGCGGACGCCCTGCGGCAGGCGGCGGCGCAGGTCGACCTCGCGCCGGGCGTCGAGGAGGGAGACCTTGATGCCGTCGACCTTGTCCGGGTGGGCGGCGATGACCTCCAGGAACACGTCCGTGGCCGCGTCCAGGTCGCCCGATCCCCAGTAGCCCTCCAGGGCGGGGTCGAACATGGGGCCGAGCCAGTGCAGGATCACGGGCTCGGCCGCCTGGCGGAGCAGATGCCCGTAGACCTCCAGGTAGTCCTCGGGCCCCTTCGCGGTCGCCGCCAGCGCCCGGGAGGCCATGAGGATGGCCTGCGCCCCCGACTCCTCGACGAGGGCGAGCTGCTCCTCGTACGCCGTCCGCACCTCTTCCAGGGATGCCGGACCGGTGAGCTGATCGGTGCCGACACCGCACGCGATACGGCCCCCGACCGCCTTCGCCTCCGCCGCCGACCGGCGGACGAGTTCGGCCGCGCCCGCCCAGTCCAGGCCCATCCCGCGCTGCGCGGTGTCCATCGCCTCGGCGACGCCGAGCCCGTGGGACCACAGGTGGCGGCGGAAGGCGAGGGTGGCGTCCCAGTCGACGGCGGCGGGCGAGTCGGGCGAGACGTCCGCGAACGGGTCGGCGACGACATGCGCGGCCGAGAAGACCGTACGGGAGGTGAAGGGCGCGCCGGTGGTGAGGGCGAGCGGGACGGCACGCGGCTCATAGGCCCTCAACGCGCCGTTCGTGTCAGGCAGTCGAAGGGTCACAGCGAGATCTCCGGTACGTCGAGCCGACGGCCCTCGGCCGAGGACCTCAGCCCCAGTTCGGCGAGCTGGACGCCGCGGGCGCCGGCGAGGAGGTCCCAGTGGTAGGGGGCGTCGGCGTACACATGCCGCAGGAACAGCTCCCACTGCGCCTTGAAGCCGTTGTCGAACTCGGCGTTGTCGGGGATCTCCTGCCACTGGTCGCGGAAGGAGTAGGTGGCCGGGATGTCGGGGTTCCAGACCGGCTTGGGGGTCGCCGAGCGGTGCTGGACGCGGCAGTTGCGCAGCCCGGCGACGGCCGACCCCTCCGTCCCGTCGACCTGGAACTCGACCAGCTCGTCACGGTTGACGCGCACCGCCCAGGAGGAGTTGATCTGGGCGATGGAGCCGCCCTCCAGCTCGAAGACGCCGTACGCGGCGTCGTCGGCCGTGGCGTCGTACGGCTTGTCCTGCTCGTCCCAGCGCTGCGGGATGTGGGTGGCGGTGAGCGCCTGGACGGAGGTGACCCGGCCGAACAGCTCGTGGAGCACGTACTCCCAGTGCGGGAACATGTCGACGACGATGCCGCCGCCGTCCTCCGCGCGATAGTTCCAGGAGGGCCGCTGGGCGCTCTGCCAGTCGCCCTCGAAGACCCAGTACCCGAACTCCCCGCGGATGGACAGGATCCGCCCGAAGAAGCCCCCGTCGATGAGCCGCTTGAGTTTCAGCAGCCCCGGGAGGAAGAGCTTGTCCTGCACGACCCCGTGCTTGATGCCCTTCTCGGGGGCGAGGCGGGCCAGCTCCAGGGCGCCGTCGAGGCCGGTGGCGGTGGGCTTCTCGGTGTAGATGTGCTTGCCCGCCGCGATGGCCTTCTTGATGGCCTCCTCCCGGGCGGAGGTCACCTGGGCGTCGAAGTAGATCTCCACGGTCGGGTCGGCGAGGACCTCGTCCACGTCCGTCGACCAGTGCTCCAGGCCGTGCTGCTCGGCGAGCGCCTTCAGCGCGTGCTCGCGGCGGCCGAGGAGGACCGGCTCGGGCCACAGCACCGTGCCGTCGCCGAGGTCGAGGCCGCCCTGGTCGCGCAGGGCGAGAATCGAGCGGACGAGGTGCTGGCGGTAGCCCATGCGCCCCGTCACGCCGTTCATGGCGATTCGCACCGTCTTGCGTGTCACGTGATTCCCTTCCAACGCGGGTTCCGCGCCGCGTACGCCCCACTGGTGAACGTGACAGCAAGCGCTTTCTACACAAGAAGAAGTTAGCCTCTGTCGAGCCGATTGGACAAGACCATACGGACGACGAGATGTTCGACCGTCCGGACGGCTGGACGTAGGGGGCGTGGCACGGTCGGATGGAGCACTACGAGCAATACGCGCAATACGAGCACGACAGGTACGACGAGCACGACGGGTACGGCAGGCCAAAGAGCACAGCGAGCACGAGAAGCACGATGAGGTGCTACGAGATGCGTGACCGGAGGACGACGAGATGACCGTGACCCTGGCGGACGTGGCGGCGCGTGCGCAGGTCTCGCCCGCGACCGTGTCCCGGGTGCTGAACGGGAACTATCCCGTCGCGGCGTCCACGCGCGAGCGGGTGCTGCGCGCGGTGGACGACCTGGACTACGTACTGAACGGGCCCGCGAGTTCGCTGGCCGCCGCCACCTCCGACCTGGTCGGCATCCTGGTGAACGACATCGCCGACCCCTTCTTCGGAATCATGGCGGCCGCGATCCAGTCGGAGATCGGCGGGCCCGGTGGACGTGCGGGCGGCGAACGGCTCGGGGTCGTGTGCAACACCGGCGGCTCCCCGGAGCGTGAGCTGACCTACCTCACGCTCCTTCAGCGCCAGCGCGCCGCCGCGGTCGTCCTGACGGGTGGTGCCGTCGAGGACGCGCCGCACGCGGCGGCGGTCGCGGCGAAGCTGCGCAAGCTCGGGGACGCGGGGACCCAGGTGGTCCTGTGCGGACGGCCGCCCGCGCCCGACGCCCCCGAGGCGATCGCGCTCACCTTCGACAACCGGGGCGGCGGACAGCAGCTCACCGAGCATCTGATCGGACTCGGCCACCGCAGGCTCGGCTACATCGCGGGCCCGGAGGAGCGGACGACGACCCGGCACCGCCTCGAGGGGCACCGTGCCGCGCTCGCCGCGCACGACATCGAGGACGATCCGCGCCGCACGGTGCACGGACGCTACGACCGTCGCGCCGGCTACGAGGCGACCCTCGAACTCCTGCGCCGTGACCCGTCGTTGACGGCTGTCGTGGCCGCCAACGACACCGTCGCACTCGGCGCGTGTGCCGCGCTGCGGGAGGCGGGCCTGCGTATCCCCGACGACGTGTCCGTCGTCGGCTTCGACGACCTTCCCTTCAGTATCGATGCCGTCCCCGCGCTCACGACGGTGCGGTTGCCGCTCTCGGAGGCGGGGGCTCGGGCCGGGCGTATCGCGATGGGGCGCGAGGAGCCGCCGCCGGGTGGGATCGCGACGGTGCGGGGGGAGTTGATGGTGCGGGGGTCCACGGGGGTGCCGCGGGTCTGAACGTGGGGTTCTCGCCCCCGCCGCCCCTACCCTCCCTCAAGCTCTCGACTTCGCTCGAGCAGGGGGGACCCCCATCATCCCTACCTGGGGGCTCCGCCCCCAGACCCCCGGGTGGGTTGTGTCGGCTGCAGGCCGGTGGGGGCTGGTCGCGCAGTTCCCCGCGCCCCTGGGGGGTGGGGGCGGGGCTGCGCCCCTGCCCCCACCCCCACCCCCAGGCCAGGCCCACTCACCCGCAGCCGGGGGCGCGCGGGAGGGGGCGTGGCGGTGCGTCGCAAGCGCGTCGCTTACGTTCGGATCGAGCAGCGGGTCGCTTGCCCGGTCCACGTCTGATCCGGCGGCGACGGGCTCGACGTACCGGCACGGCCCCGACCCACCCACCGGGGCCCGCGATCACACGTGCGGGCGGTGCCCCTTCTCCTGACGGGGGAACGACTGGTCGGCACCGGGAAGCGTCGGCTTCGGAAGGGTCGCGACCTCCTCCTTCGCCTTCTCCAGCTGCTCCGCCGTGTCGTCCGGCAGCCGCGGCGGACGCGGACGCCCGTGCGAGAAGCGGAACGCCGACGTGAAGTCACCGAACGTCGACCGCCGCCAGTCACTGACGTTGGGCTCCTCGACCCCCGTGAAGCGCTCGAGGAACTGCAGCGCCGAGGTGTGATCGAAGGCTTCCGAGGCCACCCAACCCCCCACCGTCCAGGGCGAGACGATGATCGCGGGGACTCGGAAGCCGCCTCCGATGGGCAGTCCCTGGACGAACTCGTCCGGCGTACCCGCCGGAGGCGTCGGCGGCGGTACGTGGTCGAACAGGCCGTCGTTCTCGTCGTAGTTCAGGATGAACGCGGTCTTCCGCCACACCTTCGGGTTGGAGGCGATCGCCTCGATCTTCGACGCGACGAAATCGGCTCCCGCGGCGGGCAGGTAGTCCGGGTGCTCGGACTGGAAGCTCGTCGGCATGATCCAGGAGACGGCGGGCAGGCGGTCGTTGCGCGCGTCGTCCTCGAACGTGCCCTCCGGCTGCGGGCGTACCCCACGCTCGTACAGGTCGGACCCCGGCGCCGCCGCGCGGAAGCTCGCGAACTGCTCCAGCATGTTGCAGCCGTAGTCGTCGTCCTGCTGGTACACCTTCCAGCTGACCCCGGCCGCCTGCAGCCGCTCCGCGTACGTCGTCCACCGGTACGGCGTCGGGGCCTTGTTCACGAGGACCGGGCCGCCCCGTGTGCCGCCGGGGTCGATCGTGCCGGTCATCCAGTACAGCCGGTTGGGCCAGGTCGGCCCGAACACCGAGCAGAAGTAGTGGTCGCAGATCGTGAAGGTCTCCGCCAGCGCGAACTGGAACGGGATGTCCTCGCGGGTGTAGTAGCCCATCACGTACGGCCCGTTGATCCCGTCCGCCTTGCGGTGCGCCGGCAGCCAGCGGTCCATCTTCCCGCCGTTCCACGCGTCGTGCTGCACCGCCCACGCGTGACTCGTGGAGGGGATCGCCTGGGCGCTGGACGTGTGGGTGTCGAGGTGGAAGGGGAGCAGATACCCCTTCGGGTTCACGGCGTCGGGCTGGTAGAACACCGACCGTCCGGTGTCGAGCTTCAGCGCGTGCGGGTCGGCGAAGCCGCGGACGCCGGACAGGGTGCCGAAGTAGTGGTCGAAGGACCGGTTCTCCTGCATCAGCATGACGACGTGCTCGATGTCGCGGAGCGAGCCGTGCTTCGGCGGCCCGGCCGCGACGGCCTTCTGGACGCTCGGCGGGAGGAGGGAGAGTGCCGCGGCGCCACCCAGCGCGCCCGCGGCCGAACCCAGGAGTCTACGACGTGTCAACTCGGCCATTTTTGCCCCTTCTTGAGACTTCGTCAGCTCTCCGGAGTCGAACGACGGCCCGCACGGGGGCGGGCCCGCCGCTTCACTCTCCTAGGGGCGACCGAGGGTTGGCAGAGGCGTGCGATGAACTCGTGGCCAACGTGCGGAAAGGGGTTGGCCAAGTCATGACCGGGGTTGCCGGGGAGTTACCCGACCGTTGCCCGCGCTTGGCCGAAGCCGTAGGCTCGACACATACCTCTGACTGAGTCAACTATCAGGTCCGAGCAACCACTATCAGGTCCGAGCAGCCAAGGCCGCTGAGCCGGACCCGAACAGGCAGACCCGAACAGCCGGCGCCGACCATCCGGGGTTGAGTGATCATGACCGTCCAGGACATCCGCTCCTTCAACCGCTTCTACACGAACGTCATCGGGGCCCTCGACTACGGCCGCCACCTCTACGCCCCCTACACCCTCACCGAGTCCCGTGTGCTGTACGAGCTCGCCCACTCCCCCCGCACCGACGCCGCCGACCTCCGCGGCGAACTGTCCCTGGACGCCGGTTACCTGAGCCGCATCCTGAACAAGTTCGAGCAGGACGGCCTGATCGAGCGGACGCCCTCGGCGCGGGACCCGCGGCGGCGCCGCATCACGCTCACGGCACAGGGCCGGGAGACGGCGGCCCTGCTGGACGAGCGCTCACGGGAATCGGTGGGGGCGCTGCTGGCGACCGTGCCGGCCGACGACCGCCCCCGGCTCGCCGAGGCGATGCTGACCGTGCGCACGCTGCTCTCCTCCGGGCGCCCACCCCGCCGCGAGGACGTCGTCCTGCGCGACCCCGGGCCCGGCGACCTCGGCTGGATCGTGCAGCGCAACGCCGCGCTGTACGCCGCCGAGTACGGCTGGAACGCCGACTACGAGGGCCTGGTCGCCCGGATCGTGGCGGACTTCGCCGAGGACCACGATCCGCACCTGGAGCGGGTGTGGATCGCCGAACTGGACGGCCGGCCGGTGGGCTGCGTGATGTGCGTCCGCGACGACGCGCCCGGGACCGCCCGCCTGCGCCTCCTCCTCGTCGAGCCCGACGCGCGCGGGCTGCGCATCGGCGACCGGCTGGTCGAGGCCGTCGTCGACTTCGCGCGGGACGGTGGCTACCGGGACCTGGTCCTGTGGACCAACGACGTGCTCTCCGCCGCCCGCCGCATCTACCAGCGCCACGGTTTCGTCCTCGTCGCCGAGAAACCGCACCGCTCGTTCGGAGCGGACCTGCTGGGCCAGGACTGGCGGTTGGAGCTGCACGGCGCTCAGGAGTGACCGGTCACGCAGGAGTGACCGGTCACGCTTGCACCGCCTTCCAGGCGCCGCCGCTGAGCCGGTAGACGGTCACCGTCTGGGACACGGCGTCGCCGTTGGCGTCGAATCCGACCTTTCCCATCACCCCGTCGAAGTCGACGTTCTGGACCGCCGCCCGCAGGCTCTCGCGTTTCGCCGAGGGCACGGTGTCGGAGGGGTCGACATGAAGGGATTTGAAGGCCTGGATCAGAGCCGAGGTCGCGTCGTAGGCGTATCCGCCGTACGAACTGTACGAAGAGTTGTAGCCCGCCGCCTTGTAGTCCTTGATGAAGGTCTCGGCCGAGGGGAGCGAGCCGGGAACGGCGCCGCCCATGGTGCAGTTGTCTCCGTCGGCGCCGTCGCCGGCCACGGTCGCGTAGGTGTCCGAGCAGATGCCGTCCCCTCCCGCGAGCAGGACGCCGGGACTCGCGGCGTGGAGCTGCTTGCTCAGCGGACCCGCTGCGTCGTACTCGCCTCCGTAGTACACGACGTCCGCGCCCGCGTTCACGGCCTGTGAGACCTGCGTCGAGAAGTCGCGCCGGCCGGCGTCCACGTGGCTCTCCCCCACGATGGTTCCGCCCTCCTCGCCGAACGCCTTTTTGAACGACTGGGCCAGTGAGGCGCCATAGGTCTGCTTGTCGTCGATGACGAAGGCCTTGCGGCGCTTGGACTTCACGTACAGGTACCGGGCGGCGGCGGGCGCCTGCGCCGTGTCATTGGCCACCGTACGGAAGTAGGTGTTGTACGGCCTGGCGAACGTGCCCTGCTGCCAGCCGTCCCCCAAGGTCAGTGCCGGAGCGGTGTTCGACGGCGAGATCTGGGTCAGGTGGGCGTCGTAGAAAACCTTCTGCATGACTTGGGCCACGGCGCTATTCAGGGGTCCCACCACTCCCACGACACTACGGTCGGCGACGAGCTCGGTGGCGTTCCGATGTCCCGAGGCGAGGTCGCCCTTGTCGTCCAGAGCCCTGATCTTGAAAGTGACGCCGGGGACGGCGTTGTCGGCGTTGGCCTTCTTGACCGCCAGATCGGCCGAGTCCCTGATGCCCCGGCCAAGACCGACGAGGTCACCACTCAGGGGAGCGCTCACACCGATCGTGACCGTCAGGTTGCCCTTGCCCTTGGCCTTCGCGTCGGCGTCGGATCCGTCTCCGCCGATGAGGTTCAACGCCACCGGGAGTGAGCCCAGTGCCGCGACCACCAGGGCGGATGCCATGACGACGGTCCACCGGCGCCGACGGCCCGGTAACCGAACCCGCGTCCCCCGGGCCGACGGGTCCTCGTCCGACGACTTCTCGTCCGGCGGCTCCTCGTCCGGCGGCTCCTCGACCGACGGCTTCCCAACCGACGGCTCCTCGGCCGAAGGCGAATCGACAGGCGGGGGATCGACCGACGCTTCCTCGGCCGCCGACGTCACCGCATCCTCCGGCCCCGGCCCCGGCACGGGCGGCCGATGGCGGTTGCGGGCGACGGCGATCGCCCCCGCCGTGTTGCCGTTGCGCTGCTGCGGTGTCGGGCGCCCCTTCGCGACGAGGGCGTCGTACAGATGGCGGTACAGCGTCGTCATGGTCAGCAGCGGCGGCGCTTGCGGAACCCCCTTTTCGAGGGCGCCGATCAGCTCGCCGGTGAACGCCGTGTACGTCTCCCCCGGCGGTGCGAGCGCCGTCCGGGTCTCCGAGGTCGCGGTCAGCACGAACGTGCCGCCGATGTCCGACAGCCCGCCGAGTCCCGTGGCCGACATCGCGCCGTGCAGGGCGAGGCCGCTCCAGCAGCAGTCGAGGATCACGACCTTGCGGCGGGCCCGGACCTGGGGGCCCAGGAGCAGCTCACGGATGTCCTGGTAGCGCAGGGCGGTGTAGAGGCGGCGTGGGTCGGTGCGGGGCAGCGCGAGATACAGCTCGTTCGACAGGTCGTGCACGAAGCCGTGCCCCGCGTAGTAGACGAGCAGGGTGTCCTCGGCCTCGTCGGCCAGGCGACCGGCCTCGCCGAGCGCCTGGTCCCGGTCGGGTTCCGCGAGCACGGACAGGTGACCGGCGTCCAGGCCCCACACGCTCGGGTCACGCAACAGTTCGGCGAGCCGGTCGAGGTTGCGCGCGACCGCGGGCAGCGGTTCGAGATCCGGGTCGGTGAAGGAGTGGGCACCGATCAGCAGGGCCCGACTGCGGGCCGGATTCGAGAGTTCGGTCATGTCTCAGTCGTGATCCCGGTCGTGGTTTCGGTCATGTCCGGGGTCGGTCGAGCAGGCCGGGGTCCGGTACGTCGTCACCGGCCCCGGAGTCCGGCCCGGACAGCTGTCGCACCAACCGCTCGATGTGCCGCGGGTCGGCTCCGCTCACGATCACGGTGACACCGCGGTGCTCCACCCGTACCTCGGGCCCGTTCCCACGCGACTGACGCCAGTTGGCGACGGCGAGGAGCAGTCCGCCGAGGCCCACGGCGTTGCTGAGCACCACGTTGATCAGTTCCAGGCCGTCGCCCATCGTGCCCGGTCGTTCCTGACGGTCCCGCAGGGAAAGGCTCGCCCCCGCCGTGTCCGGATCCCGCATCAGCCAGCGCTGCAATGCGCGAAGCTGTCTTCCGTCGTCTTCGAGCACTTCGATATCAAGTCGCATGCTGCCCCCGTACGCCAGCGATTTCGGCATCTTAGCGACACAAAGGGCACGTCGTAGTGTTTGTGGAGAAGGACCTCCCGAACCACCCACCAGCGATTTTCCTTTCGACTCTCCTTTTGACCGACAACGGCCGACATAGGTACGCGAGTAGGGTCCATGCACATGAAGCTGGCCTTCTCCACGCTCGGCGTACCCGGGCTCCCCATCCCCGACGTCGTACGACTCGCCGCCGCGCACGGCTACCACGGGGTGGAGCTGCGCGCGCATCCCGAGGAGCCGGTGCACCCCGGGATCGGGGCGGCCGAGCGGGCCGAGGTGGTCGCCGCGTTCAAGGCGGGCGGCATCGAGATCCTGGGCGTCGCGGGCTACGCACGGGTGGCGGCGCCGGGCGACGACGACACCGTCGTCGCCGAGATCAAGGAGCTCCTCGACCTCGCCCACGACCTCGGCGCCCCGTTCGTACGCGTCTTCCCCGGCGCGAGTTCCGAGCAGAGCGTCGAGGAGGCGGACGCGACAGCGGCCCGGCGGCTCGGCACGGCCGCGGAGTACGCCGCCGACCTGGGCGTACGGATCCTGCTGGAGACCCATGACTCGCACCGCACCGGCGCGGACGCGATCAGGATCCTGGGCCTGGTCGGCCACCACCACGTGGGCTCGCTGTGGGACGTCATGCACACCTGGCTCGGCGGCGAGGAGCCGGCCCAGACCTACGCGGCCCTGTGCACCTACCTCGGCTACCTCCAGGTCAAGGACATCGCCTCCGCCGAGGACACCACCCCGCTCCCCCTCGGCGCGGGCGTCCTGCCGCTCGCCGACTGCGTGGAACTCCTCTCCCGGGAGGGCTGGGACGGCTGGCTGTGCTGGGAGTACGAGAAGCGGTGGTACGAGGAGGCCGCGCCGCTGCCTGAGCTGCTGGGACCGGGGCGGGAGCACCTCGGGCGCCTGCTGAACGACTCCGCCTAGGACCGGTTCCGGCGACACGCGCACCCGCCCGGACGGGCGTCCCACGGCTCTCCGCCGCTTGCCGACGGGCTATCGTGGAGCGCATGTCGGCACCGGAACTGATCCGTATCGTCTCCCGCGACTCGCCCATGGCCCTGGCCCAAGTGGAGCGCGTCCGTGCCGAGTTGGGCGCGCTCCATCCGCACATCCGTACCGAGGTCGTGCCCGTGAAGACGACCGGTGACAAGTGGATGGGCGACCTGGCCAAGGTCGAGGGGAAGGGCGCGTTCACCAAGGAGGTCGACGCGGCACTGCTGGCCGGTGAGGCCGATCTCGCGGTGCACTGCGTGAAGGACATCCCCGCGGACCGTCCCCTCCCGGCGGGGACGATGTTCGCCGCGTTCCTGGCGCGGGACGACATCCGGGACGCTCTCGTGCACCCGGACGGGCTCACGCTGGACGAGCTGCCGCAGGGGACGCGGATCGGCACCTCGTCCGTGCGGCGGGGCGCTCAGCTGGCCGCCTCGCACCCGCACGTGGAGTGCGTGCCGTTCCGGGGGAACGCCAACCGGCGGCTGGAGAAGCTGGCGGCGGGTGAGGCGGACGCGCTGCTGCTGGCGGTGTCGGGGCTGGAGCGGATCGGCCGGGCGGACGTGATCACGGAGATCCTGTCGCCCGAGACGATGATGCCGCCGATCGGGGCGGGCATCCTGGCCCTCCAGTGCCGTGAGGGCGACACCGACGTGATCGAGACGATCAGCGACCTCGGCGACCCGAACACGCACCGCGAGGCCACGGCGGAGCGGATGTTCCTGCACGTCCTCCAGGGCCACTGCAACTCCCCGATCGCCGGTTTCGCGAAGGCCCACCGCAGTGGCGAACTGTCCCTGCGCGCCTGCGTGTTCACCCCGGACGGCAAGACCGTACTGAACGCCCACGAGTGGGCGGGCCGTCTCGACGCCGCGACGCTCGGCACGTCGGTCGCCGTCGCCCTGCTGCGCCAGGGCGCCCGCGAACTGATCGACGGCATCCCCCACTGATCACCCCCCGCTGATCACCTCAGCGACCCGGCCCAGGCGGCGAAGGTCTCGTGGAAGGCGGGGAACGTCTTCCGTACGCAGCCGGGGTCGTCGAACGAGACGCCGCCCGGCGCGCGGAGTCCGGTCACCGCGAAGGACATGACGATGCGGTGATCACCGTACGTCTTGATGTCCGCGCCCGGCACGAGCTGCGTACCGGGGTGGACCTCGATCCAGTCGGCCCCGGTCTCCACCCGTACGCCCAGCCGCCGGAGGTTCTCCGCACAGGCGTCCAGACGGTCGCACTCCTTCACGCGTGTGTTGGCGACGTCCTCGATGCGGACCGGGCCCGAGGCGAAGGGCGCGATCGCGGCCAGCGTCGGCATGGTGTCGGAGATGTCCCGCATATTGACCGTGAGGCCGCGCAGTTCGCCGGTGCCCGCGACCGTCGTCCCGCCGGAGCCGACCGCCACCCGCGCCCCCATCCGCCGCAGTACGTCGACGAAGCCCAGGTCGCCCTGGAGCGCGCCGGTACCGAGGCCGGGGACCGTCACCTCGCGGCCGGTCAGGGCGGCCGCGGCGAAGAAGTAGCTCGCGGTGGAGGCGTCGGGCTCGATGGCGTACGTGCCGGCGCGGTAGCCGCCGGGCGAGACCACGAACACCCCGCCCTCCCGGCGCACGGACGCGCCGAACGTCCGCATCATCGCGAGCGTGATCTCGACGTACGGCGCCGAGACCAGGTCCGTGACGGTGATGCGCAGGCCCTTGCGGGTCAGCGGGCCGAGCAGCAGGAGGGCGGTCAGGTACTGGGAGGACTGGCCCGCGTCGAGCGTCACGTCACCGCCCTCCACACCGGCCGCCGCGATCCGCAGCGGATGGTGGCCCTCCGCCTCGTCGTGCCGCAGGTCGACGCCGAGGTCGCGCAGGGCGCGGGTGAGCGGGAGCAGCGGGCGGCGGCGCATCTGCGGGGAGGCGTCGAAGCGGTAGGTGCCGTGTCCGGCGGCGGCGAGGGTCGGCAGGAAGCGGGCGGTGGTCGCGCCGTCGCGGCAGTACACGTCGGCGTCGGTGGCCGCCGGGCCCTGGGGGCGGCCGTCGATCTGCCAGGCGTGCGGGGTGCGGCCGACGCGGTAGCCGAGCCGGGTCAGGCCCTCCGCGAAACCTTCCGTGTCGTCCGACCGGAGCGGCCGTACGAGGGTCGTGACCCCGTCGGCCGCCGCCGCGAGGAAGAGCGCACGCGCGGTGATGGACTTGGAACCGGGGATGTCGACGACGGCCATGTCCTCATGCTGGCTCCCCGACCCGCTCCGGCGCGGGAACGTCCGCCAAATGGACCTGTCCGTGCGAGCCCGGTGTCGAACCGTCCCACCCATTCGCACCACCGGCACCAATTCCCCGAACCGGCGGAAACCGGGGAACCCCGACCCGCACCGGTTCGTCCAATCCGCATACTGCCGGATGAGTCTCCGCAGAGCGGTGTCGGCCTCGCTGCTGGCTGCGAACGCTGACCACCCTCTCCGCCGCCTGCGGCCGGCAGCACGCCGTCACCGGCGCGCCCCCCTCCAACTGCGCCGGTGACGGCCCCTCACCGGGATACTGTGCACACCCTTGACTGGAAGAAACTTCCCGGATATTCGTGGCCCCTCGGAAGTTTCCTTCACGAGGGAGGAGCGCACGTGCGGCCATCGAGGTCTTCCAGGCCAACCAGACGTACCGTTCTCGCCGCCACCGCCGGGTCCACCGCGGCCCTGGCCCTGAGCACCACCCCCGTCCGGGCGGCCGAGGACGCCGCGGACCGCCCTGACGAATCGTCACTCCGAGCGCTCGTCTCCCGTATGACGCTGGAGGAGAAGGTCGGCCAGCTCTTCGTGATGCGGGTGTACGGGCACTCGGCCACCGCGCCCGACCAGGCCGACATCGACACCAACCTCGAGGAGCTCGGCGTCAGGACGGCCGCCGAGCTGATCGCCAGGTACCGCGTCGGCGGGATCATCTACTTCACCTGGGCGCACAACACCCGTGACCCGCACCAGATCGCCGCCCTCTCGAACGGCATCCAGAAGGTCTCCCTCGACCAGCCGCGCGGGCTGCCCGTCCTCATCTCCACCGACCAGGAGTACGGAGCGGTGGCCCGGGTGGGCAAGCCCGCGACGCTGTTCCCGGGCGCGATGGCGCTGGGCGCGGGCGGCTCGCGGGAGGACGCCCGTACGGTGGGGCGCCTCGGCGGCGCCGAACTGCGCGCCCTCGGCATCCGACAGGACTACTCGCCGGTCGCCGACGTGAACGTCAACCCGGCCAACCCGGTCATCGGCGTACGCTCCTTCGGCGCCGATCCGGACGCCGTGGCCGGGCTGGTGACGGCCGAGGTGAAGGGCTATCAGAGCGCCGGGGTCGCGGCCACGGCGAAGCACTTCCCGGGGCACGGGGACACCGCCGTCGACAGCCACTTCGGCTTCCCCGTCATCACGCACAGCCGCGAGCTGTGGTCGTCCCTCGACGCCGTGCCCTTCCGCGCCGCCGTCCGCGCCGGCATCGACTCGGTCATGACCGCCCACATCATGGTCCCGGCCCTCGACCCGTCCGGGGACCCCGCGACGCTCTCCCACCCGATCCTCACCGGCATCCTGCGCGAGGAGCTCGGCTACGACGGGCTCGTGGTGACCGACTCGCTCGGCATGGAGGGCGTCCGGACGAAGTACGGCGACGACCGCGTCCCCGTACTGGCGCTCAAGGCCGGTGTCGACCAGCTCCTCAACCCGCCGTCCATCCACGTGGCCTGGAACGCGGTCCTGAACGCCGTGCACGACGGCGAGCTCACCGAGGCCCGCCTCGACGAGTCCGTCCTGCGCGTCCTGCGTCTCAAGGCCAAACTGGGTCTGCTGGAGAACCCGTACGTCAGCGACTCCGGCGTCGACCACACCGTCGGCACCGCCGCGCACCGCAGGGCGGCCGACCGGATCGCCGAGCGCACGACGACATTGCTGGTCAACAAGGAGCGCCTGCTCCCGCTCTCACGCCGGAGCGCCCCGCGCGTCCTCGTCGTCGGCGCCGATCCCGCCTCGCCGTCCGGTACCGACGGACCGCCCACGACCGTCCTCGCGACCGCCCTCACCGAACTCGGCTTCACGGCGACGGCACTGTCCACCGGAACGGCGCCCTCCGCGGCGGCCATCGACAACGCGGTGGCGGCGGCCGGGGGCGTGGACGCGGTCGTGGTCGGCACGTACAACGTGACGGCGACCGGGTCGCAGAAGACCCTCGTCGAGCGGCTCGTCGCGACCGGCGTCCCGGTGGTCGCGATCGCGATCCGCAACCCGTACGACGTGGCCCAACTCCCTGACGTGCGCGCTTACTTGGCGACCTACTCCTGGACGGACGCCGAGCTGCGCGCCGCCGCCCGAGTGATCGCGGGCAGCGCGAGGCCCCGCGGGAGGCTGCCGGTGGAGGTGCAGAGGGCGGACGACCCGACGAAGGCGCTGTATCCGATCGGGTACGGATTGACGTACTAGGTCCGGTATGGGCCGGCGTATCGCCCCGGGTGAGGATTGGCGTACAGGCCCTACGCCGCACACCCGGCGCACCACCCCCAAAGGACGCAAAGCACCCCGGATGTCTGGCGTGTGCCCGTCGCGACGGGTCACGCTGGGCGGGGGTATCGGGGGGAAGCCATGCGAGCCAGCTCGTCGGGTCGGCGTTCCGTTGGGGTGGTGTGCGCGCTGCTGCTGGTCCTCGCCGCGCTCGCGGGGTGCGACCGCTGGTCGGACTCGGGGAGCGCCGAGCCCGCCGCGGGGACGACGTCGACGCAGCCCTCGGGCTACGGGGCGGTGTTCCTCGCGGTCGACGAGTGCAGTTCCTTCGGGACGACCAGCTTCACCGAGGTGGCCTGCAGCAGCGAACGGGCCGCCGCGCGGGTGATCGCCCGTTACGACGGCAAGGTGGCCGACGGGCCACTGTGCCCCGCGACCACGGACTTCGTGCTGCACATCAGCGAGACCCGGCCCGCCTCCGACGAGAACGGCGACGGGGTCGTGCCCCAGGGTTACGCCTGCATGCGCAAGCTGGAGGCCCCGCACCCCGGCGATCCGGGCGGAGGCGGCGGGCCCCGCACCATCGTCGGCGACTGCGTCTACAGCTCCGGTGACGGGCAGGTGCGGGAGACCGCGTGCGACGGCAAGGGCAAGAAGCCCCCGGACTACAAGGTGACGTCGGCGGTCGTCGACCGCGCCGAGTGCCCGTCGTCCACGGCCCTCTACGTCCAGCTGGGCGGCAGCAGACCGGTGGGCTGCGCCCGCCCCGTGTAGCCGAGGGGCGGACGCAGCCGGGGAAACCGGGTTGCGGCGGGTGAACCGGGTTACGGTCGCAGCGCGGGCTCGCGCTCGATGTCGCGCTGGTCCAGCTTCGCGTCGAACTTCGCGAGGGGCCTGGCCGCCGACGGGTTCTCCTGGACCGTCGCCGAGGCGACACCCGCCCACTCCAGGATGCGGGCCGTCGCGAGGGCCTTCTCGTCGGGGACGAGACCGGCGACGTTGGCACCGTGGTTCAGGCCGGGAGCGGTGAAGACGTACGAGTCACGCGCGCCCTTGCCGAGCCGGAAGCGCTCCGCGCCCCAGGGGTCGTTCTGGCCGTAGACGAAGAGCATGTGGTCGGCGTGGTGGCGGACCCAGGAGTCCACGTCCGCCATGGCCCACGGCTGGAACCTCATCGGGATCGAGCGCGGCACGAAGTTCCGCGGCGGCTGGTAGCCGTAGCGGATGTACTTCTTCTCGATGGCCGGGAAGTGGATCGTGGGCGCGCCGAGCTGCGTACCCGCCTGGTAGTAGTACGGCGTGTACGTGTTCAGGCCCTGGTCGGTGTAGGCCGAGAAGCCGGAGATGGTGTCGACGGAGTCCCAGATCGCGTCATCGGTGGCGTGGGCGGCGTCGGCCGGGATCGAGGCGCAGTCCGAGAGCAGGCTGTACTGCCAAAAGCCCCACACGTAGTCGAGCACGACCGCCTCGTACGCCTTGTCGAGGCTTCCGATGGTGGTGAAGGTGTAGCCGTTGTCGGCGGCGTACGCCTCGTACTTCTTCTCCAGCGGTGCGCGCCGCACCAGCGCCTCGCGCTGCACGGCGTTCAGCTTGTCGCGGCACTCCTTGGTGCCGACGTTCCTGAAGAAGCGGTCGTAGGCCGAGTCCTCGTTGTTCACCACGTCGTTGGGGGCGACGTAGGCGACGACGCCGTCCATGTCACGCGGGTAGAAGCGCTCGTAGTACGTGGCGGTCATGCCGCCCTTCGAGCCGCCCGTGGAGAGCCACTTCTGGCGGTAGATCGGCTTGAGGGCCTCGAAGATGCGGTGCTGGTCGCTCGCCGCCTGCCAGATGTCGAGCTTCGACCAGTCGGCCGGATCGGGCCGGGAGGGGGTGAAGAAGCGGTACTCCATCGAGACCTGGTTGCCGTCCACGATCTGGGTGGGCTCACGGCGGCCCGGGTTCGTGGAGACGTTGTAGCCGCCGGTGTAGAAGACCGTCGGGCGGGAGACGTCCTTGTGCAGCACGGTGATCCGCTGCTGGAACGTGCCCTTGGACGGGTGCCGGTGGTCGATCGGCTGGGTGTAGTTCAGAACGAAGAAGCGGTAGCCGGTGTACGGCTTCTCCTCGATCAGGCTCATGCCCGGTATCGCGAGCAGCCTGTCCTTGATGTCGGTGTCCGTGCTTGTGGTGCCTGGTGCCGCCTCCGGCTGGGCGGCGGTGGCCGCCCCGGCCGTGCTCAACGTGCCTATGAGCACGGTGAGCGCCAGCAGCCATCTGAGCGCCTTGCGCATGCACACTCCCCTGTGAAACGGATGTGCGCTGGAAGCTATCGGAGCAACTCACAGGCGCACCAGGGGAGATGGGGAAAACCCTATGGGAAAGCGGTGTCTCGGCCGGCTCAGCAGAGGATCCAGCTCGAGCTCACCGAACCCGAGCCGACCGAGCCCTTGACGCGGATGCAGCGGTGGCCCGCGTGGACGGTCACCGGGCCCGCGTGGTGCGAGAAGCTGCCCCGGTCGACCACGGGCCGGCTGCCGCGCGCCTGCACGCTGACGGACATCGTCCGTTTGCGGGACTGCTGATTCTTCGGGACGGTCATCGCGCAGACATAGCCGTCGCGCTTGTAGATCTGGACGGAGCCGGTCGAGAAGCTGAGCGTTCTGACCTTGCGCCCCGAGCAGTACGAGTCGGCCGCCTGCGCGCTGCCCGGACTCATCAACGCCATCAGCCCGGCCGCGGTCAACACCGCAAGGCCCAGCGCCAAGCGCCGGCGTATCGCACCACCACGGTCCACTGTCGTCCTCCCCCGGCCATTCAGCGTACTGGTGTACGGACGCAGGACGTACATCGGATGGTTGCCTTCACCCGAGCGAGGTTTTCTTCCGCGTTTGGGGCAACCACACCCCTTTGTTCGGTGTCCAACTGGTCGGAAAACCGAACGAAAGGTACTCATCCATGTCCCGCACGTCACGTTCCCGTACGGCCGTCGGCGCGCTCGTCGCCGCGGCGCTCCTCGCCACGGCGGGTGCCTCCATGCCCGCGTTCGCCCGCTCCAGCGCTCCCCCGCCCGCCCGCAGCGGCGCCAACGGTCCCGCCTACGACCGGGTGGCCGACTTCTACGGCGCCTACATCGACGCGGTCACCGACGAGGGAAGCGGTCACCTCGGATCCCAGCTGCGCACCTTCTACCTGACCAAGGATTTCCGCACCCGCCTGGCGAAGTGGGAGAGCCGCGAGCACGCCGACGGGGTGCTGCGCGCGCAGGACGTGCCGCGGGCGTGGAAGGTGACGGCGGGAGACAGCGGCGCGGGCCACACCTGGTCGACGGTGCGCCTGACCTGGGGCTCCGCCCAGCACCCCACCTACACCTATCTGACCGTGCAGTCGGACCTGGCCACGAAGAAGATCTCCGACATCAAGGCGAAGAGCTGAAGACTCAGGCCGATGAGGGAACCGGCTCTTCCTCCTCCGGGGCCCCGACGAACGTCCTCCACAACTCCGCGTAGTGGCCGCCTCGCAGGAGGAGTTCGTCGTGGGTGCCGTCCTCGGCGACGCGGCCGTGGTCCATGACCACGACCCGGTCGGCGCGGGCGGCCGTCGTCAGACGGTGCGCGACGACGAGGGTCGTACGGCGGCCGGCGAGGCGGTCGGTGGCCTGGTTGACCAGGGCCTCCGTCGCCAGGTCCAGCGCCGCCGTCGCCTCGTCGAGGAGCAGCACGTCCGGGTCCACGAGTTCGGCGCGGGCCAGCGCCATCAGCTGACGCTGACCGGCGGAGAGGTTGCGACCGCGCTCGGCGACCTCGTGGAGGTAGCCGCCGTCGAGCGTGGCGATCATGTCGTGGGCGCCGACCGCGCGGGCCGCGGCCTCCACCTCGGCGTCGGTCGCGTCGGGACGCCCGTAGGCGATGGCGTCCCGGACGGTCCCCTGGAAGAGGTACGCCTCCTGGGGGACGACGCCGAGACGGTGCCGGTACGAGGTCAGGTCGAGCGAGCGCAGATCCGTGCCGTCGACCGTCACCCGCCCGCCCGTCGGGTCGTAGAACCGGGCGACCAGCTTCACCAGCGTGGACTTGCCCGCGCCGGTCTCGCCGACGAAGGCGACGGTCTGTCCGGCCGGGATGCTCAGCGAGACGGCGCTGAGCGCCTCCTCGTCATCGCCGTACGCGAAGTCGACGTCCTCGAAAGCGATGTCGCCCCGCAGGGAGAGGACCTCCAACGGTTCGTCGGCGGCCTTCGTCGAGGTCGGCTCCTGGAGCAGTTCCTGGATGCGGCCCAGCGAGACCGTGGCCTGCTGGTAGCCGTCGAAGACCTGCGAGAGCTGCTGCACGGGCGCGAAGAACAGGTCGATGTAGAGGAGGTAGGCGACCAGCGCGCCCGTCGTGAGGGTGCCGGCGTCCACCCGGTGCGCGCCCACGATCAGCACGGCCGCCGACGCGACCGACGACAGCAGCTGCACGAAGGGGAAGTAGATCGATATCAGCCACTGGCCGCGGATGCGCGCCTGGCGGTAGCTGTCGCTGCCCTCCGCGAACCGCTGCCTGCCCGAGCGCTCGCGCCGGAACGCCTGCAGGATCAGCAGTCCGGAGACCGACTCCTGGAGGTCGGCGTTGACCGCCGACACCCGCTCGCGGGCCAGTTCGTACGCCTTCACGCTCGCCCGGCGGAAGAAGAACGTGCCGATGACCAGCGGCGGAAGGGTGACGAAGACGACCAGCGCGAGCTGTACGTCGATCACCAGCAGCGCGCCCATGATGCCGAAGAAGGTGACGACCGAGACGAAGGCGGTGACCAGGCCCGTCTGGAGGAACGTCGACAGCGCGTCGACGTCCGTCGTCATCCGGGTCATGATCCGGCCTGTCAGCTCCCGCTCGTAGTAGTCGAGCCCGAGGCGCTGGAGCTGCGCGAAGATCTTCAGGCGGAGGGAATAGAGGACCCGCTCGCCGGTCCGGCCCGTCATCCGGGTCTCGCCGATCTGCGCGGACCACTGGACGAGCACGGTGACCAGCGCCAGCGCGGCGGCGGCCCACACCGCGCCGATCGCCATCCGGGTGACTCCCTGGTCGATGCCGTGCCGGATCAGCACCGGCAGCAGCAGGCTCATGCCCGCGTCCACGGCCACGAGACCCAGGCTGACGAGCAGCGGGAGACCGAAGCCGCGCAGCAGCCTGCGCAGCCCGTAGGACTCCTCGGGCCTGACCGCACGCGCCTCGTCGATGCCGGGGATGTCGGTGGCCGGGGGCAGCGCCTCGACCAGGGTGAGGAGTTCGGGCGTGGCGGGCATGCCGGACAGGGCGTTGTCCTTGGGCTCCCGGTCGCCGGTCCACAGATGGGGAGTGACCCCGCGCTCGGCGTCGAACTCGGCGTCCAGCTCGTCCCGTACGGAGGTGTCCTCCTGGGGAACGGCGGGCTGGGCGTGGCCGGGCGAGACGCCGCCCAGTTCGTCCGGGTCGGTCAGGAGCCTGCGATACAGCGGGGAGCGCTGCTGGAGTTCCTCGTGGGTGCCGATCTCGGCGAGGCGGCCGCCGTCGAGGACGGCGATGCGGTCGGCGAGGTTGAGGGTGGAGCGACGGTGGGCGATGAGGAGGGTGGTGCGCCCCTCCATGACCCCCTTGAGGGCCTCGTGGATCTCGTGCTCGACGCGGGCGTCCACGGCGGAGGTGGCGTCGTCCAGGACGAGCAGGCGGGGGTCGGTGAGGATGGCGCGGGCGAGGGCGACGCGCTGGCGCTGGCCGCCGGAGAGGGTGAGGCCGTGCTCGCCCACCTTGGTGTCGTAGCCCGCGGGCAGCTCGGCGATGAAACGGTCCGCCTGGGCGGCGCGGGCCGCGGTCTCGATCTCCTCCTGGGTGGCGTCCGGGCGGCCGTAGGCGATGTTGGCGCGCACGGTGTCGGAGAAGAGGAAGGAGTCCTCGGGGACCAGGCCGATCGCGGCGCGCAGCGACTCCTGCGTCAGCTCGCGGACGTCGTGCCCGCCGATGAGGACGGCGCCGTGCGTCACGTCGTAGAAGCGGGGCATCAGGAGCGAGACCGTCGACTTGCCGGAACCGGAGGAGCCGACCACGGCGAGGGTCTCGCCGGGACGGATCTCGAAGCTCAGCCCGTCGAGCACCGGCCGCCCGTCCTCATAGGCGAAGGACACGTCGTCGAACTCGACGGTCGCGGGCGCGTCGGCCGGGAGGGTCTTGGTGCCGTCCTTGATCGACGGCTCGGTGTCGATGAGCTCGAGGACGCGCTCGGCGCCCGCGCGGGCCTGCTGCCCGACGGTGAGGACCACGGCGAGCATCCGTACGGGTCCCACGAGCTGGGAGAGGTACGAGGAGAACGCGACGAAGGTGCCGAGCGTGATCTGTCCCTGTACGGCGAGCCAGCCGCCCAGCGCGAGCATCGCGACCTGGCCGAGGGCGGGCACGGCCTGGAGGGCCGGGGTGTACTTGGCGTTGAGCCGGATGGTCCGCAGCCGCCCCGCGAAGAGCCGCCGCCCGACGTCCCGGAGCTTCCCGGTCTCCTGCTCCTCCTGCCCGAAGCCCTTCACCACGCGTACGCCGCTGACGGCGCCGTCGACCACACCCGCCACGGCGGCGGCCTGCGCCTGCGCGTACCAGGTGGCGGGGTGCAGCTTGGAGCGGCTGCGCTTGGCGACGACCCAGAGGGCGGGGGCGACGGCGAGCGCGACCAGGGTGAGGGGCAGGGAGAGCGAGGCCATGATCCCGAGGGAGATCAGGAAGAGCAGCACGTTCCCGATGGTCATCGGGAGCATGAAGAGCAGGCCCTGGATCAGCTGGAGGTCGCTGGTGGCGCGCCCGACGACCTGGCCGGTGGACAGCTCGTCCTGGCGCCGTCCGTCGAGCCGGGTGATCGTCCCGTACATCTCGGTCCGCAGGTCGTGCTGGACGTCGAGGGCGAGGCGGCCGCCGTAGTAGCGGCGGATGTAGGTGAAGACGTAGACGAGGACGGCGGCGCCTGTGAGCGCGCCCGCCCAGGGTGCCATGGGCCTGCTGTGGTTCCCGATGACGTCGTCGATGATCACCTTGGTGATCAGCGGGACGACCGCCAGGACCGCCATGCCTCCGAGCGAGGAGCCGAGCGCGAGCAAGACGTACTTCGGGTACCGCCACGCGTACCCGGCGAGCCGCTGCGCCCAGCCGCCCTTGTCCCCTTGCTCGAATGCCACGCCGGTGCCTTCCGTAGATCTCACTCCACCGGAAGACACCAACGCTGAAACAAGCGGATTTCATCCCTCCGCAATAATCAGTCGTTCACCGTGTGCGGCAGGCGGGCGCTCAGGGAGTACAGGCGGGTGGTCTGGACGGCGTTCTGGTTGTCGTCGCTGACCAGGAGGAGCTGGAGACGGCCGTCCGGGGTGCGGCCGGTGACCGTCAGGCCCTCGATGTTGTCGAGGAGGGGGTTGGGCTGGGGCTGCTTGGCCTGGGCGCCCAGTGAAGGACAGTTCACGAGGTCGGCGAGGAGTGTCTTGCGGGCGAGCCGCACGCCGTCCTGGCCGGTCAGGGTGTCGACACGGCGGGTGTCCGTGGCGTGGCGCAGGTCGGCGAGGTAGAGGCGGACGGTGTTGCCGACGCCCGCGGTGAAGCCGCGCTCCAGGACGAGGAGGCGGCCGTCGGGGGTGGTCTGCGCCTCGGAGACGCCGAGGCCGGTGTCGGTGCGGTAGCCGTACTGGGCGGAGAGCCGGAAGTCGTGCCGCGTTCGCTCCCAGGTCTGGAAGCGCACGATGCCGGCGGTGTCACCGCTCAGTGACCCCTCCATGGCGGCGAGCAGGGTGTGGCCGCCGGGAAGGAGCGTGAGCCCTTCGAAGGTCAGGTTGGTGGTGGCGCGGCCCGCGGGAGCGACCTTGAGCGCGTCCGGTACGGGGAGGCTTCCGACGAGGGTGCCGTCGCGCTCGTAGCGGCGTACGGAGGGCTCGGTCTCGGAGGTGACGAGACGGGTGCCGTCGCGGTCCACGGCCAGGCCCTCGGAGTCGAGCGCGGCGCCCTTCTCGTCGACGAGGTTCACGACGCTCGTCGGCTTCAGCGTCTCGCGGTCCAGGGTGAAGAGCGAGGACCGGTCGGAGAGCGCGGCTATCCGGCCGCCGCGGTCGACGGCGAGCGCGGAGAGGTTGCCGACGAAGGTGCCGTCGTACGTCGTCTTGTCGAGCGCGTCGGAGTAGCTCGTGATCGAGACGGCGGGCGAACAGGCGTGGACGCCCGGGGCTGTGCCGCTGTGGGCGTCGGCCGGAGCAGCGGCGGTCACACAGGTGGCCGCCGCCAGGCCGGCGGTGACGGTGGCGAGTGCGGATCTCATGCGCATGCCGGTCACGGTAGGGCGGCCGGGTGACGCGCGGGAGACCGCCTCGTGAAGCGTCAGCCCGCGGACGGCACCGCCGGGATCGCTTCCTGGGGGTTGGCCGTGGGCACGTAGCGCAGCACGCTCGCGCTGGTCATGGAGGGGGTCGGCACCAGGTCCTTGTGGATGGCCTTGGCGACGGCCTGGATGGTGTTGACGCCGTACTGCATGGTGCTGTTGTCCTGCGTCAGCACGGTGATCATGTAGTCGTGGCCCGCGCCGTTGAAGGTGCCGATGCTGTGCACCCGCCAGCCGTGCGTGGCACGCGACAGCCAGCCGTTCTTGACGTGCACGGCGACCGAGGAGGGCGCTCCGGCCGGGGTGCCCCAGCGCTGCGAGGAGATGACCTTGCCCATCAACTTCAGCTCGTAGGCGCGGGCGTTGTCGCTCAGCACGGAGTTCTTGGCGGTGAGCAGCGCGAGCAGCTTCTGCTCGTCCCGGACGGTGATCTGGGTGAGCCCCCAGTAGTTGTTGGCACCCGGCTTGGTCTGGGTCATCCCGGCGGCGGCGAGGAAACCTTTCACCTTGGTCACGCCGAGCTGCTTCCACAGCGTGCTGGTGGCGTTGTTGTCCGACTTGGTGATCATGGCCGTGGCGAGGGTCTGCTCGCGGCTGGTCAGATACCGGTTGTGCTTCTTGGCGTCCCACAGCAGCGTGGCCAGCACGGTGGCCTTGACGACGCTGGCGGAGTCGTACGCCGTGCTGCTCCGCAGGGTGCAGGTGGTCTTCGCCGTACGGTCGTAGAGACCGACGGCCACGGTGCCGGCGCGGCCTCTGAGCGCCGCGGTGATGTCCTTCTGCAGCTTGACGGCCAAGCCCGCCTTGCTCGACGTACAGCTGACCTGCGGTGCCGCCGCGGCGGCCGGCGCGGCGGCGGCCGCGAACGGCACGATCACCCCGGCGCCGAGGCTCGCCGCGAGCACACGGGCACGCCGGGATATCCGGTGAGTCATGGAGGTTCCCCATCCCCTTCGACCAATACGAGCGCGCCTGTGGCGCACTCGCCTCTCATGACTCGTTCAGGCAGCCGAAAGTTGTACGCGTGTTCCCAGGAGGGAAGTGCGATGCGGGGAAGTTCGAGGTTCGGTGACGGAGGGCATCCGGAGGGTTCCGGCGAGTGACGGGCGGCGGGCTGCGCGCTGTCGGGAAACCGTCAGGTGTCGGCGCTGATCCATCGGGCGACGTCATCCTCATCCTCGATGCCGTCAGGACCGTCAGGCGTCGGCAGAGGAAGGCGGGCTCCCCTGCTCTCCGCGATGCGGTGTACGTCACGCAGCGCCTCGGCCATGCGGGCCGCCAGGAAGCGGAGTTGGGCGGCAGTGACCTCGTGGTCGTCGAGCATGTCGGCCGCATGGTCGAGGAGTGCGGCGGACATCCCCAGCTGCACGCCCTCGATGGCGTCGGCGACCCGGGAGAGGTAGCCGGTCCCGTCGCCGACGAGATAGCAGGGCTTGCCGCCCTCGCCGGACCACGGGAGCAGCCGTGCCGTTTCCGTCCCGCCGGTGATCACGGGGCCACCTCCACGCCATGGATGAACCGCGGCCCGATGTCGACGCCGTGCACGGCCAGCCACAGGGCGCGCCGCCGGGCCCGCTGCCTACGCGCCTTCTCGCTCCGCTCATGGGCGACGAGGTAGGGGCGGACGATCTCGTGGTCCTCGCCGCGCAGAGGTCGAGAACCGACGCGGCGGGCCGTCTGGCCAGGGGCGTACAAGAGGGTGGGACGTCGGTACGCCGGAGCGGTGACGGTGGCCGCGCGACGGCGGCGCCCCGAACCGGGGAACAGCAGCCGCAACAGCGGCTCGAAGAGGCGGGCGACCCGGTGGCTCATGTCGTCAACTCCGTTGGTTTCGGGCGCAGGAACATCGCTTTGCGTAGCGGTCCACCTACAGAGTGAGACGAGTGGGGCTAGGCTCGCCAGGGGGTGGGATGTGACCAGGCATTTGTCACAAAGGAGTTGGCCATGACCAGCACGTACGGTGACTGGCTGAAGCAGCAGCGCGAGACGGCGGGGCTGACACAACAGCAGCTGGCCGACGCGGCGGTCATGACCCGTTCGCACATCGCGCACATCGAGGCGGGGCGCCGGATTCCCTCCCGGGAGGATGCGCGGCGGCTGGACAGGGCTCTGAACACGGGGGATGTGCTGAGTAGTTTCCTGCCGGTCGAGGACGCGGCGGTCGCCGACTACTTCGAGGCCGCGCGGCTGCTCGAACAACAGGCGGTGATGATCAGGGAGTTCGCCCTGTCGTTCGTCCCTGGCATCCTTCAGACGGAAAGGTACGCACGTGCGGTTCTGAGCACGTCCTTCCCTCCCACGAGTGAAGAGGAGTGTGACAGGCTCGTTGTCACACGCCTCGAGCGCGCGAAGATCCTCGACGACCCGGTGACGCCCGTAGTCTGGGCGCTGCTTGACGAGGCGGTGCTACGTCGCGCCGTGGGCGGCCGGGATGTCATGGCGGAGCAGATCATGCACATGGTTCGTCTCGCCGAGAGAGGCCGCGTACGCCTCTATGTGTTGCCCTTCGAACTCGGTGTCCATCCACTCATGCAGAGCATGCTGACGCTGATGAAGTTCGAGGACCAGCCGCCGGTCGCTTACGGCG
The DNA here is from genome assembly GCF_055656965.1 of Streptomyces sp. NPDC111656. NCBI lineage: Bacteria > Bacillati > Actinomycetota > Actinomycetes > Kitasatosporales > Streptomycetaceae > Streptomyces > Streptomyces sp. NPDC111656. Next base: position 143,421 of record NZ_JBVKCA010000007.1, read on the forward strand.
AGGGCCTGCATATGGGCAAGGTCCACGACACGCCTGCCATGGTCGATCGGCTCGAAGGCATCTACGATCTCGCGCTAGGCGACGCGATGCCGCTGAAGGAGTCACTGGCCCTGATGAGGGCGACAGCAAAGGACTACGGACGCCATGACTGAACGCACCATCCTGGACGCTGCCGCACTGACCGGCTGGCGCAAGTCGTCCTACAGCGGGAACGAGGGCGGCAGCTGCGTCGAGGTACTGGACCACCACCCCTCCGGCATCCCCGTCCGCGACTCCAAGGTCCCGCACGGCCCCGCGCTGGTCTTCACGGCCGCCGACTGGTCGTCGTTCGTCACAGCCGTCAAAGGCGGCCATCTGCGCGCCTGAAGACACCGAGCACTGCCGGTGCACTGGTGAGGGGCCGGCTCTCTTACCCGCATCTCATCCATCCACAGCTCGCCCCCAGGCACGGCACAGTCCATACCCATCGGCGGTATGCATGGTGCACTGGTGACATCTGCCACCGACCCACTGCCCCCGGCCCCCGGCCGCTCCGCGGCCCCAGGCGCACCGGCCGCCGCGCCGCCCCAGGAGCCGTCCCCCACCTCCGCCGCGCCCCGCTGGTCCCTCCCCGCCCTGATCGCGATCATGGCGCTGGCCACGGTGCTGTACTCCTGGAACCTGTCCGGCTCCGGCCTCAACAGCTTCTACAGTTCCGCGATCTACAGCGGAACCCAGAGCTGGAAGGCGTGGTTCTTCGGCTCGCTCGACGCGGGCAACTTCCTGACCGTCGACAAGCCGCCGCTCGCACTCATGGTCATGGGCCTGTCGTGCCGGATCTTCGGCTTCGGCACCTGGCAGATGATGCTGCCGATGATCGCGGCCGCCCTCGGCACGATCTGGATCCTTCACTCCTCCGTGAAGCGGGTGTTCGGCCACGCCGCCGCCGCGCTCGCCGCGCTCGTGCTCGCGCTCACCCCGATCACCGTCGCCATCAACCGTGACAACAACCCCGACACCCTGCTCCTCCTCCTGATGGTGTCGGGCGCGGCCCTCGGACTGCGCGCGACCCGCGACGGCAGGCTGCTCCCGCTGCTCGGCTCGGCGGTCTGCTTCGGGCTCGCCTTCAACACGAAGATGCTCCAGGGCTACATCGCGCTGCCCGCCGTCTTCGCGGTCTATCTGTACGCATCGCACCTCGGCTGGGCGAAGCGGATCCGCAACCTGCTGCTGGCCACCGTGGCCCTGGCCGTGTCCAGCTTCTGGTGGGCGACGGCCGTCTCGCTGGTGCCCGCCGAGAGCCGTCCCTACATCGGCGGTTCGACGGACGGCACCGCCTGGAACCTGATCTTCGGCTACAACGGCTTGGGCCGCGTCCTCGGCGGCGAGGGCAACGGCGGTGGCGGAGGAGGTGGCGGCGGCTTCTCCGGTTCCGCGGGCCTCGGCCGGCTGTTCAACGACATCCTGGGCGGCCAGATCTCCTGGCTGATCCCCTTCGCGGGCATCGCCCTCGTCGGCGGCCTCGTGCTGTGCGGGCGCGCCCCGCGCATCGACCCGACTCGTGCGGCGCTGGTGCTGTGGGGCGGCTGGCTGCTGCTGCACTACCTGACGTTCGCCACGGCCGAAGGCACCATGCACCCGTACTACACGACCGCGGTCGCCCCTGGCATCGCGGCCCTGTGCGGTGGCGGCGGCGTCATGCTGCTGCGTGCCTTGCGCGGTGGTGACGTCCGCTGGTCCTGGGTGCTGCCCGCCGGGCTCGCGGTCACCGGCATCTGGGCGGTCGTGCTGTTGCGCCGGGCCACCGACTGGAACACCTGGCTGTGGCCGGCCATCGCGGTGGTCATGGCGTTGGCCGTCGTGGGCCTGTACGTCTTCCGCTCCGGCAACCGCGTACGGCTGCTGGCCGCGTCCCTGGCGGCGGCGGTCGTCGCGGCTCTCGCGGGCCCGGCGGCGTACTCGTTCGCCGTCCCGGCCGGTGCGGGCGGCGCGGGCGGCGGCATGGGCGGCACCAATCCGACCGCCGGGCCGTCCACCGGCCAAGGCGGCTTCGGCGGCGGACGGGGTGGCCCCGGCGGCAACGCGGGGGGTCCGGGCGGCGAGATGCCTGGCGGCACCCAGCAGGGCGGCCAAGCGGCCGGCCAGCAGGGCGGCCAGGCGACGCCCGGCGGCAGTGGAGCCGGCGAACTGCCCGGCGGCGCACCGCAGGGCGGCGAGAACGGCGGCTTCCCCGGCGGCGGCACGGGCGGCCAGAACGGCGAGTTCCCGGGCGGCCAGGCCGGTGGCGAGAACGGTACGGCCCCGGGCGGCACGGGCGGTCAGCGCGGCGGTTTCGGCGGCGGTGGCGGCATGGGCGGCGAGACCAGCAGCGAGCTGATCTCGTACCTGGAGAAGCACCAGGACGGCGCCAAGTGGCTGCTCGCGGTGTCCAATTCGCAGAGCGCCGGGCAGCTGATCCTGAGCACCCACAAGCCCGTCATCTCCATGTACGGCTTCACCGGCACCGACAAGGGCATGACGGTCACCAAGCTCAAGGAGCTGGTGAAGAAGGGCGAGCTTCACTACATCCAGGTCGGCGGCTCGGGCATGGGCGGCGGAATGGGCGGCAACGACAGCACCAGTTCCGCGGTCACCGCCTGGGTGCAGAAGAACGCCACCGCGGTGAAGGAGAGCGCCTACAGCAAGACCTCGTCGTCCGAGTCGAGTTCGGCCACGGGCTCCGAGTCGGAGAACGGCCAGTCGGCCCAGTCGGCCTCGACGCTCTACCGCCTGGACCCGTCCGACGTGAACTGACCGGTCCTCAAGCGCCGGAAGGCCCCTGCCCGTGCGACCCATGGGCGGGGGCCTTCTGGTACGTCAGATCGCGCACACAACCAGCGACTTGCCGGTTTCCGTCACCCAACCGACACGCTCCGTTCATTCCCTGAAACGCATGTCCATGTCACGCTCCGGTTGCCCGCTCAATCAACCCGCGTAGAACGGACTCCCCACGATGCCCGCGACAACGCACGTACGCCGCTGGAAGACGCTGGCGCTGACCACCTCAGCCGTCCTGGTAGGCCTCACCCTGCCGACGATGACCGCCACTCCCGCGAACGCCACGACGACCGCGTACGACAGCACGTACTACAAGAACGCGGTCGGCAAGACCGGCAGCAGCCTGAAGTCCTCGCTGCACACGATCATCAGCAGCCAGACCAAGATCTCGTACTCCGCGGTCTGGAACGCGCTCATGGTCACCGACCAGGACCCGAACAACAGCAACAACGTGATCCTGCTGTACAGCGGCATCTCGCGCGCCAAGTCGCTCAACGGCGGAGACGTCGGCGACTGGAACCGCGAGCACGTGTGGGCCAAGTCCCACGGCGACTTCGGCGAGGTGACCGGTCCCGGCACGGACCTGCACCACCTGCGTCCCGCGGACGTCCAGGTCAACAGCATCCGTGGCAACAAGGACTTCGACAACGGCGGCAGCACGGTGAGCGGCGGGGGCGGCAGCCTCACCGACTCCGACTCGTTCGAGCCGCGTGACGCGGACAAGGGTGACGTGGCCCGCATGATCCTCTACATGGCGGTGCGCTACGACGGCGGCGACGGCTTCGCCGACCTCGAGCCCAACGAGAAGGTGAACAACGGAAGCAACCCGTACATCGGCAAGCTCTCCGTGCTCAAGGCGTGGAGCGACGAGGACCCGCCGAGCGCCTTCGAGGAGAAGCGCAACCAGGTCATCTACGACAGCTACCAGCACAACCGCAACCCGTTCATCGACCACCCGGAGTGGGTCGACGCGATCTGGTAGACGGACGCGTCGGCGGTCGACCGGCTACGGCCCGGGCCACCGGGCCGTAGGGGTCGACCGTGCCGTCAGCTCCCGAGATGGGTCGGCGCGAACATTCGCAGCACCGCCGGGAGCAGCACCACGGACGGGCCGGGGCTTGTGAGGGCCTTCGTCAGGTCCTCCTCCAGTGTCTCGGGGGTCGTACGGACCCCCGGGACGCCGAAGGACTCGGCCAGCGCCACGTAGTCGGGGCGGGTCAGCTCCGTCGCCGTGGCCTGGCCGAAGGCGTCGGTCATGTACTCGCGCAGGATGCCGTAGCCGCCGTCGTCGACGATCAGCCAGGTGACGTTCAGGTCGTACTGCCTCGCCGTGGCGAGTTCGGCGATCGAATACAACGCGCCGCCGTCGCCGGAGACCGCGAGGACCGGGCGGGTGGGATCGGCCGCCGCCGCGCCGAGGGCCGCCGGGAAGCCGTAGCCGAGGCCGCCCGCGCCCTGGGCGGAGTGCATGGTGTTCTTTCCGCGCGGGTCGAAGGCGGACCACGCCCAGTACGCCAGGATGGTCATGTCCCAGAAGGACGGGGAGGTGGCCGGGAGGGCCCGGCGCACGGACGCCAGCACCTCCTGTTCCAGGGTGAGTTCCTGGGCGGCGATGCGCTCCCCCACCCGGTCGAGCAGCGTGCGGACGCGGTCCGCCGCCGTCGGGTCGGGGCGGTCCTCGACGGTCTCCAGGAGCGCGGAGAGCGCGAGCCTGGCGTCCGCGTGGATGCCGATCGCCGGGTGGTTGGACTCCAGCTTGCCGAGGTCGGCCTCGATCTGGACGACCCGGCCGCGGGGCTTGAACGTGTGGTAGTTCGAGGACAGTTCACCGAGGCCGGAGCCGACGACCAGCAGGACGTCCGCGTCCTCCAGGAAGTCCGTGGTGTGCCGGTCCTCCAGCCAGGACTGGAGCGAGAGCGGGTGGGTCCAGGGGAAGGCGCCCTTGCCGCCGAAGGTGGTGACGACCGGCGCGTTCAGCTTCTCCGCCAGCGACTTCAGCTTGCCGGACGCGTCCGACCGTACGACCCCGCCGCCCGCGATGATCGCGGGGCGGGCCGCCGAGGACAGCAAGTGGGCCGCCAGCGCCGTCAGTTCGGGGCGCGGGACGATGTCCTCCGGGGTCGCGTCCATCGCCGTGACCTGCGGCAGGTGGGTCTCGGCGAGGAGGACGTCCTGCGGGATCTCCACCCAGACCGGGCCGTGCGGGACGGTCAGCGCCGACTCCCAGGCCGCCGCGATCGCGGAGGGGATCTGCGACTGCGTACGGACCGTGTGGACGGACTTGACGACACCCCTGAACGACGCCTGCTGGTCGGGGAGTTCGTGCAGATAGCCGTGGCGTCCGCCGCCCAGTCCCGCGGTGGGGATCTGGCTGCTGAGGGCGAGGACGGGGGCGGAGGCCGCGGCGGCCTCCTGGAGCGCGGCCAGGGAGGTCAGCGCTCCGGGGCCGGTGGAGAGCAGCAGCGGTGCGGCCTCACCCGTGATGCGGCCGTACGCGTCGGCCGCGAACCCCGCGTTGTTCTCCACCCGCAGCCCGATGTACCGCAACGAGGACCGGCGCAGGGCGTCGAACATGCCGAGCGCGTGCTGGCCGGGCAGGCCGAAGACGGTCGTGGCACCGAGACCGGAGAGGGTCTCCACGACCAGGTCTCCACCGTTGCGGCCGGGGGGCGGATTCAGCGCGGCCTCCGTCTGCGCCGCTGACGGACGGAGCACCAGGTCGTGGTCGTGAGTCACTTGTTCCCGGCCTCCTGAGCCCTGGCCGCCGCGATCTGGCGGGACATGATCGTCGTCAGTTCGTACGCCGTGTGGGACGCGGCCACCGCCGTGATCTCGGCGTGGTCGTACGCGGGCGCGACCTCGACCACGTCCGCGGAGACCAGGTTGCAGGAGGACAGTCCGCGCAGGATCTCCAGCAGCTCGCGGGAGGTCATGCCGCCGGCCTCCGGCGTGCCCGTGCCGGGGGCGTGCGCCGGGTCGAGGCAGTCGATGTCGATGGAGATGTACAGCGGGCGGTCACCGATGCGCTGGCGCAGCTGGTCGGCGACCTCGTCGGCGCCGCGGCGGTAGATGTCCGCCGAGGTGACGATGCCGAAGCCCATCTTCTCGTCGTCGGTGAGGTCCTGCTTGCCGTACAGCGGGCCGCGGGTGCCGACGTGGGAGAGGGCCTCCGTGTCCAGGATCCCCTCCTCCACCGCCCGGCGGAACGGGGTGCCGTGCGTGTACTCGGCACCGAAGTAGGTGTCCCAGGTGTCGAGGTGCGCGTCGAAGTGGAGCAGGGCCACCGGGCCGTGCTTCTTGGCGACGGAGCGCAGGAGCGGGAGGGCGATGGTGTGGTCGCCGCCCAGCGTCATCAGGCGGGCGCCCGTGCCGAGCAGCTCGTCGGCCGCGGCCTCGACCGTCTCCACGGCCTCGTTGATGTTGAACGGGTTCGCCGCGATGTCACCGGCGTCGGCGACCTGGGCGAGGGCGAAGGGGGAGGCGTCCTGCGCCGGGTTGTACGGACGCAGCAGGCGGGAGGCCTCGCGGATGGCGTTGCCGCCGAAGCGGGCGCCGGGCCGGTAGGAGACCCCGGAGTCGAAGGGCACGCCGACCACGGCGACGTCGGCGCGGCCGACCTCGTCGAGGCGCGGCAGCCGGGCGAAGGTCGCGGGGCCCGCGTACCGCGGGACACGGGACGAGTCGACGGGGCCGCGTGGCTCACTGCCGCCTGCTGCCGGGAACTCGGTGCTGCTCATCGTCGGACTCCTCCAGGTGGTACGGGTGATGCGTGGTGCGAGTGGTGAGTGGTGCGGGTGATGCGTCTTCCAGTGTCGCGGACCCCGCTGAGGGGGACCGCCCGGCCCGGGCGCCGTGCGGCGCCCGGGCCGAAGTTCTTCAGGGGCTGGGGTGCGGTGCGGCGGCTAGGCGACCACGGCCGTCGGCTCGGCCTCGGCATCCGCACCGCGCCCGGCCAGCCGCTCGCGCCAGGCGGCCAGGACCGCCGGGTCGGTCGCGGGTGTGGCCAGGGAGACGATCACGTACGCGACCAGCGAGGACAGCAGCCCGTAGTAGACGGGCTCGTTCGCAAGGATGCCGTACGTCGCCATCAGGCCGACGACCGCGAGCCCGCCGACGACGACGGAGGCGAGCGCGCCGTGCACGGTCCCGCGCTTCCACAGCAGTCCGCCGAGGATCGGCACGAGCAGGCCGCCGACGAGCAGGTTGTACGCGACGGTCAGCGCCTCGACGACGTTGTTGAGGGCGATGGCGGTACAGATCACGGCGATGCCCATGACGAGGATGAAGAGCCGGTTCCCCTTGACCTCGTCGTGGTCGTCCCCCCGGGGCCGTACGGCTCCGCGCAGCTTGGCCCAGATGTCGTTGTTGGCGACGGTGGCGCAGGCGATGAGGGCGCCGGAGGACGTGGACATCACGGCGGCGAGGGCGGCGGCGAGCACCAGGCCCCGTACGCCGACCGGAAGCTCGTCCTTGACGATGGTCGCGAAGGCGGTGTCGGCGCTGGGCAGGGTCGGGTAGAGCACCTTGGCCGCCGTGCCGATGACGGCGCCGGCGAGGGCGTACACCAGGCAGTAGGTGCCGGCGACGGTACCGCCCCACTTGGCGGTCTTGTCGCTGCCGGCGGTGAACACGCGCTGCCAGATGTCCTGGCCGATGAGCATGCCGAAGGTGTAGATCAGCACGTAGGTGAAGATCGTCTCGCCGCCGATGCCCAGCGGGTCGAAGTACTCGGTGGGCAGCTTGGCCTTCATCTCGCTGAATCCACCGGCCTTGATCACCGCGATGGGGAGCAGGAGCAGGAGCACGCCGACGGTCTTCACGACGAACTGCACCATGTCGGTGAGGGTGATCGACCACATGCCGCCGAGCGTGGAGTACGCGACGACGATCGAGCCGCCGATGATGATCGCGAGCGTCCGGTTCATGTCGAAGAGGACGTCGAAGATGGTGGCGTACGCGATGGTCGAGGTGACCGCGAGCATCAGGGTGTAGGCCCACATGACGACACCGGAGATGACACCGGCCCGGCCGCCGTAGCGGAGGTCGAGCATCTCGGAGACGGTGTAGACCTTCAGGCGGGCGATGCGGGCGGAGAAGAACACGGAGAGGGCGAGGAGGCCGAGTCCGATGGCGAACACCATCCAGGCGCCGGAGAGCCCGTACTGGTATCCGAGCCCGACGCCGCCGATGGTGGACGCGCCGCCGAGGACGATCGCGGCCATGGTGCCGGAGTACATCGCGGGGCCCAGGCGCCGTCCGGCCACCAGGAAGTCACTCTTCGACTTGGCGCGGCGCATGCCCCACCAGCCCATGGCCAGCATGCCGGCCAGATAGACGACGATCACTGTGTAATCGATGGCCATAGGGGGCCCTCCTTCGCGCACTCGTCGGTGGCGTGTCGTGCAGATGGACGTGGGGACGTGGGGACGCGGGCCGGGCGAGCGATACCCGGCCGGGAGTCCGGCAGCTGATCGCGGGGACATACGCCCGTACCCGCGGCTGCCGACGGCACTGACCTTAGGTGGCCGGAAGGTGACTCTGAAGTGTACGTTTCATCCATCGCAGCCGATCCGGATGGAGGGAACGTCCACCGTGCCGGACACATCCGCCGCATCCACCACACCCGCCACGCCGGTCCAGCCTGTCCAACCTGTCCCACCCACCCCACCGGTCCCGCTGTCCGCCCTCCTGGCCCGGGAGGACCTCGGCCTGCGCCACATCGCGGGCCCCGTCGACCCGGACACGGTGATCCACTGGGCGCACACGTCGGAGATGGCGGACCCGTACCCGTATCTGCTGGGCGGTGAGCTGCTGCTGACCGCCGGGGTGCACATCCCGGAGGCGGCGGGCTCGGGCACCTACTTCGACGACTACGTCTCCCGGATCGTGGCGGCGGGCGGCGCGGCGCTCGGCTTCGGCCTGGCGCCGGTGCACGACACGGTCCCGCGCGCCCTGGTCGCGGCCTGCGACACCTCCGGTCTGCCCCTGCTGGAGGTCCCGCCCCAGACCACCTTCTCGGGCGTGGCCCGCGCGGTGTGGCAGTTGATGGCGCAGGCCCGGCTGGCGGAGCTGCGGCGGGTCACGGAGGCCCAGCAGAGCCTGGCGGCGGCCGCCGCGCGCCCGGACCCGGTGGCGGCGGTGCTGCGGCAGCTGGCCCAGCGGGTGGGCGGCTGGGCGGTGCTGTACGGCCCGGAGGGCGCGGAGCTGGCCCGCGCGGGAAGAACACCGAAGGACGACCCCGTGGCCGCACTCGGCACCCTGGCCGCCGTCGTCCGCCCCGGCGCAACCCAGCCCGCGGTCCCCCAGGGCCCCACTCCACCCCTCACCCCTGTCCCCACTCCCACCCCCTCCTCCGCGACCGACACCGTGGGCGGCACCCACCTGGCCGCGTACGCCCTCGGCGGCGGGCGGGGCTTCGTCCTCGGGGTCGCGGCGCCGCGCCGGGACCCCGGGGACCACACCATCGCCTCCGTCGCGGCCGTCCTGCTCGCCCTCCTCACCGGGGAGCAGCAGAGCGGGAGCGGCTCGGCGCGCTCGGCGGCGCTCGTACGACTCCTGCTGGGCGCCGCGCCCGAGGAGGTGGCCCCGCTGCTCGGCGGGGACCGGTGGACCGTCGTGCACGCCCGCCCCGCGGCGGACGGCCCGGCGCCGGACGCCGTCGCCGCGTCCGCGCTGGGGGCGGCACTGGGCTCCGCGCTCATCGACACCGGTGGGAGCGTCGTACGCGTCCTCGTCCCCGGCGACCGCGAGCCGACCGCGCAGCAGGGCTGGATCTGCGGGGTCAGCGCGGCGGTCGGCCCGCACGAGTGGGCGTCCGCCGACGGGCAGGCGGCCCGCGCCCTGGCCCGCGCCCGGGCGACCCGCACGCCCCTCGTCCGCCACGGCGAGCGCCCCGCCCTGGCGGATCTCGTGCCCCCGGCCGACGCCGCGGCCCACGCGCGCGCCCTCCTCGCCCCCATCGCCGCCACCCCCGCCCTCACCGAGACGCTCCGCACCTGGCTCTCCCTGCACGGCAGTTGGGACCGCACGGCCGTCGCCCTCTCCGTCCACCGCAACACCGTCCGCCAACGCATCGCACGGTGCGCGGCGTTGCTGGAGGCGGACCTCGACGACGCGGACGTACGGATGGAGTTGTGGTTCGCGCTGAGGGAAACCTGAGACCCCGAAGACACCCCCCGCCCTCGCCTCTCGATCTCACGCCGAGTGACCCACATCCCACGGTTCAGGACAACCACCCTCCCGGCGGAGCGCCCCGGCACAATGGGTGGCATGCCGATATCCGGGACCCCCAGCCGCGCCGAGCTCGTCGACCACCTCGTGAAGACCCGTATCGCGGGCGACGTCGCCACGCCCCGCGAGAACAACCTCTCCCACTACCGCAAGCTCGCCAACGGCGACCGCAACTTCTGGCTCGGCCTGGAACTCGGCGACCGCTGGACCGACGAGCAGGACGTGCTCGCCGTGATGGCGGAGCGGTGCGGTGTGAACGACGACCCGGAGTACCGCTACGGCCAGGACACCATCGACCCCGAGCTGACCATCGACGCCCTGGACCGGATGGCGGCGCGGCTGCGCAAGGCGGCGGACGGTGAGCAGCGGGTGCTGTTCGCGACCGGCCACCCCGGCGGCCTGCTCGACGTGCACCGTGCCACCGCCGCCGCGCTGCGCGGCGCCGGCTGCGAGATCGTCGTCATTCCGGACGGGCTGCAGACGGACGAGGGGTACGTCATGCAGTTCGCGGACGTGGCGGTGCTGGAGCACGGGGCCACGCTGTGGCACACCCACTCGGGCGAGCCGATGCGCGCGATCCTCAAGGGCCTGGAGGGCGCGGGCCAGCCCCTGCCCGACCTGGTCGTCGCGGACCACGGCTGGGCGGGCTGCGCGGGCCAGCTCGGCATCGACTCCGTCGGCTACGCCGACTCCAACGACCCGGCCCTCTTCCTCGCCGAGTCCGAGGGCACGGTCCAGGTGACGGTCCCCCTCGACGACCACGTCACAAGCCCTCGCTTCTACGACCCGCTGACGGCGTATCTGCTGACTTCCGCGGGTCTGACCTGAGCCATTCCGAGCACGCGGAGATCATGCCCAGGTCAAATAAGCGGCAATACATCGGCAAACGACCGCCAAGCGACAGCAAGATCATCGCAAATACTCCGCACCCCAAACCGCCACAGAGGTGACAGAACACCAACTCCCCACCCACGTCCCCCGGTTCACCGTTGCTACGTTTCGCCGCGGCCTTGGCATGACCACCCGGGCCACCCGGCCCCTGACCTGACCAGCCAGGGCTCACAACAGAACACAAAAACGGGAGAACACAGTGCGGAAGCTGGCAGTAGGCGCCCTCGCAGCGGGCCTTTTCGCCATGGGGGCAGGATCCGCGATCGCCGCCTCGTGGCACACCATCCCCAGGCTCACCACCGGTGGCGCGGAGTTCAACTCCGGCCAGTACACCTTCTGGCCCTCGGGCACGAAGCACGGTGGTTTCGAGTGGAAGGGCAATCTCAAGGACGCCGACAACGGCGATGGCCACAACGTCTACATGCAGGTGCGCATCGAGGGCTACGACTGGAACCGCTACAACGGCACCCAGAAGAAGTCCGTTCCGCTCGACTACGTCAACTGGAGCGGTGACGAGCTGTACACGCAGGACGCGTACATACGCGTGTGCCGGGACCGGGGCTCCCTGCACCCGGACAACTGCTCCGTGACCAAGCACTACAGCCGGTAGACCCGGCACTGGCCAGGTAGACCAGGCACTGCCGGGCCAGGTAGCGAACTCGCTTGACCCGGGCCCAGGTTGCACACCTGGGCCCGATCGCTTCTTGGGGGAAGCCATCAGTACGTCAGAGATCCTCAGTACGTCAGCGATCCTCTCCGCCACGGGAGTCGACCTCTCCTACGGCAATCAGCTCGCCGTCCGGGACGCCCACTTCTCCGTCACCCCCGGCGAGGTCGCCGCCGTCACCGGACAGAGCGGTTCCGGCAAGTCCTCGCTCCTGTACTGCCTGGCCGGGGTGCTTCCCGCCCAGCGCGGGCAGGTGCGTTTCGAAGGACGGTCGCTCGGTGACCTCGGCGACGAAGAGATCAGCGCGCTGCGCCGCGAACGCTTCGGATTCGTCTTCCAGTACGGCGAGTTGCTGCCGGAGCTGACCATCGAGGAGAACACCGCCCTGCCGCTTCGCCTCGCCGGGCAGCGCAAGCAGCCCGCCCTCGCCGCCGCGGGCGCCGTCCTCGAACGGCTCGGGCTCGGCGAGCTGCGCGGCCGCCGCCCCTCGCAGGTCTCCGGCGGCCAGAGCCAGCGCGTCGCCGTCGCGCGGGCCCTGGTCCACCGCCCCGCCGTCGTCTTCGCCGACGAGCCGACCGGCTCCCTGGACAGCGCCAACGCCTCCGCCGTCCTCAAGGAGTTCCTCGACCTGGCCCGCTCCCAGGGCACCGCGGTCGTCCTGGTGACGCACGACCCCGCGGTCGCGGCACAGGCCGACAGCCACTACACGATGTCCGACGGTGTCCTCGCCCCCCGGAGCGCCGCGTGAGGGAGTTCCTGCTCGGACTGCGGCTGCTGCTCGGCGCCGGTCGCGGCAACCGCGTACGTTTTCTGCTGATGGCGGCCGGCGGCTCCCTCGGCGTGTGCTGCCTGGCCCTGGTCCTCACCATCCCGGCGATCCTCGACGCCCACGACGGACGCGCCGCCGCCCGGGCCCTGCGGACCTCCGCAGACCGCACGACGAGCGCGCCCCTCGTCCTGGAACGCTCGGACCCGCACGGCTCCAAGGCGTTCACCCGCATCTTCGTCGCTCCCGGCACCGGGAAGGACACGGCGGCAGAGGCTCCTCCCGGGCTGTCCCGGCTCCCCGCCCCCGGCGAGGTGTTCGTCTCCCCCCGCGTCCACGACCTGCTGCGTGCCGAACCTGCCCTCAAAGGTCTGCTCCCGGGCACCGAGAAAGGCCTCATCGGCGGCGCGGGCCTCACCGACCCCGACGAGCTGTACGCGTACGTCGGCACCACCCGCGCCGAACTGGCCCACAAGGGCAGGGCGTTGACCGGCTTCGACCTCGGCTACGCGCCGACCCCGGCCGTCGACCCCTCCACCCTCACCATCCTCCGCTTCGCCCTCGCCACCCTGGTCCTGCTCCCCCTGGGCGTCTTCCTCTCCGTCTGCGCCCGGCTCTCCGCCGCCAGCCGCACCCGGCGTCTCGCCGCCCTGCGGCTGCTGGGCCTGAGCGCCAAGGGCACCCAGCGTGTGAACGCCGCGGAGACCGTCGTGGCGGCCCTGTTCGGCGCGCTGCTCGGGCTCGGCGAGTACTGGGTCCTCAACCAGGTGATGTCCAGGACCGGGCTGCCCGACCTGAAGTGGTACCCGGCGGACGGCGCCCTGTCCGCGTCCACGATCGCCATCTGTCTGCTCGGCTGCCCGGCACTCGCCTGGTTCGTCGGCCGGGCGAGCGCGCGCACCGCGGCAGCCAACCCGCTGGCCGCACGCCGCACCGCCGTCCCGCGCCCCCCGTCGAAGTGGGGCGGCCTGCTGCTCGTCACCGGCCTGGGCATCGTCAGCGGCTACTGCGTGACCGGCCTCACCGCTCACCCTTCCTCCAGCGACGGCCCCTCCGCGCTGCTCGTCCCGGCGGGCGTCCTGCTGACCGGCGCCGGCCTCGTACTGACCCTGCCGCTCCTCACGTACGCCCTCGCCCGGGGCCTCGCCGACCGGACCCGCTCCCTGACCCTGAACCTGGCGATGCGCCGCAACGAGGTGGAGCCCGGCAGCACCATGCGGGTCGTCACCGGCCTCGTCCTGCTCGTGTACGCCGCCTCCCTCGCCCAGGGCATCCTGATCGAGGAGAACCAGGTCACCCGGCCGGACAGCTCCGCGCAGGACTACTCGATCGCGCTGTCCGGCCTCACCGACCGCCAGCGACACGACCTCGCCTCGGTGCCGGGTGTCCGCGCGCACGCGCTGACGATGGACTCCTGGACCGACCCGCGCTACTCCGGCTCCGCCGTCCAGTCACGGGCGACCGCCCTCGTCGCCACCTGCGCCCAACTGACGGAGCTGGTACGGCACTCGGAGGGCTGTGTGGACGGACGGGTGCTGCGGCTCACCGATCCCGACACGGCCGCGGACCCGGGCGTGCGCGCCGGGGTCGCCTTCCCCTACCGCTTCCAGCAGGGTGGCCGGCAGAAGACCTTGTCGATCACCCTGCCGTCCGCCGCGATCGCCTATCGCGCGTACGACCCCTCGGCGGTCGGAGGTGCCGCCGTCCTCGTCCCGCCGTCCGCGCTGCCGGCCGACGCGCGCCCGGCCTCGGCGCAGTACGTGCTGACCAGCGGCTCGCAGCCCGACACCGTCCGCCGCGTGCTGGACGGCATCGGAGCCGTGGCGCCGACCGCCGACGTCAACCCGATCGGCGTCAACATCGACGGGCTGCAGCAGATCGCCGTCATCGAGACGCTGCTGGCACTCGGCATGGTCATGGGCCTGGTCATCGGCATCGCTGCGTTCCTGGTCTCCGTGACGGACCGGGCCGTGGAGCGCCGCGCGCACATCACCGCGCTCTCCCTGATCGGGGCCCGCGCGAGAACCCTGCGGGCCGTGCAGTGCGCCCAGGTCGTGCTGCCGCTGGGCATCGGCCTGGCCCTGGCGCTCGTGGCGGGCAAGCTCGCCGAGTCCAGCTATCTCGTCACCGGTGGCGGTGCGGTGTTCTGGGACGGTGCCGGCCTCGCGCCGCTCGCTCTCGTCGCCGTGGGCGCGGTGGCGGTGGCCGCGCTCGGCACGCTCCCGCTGATCGGCCGCCGCGTGAACCCGGAATTGATCCGCCGCGACTGAGCGCCCCGGGGCCCCGTCACGGCCAAGGGTTCAGGCCCTCGTGGCGGCGTTGGGCGTAGCCCGGTGTCGGGTCGAGGTACACCCGGCTCACCACGGGGAACGCCTCTCGCAGTCGGGCCTCCGCCTGTTCGCAGGCCCATTCGATCTGGGCGGCGGTCGAGACGTCCCTGAAGTCGACCTTGGCCGCGACCAGCGCCTCGCGCGGCCCCTGTACGAGGGTCGTGAGCTCCAGTACGGCCTCGACGTGCTCCACGGCGAGCAGTTCGGCCCGGATCCGCTCCCGCATCGGCTTGGGGAGGGGGCGGCCGATCAGCAGCTCGGCGTTGGAGCGGCCGAGGACCCAGGCGACGTACAGCAGGAGGAGACCGATGCAGACGGACGCGATGCCGTCCCAGACGCCGGAGCCGGTGAGCTGTCCGCCGAGCAGGCCGCCCGCCGCGAGGACGAGGCCGATCAGGGCGGCCGAGTCCTCCAGGACCACGGCCTTCACGGCGGTGTCCGGGGTGTACCGGAGGTAGCGCTTGAAGGGCGCCCCCACACGCTCCGCCTCCCCGCGCGCCTGGCGTACGCCGGTGCGCAAGGAGTAGCTCTCCAGCAGGAAGGCGACCGCGAGCACGATGTACGCGACGAGGGGGTCGCCCGGTTCCTCGCCCGCGACGAGGGTGTGGATGCCGTCGTAGAGGGAGAACACCGCGCCGCCGACGAAGGTGGCGACGGCGGCGAGCATCGCCCAGATGTAGCGCTCGGGTCCGTAGCCGAGCGGGTGGTCCTCGTCGGCCGGTTTCTCGCTGCGCTTCAGCGCGGTGAGCAGCAGCAGTTCGGTGACCGTGTCGGCCACCGAGTGCGCGGCCTCGGACAGCATCGCGCTCGATCCGCTGATGACGCCCGCGATCGCCTTGGCCACCGCGATCCCGAGATTGGCGAGGGCGGCGACGATCACCGTGAAGGTGCTCTCGCCGCCGCCGTCGTCGTCCTGCTGTCCGGCTCCCGCTTCAGTCATGGCCATGCCCCAGTCTTACCGGGTCGGCCTCCCGTCAGTCCCACCGGGCAGGCCAGGTCCTACCGGGGGATGCGGACCACGCCCTCCTGGATCACCGAGATGGCGAGCCGTCCGTCCTGGGTGTAGATGCGGGCCTGGCCGAGGCCGCGGCCTCCGGAGGCGGACGGCGACTCCTGGTCGTACAGCAGCCATTCGTCGGCGCGGAAGGGGCGGTGGAACCACATCGCGTGGTCCAGCGAGGCCCCGACGACGTCCCCTGTCACCCAGCCGCCGCGCCCGTGCGCGAGCAGGATCGAGTCGAGGAGCGTCATGTCGGAGACGTAGGTGGCGAGGACGACATGGAGGAGGGGATCGTCGGCCAGTTTGCCGTTGGTGCGGAACCACACCTGGGAGTGCGGTTCGCGTATCTCGCCGACCGTGCCGTACGGAGGCGCGTCGACGTAGCGCAGGTCGACGGACTCGCGCGCTTCGAGGAGCCGTTCGACGACGAACGGGTCCTTGATGACATCGGCGTACAGCGGCAGCAGTTCGGCCGCCGTGGGCAGCGTCTCCGGGTCGGGCGCGGGCGGCATCGCGGCCTGGTGCTCCATGCCCTCCTCGTACGTCTGGAAGGACGCGGAGAGGTGGAAGATCGGCTGCCCGTGCTGGATGGCGACGACGCGGCGGGTGGTGAAGGAGCGCCCGTCGCGGATGCGGTCCACCGTGTACACGATGGGCGCGCCGGGGTCCCCCGGACGCAGGAAGTACGCGTGCAGGGAGTGCGCGTGCCGGTCCTCGGGGACCGTGCGCCCGGCGGCCACCAGAGCCTGCGCCGCCACCTGCCCGCCGAAGACACGCGGGACGACGGCGGAGCGGGACTGGCCGCGGAAGATGTCCTGCTCGATCCGCTCCAGGTCGAGCAGATCGAGCAGGGACTCAAGTGCCTGACTCATGCGTCAGTTGTATCGTGCGCTTGTTTCCGGTGATCTTCGCGGGCCTTAGAGGCCCATGTCCTTCGCGATGATCGACTTCATGATCTCGCTGGTGCCGCCGTAGATACGGTTGACGCGGTTGTCCGCGTACAGGCGGGCGATCGGGTACTCGTTCATGAAGCCGTAGCCGCCGTGCAGCTGGAGGCAGCGGTCGATGACGCGGTGCGCGACCTCGGTGGCGAACAGCTTGGCGCTGGCCGCCTCGGCGGGGGTCAGCTCACCGGCGTCCAGGGCTTCGGTGGCCCGGTCGACGACGGCCTCGGCCGCGTCCACCTCGGCCTGGCAGGCGGCCAGTTCGAACTTGGTGTTCTGGAAGGCGGCGACGGGCTGGCCGAAGACGACCCGCTCCTGCACGTACTGCTTGGCGAACCGGACGGCGGCCTTGGCCTGCGCGTACGCGCCGAAGGCGATGCCCCAACGCTCGGAGGCGAGGTTGTGGCCGAGGTAGTAGAAGCCCTTGTTCTCTTCGCCGAGGAGGTCCTCGACCGGGACCTTCACGTCGACGAACGCCAGCTCGGCGGTGTCCGAGGTCTTCAGACCGAGCTTGTCGAGCTTGCGGCCCACCGAGTAGCCCTCGGCCTTGGTGTCCACCACGAAGAGGGAGATGCCGTGGCGGCGGTCCTCCTTGGTGGGCGCGGAGGTGCGAGCGCAGACGATCATGCGGTCGGCGTGCACGCCACCCGTGATGAAGGTCTTGGCGCCGTTGAGGACGTAGTGCGTGCCGTCCTCGGAGAGCTTGGCGGTGGTCTTCATGCCCGCGAGGTCGGAGCCGGTGCCCGGCTCGGTCATCGCGATGGCCCACATCTCCTCGCCGGAGACGAACTTCGGCAGGAAGCGCTTCTTCTGCTCGTCGGTGGCGAGCAGCTTGATGTAGGGCAGGCCGAGCAGCACGTGCACACCGGAGCCGCCGAAGGAGACACCCGCGCGGGCGGTCTCCTCGTACAGGACGGCCTCGAACTTGTACGAGTCGATGCCCGCGCCGCCGTGCTCCTCGTCCACACGGATGCCGAAGACGCCGAGCTCGGCGAGCTTGTAGTAGAAGTCGCGCGGCGCCTGGCCCGCGGCGAACCACTCGTCGTAGACGGGAACGACCTCGGCCTCTATGAAGGCCCGCAGGGTCTCCCGGAACGCCTCGTGGTCCTCGTTGAACACCGTACGGCGCACCGCCGGCCCCTCTCTGCGCCTGAACCGGCGCCGCTCTCGCGGATGTGGTTGCTCGCCGTCGGGGTTGCGCAATGAATGGCCGCGGCCCCTTGGCTAAGCGCTTGCTCAGCACTCAGGTTACCCGTCGGTCACGACGACCGTCCAGAGTCATCGGCCGCCCGCCCCCATGACGCTCGTCACGCCCGCTCCAGCTCCGCCAGCCGGGCGAGAACGCGCTGCGGGAGTTCCGCGGCGGTCAGCCGGAACGGAGTCCAGCGGTCGTTGGAGTCCGGCTTCATCGACGCCGAGAACCGGAAGCGCCCCCTGCTGTTGGGCTCGGCGACCATCTCGCCGAACGTGCCGCTCGGTATCAGCCAGGCGGTCATGATCGTTCCCCGCTCGACGTCCACGGCGACGAACAGCATGTCCAGGCCGGTCCGCGGCTGGAAGGTCTGAGCACGCACGAAGGCCATCAGTTTGCCCTGGCGAACCTGCGACCCGGTGGACATCCGGGCCTTCACCTGCACCGCCAGGGTCGCCGAGCTCCCACGCCGGTGGAAGACGAGGTCCACCCCCTCGTCGTCCACCAGCGAGGTGGAGACGTTCAGCTCACCGCCCGTGGCCAGGATCGCCGAGGCCGCGACCAGGTACTCGGCGGCCTTGCCCATCCGTGCGGCTGCCGGACTCTTCTCCAGGTAGTCCTCGTCGTCACTCATGAGGGATCAACGTACCCATGGACCCCACCACTTGGGCGGCATCGGGTCGGCCGGCGCCGAGGTCGGCTGATCGGGATGGAGGCCCAGCCGGCGCAGGGTGTCGGCGCGCACGCGGACGACGAACGTGCCATGCCAGTGGCCGTCCGACCGGACCCCGCACATGAGGTCGATCCGTACATCCCGTCCGGCGAAGGGGTCCCAGTCGATGCCCCGGTCACGCAGTCAAACCGCCATCAGCCGCCCCGGCCGCGGGCAGCCGGGGACGTTCTCGAAGCGGAAGAGGGTCACCCAGTCGGAAGCCCGTTCTCTCATGGCCATGTGTCCGTTCATGGCCGCCATCATGGCGCAGGGGACAGAGCCGCCGCTCGCACATAAACCGTATGCACAAAACCCCTGTCAAAACCCGTATCAAAGAACGGCGTCCCCGGCCGCCGCGGCGAACGCGCCCCGCGCCATCCGGTGCAGCAGGGCCGCCGTCACGCCGCGCCCCGGCAGCGCCCCCGGCCGGCCGAGGTGGGGTGTCGAGTTCAGGAGGCCGAAGACCGAGTGCACCGCCGAGCGGGCGGTGGGTTCGGTGAGGGCCGGATACACCTCACGCACGACCTCCACCCACAGCTCGACGTACTGCCGCTGCAACTGTCGTACGAGCTTGCGGTCGCTGTCCCGCAGGCGGTCCAGCTCGCGGTCGTGCAGGGTGATCAGGGGACGGTCGTCGAGCGCGAAGTCGATGTGCCCCTCGACGAGCGAGTCGAGGACCGCCTCCGCACCCCCGTCGGCCTCCGCCACCCGGCGCTTGCCGCCGGTGAGCAGCTGCCCACTGATCCCCACCAGCAGCTCGGCGAGCATCGCGTCCTTGCCCGCGAAGTGCCGGTACAGACCGGGGCCGCTGATGCCGACCGCCGCTCCTATCTCGTCCACCCCGACGCCGTGGAAGCCGCGCTCGGCGAAGAGCCGGGCAGCCTCCCGGAGGATCTGCTCGCGTCGGGTGGGGGCGTCGGTTCTCGTGGCCATGGAAGCAATTCTAGACAGGGAGGTTAGCGGTCGTTAACCTGGACGACATGCGTTAACGCTCATTAACTGGTGGACCACTGGTGAGGGGACCGCGGGATATGCACGAAGCACCGGAGCTGACGAGCGCGGCAGATCCCGCGTCGGAGGCCTGGCGGGCCAACGAGGCGGCCCATCGCGCCCTCGGCGAGGAGCTGCGCGCCAAGCTCGCCGAGGCACGCCTCGGGGGCGGTGAGCGGGCCCGGGAGCGCCACACCGCGCGCGGGAAGCTGCTCCCGCGTGAGCGCGTGGACACGCTCCTCGACCCGGGCTCGCCCTTCCTGGAGCTGGCCCCGCTGGCCGCCCACGGGATGTACGACGGGCAGGCCCCGGCCGCGGGGGTGATCGCCGGGATCGGCAGGGTCAGCGGCCGCGAGTGCGTGATCGTCGCCAATGACGCCACCGTCAAGGGCGGCACGTACTACCCGATGACCGTGAAGAAGCACCTGCGGGCACAGGAGGTGGCGCTCGAGAACCGCCTCCCCTGTGTCTATCTCGTCGACTCCGGAGGCGCCTTCCTGCCCATGCAGGACGAGGTCTTCCCGGACCGCGAGCACTTCGGGCGGATCTTCTACAACCAGGCGCGGATGTCGGGGGCGGGGATCCCGCAGATCGCCGCCGTCCTCGGGTCGTGCACGGCCGGCGGCGCGTATGTCCCGGCGATGAGCGACGAGGCCGTGATCGTGCGCAATCAGGGCACGATCTTCCTCGGCGGGCCCCCGTTGGTGAAGGCCGCCACCGGGGAGGTCGTCACCGCCGAGGAGCTGGGCGGCGGCGAGGTTCACGCGCGTGTGTCGGGCGTCACCGACCACCTCGCGGAGGACGACGCGCACGCGCTGCGGATCGTACGGAACATCGCGGCGACGCTCCCCGCGCGCGGGCCCCTCCCCTGGGCGGTCGAGCAGTCCGTCGAGCCCAAGGTGGATCCGTACGGGCTCTACGGAGCGGTGCCCGTCGACTCCCGCACCCCCTACGACGTACGCGAGGTCATCGCGCGCGTGGTGGACGGTTCGCGCTTCGCCGAGTTCAAGGCGGAGTTCGGGCAGACCCTGGTCACGGGCTTCGCGCGCATCCACGGACACCCGGTGGGGATCGTCGCCAACAACGGCATCCTGTTCTCCGAGTCCGCCCAGAAGGGCGCCCACTTCATCGAGCTGTGCGACCAGCGCGGCATCCCCCTGGTGTTCCTGCAGAACATCTCGGGCTTCATGGTGGGGCGTCAGTACGAGGCCGGTGGCATCGCCAAGCACGGCGCCAAGATGGTCACGGCCGTCGCCTGCACGCGTGTGCCCAAGCTGACCGTGGTGATCGGCGGTTCGTACGGCGCGGGCAACTACTCGATGTGCGGCCGGGCGTACTCACCGCGCTTCCTGTGGATGTGGCCCGGCGCCAAGATCTCCGTGATGGGCGGCGAACAGGCCGCATCCGTCCTCGCGACCGTCAAGCGCGACCAGCTGGAGGCGCGCGGGGACTCCTGGCCCGCCGAGGACGAGGACGCCTTCAAGGCCCCGATCCGCGCCCAGTACGAGCGGCAGGGCAGCGCCTACTACGCGACGGCCCGCCTCTGGGACGACGGCGTGATCGACCCGCTGGAGACCCGGCAGGTGCTGGGGCTCGCACTGACCGCCTGCGCCAACGCGCCACTGGGTGACCCCCAGTTCGGCGTCTTCCGGATGTGATGAGGGTGCCCGAGATGTTCGACACAGTCCTTGTGGCCAACCGGGGCGAGATCGCCGTACGCGTCATCCGCACCCTGCGCGCGCTCGGCGTCCGCTCGGTCGCCGTCTTCTCCGACGCGGACGCCGACGCCCGGCATGTCCGCGAGGCGGACACGGCGGTACGGATCGGTCCGGCGCCGGCCTCCGAGAGCTATCTGTCGGTGGAGCGGCTCCTCGAAGCCGCCGCTCGCACCGGGGCCCAGGCGGTGCACCCCGGGTACGGCTTCCTCGCCGAGAACGCCTCGTTCGCGCGCGCGTGCGCCGAGGCCGGGCTCGTCTTCATCGGCCCGCCCGCGGACGCGATCGCGCTGATGGGCGACAAGATCCGCGCCAAGGAGACGGTGAAGGCGGCCGGGGTCCCGGTCGTTCCCGGCTCCTCCGGCAGCGGCCTCACGGACGCTCAGCTGGCCGAGGCCGCACGGGAGATCGGCATGCCCGTGCTGCTCAAGCCGTCGGCGGGCGGCGGCGGCAAGGGCATGCGGCTGGTGCGGGACGCGTCGGCGCTGGGCGAGGAGATCGCCGCCGCCCGCCGCGAGGCTCGCGCCTCCTTCGGCGACGACACCCTCCTCGTCGAGCGCTGGGTCGACCGCCCCCGGCACATCGAGATCCAGGTCCTGGCCGACGGCCACGGGAACGTGGTCCACCTGGGCGAGCGCGAGTGCTCCCTCCAGCGCCGCCACCAGAAGATCATCGAAGAGGCGCCGAGCGTGCTCCTCGACGCCGGCACCCGCGCCGCGATGGGCGAGGCGGCCGTGCAGGCGGCCCGCTCCTGCGGGTACGAGGGCGCGGGCACGGTCGAGTTCATCGTCCCCGGCTCCGACCCGTCGTCGTACTACTTCATGGAGATGAACACCCGCCTCCAGGTGGAGCACCCGGTCACCGAACTGGTCACGGGGCTCGACCTGGTGGAGTGGCAGCTGCGGATCGCCGCCGGCGAGCGACTGCCGTACGGGCAGGAGGACATCACCCTCACCGGGCACGCGGTGGAGGCACGCATCTGCGCCGAGGACCCCGCACGCGGCTTCCTGCCGTCCGGCGGCACGGTGCTCGCCCTGCACGAACCCCAGGGCGACGGAGTGCGCACCGACTCGGGGCTGAGCGAGGGCACGGAGATCGGTTCGCTCTACGACCCGATGCTGTCCAAGGTCATCGCGTACGGGCCCGACCGCGCGACCGCGCTGCGGAAGCTGCGCGCCGCCCTCGCGGAGACGGTCACGCTCGGCGTGCAGACCAACGCCGGGTTCCTGCGCCGGCTGCTGGCCCATCCGGCCGTGGTGGCGGGGGACCTGGACACCGGGTTGGTGGAGCGGGAGGCGGAGGAACTGCTCTCCGGTTCCGGCGACGTACCGGAGGAGGTGTACGACGCCGCTGCCGCGGTACGGCTGTCGTCGCTGGCCCCGGCGGAGGGCGGCTGGACCGACCCCTTCTCGGTGCCCAGCGGTTGGCGCCTGGGCGGCGAGCCCGCCCCCGTGGTGTTCCACCTGCGCGCGCCGGGACTCGAACCCGTCGCTCACCGTCCGCGAGGCACGAGCACCGTCACCCCCGGCCTGGTCTCCGTCACCCTCGACGGCGTACGGCACACCTTTCACCGCGCCGGCGACTGGCTCGGCCGCGAGGGTGACGCCTGGCACGTGCGCGACCACGACCCCGTGGCCGCCTCCCTCACCGGCGCCGCGCACGCGGGGGTGGACTCGCTCACCGCGCCCATGCCCGGCACGGTGACCGTCGTGAAGGTGGCCGTGGGCGACGAAGTGACCGCGGGACAGAGCCTGTTGGTGGTCGAGGCGATGAAGATGGAGCACGTCATCTCCGCCCCGCACGCCGGGACCGTCAGCGAGCTGGACGTCACGCCGGGCACCACGGTCGCCATGGACCAGGTGCTGGCCGTGATCACGCCGTACGAGGAGACGACACCGTACGAGGAGACGACATGAGTACCCCCGAACTGGGCCTCCCCATGGCCGTGGCGGCCCCGGACCTGCCCGCCCGGGTGCGGATCTACGAGGTCGGGGCGCGCGACGGGCTGCAGAACGAGAAGGCGACCGTGCCGACGGAGGTGAAGGCCGAGTTCATCCGGCGCCTCGCGGACTCGGGCCTGACCACCATCGAGGCCACCAGCTTCGTCCACCCCAAGTGGGTGCCCCAACTGGCGGACGCGGAGCAGCTGTTCCCGCTCGTGAGCGACCTGGGCAGGTCCTCGGGGGTGCACCTCCCGGTCCTCGTGCCCAACGAACGGGGTCTGGACCGGGCGCTGGCCCTCGGCGCCCGCCATGTCGCACTCTTCGCCAGCGCGACGGAGTCCTTCGCGAAGGCGAACCTCAACCGGACCGTCGACGAGTCCCTGGCCATGTTCGAGCCGGTGGTGTCCCGGGCCAAGGCGGACAAGGTGCACGTCCGCAGCTATATCTCGATGTGCTTCGGCGACCCCTGGGAGGGGCCCGTACCCATCCACCAGGTCGTACGCGTCTGCAAGGCCCTGAGGGACATGGGGTGCGACGAACTGAGCCTCGGCGACACGATCGGCGTGGCGACACCGGGTCATGTGCAGAACCTCCTCGCCGAGCTGAACGAGGAGGGCGTGCCGACCAGCGTGCTCGGCGTGCACTTCCACGACACCTACGGCCAGGCGCTCGCCAACACCCTGGCAGCCCTCCAGCACGGCGTCACCACCGTCGACGCCTCCGCGGGCGGCCTCGGCGGCTGCCCCTACGCCAAGTCCGCCACCGGCAACCTCGCCACCGAAGACCTCGTATGGATGCTCCAGGGCCTCGGCATCGACACCGGTGTCGACCTCGCCTGCCTCACCGCCACCAGCGTGTGGATGGCCGAGCGACTGGGCCGACCCAGCCCGTCCCGCACGGTCAAAGCCCTCTCCCACAAGGAATGATCCCCATGTCCCTGGACCACCGCCTCTCCCCCGAACTCGAAGAACTCCGCCGTACGGTCGAGGAGTTCGCCCACGACGTCGTGGCACCGAAGATCGGCGACTTCTACGAGCGGCACGAGTTCCCGTACGAGATCGTGCGGGAGATGGGCCGCATGGGCCTGTTCGGACTGCCCTTCCCCGAGGAGTACGGCGGCATGGGCGGCGACTATCTCGCCCTCGGGATCGCCCTGGAGGAGCTCGCCCGGGTGGACTCCTCCGTCGCCATCACCCTGGAGGCGGGCGTCTCGCTCGGCGCGATGCCGATCCACCTCTTCGGCACGGAGGCCCAGAAGCGGGAGTGGCTCCCCCGTCTCTGCTCCGGCGAGATCCTCGGCGCCTTCGGCCTGACGGAGCCGGACGGCGGCTCGGACGCCGGCGCTACCCGCACGACCGCCCGTCTCGACCCGGACACGAACGAATGGGTCATCAACGGCAGCAAGTGCTTCATCACCAACTCCGGCACGGACATCACGGGCCTGGTCACGGTCACCGCGGTCACCGGGCGCAAGCCCGACGGCAAGCCGCTGATCTCCGCGATCATCGTCCCGTCCGGCACCCCCGGCTTCACGGTCGCCGCCCCGTACTCGAAGGTCGGCTGGAACGCCTCCGACACCCGTGAGCTGTCCTTCGCCGACGTCCGCGTCCCGGCCGCGAACCTGCTCGGCGAGGAGGGCCGCGGCTACGCCCAGTTCCTGCGCATCCTGGACGAGGGCCGTATCGCCATCGCGGCCCTGGCGACGGGCCTCGCGCAGGGCTGCGTCGACGAGTCGGTGAAGTACGCCAAGGAGCGGCACGCGTTCGGACGCCCGATCGGCGCGAACCAGGCCATCCAGTTCAAGATCGCCGACATGGAGATGAAGGCCCACATGGCCCGCGTCGGTTGGCGCGACGCCGCGTCCCGCCTGGTCGCGGGCGAGCCCTTCAAGAAGGAGGCGGCGGTCGCCAAGCTCTACTCCTCCACCATCGCCGTCGACAACGCCCGCGACGCCACCCAGGTCCACGGCGGCTACGGCTTCATGAACGAGTACCCGGTGGCCCGCATGTGGCGCGACTCCAAGATCCTGGAGATCGGCGAGGGCACGAGCGAGGTACAGCGGATGCTGATCGCGAGGGAGCTGGGGCTGACGGGCTGAGCCCCCGCCTGCGCCGAGCCCCCGTGAACACCCCCTGACTCAGGCACATCCGCGCCGTTCAGGGGGCTGTCCGGCCCGGTGACGCGACCGCCCGCACCGGGAAGCCATGCGAGGTCTTCGCACTTGAGCGGCGCGTAAGTCGAGGCAGCTGTCGCCGCGAAGAGCGACTGGCGGATTTGGGCCAGGTCCGGCGGTCGTGACCACGCCGTACGGAGGTCGCGGGCGGCCCGGATCTGCCAATCCCACGACGGCTCCCGGTATGCGGGCGGGCCGGCGAGGCGTTCATGCGGCGACACCGGCGAGGCCGTTCATACGGCAATAGATTGCCGCGCCACCGCCCCGCCACCACCCACCTCGAACCACAGCAGCTTCCCGGCACCCCGCCCCAGGAGGTCGTCGCCGAGCGACCAGCCGCCCCACGAGTCCGCGCATTCCTGCACGAGGAGCAGCCCTCGCCCACCATCGACGTCCGCCGGGACGGGAGCGACCCGACTGCCGGGCGACTGATCGAACGGCGCGGGGATGTACGGGCTGCTGTCCCACACTCCCACCCGTAACCGCCCGCCTCCCAACGCGGTCAACCGCAGGGAGGCGGGCCCTTTCGTGTGCCGGTACGCATTGGTGACCAACTCGGACGTCAACAACTCGACCACGTCGAGGACTTCGTGCAGGCCATGCCCGTCGAGTGCGGCCCGCACGGTCATACGTGCGACGCGCGCGGCGCGGGGGTCAGGGGGCAGCCGAAGGGCGTACGCCCAGGTGTCGGGCGGGGATACGGTGACCATGAACACCTCCGGGAGGGAAGGGGCTTGGGCGCGCTCAACGTCGGCGCCGTGCGGCGGCAATGCCTGGGTTGGTGCGCTTCCGGCTTAGGGGCGCAGGCCGTTGGCGATACGGCTCTACGCCAGTGGAGCCTGGGAGATACATCTCCCATCAGAACGGTATTCATCAGCAAATACCTCGTGTGAGGTACACGAGCGCCGCACCGCGGCCCGGAAGGAGACTTCTTGCCGCCTACCAGCACCCCCACTCTGCGCCAGCGGCGGATGGGCGCCGAACTGCGCAAACTCCGCGAACGGGCAGGGCTGACCGTCACCGGCGCCGCCGCGCTGCTCGGCGTCAAGCAGGGGCGCGTCAGTATGATCGAGACCGGCCGCAGCCCGCTCGGCGCCGACCGAGTCCGCGCCCTGGCAGGCTTGTACGACTGCGGGGACGCACCATTGGTAGACGCCCTGGCCGCAATGACCGGGCGACGGATTCGCGGCTGGTGGGAGACGTACCGCGAGTACCTGCCCGCCGCGTTGATCGACCTCGCCGAACTCGAACATCACGCCATCGGGCTGCGCGCGGCACTCATCGTCCACATCCCGGCCCTGCTGCAGACCACTGACCACGCACGCGCCCTCTTCCAGCAAGTGGCCCCACCCATGCGGCAGTACGAGATCGAGCACCGCCTCACGTTCCGCATCAAGCGACAGGGCGTACTGCACCAAAAGAACCCGCCGTCATACTCGGCGATCATCCACGAGACGGCGCTCCGCATGGGCTTCGGTGGCCCCGCCATCGCCCGCGGCCAGCTCAAGCACCTGATCGACATGAGCGAACTGCCGCATGTCACCCTCAGGGTGATCCCCTTCGGCACGGACGACTTCCCGACCACAGGCCAGTCGTTCGACTACGTAGAGGGACCCGTCCCGCAGCTCGACACTGTTCAGCTGGACTCACACCACGGTGCCTGCGAATTCCTCGACGCGGAGGCACAGCTGGGTAAGTACCGTTCCGTGCTGGAACGCATGGAGTCCTGCGCCCTCAGCCCTGCCGAGTCACGCGACTTCATTCACCGCCTCATCCCAGACACGTAAGAGGGCCAACCGTGCACACCATCCACTGGCAGAAGTCCACGTACAGCGGCGACGGCTCGAACTGCGTCTACGTCGCCGCCACTCCCACCGGAACGGTCCGCCTCCGCGAAAGCAACGACCCGGAAACCATCCTCACGACCACGCCCGCCGCCCTGAAGTCCCTGATACGGACCCTCAAGACGTCGACCGACCCTCGCTAGGCGGACGGGCCCTAGACATGCGGGGCCAGAGCCGACGTGCTTCCTGCCTTGATCAGGCCGTGCCCCAGTACGTACAGCTGCACCAAGACGGCGGCAGCGACGCGACCGACCGTGTCCTGCACCCTGTGCGGTCACCGGCTGACACGCCACGAAGAGAGCGCCCCCACAACACCCGGAAATACACGCGAACTTTTCCGCACCGGCGTGCATCACACAGGGATGACGGGGTACATGGCGCCGTTCACACGCACGTCTCGGGCTGTAAGTTTCAAGGAGCAAACAGACGTTGCAACCTTCCTGACGGCACGACGTGTGGTGTCCGCGCTCGGTGCAATAGCCGCCCTGAGCCTGCTCACAGCCTGCAACGACGGCCAAGGCACCGCCAGCGCTCCGAAGACGGCATCCGAGTCGGGCCAGCAGGCCTCCGGTGATGACTCGAGCACCGCCGACACCACGACGAACACGGGCGCCACCTCCACCGGCACCGGTGCGTCGAAGGGCTCCGGCGGCACGTCGGTCTCCGGGGGCGGCGCCACGAGCGCTCGCTGCAACGCCTCCGAACTGCGCGGGAACGTCGGCGAGAACAACCCGGGCGCCGGGCAGGAGAACTTCCCGCTTGTCGTGACCAACTTCTCCGGGCGGACCTGCACCATCGACGGCTACCCGGGCGTCGCCTTCGTGGACGGCTCCGGCAAGCAGCTGGGACCGGACCCCAAGCGCGGCTCCGGCAGCCCCACCAAGATCACGCTGGCGCCGGGCAAGAGCGCCTGGGCCGGACTGAGCTTCGGCAACCCCGAGGTCAGTGGGGCCAGGAAGGCCACGCCCACGGGGATCCTGATCACGCCGCCGGACGAAAAGGTCTCCCTGAAGGTGGACTGGACAGGCGGCGCGGTACCCGTCTCCTCCGCCGCGAACCTGACGGCCTTCCAGGTGGGCATCGGCACCTGACCGCCCCCGCCCGACACCCCACTGCCGCAGAGCGACCGTTGCCCGTACTGCGGCAGTGGGGTTCGTCATGGAACCGCCGCTGTTGTTCCAGGACGTCGAACCAACCCGCGGGCGACAGGATGAAGGGGCCAAACGAGACAGCCGCACCGTTACCGTCCCGGACGCCATACGTCGCCGCCACTCCCACGGGGACGGTCCACCTCCGCGAAAGCGACGAACCGGAAACCATCCTCACGACCGCACCCACCGCTCTCAAGCCCCTGATACGGGCCCTCAAGACGGCGACCGACCCTCGGCAGGCGCAATCCGCACCTGACCGGCAACTGCGAGAAACATGCCCCGGCTTGACACCGAATGTCGGGAATTCCAGGGCTGCGGTAGCACACCAGGCGTACGACTGCTGCTCGCCGGCGTCTACGCTGTACTGACGGCAGTATTTCTCCCCAACGCATGGCTCCTTCCTGCCCTCACACCCGCTGCGGC
Source organism: Streptomyces sp. NPDC111656 (assembly GCF_055656965.1). Lineage (NCBI taxonomy): Bacteria > Bacillati > Actinomycetota > Actinomycetes > Kitasatosporales > Streptomycetaceae > Streptomyces > Streptomyces sp. NPDC111656. The sequence continues at coordinate 172,188 of NZ_JBVKCA010000007.1, forward strand.
CGCTACTGCGGCCTGAACCGTGCACCGGGCTACTCGTCCTGCTCGATCACAGCACCGACCTGTGCGGACGCGACCACGCGCGGGCCTTCGAGCACGAGCAGCTCGGCACCAGGTCGCAGGTTCGGGTGTGCCAACTCGGGGGCGAGGAAGCCGACCAGACAGCGCCAGCGCCGCGCATCCAGCTCGTCGGTCTTCTGCAGCAGAATGCTCAACTGGTCAGCCGAGGCTGGCCAACCGGGCTGTAGTTCGCGGTCGCCACCCTGGGCGAACACCGCAGTGGCCATGTAGACGGGCGTGGTCGGCGGCCCTGACTGCCGACCTCCGTCGTCGGCCGTGCGCCAGTGGACCATGGCCTCCGCCACCGGCTTTTCGATCTTCTCCATCATGGCCACAACTTGATTCCGCTCATCTGCTTGTCGTCCCCTTGACCATCGGGTCCAGCGGATGCTGATCTCACGGGAGTTGACCATGATGTGTCCACGAAGCCGGAGCGTCAGCGTCTCCAGGTCGTCGAAGGTTGGCGGCTCGGCGTCCAGTGCGACAGACGGCTTGCGCCAGCGCGCATCGTCGTCGCGTCGACGTGCCCCACGCGTGCGCGCTCGCCTGCGTCGGCGAGGCCCGTATGCGACTTAGCCTGGAGCCCGACCACAGGTTGCCCGCAGGAATCGCGCACGCCCAGCGGCTCGCCCGGTCCCTGAACGCCCTGTGCGACCACTACGAGAACGGCGAGTGACCGCGACCCCGCACGTACGTCGTCGCGTCGACGGGCTGCTCACCGACGAGGCGCGCAACATCTCAGTCACATAGGAGGCGACCGACTCGAGACCCGGCTGGCTGGTGTGTATGCACCAGCCGCACGCACACCTCGCACATCCCTATACTCGCTGGCTTGCCTTGACCTACAACGATCGGCGACCCAGTTGACAACCTGAGCCGCCGACCTGGCGTATCACTCAGAGCTGCAGTACTGACGGAACCTTCTCTGGGTTTCCGTAGGTCAGAACTCTGCGTAGTCCACCGCGTAGGCTCTCCACATCAGACTCGGGCGCGATATAGAGATTGATTTCTCCGGTCGGAAGGTCGAGTTTCTCAACTGCTTCCGGCGTGAAACGGAAGAAGATTCTGTTCGCCGACAAGGACACGTTCTCAACGCCCCCGAAGTAAACACCCCCCGTCTCATTGATGATGCAATAACTATCCAATCCTAGGGTTCGCTCCTGCTCTCCGGGGCCTTCTAGGCCGCACTGAAAAGTGAGATACCGGCCTTCGCCGTATTCGTCTTCCGCGAGCCCTACGATGAAGCAGGAATCAAGCGCGTTTTCCTCGACGACCACAACTCTGACGAGCCACTCGGAACCACTCACCATGTTTGTCACCCCGCACTACTCCAAGTTTTTCCGTCCCAAACGTACACGAACGTGGCCCCGGTCTGGGCAGCCGCTCGTCTCATAGAACCCTGGCACTGAGTGCACGGCGGATTGGTGCCCGCGATCGTCACGGTGTCGCCAGGGCTGACAGGTGCCAGGTTCGCATAGCGATCCCCTGAGATGCGAACGCTTGGAGTGGCCCCCGACATACGAGCCGCTCGACTTTCCGTGTGGCTGGCCTGCGAGTTGTTGGGGAACCCGAGCGCTTTCTCTTCGGGTGTCTGAGTTCCACTTCGAAGGGTGTAGGAATTGACCAAATCACCCTCTACGTTTCGCACCTCCACCCCTGCCCAGTGAGTGCTCTTCCCCGTCGGGCCAATAATGGTTCCCGCGAAGGGTTTGTTTCGCGCTCCATAAGTGGGCCTGTGACCAAATATTGCCGCCAGGGCACTCGGAACCTGATAGGAATCGCTAGAGGTGTCATAGCCATAGCCGGCTACCCAGTTGTCAAACTGGGCCCCGTAGTCGCAGCCTGGCGATCCCGGGCCGCCATTGCCGCGGCAGTCCGAGTCGAAGATCCAGCCCGCGTATTCTGCTGTGTGAGGGATGTTACTTACAAGACCATAGAACGACTCTCCGACACCAGAGCAGAAGCTCGCAAGGAATCCCCACGATCCGCACCCCCCGGAATCCCCAGGGCCAGTTTTCGGACCGTCGCCACCACCACTGCTGGTGTGACCGGAACCGCCCGTGTGGGACGTTCCGCCACCACCGCCACCTCCAGAGGTCCCACATGCGTCGGTCAGTACGTAGTAGCAACCGCTACCGCCCGCACCGCCGCCACCGCCACCGCCACCGCCAGGCTTGGTGGTGACGCCGCCGCACGGGTCCTGAAGGACGAAGTAGCAGCCGGTGCCGTTCACGCCGCCGCTGCTGCCCTGGTCAGCGGGGTATTGCAGACCCGTGGGGTCGGACTGGGTGACGGGACTGTTGCCGGCGTAGCTGAAACCGTTGAGTGACTGGTGTTGATCGACCGAGAGGACCGGGTCGACGCTGATGAACTGGCCGATCGACGGGTCGTACTCGCGGGCGCCGACATGCGTCAGGGCCGTCGATACGTCGGCCGGCTTGCCGAGAAAGGCCTTGTCGTCGGGCCAGGTGGTCGCCTTCGTACCGCGTGTTCCGCCGAACGGCGAGCTGTAGCGCTTCGTTATCGCGTACGTGCTCGCGTCCAGGGCGATGCTCGACGTGCCGTGATGGTCCCCGGCCAGGAAGCTGAGCTTCGTGCCCGTGGTGCCCGAGACCGCGGTACGGCAGGCGATGGTCTGGCCGTTGGCCGCGTAGTACCGGGTGCCCGACAGCGTCTTCGTCGTCCCCTTGACCGTCAGTCGCGCCTCGGTGCCGCCGCCGAGGTAGAGGACCGTGTCCCCGTCTCCCTTGGCCCGCCGGATCAGCAGTTCGCCGTTGGCGTCGTAGAGGTAGCTGGTCTCCTTCGTGCCCTCGGTGAGCCCCACCAGCTTGCCCTCGGTGTGTTCTTCACACGCTGAGGCGTCGTCGCCTGCGTCAGCTTGAACGAACCGTCCGGATTGGCGCGCGTCGTCGAGTACTCGGTACGGTCCGCCGTCACCTCCACCGGCTCGCCAGAAGCTTTCGCTTGGGCCAGCGCGGTCGGCTCGTCCACTACACCCGGTAACACAGCTGCGGCAGCCACCGCAGCAGCGCTCTCGCCTGGCAGCACGGGCAACGCCGACAGCACCAACGATGCGGCCACACCCCCCAGAAGCACACCACGAGATCTTCGCACCCTCCATATGGGCGCTCTGATTCCCCACCCCGTATTCACGGTGTCCACTCCACTCACAAGATTCTTACAGGATACGCAGAGTTAAATTGCCATTACTTGACTTGGTCAATCTTTAGTGACTTTGGGCACATTTTCATTCGCCTAATATGACCCACCTTCACCCTATATCCGCTTCACAGTTGGCTTGTTCAATTCCCTGCGTGACTGAAATCAACAAAAGTCACGCAAAGCTGGGCTCCGCATCACGGCATTCAGGCCGCCGTCTCACGGAACGGCATCCCAGCCGAGATCCCGGACATAATCGTCGACAATTTCGTCGACATGTCTTGCGTCGAGATGGCCGCCGGGCTACGTTCCTTCGCCGTACCACCCCTGCAAAGTCCTAGCTGCGGACGGAGGTTGGCCCCGTACGCGGTCGTGCGCAGGCGTCGGCACGAGGAACACAAGGAAGAGGCATGCCTGTCTGCCCACGGTCCGCACGTTCGCGCAAGCCGTCGATCGCCCAACGAATGGAGACCGAGCATGGCCACGCTGTCCAGATGGTGTCGGTGGAAGTCGGCCGCCTTCATGGCCACCCTCGCGACCGCCCTCACGCTCGTGACCGGCGTGAGCCTGGCACTCGCGGCCGGAGCGACCGGCGCGACCGGCGGCGCGCAAGCCTCCTCCGCCTCCGCCGAGGTCGCCTCCGCCTCCAGGGTCGCCGCCAACGTCGCCACCACGACCAGCGCCACCCCCTCCGGCATCGCGCCCGCCATGTCCTGCGCCGGCCTCACCTCACTGGACCTGGCCGCCGTCGTCCCGGGCGTGCCCTTCGAGATCACCTCGGCCACGGAGCTGGCCGCGGGCAGCAACACCCTGGGCAACTGGGCGGCCTGTGACGTGAAGGGCGTGATCGCCCCGCAGATCCACTTCGAGGTGAAGCTGCCCCAGACCGGCTGGCAGGCCGACTACCTCCAGGTCGGCTGCGGCGGCCTCTGCGGCAACGTGAACGTGACCAGCGCCCCCGCCTCGGCCGGCTGCGTCCCCCTGACCAGCGGCGCCTTCGCCGTAGCCTCCAGCGACGAGGGTCACTACCAAGGTGGCGGCCTGTTCTCCGCCGACCCGACGCTGCGCGCCGACTTCGGCTACAAGTCCGACCACCAACTCGCCCAGGCGGCCAAGGCCGTCATCGAGCGGTACTACGGACGGGCCACCGACCACGCGTACTTCGACGGCTGCTCGCAGGGCGGCCACCAGGCCCTGACGGAGGCCCAGCGCTACCCGACCGACTTCGACGGCATCATCGCCGGGGCCCCGGCCAACAACTTCACCGCGCTGAACACCTTCTCGCACGCCTGGACCGCCCAGTCCGTCTACCTCGGCGGCGGCCCGGCCACGATCACCAACGCCGACCTCGCGGACCTCCACGCGGCCGTACTCAAGGGCTGCGGCGCTCCCGCGGACGGCATCCTCGCCGACCCGCTCAGCTGCACCTGGGACCCGGCGACCATCCGGTGCGCGGCCGGACAGGCCTCCACGAGCGAGGACTACTGCCTGACCGCGGACCAGGTCACCACCCTGCGCCGGATCTACGCGGGGCCGACCGACGAGAACGGCAAGCTGCTGTACCCGGGTTACCAGCTGCGCGGCTCCGAGCTGAACTGGGCCGGGATCATCACGCCGGCCACGGCCACCGGCGCCTCCGGCGACATCAGCTTCGTCCGCGAGACCCTCCGGTACCAGATCTTCGACAGCCCGCGGCCGACGCTGACGTACAAGGACGTCAAGTTCACCGCGGCCTACTACAAGAAGGTCATGCAGCCCAACGAGGGCATGTACGACGCGACCGACCCGGATCTGAAGGCGTTCAAGGCGGCCGGCGGCAAGCTGATCCTCTGGCACGGCCTGGGCGACCAGCACATCCCGGCGGTCGGAACCATGGCGTACTACAAGGCGGTTGAGAAGGTCATGGGCGGCAGCGCGGCCACGGAAGGCTTCGCCCGGCTGTTCCTGCTCCCCGGCGTCGCGCACTGCGGCGGCGGCCAGGGCCCGGCCACCTTCGACGCGCTGACCGCGATGACCGACTGGGTCACCAAGGGCGAGGCTCCGGGCAGCCTGACGACCAGGTCCGTGAACAGCGGCGGGAGCACCACCGCCACCCGCCCCGTCTATCCCTTCCCCTACGTCGCCCAGAACACCACGGGCGACCCGGCGGACGACGCGGGCAGTTACACGCCCGTCAGGTCCACCGCCGAGGCCAACCTGACGCTGAACCGGCTCGGTTCCTTCCGCTCCGGCTACGAGACCGTCGGCAACTGGGTGCACGGCACGTGGGTGGTGTCCAAGGGCAAGGCCTGACCGCCCGATCGACATACCGGCAGCCCACAGGCCCGGGCGGAGGGCACCCGCCCCCTGGACAAGTGGTGAGGTTAGGCTAACCTACCTTCGAACTTGTCCGGCGGGCGCTCCCGCCCCGAGCCGAAAGCAGCCACACACATGTCCAACGCCCGTGCCACCCACCTCACCCGACGCGGCATCCTCGCCGCCGGCGGCGCCCTCGGTCTCGGTGCCGTCCTCGCCGCCTGTGGCGACGACGACGGCAAAAGCGGTGGCTCGGAGTCGACGAAGGCCGCCTCCGCCAAGTCCGGTCCCTGGACCTTCAAGGACGACCGCGGCACGACGGTGAAGCTGGACAAGATCCCGGCGAACATCGTCGCCTTCACCGGTGTCGCCGCCGCCCTCTACGACTACGGCATCGAGGTCAAGGGCGTCTTCGGCCCGACCACGACCAAGGACGGCAAGGCCGACGTCCAGGCCGGCGACATGGACGTCAGCAAGCTGACCGTCCTCGGCAACGAGTGGGGCCAGTTCAACATCGAGAAGTACGCGGCCCTCGCGCCCGACGTGCTGATCTCCACCATGTTCGACTCCGCGGGCACCCTCTGGTACGTCCCCGAGGAGTCCAAGGCGAAGATCCTCAAGCTCGCCCCGAGCGTCGGCATCTCCGTCTACGACCGCCAGATGCCCGCGTCGTTGGAGCGCATGCTCGCGCTCGCCGTGTCGCTGGGCGCCGACGAGAAGTCCGCCAAGATCGCCGAGGCCAAGAAGAAGTTCGAGACCGCCGCGGAGCGGCTGCGCACCGCGGCCAAGGCCCGCCCCGAGATCAAGGTGCTCGCCGGTTCCGCGAGCCAGGACATCTTCTACGTCTCCGGCTCGAACCTCTCCATCGACCTGGAGTACTTCAAGGCGCTCGGCGTGAACATCGTCGAGCCCTCCGCCAAGGCCCTGAAGGCCAGCGGCGGCTGGTTCGAGAACCTGAGCTGGGAGAACGTCGACAAGTACCCGGCGGACATCATCATCATGGACGACCGCAGCGCGACCATCCAGCCGGCCGACATCACCGAGGCCACCTGGAAGAAGCTGCCCGCGGTCAAGGCCGGCCAGGTCATCGCCCGCTCCCCCGAGCCGATCGTGTCGTACGACAAGTGCACCCCGCTTCTCGACAACCTCGCCGAGGCGATCGAGAAGGCCAAGAAGGTCGCCTGACCCCCCTGTCGCGATCACCTGACGATGACTCAGGAGCACCAATGACGACGGCCGTAGCCGCCCCGTTCCGTTTCTTCTCCCTCCAGGTCGTACGGACGAGGCGGCTCGGCCCGTCGCTGGTCCGGATCACCTTCGCCGGAGCCGACCTGGTGGCCTTCGCCTCCCACGGCCGGGACCAGAGCCTCTCCCTCTTCCTGCCGCACCCCGGCCAGACCGAGCCGGCCGTCCCCTATGAGCTGGGCGACGACTGGTGGCAGGGCTGGCGCGAACTCCCCGACGACGAACGGGCGGTGATGCGCTCGTACACGCTGCGGGCGCTGCGCCCAGACGCCCGGGGCCGTACCAGCGAGATCGACATCGATTTCGTCCTGCACGGCGTGGAGCCGGACGCCGGGGTCCCCGCGGGGCCGGCGTCCCAGTGGGCCTCCCGCGCGACGGCCGGCGACCGCGTCGTCCTGCTCGGCCCGGCGGTCGAGGACAACCGGGCGATCCGCTTCCGCCCGCCCGCCGACACCGACCTGGTCGTCCTGTGGGCGGACGAGACCGCGCTGCCCGCCGCCTCCGCGATCCTCGAGTCCCTGCCCGCCGGCACCCGCGTCCGCGCCTGGCTGGAGGTCCAGCACGCCGAGGACGTCCAGGACCTGCTGGTCACCGCCGAGGCGGAGATCACCTGGCTCGTGCGCGACGACGGGGCTCCCATGGCCGTCGACGCGATACGGGCCGCCCGGCTTCCCGCCGCCGAGAGCCCGTACGCCTGGATCGCGGGCGAGTCCGGGTGCGTGAAGGAGATGCGCCGCCATCTCGTGCGCGAGCGTGGCATCGACCGCAGGCGGGTCACCTTCGTCGGCTACTGGCGACGTGGGCTGACCGAGGAGCAACTGCGGGAGCAGGGGGAGTAGTTCCAAGGCGTGACGTGCCTCTGGGCGGTTCAAACAGAGGCGTATGTCACTCAGGACATGAGCGGGACGGGGTCGCTTGATCGACTTAGGTTAGGCTAACCTAAGTCGAACACCGGGGCCTCGTCCCTCTTCATGTCCCGGCCACCCCTCGCCCCACCCCGGCCCCCTCACCCCGTCCCGCTCGGACTCTCCCGCACGGAGGACCCCCACATGCGCTCGCACCTGCTCAATGACACGACCGCGGAGCGGTACCGCCGCTCCGTGACCGAAGGAATCGAGCGGGTGGCGGCCAAACTCGCCACCACCGACCGACCGTTCACGGGTGTCACGGTCGACGCCCTCGCTCCCCGTATCGAGCAGATCGACCTGGACCGCCCGCTGCATGACACCAGCGCCGTCCTCGACGAGCTCGAAGAGGTCTACCTCCGGGACGCGATCTACTTCCACCACCCGCGCTACCTCGCGCACCTCAACTGCCCGGTGGTCATACCCGCCGTGCTCGGCGAGGCCGTCCTGTCCGCCGTCAACTCCTCCCTGGACACCTGGGACCAGTCGGCCGGCGGCACCCTCATCGAGCGCCGGCTCATCGACTGGACCAACGAGCGCATCGGCCTCGGCCCGGCCGCCGACGGCGTGTTCACCAGCGGCGGCAGCCAGTCCAACCTCCAGGCCCTGCTGCTGGCCCGCGAGGAGGCCAAGCCAGGGAGCGAACCGGGCGACACCGCCGCCAAACTCCGCGTCTTCGCCTCCGAGGTCAGCCACTTCAGCGTCAAGAAGTCGGCCAAACTCCTGGGCCTCGGCGCGGACGCCGTCGTCTCGATCCCCGTCGACCACGACAAGCGCATGCAGACGCTCGCCCTCGCCCACGAGCTGGAGCGCTGCGAGCGTGACGGACTGATCCCGATGGCCGTCGTCGCCACCGCCGGCACCACCGACTTCGGCTCCATCGACCCACTGCCCGAGATCGCGGAGCTGTGCTCCCGGTTCGGCGCCTGGATGCATGTGGACGCGGCCTACGGCTGCGGACTGCTCACCTCCCTCAAGAACCGGGACCGCCTCGAGGGCATCGAGCGCGCCGACTCCGTCACCGTCGACTACCACAAGTCCTTCTTCCAGCCCGTGAGTTCGTCCGCCGTGCTGGTCCGCGACGCCGCCACCCTGCGCCACGCCACCTACCACGCGGAGTACCTGAACCCGCGCCGCATGGTCCAGGAGCGCATCCCCAACCAGGTCGACAAGTCCCTCCAGACCACCCGCCGCTTCGATGCCCTCAAGCTGTGGATGACGCTGCGCGTGATGGGCGCCGACGGCATCGGGGAACTCTTCGACGAGGTCTGCGACCTGGCCCAGGAGGGCTGGAAGCTGCTCGTGGCCGACCCCCGCTTCGACGTGGTGGTCGAGCCGTCCCTGTCCACCCTCGTCTTCCGCTTCATCCCGGCCGCCGTCACCGACCCGGCCGAGATCGACCGCGCCAACCTCTACGCCCGCAAGGCCCTGTTCGCCTCCGGTGACGCCGTCGTCGCGGGCACCAAGGTCGGCGGCCGCCACTACCTGAAGTTCACCCTGCTCAACCCCGAGACCACGGCCGACGACATCGCCGCCGTGCTCGATCTGATCGCCGGCCACGCCGAGCAGTACCTGGGAGAGTCCCTTGACCGCGCTTCCTGAATCCGTCGAAGCCACTGGAAAGACCCACGACTTCGTGGGGATCGGGCTCGGGCCCTTCAACCTCGGCCTCGCCTGCCTCACCGAGCCGATCGCCGAACTGGACGGCGTCTTCCTCGAGTCCAAGCCGGACTTCGAGTGGCACTCCGGGATGTTCCTGGAGGGCGCGCACCTCCAGACCCCGTTCATGTCGGACCTGGTGACCCTCGCCGACCCGACCTCCCCGTACTCCTTCCTCAACTACCTCAAGGTGTCCGGGCGGCTGTACTCCTTCTACATCCGCGAGAACTTCTACCCGCTCCGGGTCGAGTACGACGACTACTGCCGCTGGGCCGCCTCGAAACTGAGCAGCGTCCACTTCAGCACGACGGTCGAGGAAGTGACGTACGAGGGCGATCTGTACCACGTACGGACGACGGCCGGCGAGGTGTTCCGCGCCCGCCACCTGGTCCTGGGCACCGGAACACCCCCGTTCATCCCCGAGGCCTGCGCGGACCTCGGCGGCGACTTCATCCACAACTCCCGCTATCTCCAGCACAAGCGGGAGCTCCAGGCGAAGAAGTCGATCACGCTCGTCGGCAGCGGCCAGTCCGCCGCCGAGATCTACTACGACCTGCTCAGCGAGATCGACGTCCACGGCTACCGGCTGAACTGGGTCACGCGCTCTCCGCGCTTCTTCCCGCTCGAGTACACCAAACTCACGCTGGAGATGACCTCCCCGGAGTACATCGACTACTTCCACGCGCTGCCCGAGCCGACCCGCTACCGCCTCCAGACGGAGCAGAAGGGCCTGTTCAAGGGCATCGACGGCGAGCTGATCGACGCGATCTTCGACCTGCTCTACCAGAAGAACCTCGGCGGCCCCGTCCCGACGCGCCTGCTCACCAACTCCTCCCTGAACACGGCCGCTCACGAGAACGGCACGTACACCCTGGGCCTGCGCCAGGAGGAGCAGGGCAAGGACTACGAGCTGAGCTCCGAGGGCCTGATCCTGGCCACCGGCTACAAGTACGCCGAGCCCGCGTTCCTGAAGCCGGTCCAGGGCCGGCTGCGCTACGACACCCGCGGCAACTTCGACGTGGCCCGCAACTACGCCATCGACACCACGGGCCGCGGCGTCTTCCTGCAGAACGCGGGCGTCCACACCCACAGCATCACCAGCCCCGACCTGGGCATGGGCCCGTACCGCAACGCGTCCATCATCCGTGAGCTGCTCGGCACCGAGTACTACCCGGTCGAGAAGACGATCGCGTTCCAGGAGTTCAGCGTATGAGCACCACGAGCCGTACCGGCACGACCACCGACGTGGGCACCTTCACCATCCGACCCCTCGACCCCGTCGAGGACGCCGAGCTGCTGCACGGCTGGGTGACGCACCCCAAGGCCGCCTTCTGGATGATGCAGGAGGCGAAACTGCACGACGTGGAGCGCGAGTACATGGCCATCGCGGCCAGCGAGTACCACGACGCGTTCCTGGGGTCGCTGGACGGCGAACCCGTGTTCCTGATGGAGCGGTACGACCCGGCGCACGTGGAGCTGGTCGGTCTGTACGAGCCCGCGCCCGGAGATGTCGGCATGCACTTCCTGGTCGCGCCGGCGGAGACGCCGGTGCACGGGTTCACCCGGGCGGTGATCACCGCGGTGATGGAGCACCTGTTCGCCGACCCGACGACCGCGCGGGTCGTCGTCGAGCCCGACGTGCGCAACACGGCCGTGCACGCGCTGAACGAAGCCGTCGGGTTCGTGCCCGAGCGCGAGATACAGAAGCCGGAGAAAAGGGCGTTGCTGAGCTTCTGCACCCGGGAGCGGTTCGAGCGGGCGGCGGGGGTGACCGTATGAGCCTCGCCGACGCCGTGGCCCACCTCTCCCCCGAGCGCTGGGAGCGCGCGAGCCGCCTTCTCGTCCGCAAGGCCCTCGCCGAGTTCGCGCACGAGCGCCTCATCACGCCGGAGCCAGACGGCGACGGCGGGTACGTCGTCCGCAGCGACGACGGTCTGACCCGCTACCGCTTCACCGCCACCCGCCGCTCCCTCGACCACTGGCAGGTCGACCCCGAGTCGATCACCCGCCACCGCGACGGGGCCGAACTACCCCTCGCCGCACTCGACTTCTTCATCGAGCTGAAGACGTCACTGGGCCTGAGCGACGAGGTGCTGCCGGTCTACCTGGAGGAGATCTCCTCCACCCTCTCGGGCACCTGTTTCAAACTCACCAAGCCGCAGATCCCGTCCGCCGAGCTCGCGAAGGCCTCCTTCCAGGAGATCGAGACCGGCATGACCGAGGGCCACCCCTGCTTCGTCGCCAACAACGGGCGGCTCGGCTTCGGCGTGCACGAGTACCTCTCGTACGCGCCCGAGACCGCGAGCCCGATCCGGCTGGTGTGGCTGGCCGCGCACCGCTCCCGGGCCGCCTTCACCGCGGGTGTGGGCATCGAGTACGAGTCCTTCGTGCGCGAGGAGCTGGGCGCCGGGACGGTCGAGCGGTTCGCCGCCACCCTCACCGAACAGGGCCTCGACCCCGAGGACTACCTGCTCATCCCCGTCCACCCCTGGCAGTGGTGGAACAAGCTCTCGGTGACCTTCGCGGCCGAGGTCGCCCAGCGCCACCTGGTCTGCCTCGGCGAGGGCGACGACGAGTACCTGGCCCAGCAGTCCATCCGGACCTTCCTCAACACCACCAGCCCCGAGAAGCACTATGTGAAGACGGCGCTGAGCGTCCTCAACATGGGCTTCATGCGCGGTCTGTCCGCCGCCTACATGGAGGCGACCCCGGCGATCAACGACTGGCTGGCCCAGCTCGTCGAGAACGACCCGGTGCTCAAGTCCACCGGCCTGTCCGTCATTCGCGAGCGCGCCGCCGTCGGCTACCGCCACCTTGAGTACGAGGCCGCCACCGACCGCTACTCCCCGTACCGCAGAATGCTCGCGGCCCTGTGGCGCGAGAGCCCGGTCCCCTCGCTCCAGGAGGGCGAGAGCCTGGCCACCATGGCCTCCCTCGTCCATGTCGACCACACGGGCGCCTCCTTCGCGGGCGCGCTGATCGAGCGGTCCGGGCTGACCCCCGTGGAGTGGCTGCGCCGCTATCTGCGCGCCTACTTCACGCCCCTCCTGCACAGCTTCTACGCCTACGACCTGGTCTACATGCCGCACGGCGAGAACGTCATCCTCGTCCTCAAGGACGGCGCCGTGCAGCGCGCGATCTACAAGGACATCGCCGAGGAGATCGCCGTCATGGACCCGCAGGCGGTGCTGCCGCCCGTGGTCGAGCGGATCCGCGTCGAGGTCCCCGAGGACAAAAAACTCCTGTCGATCTTCACGGACGTCTTCGACTGCTTCTTCCGCTTCCTGGCGGCCGACCTGGCCGGCGAGGGCATCCTCGACGAGGACGACTTCTGGCGGACGGTCGCCGAGTCCGTACGCGAGTACCAGAAGTCGGCGCCCGAACTCGCCGACAAGTTCCGGCAGTACGACATGTTCGCGCCCGAGTTCGCGCTGTCCTGCCTGAACCGGCTCCAGCTGCGCAACAACAAGCAGATGGTGGACCTGGCCGATCCGTCCGGCGCACTCCAGCTGGTCGGCAGCCTGAAGAACCCGATCGCGGGCCTCTGAAACCGGTGGGGCTCAGGAGTACGGTCCTCCTGAGCCCCATCTTCTCGGCCGCGCCCTGAAGGGGCGCGGGGAACTGCGCGACCGGCCACGATGGAGCCGCAGACGATCGGCGGCACCTCCCCCGCACTTCCAGCGGAGCGCTTACGCCGTGGGCCAGGGCACCTGGGGCGAGCGGTAGTAGCCGATGCCCAGGGCCTCCCAGCGCGGCCCCTGCGCCGCGAGCCGCACCTTGTAGGTGTCCCAGTCGTGCGTCGACGCGGGCGACCAGCCGAGCTCGGCCGCGCCGGGCAGCCGCGGGAAGGTCATGTAGTCGATGTCGGCCCCCGTGACGATGGTCTCCGTCCACAGCGGCGCCTCGACGCCCCGGATCGCCGAAGCCGGCGCTCCCGGAAGGTAGGCGCCCGGATCCCAGTCGTAGGACCGTTTCACCTCCACCAGGCCCGCCCAGTCCTGCCCGAGCGGGGTGTCGGCGGTGTACTTCATGTCGAGGTAGACCCGGTCGGCGGGCGACAGCACGAGCCCCGTCCCGTTCCGCGCGGCCTCGGCGACCTGCGCCTTCTCCGTGGCACTGGTGTCGTCGAGCCCCCAGTACTGCGCGATCGCGCCCTTCACCGGGTGCGCCCCGGTCAGCTGGTGCCAGCCGACCACCGTCTTCCCGTACTTGGCGACGACCGGCTGCACCTTGTCCATGAAGGTGACGTAGTCGGCGTGGCTGGTGGAGTGGGCCTCGTCCCCGCCGATGTGGAGGTACTTGCCCGGCGTGAGCGCCGCCAGCTCCCGCACGACGTCGTCCACGAAGTCGTACGTCACCGGCTTCGCCACGCACAGCGAGCTGAACCCGACGTCGGTGCCGGTGTAGAGCGGGGGCGCGGTCCCGTTGCAGTTCAGCTGGGCGTACGAGGCGAGCGCGGCGTTGGTGTGACCCGGCATGTCGATCTCCGGGACGACCTCCAGATAGCGGGAGGACGCGTACCGCACGATCTCCTTGTAGTCGGCCTTGGTGTAGTAACCCCCGTGCCCGCCGCCGACCTGCGTGGACCCTCCGTACGTGGCGAGCCGCGGCCAGGAGTCGATCGCGATGCGCCAGCCCTGGTCGTCACTCAGGTGCAGATGCAGTTTGTTGACCTTGTAGAGGGCCAACTCGTCGATGTACCGCTTGACTTGCGCGACGCCGAAGAAGTGCCGGGAGACGTCGAGCATCGCGCCGCGGTAGCCGTAGCGCGGGCTGTCCTTGATGGTGCCGCCCGCGACGAGCCAGGGGCCGCGCTGCACGGAGTTCTTCTCGACGGCGGCGGGCAGCAGTTGGCGCAGCGTCTGGACGCCGTGGAAGAGCCCGGCGGGTGCGGCGGCCGTGATGGTGACGCCGCTCTGCCCGCTGTCCAAGCGATAGCCCTCGGCGCCCGTGGACCCCGCCGCGATCCGCAGCCGGATACCGCCCGTGCCCTGCGTGGTGACGGGCAGTCGGTACCCGGTGGAGGGACGCAGGACGTCGGCCAGATAGGCGCCGACCTGGCGGGCCTGAGGCGAGTCCTCGACCCGGATACGGGTGCCGTCGGTGATGCGATACGGGGATCCGCCCGCGTGGACCGAGGCGGGGGCCGGCACCACCTGCCCGAGCGGGGTCGCGGTGCGGCCCGACTCGGAGTGGGCGGCACCGGCGACTGAGGTACCGGCGGCCGCCACGAGCAGCAGCGTACCGAGAAGACGGGGCGTTCTGTGCTGTCTCACATGCGCTCCCTTCGAAGGACCCTGCAAACGAATTGCGAATGGGTGTAGACCACTCTTCCGCAGACCCGGTGAAACAATCCCCCTCATGGCGGAAATCATCCAGAAGGACGGGACGTGGACCTTCGACGGCGACGCGCTGCGGCTGACTCCGGGGCGCGACAAGAACGTGAGCCTGCTCCGCAGAACCTTGGGTGAACTGACTGTCCCGCTGGGAGCGTTGGCGGGGATTTCCTTCGAACAGGGCAAGAAGAGCGGCCGGTTGCGGCTCCGGCTGCGCGACGGCGCCGACCCGCTGCTCCAGGCGACCGGCGGCAGGCTCGCCGAGCCGAACGACCCCTACCAGCTCACCGTGGAGTCCGACCGCTACGGCGTCGCCGAGTACGTCGTGGACGAGGTCCGGGACGCGCTGCTCCTGGACCAGGTGCCGGCCGACCCGGTCGACAGCTATCTGCTCCCGGGCCCCTCCGTGCCGCTGTCCGTCTCCGCCGGCGACGGCACCGCGAGCTTCGACGGCGAGCGCGTGCGCCTGGAGTGGAACTGGAAGACCGAGGACTCCAAGTCCGCCGCCGGAGCCCGCTCGCTCGCCCTCACCGACCTCACCACCGTCGAGTGGCACCCCGCGGTCGGCCTGGAGAACGGCTACCTGCGCTTCACCGTCCGCGGCGCGGAGACCAAGGCCCCACCGAAGTACGACCCCAACTCCGTCGAACTGTGGGGCTTCAAGAAGGACCCGCTGATGGCCCTGGTCGCGTCGGCGGTACAGGCCCGGCTCCCGCATCCCACGGCCTCCCCGGAAGCCGCGCGGGCGACGGAGCAGCCGACCGCGATCGCCCCGGAGGACGACCACGACGCCCTGCTCCGCCGCCTGCGCGAACTGGGCGACCTCCACAAGTCCGGCATTCTGACGGACGAGGAGTTCGCCACAGCCAAACGGGCGGTCCTCAAGCGGATGTAGAAATCCGCGACGAGAACCGCCCGCCAGTCGCTCCGCCTCGCCTTCTAGGCGTACGACCACGTGCCTTCAGGGGCGCGAGGAACTGCGCGACCGACCCCCACCGGCCCGCACCTAACGAACTCGCCGAGCCACCGTGAAGTGGTCAACTTCGGCACCCGTCTCGGCAATGCCCCGCACCGTCAACGTGGCCAGCCGCCCCTTGTGCGCGGGCGTGACATCCACCCGAAGGAACGAGTAGTTGAGGTAGCGCACCCGGGACCAGGCGACCGTCTCGTTCTGCTTGCCGTCCTTGAGGTTGATGAAGGAGGCGACGGAGTCGACCTCGTTCTCGTGACCCTCGTACGACTCCGGGGCGGTGAACGCGTACAGGCTGCGCCCCGCCGCGCCCGCCGTCACGTACACGACACCGTCGGTCTCCGGGTACGCCGTGCCGCCGATCGGCAGCTTCTTGGTGACCGCGTTGCCCTTGATGACGTCCGTGCGCTCGTACTGGTGGTTGTGACCGTTGATGACCAGGTCCACCGTGTACTTCTCGAACAGCGGCACCCACTCCTGTCGCACGCCCCCCTCCGAGGCGTGCGCCGTGGAGGTGCAGTACGCGCAGTGGTGGAAGAAGATCACGATGAAGTCGACGTCCTTGGACGCCCGGAACTTCTTGAGCTGGCCCTCGAGCCATTTCGTCTGCGTTCCTCCGGAGATGCCCAGGTTCGCCGGGATCTCGAAGGAGATGTCGTTGGCGTCCAGCGAGATGATCGCCGTGTTGCCGTAGACGAAGGAGTAGACGCCGGGCAGGTTCTTCTTGTCGGGCCCGTTGTCCGGAAGCGTCCAGCGGGCCTCTTCGCCGCCGTAGCCGTTGGGCGAGTACCAGGCCTCCATGTCGTGGTTGCCGTACGCGGGCATCCACGGGACCTGCTTGGCGACCGTCTCGGTCTGGGCGAGGAACTGGTCCCAGATGCGCGAGTCGAAGCCGGTGTCCTCCTTCTTGCCCGCACCGGCCGGGTCCGCGTAAGCGATGTCACCGGCGTGCAGGTGGAAGGACGGGTTCTGGCCGAGCAGCAGGGCGTCGTTGGCGAGGCCGTGGTAACCGACACCCTCGTCACCGAAGGCCGTGAAGGTGAACGGCTCGGCGTGCGAGGGCGCGGTGGTGAAGGTGCCGAGCGTGCCCAGCAGGTGGGGCGCGCAGGGGTCGAAGCCCGCGTGGCCGACGCCGTAGTAGTACGTCTTGCCGGGGCGCAGGTGGGTGAGCTTGGCGTGCAGGTAGTACTGCGTGTGGTCGCCGCTCGCGCCGACGCCCGCCGGGGTGTAGAGGGTGCGGACCTCGGCCTCGATCTTGCGGGAGAGGTCCCAGGGGTGGGCGCCGATGCGGATGAACGGCTTCTTCACCGCGGCCGGAACCTGCCAGGAGACCGTGATCTCCGTACGCGGGTCATTGCCGAAGGCGAGGTGACGGCCGAAGGGGGCGACGAGGGCGCCGTCGACCTTCTCCGTCGAGGAGGAGGTGGCCTGCGCCGGGGCAGCGGCCTGCGCGACGGCGCCGGGCACGAAGGCGCCGCCCGCGACGGCGCCGAGGGTCACGGCCCCGCCTCTGATCATGTTGCGCCGGGAGAACTTGGCGCGGAGATACTCGTGCTGCTCTGCCATGGTCATGCGCTCGGCAAGTTTCTCCGGTACGCCCATGCGTGGAGTGTCCATGGCCACAGAAGTTGCTCCCGGCAATCGACGCGGCACAAGACGCAGGATGGACAGCTTGCTAACAGCCCCCCATAAGACCTTCAACAGCCACTTGCCCGATATCGGGCAGGATTCTTGCGAATCCGCTCCTGGTACCTCAGGATCAACGGGTGCACGACGAACTTGTTGATCACCTGACGCGCTCCACCCCCCTGAACCGGGGCGAGGCACTGCGGGTGATCCAGGACGTGCTCGCCTACTTCGACGAGACGACCGAGGACTACGTCCGTCGCCGCCACCGCGAGCTCCAGGCCCAGGGCCTGGTCAACGCGACGATCTTCGAACGGATCGAGGCGGACCTGAAGTACCGCGCGGTCGCGCCGCCGGAGCTCACGCTCAGGCAGCTGCGCCGCATTGTCTACGGCTGAGGAATACATATATATGTGCGGAATCGTCGGATACATCGGCAGGCGTGACGTGGCACCGCTGCTGCTCGAAGGCCTCCAGCGCCTGGAGTACCGGGGCTACGACTCGGCGGGCATCGTCGTCACGACGCCGAAGTCGACCGGTCTGAAGATGGTCAAGGCCAAGGGGCGGGTCCGTGACCTGGAGGCCAAGGTCCCCGCACGCTTCAAGGGCACCACCGGCATCGCCCACACCCGCTGGGCCACCCACGGCGCCCCCTCCGACGTGAACGCGCACCCCCACATGTCCGCCGACAGCAAGGTCGCGGTCGTCCACAACGGCATCATCGACAACGCCTCCGACCTGCGCAAGAAGCTCGAGGCGGACGGTGTCGAGTTCCTCTCGGAGACCGACACCGAGGTCCTCACCCACCTGATCGCCCGCTCCCAGGCCGAGAAGCTCGAGGACAAGGTCCGCGACGCACTGAGGGTGATCGAGGGCACGTACGGCATCGCGGTCATGCACGCCGACTTCACCGACCGCATCGTGGTGGCCCGCAACGGCTCCCCGGTCGTCCTCGGCATCGGCGAGAAGGAGATGTTCGTCGCCTCGGACATCGCCGCCCTGGTCACCCACACCCGCCAGATAGTGACCCTGGACGACGGCGAGATGGCCACCCTCAAGGCCGACGACTTCCGCACGTACACCACCGAGGGCACCCGTACGACGGCCGAGCCGACCACCGTGGAGTGGGAGGCGGCCTCGTACGACATGGGCGGCCACGACACGTACATGCACAAGGAGATCCACGAGCAGGCCGAGGCCGTGGACCGGGTGCTGCGCGGCCGCATCGACGACCGGTTCTCCACCGTGCACCTCGGTGGCCTGAACCTGGACGCCCGTGAGGCGCGCCAGATCCGCCGCGTGAAGATCCTCGGCTGCGGCACCTCGTACCACGCGGGCATGATCGGCGCCCAGATGATCGAGGAGCTCGCCCGCATCCCCGCGGACGCCGAGCCGGCCTCCGAGTTCCGCTACCGCAACGCGGTCGTCGACCCCGACACCCTGTACGTGGCCGTGTCCCAGTCCGGTGAGACGTACGACGTACTGGCCGCCGTGCAGGAGTTGAAGCGCAAGGGCGCGCGGGTGCTCGGTGTGGTCAACGTCGTCGGCTCGGCGATCGCCCGCGAGGCGGACGGCGGCATGTACGTCCACGCGGGCCCCGAGGTCTGCGTCGTCTCGACGAAGTGCTTCACCAACACGACCGTCGCCTTCGCGCTGCTCGCCCTGCACCTCGGCCGCACCCGCGACCTGTCGGTCCGCGACGGCAAGCGGATCATCGAGGGCCTGCGCAGGCTGCCCGCGCAGATCTCCGAGATCCTGGAGCAGGAGGACGAGATCAAGAAGCTGGCCGAGGAGTACGCCGAGGCCCGCTCGATGCTCTTCATCGGCCGCGTCCGGGGCTACCCGGTGGCCCGTGAGGCCTCCCTGAAGCTCAAGGAGGTCTCGTACATCCACGCCGAGGCCTACCCGGCCTCCGAGCTCAAGCACGGCCCGCTGGCGCTCATCGAGCCCGCGCTGCCCACGGTCGCGATCGTCCCCGACGACGACCTCCTGGAGAAGAACCGCGCCGCCCTGGAGGAGATCAAGGCCCGCAGCGGCCGGATCCTCGCGGTGGCGCACCAGGAGCAGGAGAAGGCCGACCAGACGATCGTCGTCCCGAAGAACGAGGACGAGCTGGACCCGATCCTCATGGGCATCCCGCTCCAACTCCTCGCCTACCACACGGCGTTGGCCCTGGGCCGCGACATCGACAAGCCCCGCAACCTGGCCAAGTCGGTGACGGTGGAGTAAAGGTCCACCAGCCCACCGAAGCGACCATTGAGGAACTCCCGCGGCGCGCAACCACCTCCGCGAGAGCGGCGCCGGTTTAGGCGCAAAGGACGAGAACGGGTCCCTGTGCCACGCCACCAGCGCACAGGGACCCGTTCCTTCAGGGGGCCGGGGCCGCCCATGCCCCGGCCCGCGCCGACGTCAGCCGGTGGCCGTCACCCCCCGGCCGGCGGCGCGTCCGGGCAGTGCGGTGGGCCAGTGGGCCATGGCCGCCGTGGCCCCGTACCAGGCGAGCGCGCCACCCGCGACGGCGAACCAGCCGCCGACCTTCCCCAGACCTCCGCTGTCGCCGAACTGCCCGACGGCCAGCAGGAGAAGGGCGACGAAGAGCAGCGCGTACGTTCCTCGGGTGAGAAGGGGCGCGCCGCTCGCGCCGGCGGTCAGACTGAGCGCGACGAGCGCGAACAGGAGCAGGAAGAGACCGGTCGCGTTGGCGGACATCTGCGTGCCGGCCGTGACGCCCCAGGTGAACCAGAACGCGCCGAGCGCCGTGAAGGCCGTACCGGTGAAGGCGTCGTGGTCGCGGAAGGCGAACAGCCCGGCTACGAAGAGCGCGATGCCACCGACATAGGTGGCGAGGGAGACGGAGTCGGCCGCTGTCACGCCGTCGATCACTTGGGTGTTACCGAGGCCGAAGAGCAACAGGGTGAGGCCGAGCGCGAGGTGGCCGAGGGTCGAGGTGATGCTTCCCGCGGAGACGTCTTTGTCCACGGCGGGCTCCCTTCATGCATGTGCAGTTGTGCTGCGTGGTACCGGCCGTGCGGTTGGTCCGGTGGCCGGTATGTACCCTTCACAAGGGCACAAACCACCTCTACGCGCGAGTAGATTCATGCCGTTTCAGGTACCCGTCAAAGGGAGTTGACGGTGGGTCAGGGGCGCGTCGGAGGATGCGTCAGGGGATGACGATCACCGGGCGCCGCGCACGCTTCGCGAGCCGTCCGGCCACCGAGCCGAAGATGCGCCCGACGATGCCGTGCGTGGAGCCGACGACGATCGCGTCCGCCTCGTACTCCCGCCCGACCTCTTCGAGTTCGTGACAGATGTCACCGCCGCGCTCGACGAGGATCCAGGGCACCTCGGCCAGATACTCGGCGCACGCGAGTTCGAGGCCGAGCACCTCGGTGCGGTGGTCGGGCACGTCGACGAAGACCGGTGGTTCACAGCCCGCCCACACCGTGGTGGGCAGCCGGTTCGCGACATGCACGATGATCAGGCCCGAGCCGGAGCGGTGGGCCATGCCGATCGCGTAGGCGAGGGCGCGCTCGCTGGACGTCGAGCCGTCGAAACCGACGACGACGCCATGCTTGAAGGCGGGATCGCAGGACTGGCGGGGTTCTTCCGCCGCCAGGGGCTCGGCCGCCGTGGGATCGGCGAGCGGGCGCTTGCGGTCCGCGGGATCGAAGAATTCGTGACCGGCCATGGGTATCTCGGCGTTTAGATCCTCGTGGTGGGGACGACAACGTGCGGCAGAGCTGTGTCCGGGAATCATCTTCCCAACCCCATACCCCCAAGGGTACGGCGGCACGCCTCCTCTGCCCAGATCTCGCGCGCACTGCGCGGCGTTCCCCGGAGCATGCATGAGAGGCGCCCTTAACGCAATGGTTGCTGCCCCGTACAGGCGGTTTGCACAGGGTTCACCCAGGCTCGAGGCCTTTCGTAGGTGACCGGCGGGTCGAACACGCGTTGAACCGATGAGCCACCGTCATGGAGAGCACTGGAGCACCAGGGAACCAGGGAGCAGACCGTGCCAGGACCAGAGACCGCGTCCGACCCCTCCTCCCCGACGCCCGCCACGTCGCCCGGGCCGGACACGGCGAGCGAGGTGGTGCGGTGGGCGGCCTTCAGCTGCGTCCTGGTCCCCGTCGTCCTCGTCGGGTTCGGCACCTCCCTCGCCGGCGCGGCCGGTGCGGCGCTGGGCCTGGCGGCCGTGACCGGTGCCTGCCTGGTCCTGCTGCGCCAGTCCGAGCGCGTCGCGGCCCGCCTCCGTGCGGATGTGCCGGCCCCGCCCCGGGCCCGGCACAGCAGGACCCGCCCCCACGGCGGCGCCCCGCACCACCACCACGGTCGCCCCGGGCGTGGCCGCCGGGGTCGCACCGAGGCGCCCCGCGGGAAGGCGGACCCCGGCACCCGGGATCGCGGCGACGGGGGCCATCGAAGAGCGGGCGGTGCGGAGAGGGGAGGCGGAGGCGGAGGCGGCCCGCGGGACGGCGGTGGCGGGGCCCACCGCGAGACGGCCCGCGCCGAGGAAACCACCCCCGGCGCACGGAGCCCCGACACCGGGACCCTGAGCGACCAGAGTCACGCCGCGCGTGACCGGAACGCGGGCGACCGGAACGCAGGGGACCGGAACGGACGGGACCGGGACGCGCGGGACCGGGACGCACGGAACCCGGACACACGGAACCGGGACGCATGGAACCGGGACACGCGGAATCCGGACGGCCGGGACCGGGACACACGGGATCCGGACGGCCGGGATCCGGACGGACGCGACCCCGGCGCGCAGGCCCACGACACAGCGAACCCGACCGCACGGGACCGGCCCCCGGGCAACCTGGCCGAACGAGACCGGCCCCCGGAGAACCTGATCACCTGGGACCGTGTCCCGCAGAGCCTGATCACGTGGGACCCGAGCGACTGGAACCGGGGCGCACAGGATCCGGACACCCGCGCCCTGGACGCCTGGGGCCGGGACACACGCGACCAGGACACACAGCCCGACGCCCCTCGCGGCGGCGTCCCGCTCGAGCGCCCCGCACGACACCGCGGCACGCAGGATTTGGCCGACTCGCACATGGTGAACGACTTGCGGGGCAGCAGTGGCTCGGGGGCGCACAGGGGCGGGCGTCACGGCGGAGGAATGAAGCCGGTTGACTGACCGGTTTGCGCGCACGCCCCCGCTTCTTTTCAGCCAACTTCGGTCACCCGCGCATCCCTTGCTCGAACGACCCCCCAACCCGCGTTCCACCTGCACCGAAAGCCCTCCGGAGGGCGCGCGCACCCTATGGGGATTGGCCACTGACACGAGGCGCACTTCCCTGCACGGCCCACGAGTGCAACGCTTCGTGATCGAATGCTTCACGCCAAGTTGCCATGTCGACATTCTGCCGACTGCCGAACTGGTCACCTTGGCGCCACGGGACACAGTAGATTCGATCTTGACTGTCTTACGGCGGGGGACTCGTGCAGGACCGAGGGGAAACGTGCAGGAGCGACACAACCGAGGAGCCGCGACCACCGAGGGGGGCTTAGCAGTATGAGCCACGACTCCACTGCCGCGCCGGAAGCCGCGGCCCGGAAACTTTCCGGGCGACGCCGCAAGGAGATCGTCGCGGTGCTGCTGTTCAGCGGCGGCCCCATCTTCGAGAGTTCCATACCGCTGTCGGTGTTCGGGATTGACCGCCAGGACGCCGGCGTGCCGCGTTACCGACTTCTGGTGTGCGGCGGCGAAGAAGGCCCGCTGCGGACCACAGGGGGCCTGGAACTCACCGCGCCGCATGGCCTGGAGGCGATCTCGCGGGCGGGCACCGTCGTGGTGCCGGCCTGGCGTTCGATCACCTCGCCGCCACCGGAGGAGGCGCTCGACGCGCTGCGCCGGGCGCACGAGGAGGGAGCCCGCATAGTCGGACTGTGCACCGGCGCCTTCGTGCTGGCCGCCGCCGGACTGCTGGACGGCCGACCGGCGACGACCCACTGGATGTACGCACCGACGCTGGCCAAGCGCTACCCGTCGGTCCACGTCGACCCGCGAGAACTCTTCGTGGACGACGGAGACGTACTGACCTCCGCGGGTACGGCGGCCGGAATCGATCTCTGTCTCCACATCGTGCGGACGGACCACGGCAACGAGGCGGCCGGCGCGCTGGCCCGCCGTCTTGTCGTGCCCCCGCGCCGGAGCGGCGGTCAGGAGCGCTATCTCGATCGGTCTTTACCAGAGGAGATCGGCGCCGACCCCCTCGCGGAGGTCGTCGCCTGGGCGCTGGAGCACCTCCACGAGCAGTTCGACGTCGAGACGCTGGCGGCACGCGCGTACATGAGCCGCCGCACCTTCGACCGCCGGTTCCGCTCGCTCACGGGGAGCGCTCCCCTGCAGTGGCTGATCACTCAGCGCGTACTGCAGGCCCAGCGGCTGCTGGAGACCTCCGACTACTCGGTCGACGAGGTCGCCGGACGCTGCGGCTTCCGTTCGCCGGTCGCGCTGCGGGGCCACTTCCGGCGCCAGCTCGGCTCGTCCCCGGCCGCGTACCGGGCGGCGTACCGCGCGCGCAGGCCGCAGTCGGAACGGCCGTCGGACGTGGACGGCTCCGCGGGCCAGGCCGGGCCGTCGCCCGTCCTGAACCAGGAGAGCCCCGTGCCGCTGCAGACCCGCCGCACGGCGGCCGCCACCGCCCTGGGCCCGTCGACGTCCCTGTCGACGGAGCCGGGCAAGACGGGCACCGAGCTGTACGCGGCCGGGCGCCTGCCGGGGCAGCGCAGCGCGCCCTGAGGCGATGACGCGAGACGGGGGCGGCCCGGGACCCGACGAGGGTCCCGGGCCGCCGCCGTACCGGGCCACCACGCAGGTCACCGCCGTCCCGGATCTGCCCGTGCGCCGGAGCGCGCCGTAGGGTTAGGGCCATGAACGATCGCATGGTGTGGATCGACTGCGAGATGACCGGGCTCTCGCTGTCGGAGGACGCACTCATCGAGGTGGCCGCGCTGGTCACCGACTCGGAACTGAACGTGCTCGGCGAAGGGGTGGACATCGTGGTCCGCCCGCCGGAGCGGGCGCTGGAGACGATGCCGGACGTGGTGCGCCAGATGCACACGGCCTCCGGCCTCCTCGACGAGCTGGCCGAGGGCACGACACTGGCCGACGCCGAGGCACAGGTCCTCGCCTACGTACGTGAGCACGTCAAGGAGCCGGGCAAGGCCCCGCTGTGCGGAAACTCGGTCGGCACGGACCGGGGCTTCCTGTCGCGCGACATGCCGGCCCTCGAGGACTACCTCCACTACCGCATCGTGGACGTCTCCTCGGTGAAGGAGCTGGCCCGGCGCTGGTACCCCCGGGCCTACTTCAACAGCCCGGAGAAGAACGGCAACCACCGCGCCCTCGCCGACATCCGCGAATCCATCGCGGAGCTCCGCTACTACCGCGAGGCGATCTTCGTCCCGCAGCCCGGCCCCGACTCGGACACCGCCCGCACCATCGCGGCGAAGCACGTGCTGCCCGCCGAATGACGCGTGTCCGGGGCCCCGAGGGACCCCGGAGAAAGCCTGGCGCGAGCACCCCTTCGGACCCTGTACACTTTTTCTCGGCCGGTCAGGGAAACCAAGACCGATCGTGGTGGGTGTAGCTCAGCTGGTAGAGCACCTGGTTGTGGTCCAGGATGCCGCGGGTTCAAGTCCCGTCACTCACCCTGATCGACTGAGGCCCGGTCCGCACAAGCGGACCGGGCCTCAGTCGTACGGCGAGCCGTGCGGCCGTACAGCCGGGTCCGCGCCTGCCCGGCGCGCCCTCTAGGCTCACCCAATGCCCCGACCCCACCTCCCCGCCCACACCCTGCGCACCGCCCGTCTCGATCTCCTTCCCCTCCGTGTCGAACACGCCGGGGACATGGCCGAGGTGCTGTCCGACGCGGCGCTGCACACGTTCATCGGCGGCGCACCCGCCACTCCCGAGGCCTTGCGTTCACGCTATGAACGCCTCGTCGCGGGCTCCCCCGACCCGGCCGTCGTCTGGTGCAACTGGGTCCTGCGACTGCGCGAGGAGGAGTGTCTCGTCGGTACGGTCCAGGCGACGGTCACCGGGGAGGTCGCGGAGATCGCCTGGGTGGTGGGCACGCCCTGGCAGGGGCGGGGGTTCGCCCGGGAGGCGGCGCGGGGGCTGGTCGGCCGGTTGGGTGAGGAGCCCGGCGTCCGTACGGTCGTCGCGCACGTCCACCCCGACCACCGGGCCTCCGCGGCCGTCGCCGCGGCCGCCGGGCTGGGTCCGACCGACCGGTACCAGGACGGCGAAGTCCGGTGGGAGCTGCCGCTGCGGCGGTGACCTCAGCCCCCGTGCGGGCGATTGGCGGCCCGCCACGCGTCGGCGAACCGGTGGACGTCCTCGAAGCGTTCCTCGGGGTCGGACCGGGTCGCCCGGACGATCACCGCCTGCTGGGCCGGGGTGCCCCGCCAGGCGCGTTCCTCGTCGCCCGCGTCCAGCAGGAGCCTGGCGGTGCGGCCCAGGGTGAAGACCGTCGTACGGGTGTCGATCACGGCCCCGCACACGAACTCCTCGGGGGCCATGAACCGGCGCGAACCCGGCAGGCGTTCCTCCTCGACCACGAACGGGCCCGGCCGGTACTCGTCGAGGTCGACCAGGTGGACGACGTCGCCCCCGAAGTCGTACAGCAGCGCTCCGTCGTAGAAGTCGACCGCGACATGCCCGGCGACCTCCACCGCGAGATGGGCGTCGAGGACGCGGTCGAAGGCGTCGAGGACGCAGGAGATCGGCAGGGCGCGGAAGCGGGCCATCGGGCTGCCAGGGCCCGTACGGTCGCGCGGTCCGCCCACCATGGCCGGGTACAGCACCTCGCCCTCCCGCCAGGGCATCACCACCGCCGCGCCGCCGCGCCCCACGGCGATGCGGTGGACCTGCGGGACGATCGCCCGGTGCCGGACGGCCCGGTGGAAGGCCCAGGCCCGTTCGAGCGAGTGCCGGCCGTGGCCGGTCACCGCCTCCTTGACGAACCAGCGCGCCCCGTCGAGCAGCCGGACGCCGTACGACACGCACCCCGAGTCCTGTTCCGGGAACGCTTGGAACACCTCCCCCACCCTGGCCAGGTAGGGCTCCATGGCGGGCACTTCATCGACTCCGAGCAAAGGGTGGAGGACCATACCGATCAGATTGCCCTATCGAAGCCTTTCCGCGCGTCAGGACGAGGCCCGCACCACCAGTTCGGACGGCAGCACGACCTGCCGCTTCTCCAGACCGCGCGAAACCGCGGGGCGGCGGTCGGCGATCTCCCCGAGCAGCAGGTCGATCATGGCGCGGCCCATCTCCTCGATCGGCTGGCGCACGCTCGTCAGGGGCGGGTCCATGTGGCGGGCGATGGCGGAGTCGTCGTAGCCGACGAGGGCGACGTCGTCAGGTATGCGGCGGCCCAGCTCGCGCAGGACCTGGCGGGCGCCCGCCGCCATCACGTCCGAGCCCGCGAACACCGCGTCCAGGTCCGGGCAGCGGGCCAGCAGCTCGGTCATCGCGCGCCGGCCGCCCTCCTCGGTGAAGTCGCCCGGAATGATCAGCCGGTCGTCCGCCTCGCGGCCGGCCGCGCGCAACCCCTCGCGATAGCCGTCGACACGGCGCTGGGCACCGAAGACGTCGAGGCGCCCCGCCAGGTGGACGATCCTCCGGCGCCCCTGGGCGATCAGGTGCTCGACGGCCATGCGGCCGCCGCCGTAGTTGTCGGAGTCCACGGACGGCAGGGTCTCGTCCGCCGAGCGGCGACCGCTGATCACGGCCGGGATCTCCAGCTGGGAGAGGAGGTCGGGCAGCGGGTCGTCGGCGTGGACGGAGACGAGGAGTACGCCGTCGACGCGGTGCGCCGCCAGGTACTGGGCGAGGCGCTGCCGCTCCCGGTCGCTGCCCGCGAAGATCAGCAGCAGCTGCATCTCGGTGTCGGAGAGCTCCGCGCCGACGCCGCGCAGCATGTCCGAGAAGTACGGTTCCGCGAAGAAGCGGGTCTCCGGCTCGGGGACGACGAGGGCGATCGCGTCGGTGCGGTTGGCGGCGAGGGCGCGTGCCGCCGTGTTCGGGACGTAGCCGAGTTCGGCGACCGCCGCCTCGACGGCCGCGCGGGTCGCGTCGCTGACCCGCGGGGAGCCGTTGATGACCCGGGACACCGTGCCGCGGCCCACGCCCGCGCGTGCCGCGACCTCTTCCAAGGTCGGCCGGCCGCCTCCGCGGCCCCGCGCTCCGTGGCTTGCCATGGTCCGCCTCCCGTCGACGCCGCGTGCTCCGCGACTGGCCTGGAATCTAACAGTCCCGTTCATCACCCGGACCTCGGCAACCCGTACGCGGACGAGGTTCCGCCCATCCCGGCCAGGGGCCGTCGCCCGACCGTCCCGCCGGGGCCAATACCCCACTGACACGAGCCACTTCAACCGTCCGCGATGCCTCTCCCGCCCGTCCCCCGGAGTTAGCTAACAGGCCGATAACTGAACGCATCTCTCCGCGTCGGCTCCCTTGACACCCCCGCGCGAACCGACGACTCTTCAACACATCACCTGTGGGAGCGCTCCCACGGTACCTGACACATACACATCCCGCACGTTCCCCGCCCGAGCCGCAGCGAGAAACAACGGGCCCAACAGTGCAGTTGGCCGGGGGGTCGGCACGTCAGGCAACAGGAGGACGCAATGCGCACGATTACCCGTCGGTCCCGCAGTCTGGGGGCCCTCGCGGCCGTCGCCGCGCTGACCACAGGGCTGCTGGCCGGCTGTGCCGACGACAGTGGTGGAAGCAGCGGTGGGAGCAGCAGCGACACGGGCGGAGGCAAGGGCAAGACCACGATCACCTTGGGTCTCTTCGGCACTCAGGGATTCAAGGAGGCCGGTCTCTACACCGAGTACGAGAAGCTCAACCCGAACATCAAGATCGCCGAGAACGTCGTCGAGCGCAACGAGAACTACTACCCGGCGCTCGTCAACCACCTCACCACCAACAGCGGCCTGCAGGACGTCCAGGCCGTCGAAGTCGGCAACATCGCCGAGGTCGTGGGGACCCAGGCGAGCAAGCTCGTCGACCTGTCCAAGGTCTCGGGCGTGAGCAAGACCAACTGGCTGGACTGGAAGTGGCAGCAGGCCACGACCCAGGACGGCCAGACGATCGGACTCGGCACCGACATCGGCCCGATGGCGATCTGCTACCGCAAGGACCTCTTCCAGCAGGCCGGCCTGCCCACCGACCGCGACAAGGTCGGGCAGCTGTGGGCGGGCGACTGGAACAAGCTCGTCGCCGCCGGCGAGACGTACAAGAAGAAGGCGCCCAGCGGCACCACCTTCATGGACTCCCCCGGTGGTCTGCTCAACGCGGTCATCAGCAGTGAACAGGAGAAGTTCTACGACTCCTCCGGCAAGGTCATCTACAAGACGAACCCGGCCATCAAGAGCGCCTTCGACCTGACCGCGAAGGCCGCCTCGGAGGGACTGGTCGGCGCTCAGACGCAGTTCCAGCCGGCCTGGGACACGACGATCGCCAACAGCAAGTTCGCCGCGGTGGCCTGCCCGCCGTGGATGCTCGGCTACCTCAAGGGCAAGTCGAAGCCGGACGCCGCGGGCAAGTGGGACGTGGCCGCCGCGCCCAAGTCCGGCAACTGGGGCGGCACCTTCCTGACCGTGCCCAAGAGCGGCAAGCACGTCACGGAGGCCGAGAAGCTGGTCACCTGGCTGACCGCGCCCGCCCAGCAGGCCAAGCTGTTCAACGTGCAGGGCAGCTTCCCGAGCGCACCCGGTGCCTACAGCCTGCCCCAGGTCACCGGCGCGAAGAACACGATGACCGGTGACACCCCGATCGGCACGGTCTTCGCCGAGGCCGCCAAGGCCATCCCGACCCAGGTGATCGGCCCGAAGGACCAGATCATCCAGCAGGGTCTGACCGACAACGGCGTCATCCTCGTCACGAAGGGCAAGTCGGCCGCGGAGGCCTGGAAGACGGCCACCAAGACCATCGACAACAACCTGGAGAAGTGACCGGTATGGCCACCCGGCACGACACCGCCGCGCCCCCCACCGAGGAGGGGGGCGCGGCCCCGGGCCATCCGCCCGCCGCCGTACCCGACGAGCGGGAACAGCGGCGCCGCAACCGTATGTCCCGGCGCTGGCAGCGGGACATACGGTGGAGCCCGTACGCGTTCGTCTCCCCGTTCTTCCTGCTGTTCCTCGCGTTCGGCCTGTTCCCGCTGATCTACACGGGCTGGGCCTCGCTGCACACGGTGGAGCTGACGGCGCCCACCGACATGCAGTGGGCGGGCCTGCGCAACTACACCCGTATCTTCGACGACGACT
Source organism: Streptomyces sp. NPDC111656 (assembly GCF_055656965.1). Taxonomy (NCBI): domain Bacteria; kingdom Bacillati; phylum Actinomycetota; class Actinomycetes; order Kitasatosporales; family Streptomycetaceae; genus Streptomyces; species Streptomyces sp. NPDC111656. Next base: position 201,737 of record NZ_JBVKCA010000007.1, read on the forward strand.
TCTTCTGGAACGCGGCGAAGAACACCCTGACCATCGGGATCATCTCGACCGTCCCGCAGCTGCTGATGGCGATGGGCCTCGCCCACATCCTCAACTACAAGCTGCGCGGCTCGATCTTCTACCGGGTCATGATGCTCGCGCCGTACGCGACGTCGATCGCCTCCGCCTCGCTCGTGTTCGTGCTGCTGTTCGGCCGCGACTACGGCGTGATCAACTGGGCGCTGCACGCCATCGGTTTCGACAAGATCGACTGGCAGAACGACAAGTGGCCCTCCCAGATCGCCGTCTCGACGATCGTCATCTGGCGCTGGACCGGCTACAACGCGCTGATCTACCTGGCGGCGATGCAGGCGATCCCGCACGACCTGTACGAGTCGGCGGCCCTCGACGGGGCCAACCGCTGGCAGCAGTTCTTCCACGTGACCCTGCCGTCGCTGCGGCCGACGATCCTGTTCACCGTCGTCGTCTCGACCATCGGCGCGAGCCAGGTCTTCGGCGAGCCGCTGCTGTTCGACGCCAACAAGGGTGCCTCCGGCGGCGCCGAGCACCAGTTCCAGACGCTCGGCCTGTACCTCTACGAGCAGGGCTGGGTGAACCAGCACCTGGGCCGCGCCTCCGCGATCGCCTGGACGATGTTCCTGATCCTCATCGTGATCGGGATCGTCAATTACGTCATCTCGCGCCGGCTGCGCGCCAGTAGTTAAGGAGAACCGGCCGTGACGACGACCCTGACGAAACCCCCGGCGGACGCGGTACCCGAACCGCCGAAGCGTCTGCGGCGCCCCAAGTCGGCGCGCGCGGGCGGGCAGATGCACGCGGGGCCCCTCGCGTACGTCATCCTCGCGCTGTTCACGATCGGCTCGCTGGGCCCGCTGGTGTGGACCGCGATCGCCGCCTCCCGCGACACCAACCGGCTGGCGCAGTCCCCGCCACCGTTCTGGTTCGGCTCGAACCTCTTCCACAATCTCGACGTCGCCTGGACGGAGGCCAACCTGGGCGAGGCGTTCGTCAACACCACGTTCGTGGCGGGTGTTTCCGCGGTGACCGTCGTCTTCCTGTCGACGCTCGCCGGGTTCGCCTTCGCCAAGCTGCGCTTCAAGGGCCGGGGCGCCCTGATGCTGATCGTCGTCGGCACGATGATGGTGCCGCCGCAACTCAGCGTGATCCCGCTCTACATGATGGTCGCCAAGCTCGACTGGACGGACCAGCTCCAGGCGGTGATCTTCCCGTCGCTGGTGAGCGCGTTCGGGGTGTTCTTCATGCGGCAGTACCTGATCCAGGCGCTGCCGGACGAGCTGATCGAGGCGGCCCGTGTCGACGGCGCGAGCAGCTGGCGGGTGATCTGGCACGTGGTGTTCCCGGCCGCCCGGCCCGCCATGGCGGTGCTCGGCATGCTGGTGTTCGTGCAGACGTGGAACGACTTCCTGTGGCCGTTCCTGGTGCTCACCCAGACCGGCAACCCGACCGTGCAGGTGGCGGTCGCGGGACTCGGCCGCGGTTTCACTCCCGACCAGTCCCTGATCATGGCGGGCGCGCTGCTCGGCACGCTGCCGCTGCTCTTCGTCTTCGCCCTGTTCGGCAAGCAGATCGTCGGCGGCATCATGCAGGGCGCCGTCAAGGGCTGACCTCGTTCGTCGGTGGGAGAAGGGGAGCCGGGCCACCGCCGCCCCGGCCCCTCCTCCCCCTCTTCTCTCCTCCTCGCCCCTCCCCCTCTTCTTCTTACCGTCGGTCTCCACGACCTCCTATGGGAGCGCTTCCATGCCTGAGTCCGCATCGCCCGTGACCTTTCCCCCCGCCTTCCTCTGGGGCGCGGCGACCTCCGCGTACCAGATCGAGGGTGCGGTACGGGAGGACGGCCGTACGCCCTCCATCTGGGACACCTTCAGCCACACGCCCGGCAAGACCGCCGGTGGTGAGACCGGTGACATCGCTGTCGACCACTACCACCGCTACCGGGACGACGTGGCGCTGATGGCGGAGCTGGGCCTGTCCGCGTACCGCTTCTCGGTCTCCTGGTCCCGGGTGCAGCCGACGGGCCGCGGTCCCGCGGTCCAGCGCGGCCTGGACTTCTACCGCAACCTCGTCGACGAGCTGCTCTCGCACGGCATCAAGCCGGCCGTCACCCTCTACCACTGGGACCTCCCGCAGGAGCTGGAGGACGCGGGCGGCTGGCCGGAGCGCGACACGGCGTTCCGTTTCTCCGAGTACGCGCAGATCGTGGGCGAGGCGCTGGGTGACCGTGTGGAGCAGTGGATCACCCTGAACGAGCCGTGGTGCAGCGCGTTCCTGGGCTACGGCTCGGGTGTGCACGCGCCGGGCCGTACGGACGCGGCGGCCTCGCTCAGGGCCGCCCACCACCTGAACCTGGCGCACGGCCTGGGCACCACCGCGCTGAGGTCCGCGATGCCGGCCCGCAACACGGTCGCGGTCAGTCTGAACTCGTCGGTGGTCAGGCCCCTTTCCCAGGCCCCGGCGGACCTGGCGGCGGTCCGGCGCATCGACAACCTGGCCAACGGCGTCTTCCACGGCCCGATGCTGCACGGAGCCTACCCGGAGGGCCTGTTCGCGGAGACCTCCTCGATCACGGACTGGTCGTACGTCCTGGACGGCGACCTCTCGGTGATCAAGCAGCCGCTCGACGCGCTCGGTCTGAACTACTACACCCCGACGCTGGTGTCGGCGGCGGAGAAGTCGGCGGACGGGCCGCGCGCGGACGGGCACGGGGCGAGTGCGTACTCGCCGTGGCCGGGTGCGGACGGTGTCGCGTTCCACCAGACTCCCGGTGAGCGTACGGAGATGGGCTGGACGATCGACCCGACCGGCCTGCACGACCTGATCATGCGCTACTCGCGGGAGGCCCCGGGGCTGCCGCTGTACATCACGGAGAACGGCGCGGCCTACGACGACAAGCCGGACCCGGAGGGCCGCGTCCACGACCCCGAGCGCATCGCGTATCTGCACGGCCATCTGGCGGCGGTGCGCGGCGCGATCGCCGACGGCGCGGACGTGCGGGGCTACTACCTCTGGTCCCTGATGGACAACTTCGAGTGGGCGTACGGCTACGACAAGCGGTTCGGGGCGGTGTACGTCGACTACGCGACCCTGGCCCGTACGCCCAAGTCCAGCGCGCACTGGTACGGACAGGTGGCGCGAACGGGTTCGCTGCCGCCGGCGGCGTCGGCCGGCGCCGAGTAGGTCATTCGGTTCCTTTGTCCCGGGGGAAGCGGGGGAGGGGGCGCGGCACCTGAGGGGGGTGCCGCGCCCCCGACGCGGTCGAGCAGAATGGGACGGTGACGCCAGTTCAGGACACCCCGCCGTCCCCAAGACCCGACGATCCGTCACCACGAGGGCGCCGCCCGGGGGTTGTGCCGCCCGTCGTGTTCGGCTGCTGCCTGGTGCTGATCGGGGTGTGGCTGCTGCTGGGGCCCATGCTCGGGGCCCGGCACGAGGAACGGGACTTCAGGGCCGCGGTCGCCTGTCCCGAGAAGACGGACTCGACGGGTCCCGAGGACTGTCTGCGTACCGTGAGCGCGCGGATCGACCACACCGAAGTGGTGACGGGCAACAGGTCGACGTCGTACCGGCTCTACGTCACCGAGGCCGACGGCAAGGGCGACCGCGCGCGGATCAGCGGTTCCGGTCCGAAGTCCCCGAAAGCCTGGTCCGGGGTGCGGGTCCAGGTCACCCAGTGGCGGGGGAAGATCCGGTACGTCGACTTCCCCGCCGGGCGCCGGTACACGCAGGCCGACCCCCGCAACACCTATCGGCTCTTCTACGCCGGGGGTCTCGGTCTCGTCCTCTTCGGCGTGGGGATCGTCCTGAGCGTGTTCTGGTGGTCGCGGGTGTCCGCCGTCTCTCCTCGGAGCTACCCCTGGCAGATCACGCCCGCCGCGACGGGCCTGCTCGTCCTCGTCTGCGCCGGTGTCGTGGCGCCCCTGGCCGTCGACGGGGTCGGGGCCCCGCTGCTGGTCGCCGCGTCGGCCGCGGTCCTCGTCCTGGTCGGATGCGCCGGGGCCTACCAGCTGCTGCGGCGGCGGCACAGGGGCGGTGACGACGCCGTCGTGGTGACGCCGAAGGTCCCGGAGACGGAGCAGTGTTTCCAGGGTGGCGTCCTGGGCGAAGGCGGCGACAGGCCCTACGGCGGGGGCGGCTATCTGGTGGCCGGTCCCGGTCTTCTGGTGACGACCCCGGACCCGACCGGCAAGTTCGCCCGCCGGACCGTACCCGCCACCGTGGTCCCCCAGCGAGTACGCCCGCCGTACTGGACGGATCCGCACGGCGGCGACTACGGCACCGACACGCTGGTGGTGGAGTGCCGGGACGGCGACTCCCCGATACTCATCGTGACGAAGCAGGAGAACGTGCCCTGGATACTGGGGGCACTGCAGCCACTGCCCACCACGTCCTGAGCGACGACGGACCCCGCCGGCCGGCCCGACAGAAAGTGGCCTCGGCGCCTTCGGGAATGCCCCCGGCGCGCCTGTCGAAGGGGGCCTGGGCGACCGCGCGGCGCAGCTCCGACGGGGTGGGCGCGCCCTCCCGTCCCGGGCCCCGCAAAGCCCCTTCACACCTCTCCGGGAAGCCGCCCTGACCTGGCCTTTCGTGGCCTTCGGGCCTACCGTTCCCCCATCCTGGAAGGGGACCGTATGGACCGGAACATACGCACCGTCGACGACGTGCTGAAGTTGCTGGACGGCCTGTTCGCGCCGGGGGCCGATCGGTGGACGGTGGGTGGCGCCGCCTGGTGGGACGGCTTCTACGCCGACCGCTCCAAGCCCGTACCGTTCTTCGTCGCGAAGCCGGACGAGAACCTGGTCGGATACCTCGACGAGAACCTGATCGCCCCGGGCCGCGCCCTCGATCTGGGCTGCGGCCCGGGGCGCAACGCCCTTCATCTGGCCGCCGCGGGCTTCCAGGTGGACGCGGTCGACCTCTCCCCGACGGCCATCGCCTGGGCGCGGGAGCGTGCGCGCGAGGCCGGGGCCGAGATCCGCTTCCACTGCGGTGACGCGTTCGCGCTCACCGACCCCGACTGGGGCGGCCCGTACGACCTCGTCCACGACTCGGGCTGCTTCCACCATCTGCCGCCGCACCGCCGCGTCAGCTACCTCGCCCTGCTCGACCGCGTCCTCGCCCCGGGCGGCCACCTCGCCCTCACCTGCTTCGCCGCCGGCGCGATGGGCTCCGAACTCCCCGACGAGGCCTTCTATCAGCAGTCCGCACTGCACGGCGGACTCGCCTACACACCGGAGTCCCTGCGCTGGGTCTTCTCCGACCTGACCGAGGTCGAACTGCGCCGCATGCGCGACGAGCCGCCCGAGTCCGGGCTCTTCGGCGAACCCTTCCTCTGGACGGCCCTGTTCCGCCGCGACGGGTGACCCGCCGACGGGGTCGACTACTTGTACGCGCCGAACGCCTTCGAGAACGCGCCCGCGTCCTGCACGATCGAGCTGCAGGTCGCGTCGGCGGAGTTCTTCGCACCGCCGGGGCACTGCTTGTCGCGGGCGGCGGACCACATGGAGAGCCAGCCGAGGCCCTTCGACTTGGCGAAGCCGACCAGTTGGGTCGCGTCGTCGACCTTGAAGGTCTCGGCGGCGACGTCGTTGACCCCGATCATCGGGGTGATGGCGACGGTCTTCCACGCCGCGCTGTCCGACAGCCCGAGGACACTCTTCACCTGGGCCTGGGTGGCGGTGGCGGCCTGCTCGGCGTAGGTGCCCATGTCACCGTTGTACGAGGGGCCGTAGTCCATCGCCATGATGTTGACCGCGGAGATCTTCACTCCGTTCGACTTGGCGTCGGAGACCAGGTTCACGCCGTCCTGGGTCAGGCCCTCGGGCATGACCGGGAGGGTGAAGGACACGTCCAGGTTCGGGTGCTGCTGCTGGAGCTTCGCGATCGCCTTCGCCCGGTTCGTGTTCGCGGTCGTGTTCGGCAGCGCGCCACCCTCGACGTCGAAGTCGACCTTGGTCAGGTTGTACGCGTCCACGGCCTTCCCGTACGCCGCCGCCAGTGCGTCCGCCGACGAGCAGGTCGTCGCCAGCTCCGAGCCCGAGGCGCCGCCGAAGGACACCCGGACGTCGCCGCCCTTCGCCCGCAGCGCGCCGATCTGCGACGCCACGCCGTCACTGGCGAGGTCGGTCACCCCGCCCCACTTCGGCGTACAGCCGCCGCCGTCGGTGATGAAGGCCAGGTTGTAGTCCTTCACACCGGTGGCCGTGGCGCTGCCTACCAGGTCGAAGGCCGGGTAGAGGGAGGTGTCGACGTACGGCGCGAAGCCCGCGCCGGTCGTCGTGCCACTGCCGGTGGTCTGCGAGGCGGAGGGAGTGGGGGTGGGCGTGGGAGTGGGAGTGGCCGTGGGGGTCGGGGTCGACGTGGAGGGCCGGGTGGCGGTCGGGGTCGGGGTCGGGGTCGGCGACTGGGTCGGGCGGCCGCTCGGCTCCGGCGTCGCGCCGTCGTCCACGGAGCACTTGGCGCCGTCGATGACACAGCCCTTCGGGTCCGCGGTGCCGTTCACGACGAAGCCGACGGTGACCGACTCGCCGGCCGCCAGCCCGTCCTTGTCCCAGGACGGCGGCTTGACGGTGACGTGCTGCCCGCTCACCGTCGACGTTCCGTTCCACAGCGAGCTGAGCCCGGCACCCGACGGCAGGTCGAACTCCAGCGTCCAGTCCCCCTTCGCCTGGCCGGTGTCGTTGGTGATGACGTACTGCGCGGTGTAACCCGTCGACCAGTCACTGGTCTTGGTGTACGCGGCACCGACGCCGGCCGCCAGCGCGGTCCCGGAGAACAGGAAGGCGCCACCACCGACCACGGCCGCGGCGACGATCCCGCCTATCGCCTTGTTCCTGCCACTGACCTTGCGCCGGTGCGTAGTGCTCATCGCGGGTGCCTGCCTTCGCCGTTCACGGGGGGATGGGGGTGCGGCAGCACGCTAGCGATCCGAAACCGGGCAAAACGCCTGATCGGGACGGTCATTGGCGATCTTATGGTGCGCTTAAGGAAGGCATCGGGGGCGGTTAAAGGTAGAGACCAATTCGCCTCACACCCGGCTCGCGCCCACGCCCCATCTGCGACGCCGCACGGACCCCCTGTGCCCGCGCCGCACCGGAGCCCGCCCGTCCAGCTGGATCCATATGCGCACCTCGGTGCCGCCCAGCACCGACGAACCGATCCGCACGTCCCCGCCCGTCGACTCCGCGAGCCGGCGCACGATGTCCAGGCCGAGGCCGGTCGAACCGTCGCTCCCGGAACCCTTCCCGCGCGCCATCGCCGCCTCCGGGTCCACTATGCCCGGGCCCGCGTCCGACACCAGCACGATCACCGCGTCCTCGCCGTTGTGCACGTCGACCGCGAAGGCCGTGCCCTCGGGGGTGTGCCGGAACACGTTCCCGAGGAGTGCGTCGAGCGCGGCGACGAGGTCGGCCCGGGCGACGGGTATCCGTACGGGACGGTCCGCTCCCGCGACTCGCACCTTGCGCCCCTCGTCCTCGGCGAGCGCCGACCAGAAGTCCATCCGCTCGCGGACGACCTCGGACGCGTCGCACCCGGCGCCGATGACTGTCGCCGCCGTCTGCGGCTTGGCCTCCCGGGCCGTCCGGATGATCGTGTCGACCTCCCGCTCCAACTGCGCCACCGCCGCCCGCGTCTGCTCGGCGGCCGGCCCGTCACCGAGCGAGGCCGTGTTGAGCCGCAGCACGGTCAGCGGGGTGCGCAGCCGGTGCGAGAGATCAGCGGCCAACTCCCGCTCGTTCGCCAGGAGTTGTACGACCTGATCCGCCATCGAGTTGAACGCCACCGCCGCCAGCCGCAGTTCGTTCGGCCCCTCCTCGGGCACCCTCGCGCCGAGCTTCCCCTCCCCCAGCTCGTGCGCGCCCTCGACCAGCCGCTGTGCCGGCTGCACCATCCGTACCCCCAGCCGGTCGGCGACCGCGACCGAGCCGATGATGAGCGCGACCCCGACCGCGGCGAGCACCGCCCAGGCGGTGCCGACCCCGTTGCTGACCTCGGACTCGGGGACGTAGACCTCGACGACCGCGATCTCGCCGGAGCTCAGCGCGGTGGGCTGGAGCAGGGTGGAGCCGCCGGGGACCTCGGTGGTGGAGGCCCGGCCGATGCTGCGTGTGGTCGCGATGTCCTTGGCGGAGGCGCGCTGCCGTCCGATGTCGACCGCCTTGACGCCGTCGCTCGCCGGTATGTGCACGGCCATCCCGTCGTCCGAGCCGGCTGAGGCGACGACCCGCTCCAACTGGTCCCGGTCGGTGGTGATGGACAGCGCGGGCGCGATGGCCGCGGCCTGCCGCTCGGCGTTCGAGAAGGCGCGGTCCCTGGCCATCTCCTTGATGACGAGCCCCAGGGGGACCGCGAAGGCCACCACGACCATGGTGGTCACCGCCACGCACACCTTGACCAGTGCCCACCTCATCGCGGCGGCTCCACGCTCGGTGGTTCCAGCTTCACGCCGACCCCGCGGAGCGTGTGCAGATAGCGCGGCCTCGCCGCCGTCTCGCCCAGTTTCCGGCGCAGCCACGACAGATGGACGTCGATGGTCTGGTCGTCCCCGTACGACTGCTGCCACACCTCGGCGAGCAGTTCCTTGCGCGCGACGACGACACCGGGCCGCCCGGCGAGAAACGCGAGCAGGTCGAACTCGCGCCGGGTGAGGTCCAGTCGGGCGCCGTCCAGCTCGGCCTGGCGGCGCAGCGGGTCGATGGACAGGCCGCCGACCCGGATGACCGGCGACGCGGGCGCATCGCCCGTCGACCGCGAGCGGCGCAGGACCGCGGCCATCCGCGCGGACAGGTGCTCGACCGAGAACGGCTTGGTCAGATAGTCGTCCGCCCCGTCGTTCAGCAGGCGGACGATCTCCGTCTCGTCGTCCCGCGCGGTGGCGATGATCACCGGGACATCGGTGATTCCGCGCAGCATCTTCAGCGCCTCGGCCCCGTCCAGATCGGGCAGTCCGAGGTCCAGGATGACGACGTCGAAGGAGAAATGGGCGACCTCGCGCAGCGCCTCAAGGGCGGTGCCGACACTGCGCACCGTGTGCGCGGCTTCGGTCAGATGCCGGATGAGAGCGCTGCGTACGAACTGGTCGTCCTCGACCACGAGCACACTTGCCATGCGCCGCACCGTACGCCATCTGTGCGATGCCGGTCCGGTGCCTGTGGACAACTCGGCCCGCCGTCCTGTCCCTAGACACGGGAGACACCCATGGGGCGCGTGAGGCAGTATGGCTGGCGATGCTCAGAGGATTCGTACACGTACTGGCTTGGTCGCTCGCCACGGGCGCGGCGGTCACGCTGTCGTGGTGGGGCGTCCACACGGTCATGACGGGGACGGCCTACGATCCGCCGCGCGCGCTGCCCATCATGGTGGGCGGGAAGACGACGCAGGAGGCCAAGGCGCTTGCCCCGTCGACGAGTCGGCCGTCGGCGAGTCCGAGCCCCTCCGCCTCGAAGCCGTCGGCGAGTCCGCGGCCGAGCGCGACGCCGGTGCCCTCGACATCGCCCTCCGCCGACCCGAGTCCGAGCACCTCCGGACCGGTGGGGCAGGTCAAGAGTTACGACACCGACGGGGGGCGGGCCGTCTTCGATCTCGGCACGACCTCCGCGACGCTCGTCTCGGCGACGCCGGGTTCGGGGTGGTCGATGCAGGTGTGGAAGACGGAGTCGTGGATTCGGGTGGAGTTCACTTCGGGGGCGGATCGGGTGTCGGTGTTCTGTACGTGGCACGACGGGCCGCCGCGGGTGGAGATCGGCACGTATTAGCTGCGCGGGCTTTGCGGGTCGGGTGCGGGTTTGTTGTGGCTGGGCGTGCAGTTCCCCGCGCCCCTACGGGGCGCTTCACCGGAACACCGATGCCGGCGGGGCCGGGGATGCCACCGCCGCCGCGTCCAGCACCGGCAGCGCTCCCCCGGTGAAGTCGGTGAGTAGTTTGCCGTGTTCGAGTCTCGCCGGGTGGGGGTCCGAGGCGGCGCGGCGGGTGAGTTCGGCCAGGGGCAGGGGGTGGCCGGAGGCCACGAGGACGGCGTTGCCGAAGCGTTTGCCGCGCAGGACCGTGGGGTCGGCGATGAGGGCGAGCTCGGGGAAGACGGTCGCGGCGGTGGCGATCTGGCCGCGCAGGTGGGCCAGCGGGGGGCCGTCGGCGAGGTTGGCGGCGTACAGGCCACCGGGTTTGACGGTTCTGCGGACGTCGGTGAGGAACTCGACCGAGGTGAGGTGCGCGGGGGTGCGGGCGCCGCTGAACACGTCCGCTATCACCAGGTCCGCCCAGCCGTCGGGGACCTTGGCGAGGCCTTCGCGGGCGTCCAGGGAGCGCACCCGGATGCGGGCGTTCGGGTCCAGGGGAAGTTCGCGGCGGACCAGTTGGACGAGCGCCCCGTCGCGTTCGACGACCTGCTGGGTGGAGCGGGGGCGCGTCGCGGCGGTGTAGCGGGCGAGGGTGAAGGCTCCGCCGCCGAGGTGGACGGCATGCACGGGCTTGCCGGGCGGGGCCACGAGGTCGATGACATGGCCGAGGCGGCGCTGGTACTCGAAGCTCAGATGGGCGGGGTCGTCGAGGTCGACGTGGGACTGGGGAGCGCCGTCGATGAGGAGGGTCCAGGCGCGCGGGCGGTCCCGGTCGGGTATCAGCTCGGCGAGGCCGCCCTCGACCGTCTCGACGACGGCGTCGGCGGACGCCTGCCCGCGGCGCGAACCGCGCGACGCGTCACGCGACGCGTCACGCGCGTCGTCGGACCGCTTGTTCCTCGACCTTCCCATCCTGCCATTATCAGGGCGTACAGGGAGGTCGGCGCAGCGGCAACCCGTGGGGGCACCGCCCGGTGTTTCCGGGGTCAGCTGCAGTTGTCCGCGGCCTCGATCAGCCGCGCCGCCTCGCCCAGCGCCGCCCGCAGCACGGCCGGGTCGGTCGCGAGGTCCGCGTCGCCGGGCGGCAGCAGCCAGTCCGAGCCCTCGACCGGGGGCTCGGGTGCCACCAGGCTGAGGCCGCGGCCGTTGGTCTGGGTGCAGGTGCTGCCCGGCATGTCCCAGGCGTCCGCGGTGCCGGGCGGCACCAGGAAGCCGAGGGTGTCGCAGCCGTCGAGCAGGACGGGCCCGACGGAGTCGCAGGAGCCGCGGCGCAGGATGTCGACCGCCTCCAGCCCCTGGCGCGCCGGAACGGTCACGAGGTCGCAGTCGGCGACCGGCTCCGGTGGGGCGTCGCACTCGGGGGACGGCCGGTGCTCGGCGGTCGACAACGGCGTACGAAACTCGGTGCTCTCCATCCCGGTCTCCAACACGGAACCCCTCCTCCTGCACGAGTGGGTCGGGAGTTCGGGTGCGCTCCCGGTCCACCGGGTTCAACGCGTCAGAACGTCAACGGCTACGGCATAACTCAGCCGCAAAGGATGGCAGTTCATGGCGGATCGTGCATGAGATATCCGTTTTGTAGCCAAACCCAGCGTGGTGACACCGTCACAGCAGGTACGTTCTTGCTCCGCCGGGACAGGGCGACACACGCCGCAACACGGACAAACTCGCCTTGAGTCCGGCATGGTTCGACGGTTCGCAAGAGAGGGCCCGGCCATGGCGTCGTCAGCGGTGACCTCGTCCCAGTCCCCCCGGCCACCACGGCCGAATCTCGCCTTCCGGCGGCTGCGCGGACAGCACTCGCCGGGCGAGTTCGCCGCGGCGGTACGGAGGGCCGCGCGCGAGATCGGGGAGCGGGTCAGCTGTGACGCGCGCTACATCGGGCGGGTCGAGGCAGGCGAGATCCGCTGCCCCAACTACGCGTACGAACGGGTGTTCTTGCACATGTTCCCCGGCCGCACGCTGACCGACCTGGGCTTCTCGCCCCGCTCATCCGTACGCGGCCGAGGGGCGCGCGACACGGACGAGGCGCCCCCTCCCCACACCACGAGCCCGACGTACACCACCGGTGAGACGGAGGAGACGCACGAGACGTATGACACGCAGGACCCGTACGACACGCACGAGAACCACGAGGAGAGCGACGTGCAACGTCGCGCATTCATGACTGGAGGCACCGCCACCATGGCGGCGGCCTCACTGGGCCCCTTCGGGATCACCTTCGGCGCTCCGGCCGCGGCCGCGGACCGTCGGGCTCACCGGGTGGGGACGTCCGAGGCGGGCGCCCTCGAAGAGGCCGTCCGCCGGATCCGGCTGCTCGACGACCGGCACGGGGCCGACGGCCTCTACCGGCGGGCCGCGGCGCCGCTGCGGACGGCCTACGAACTGCTCGACGCGGGCACCACCCGGCAGACCACCGCCGACCGGCTGTACGCGGGGGCGGGCGAACTGGCGATCTCGGTGGGCTGGTTGGCACACGACTCCGGACGCTTCGAGGACGCGCGCTCGCACTACGCCGAGGCGCTGGCGACCGCCCGGATGTCAGGCGACCCGGCCCTCGAGGCGCACGCCTTCTGCAACACGGCGTTCCTGGCACGCGACGCGGGGCGCCCGCGCGAGGCGGTGCGCGCGGCGCAGGCGGCGCAGCGCGCGGCACGCCCCCTCGGCTCCCCGCGGCTGCTCTCCCTGCTCGCGCTGCGCGAGGCGGGCGGCTGGGCCGGACTCGCCGACCGACCGGGGTGCGAGCAGGCGCTCGTCCGCGCGCAGACGCTCTTCGAACGCGGCCCCTCGGAGACCGATCCCGAGTGGATGACCTTCTACGGAGAGGCCGAACTGGAGGGTCTGGAGGCGCAGTGCTGGTCGACGCTGGGCGACTGGACCCGCGCGGCCCGGCACGCCCGGCGCGCCGCGCACCTCCAGGACCCGCACTTCACCCGCAACATCGCCCTCTACACGGCCGAGCTCGCCGACGACCTCGCGCGCGGCGGCCGCCCCGACGAGGCCGCCCTCGCCGGTCTGCGCGTCCTCGACCTGCTGGGCGAGGTGCAGTCGTCGCGCATCCAGACCATGCTGGCGGGCACCGCGCGCGTACTGCTGCCGCACCGCCGGGCGTCGGGTGTGTCGGCGTTCCTCGAGCGCCACGCAAGTCTGCCGCGGATCTCGTGATCCCGGCCGCAGGCCGGTGCCTACGCGGTCAGGTGTCCGCAGTCGTTCCACGTCTCGATCGCGGGCTCTCCGTAGGCCCAGCCGAGCACCGACAGCGAGGTCGGGTTGAGGCGGATACGGGCCGCGAAGTCGAGCGGGAGGCCGAGCCAGCGGGCGCCGATCGAGCGCAGGATGTGCCCGTGCGCGAAGACCAGCACGTCCCGGTCCTCCGCGCGGGCCCAGGCGACGACCTCGTCCGCGCGCGCGGTGACCTGCTCCAGGCTCTCCCCCTCGGGGACGCCGTCGCGCCAGATGAACCAGCCCGGGCGCACCGCCTGGATCTCGGCCGGGGTCATGCCCTCGTACGCGCCGTAGTCCCATTCCATGAGCGTGTCCCAGGTGGTGGCACGCTCGCCGAAGCCGGCCAGTTCGCACGTCTCACGCGCGCGTGCCAGCGGACTGGTGCGCACCTCGACACCGGAGAGCCCGTCGAAGGGCGCCCGGTGCAGTCGCTCCCCCAGCACCTTGGCGCCGCGGCGGCCCTCTTCCAGGAGCGGGATGTCGGTCCTGCCGGTGTGCTTGCCGGACAGTGACCACTCCGTCTGACCGTGCCGGGCCAGCAGGATGCGCGGTGCCATGAAGAGAAGCCTTTCCGGTGCGCGTGGAGGACGTACGGGACGAGGAGGAGACGCGGACCTGAGAGATGGGTCGTTCCATCATGTCTCACCCTCGCGTCGGGCAACCCGTCGGGCGATCTCTGCGTCTTTGACGACCGGGGGGCGCCTCCTTAAGCCGTTCACATACACCGTAAAATCGGATGGCCGCGTCACCGGAGCGCAATCGGCTGGTCACGTAGGCAACAACCACAGGTCACGCAAGCAGATGGGGGAGGGCGATCGGATGCCGCAGACCGATGCACGGCGAACCGAGGCGGCACCGCGCGCCCGGCTCCGCCGGTGGACCGAACTGCGCACCGCCGCATCGCACACCCGGCTGCGCTGGTGGACCGAGCTGCCGCTGCTCGTGATGGTGTACGCGTCGTACTCGGCGGGCCGGCTGCTCGCCCGGGGCGACACCGACGACGCCGTCGGTCACGGCCTGGAGATCCTGCGCGTCGAGAAGGCCCTCCACCTCAACGCCGAGCACCCGCTGAACCGGCTGTTCACCCGCGAGGCCTGGCTCGGCGTCCCCGCCGACTTCTGGTACGCGTCGCTGCACTACCTGGTGACGCCCGCGATCCTGATCTGGCTCTTCCGCTCCCGGGCCGTGCGCTACCGCGCCGCCCGCACCTGGCTGATGACATCCACGCTGATCGGGCTGATCGGCTTCACGCTGATGCCGACCTGCCCGCCCCGGCTGCTCTCCGCGGGCCACGGCTTCGTCGACACGATGGCCCAGTACAGCTCGTACGGCTGGTGGGGCGGCGAGGCGAGCGCGCCGCGCGGCCTCGGCGGCATGACCAACCAGTACGCGGCGATGCCCAGCCTGCACGTGGGCTGGTCGCTGTGGTGCGGGGTGATGCTGTGGCGCTACGGCCGCACACCCGTCGTCCGGCTCGCGGGCATCGCCTATCCGCTGCTGACCACGATCGTCGTGATGGGCACCGCCAACCACTACTTCCTCGACGCGGCGGCGGGCGCCGCGGTGATGGGGATCGGGCTGCTGCTGACCCCGTACGTGATGCGTCTCGCGGACCGTGTGCGGGGGCTGTTCAGTGCCCGCATCCCGTGGGTCGCGGGCGCCTCGCGCGGCGCACGTTCCTCAATTGTCAGTGGCGGATGCCAGACTTCCACGGGTGAGCGAATTCCCCGACAGCGCGAGTCCCGAACCGGGCCCGAGGCCGAGCCGGGTGCCTCCCCCAAGGATGCCGGGGAAGGCGCTGCGGCAGCAGCTCGCTGAGCTGCGCGGTTCCGCCGTACCGCCCAAGGCGCTGGACGCGCGGGCCCTCGCGGCGCTCGCCGCGAATCCAGGGTGTGATCGGCGGGCCCTGCTGGACGGCGCGGGCGTCGACAAGGCGAAGCTGGCGGACGCGCTGGGCTCGCCGTCCGCCTTCGGCCAGTCCCAGTTCGCCTTCATGCGGGGGAACGCGTTCGAGGCGCGGGTCAAGGCCGACGGCGGCGCGGAGCTGCTGCGGCTGGTGCACGAGAAGCTGGACCCGGGCGCCGAGCCGCCCGCGGCCGGTGTCGTGCCCGACCTGAGCGCGGTCGGCCCCGAGGGGCGCGCCGCCCGTACGGCGCTCGCCCTGCGCGAGGCCACCACGGCCGCCGCCTGGACCCTGCTCGACCACCCCATGCTCGCCCTCGACGTCGCGGGCTCCCCCGCCTTCCTGGAGCCGGACGCCGTCGTCGTCCACCCCGACGGAAGCTGGACGGTCGTCGAGATCAAGTCCTTCCCGATGCTGGACGGCTCCGCGGACCCGGCGAAGGTGGGCGCCGCCGCCCGCCAGTCCGCGGTCTACGTGCTCGCCCTGGAGGAGGTGGCCGCGCGCCTCGGCGCGGGGCCCCAAGGGCGTGACGCCCAGGACGGCGGCACCATCCCCGACGTTCGCCACCGGGTCCTGCTGGTCTGCCCCAAGGACTTCTCCAACCTGCCCACCGCGTCCGCCGTCGACATCCGCAAGCAGCGCGCGGTCACCCGCCGCCAGCTGGCCCGCCTCACTCGCGTCGAGGACATCGCGGACGCCCTCCCCGAGGGCACCTGCTTCGCCCCCGACCTCCCGGCCGCCGATCTGACGGCCGCCGTCGAGTCCGTCCCCGCGACGTACGCCCCCGAGTGCCTGGCCGCCTGCGAGCTCGCCTTCCACTGCCGCGACCGCTCCCGCGCCGAAGGCGTGGTGACGGCCCTGGGGCGGTCGCTCCGCTCCGAACTGGGCGGGCTGACGACGATCGGTGAGGTCCTGGCGGCGGCCCACGGCGCGGCCGGGGACCCCGACGACCCGGCGGTCGTGGCCCTGCGCAGGGCCGCGGCCCTGCGGTCGGAGGCCCTGCGGGGGCGCGCGACGTCTCCCACCGGCCGGCCGGAGCCGGCCGGCGAAGTCCTCCCGGAGGTGGCCCCTTGTCGCTGATCGCCACCCTCGCCCGGCTGGAGGCCGTCGAGAGCGGGCGGGCCCAGCCCCTCGCCACCGTGCGGCACCGGCATCTGACCGAGCGGCCCCTGGTGTTCGTACCGCTGACCACCGCCGGTGAGGCCGGGGCCCCGCTCGGAGCGCTGGTGGGCACGGACCGGGACGCGCCCCGTCTGCTGGTCGTGCCGCAACCCCGGGACCGCGACCTGCGGTTCGCGTTCCTCGCGGAGCTGGCCGATGTCGTACTGCCGTACGTGGACGCCTACGCCGACGACGTCGAGGCGGCCGAGCGCAGCGAGACCGATCCCGAGACCGGCAAGCGCGTCAAGGTCGAGGTCGAACTGTGCGCGGACGCCCCGCAGCTGATCGTGCCGAGCCGCGCGGGCGTGGAGTTCGTACGGCTCCTCGGCCGCTCCACGCGGTTTCGACGCACCGCGGAGCAGGAGCCGGAGGCACCCCATCCGGCACCGCCCCGGGTGCCGTTGCTCGGGCGGTGGCTGACGCACTTCGCAGAGCGGGCCCGGGTGCCCGGCTCCGCCCTGCTGCTCGCCCTCACCGACGTACTGTCCCGGCACTGGGCGACCGGCCAGAGCAGCCTGGAGGACCAGCACCTGGGGGCGCTGCTCGCCTGGATCGACCCCCCGGAGGGTGCGTCGGGCGCGGCGGCCGCGCTGCGGGCCGAGTTGCGGCGGGATGCCGGGGGACAGCTCGTGTGCCCGCCCGCGGGCCCGGCCACCGACCCCGCCTTCGACAACAAACTGCTCGCTCCCGCCATCGAGCGCTACGACCGCGCGCGGACCGCCCTGGCCGCCGCCGAGGACGGCTTGGAGGCGGACGACCGGCTCGGTGAACTCACCGCCGCCGAGCGGGAGATCCGCGCCCTCGTCGAGCAGGTCACCCGGCCCACCTGGGACGCGGTGTGGCGCGGCCTCGACCTGCTGCGGACGCTCCCCGAGGGCTCCCACGCGGCCGACCGGTGGACCCGCGATCGCTGGTCGTTCACCGGCCACCGCGACCGGATCACCGCGGGCGAGCCCCCGCAGCCACGCCGTGACGACGCGGTCACCGCGGCGAACAAGCTGGCCACGCGCGAGCGTGAACAGGCTCGCCTGGACGCACAGGAAGCCCTCGACGATCCGCTGGTCATGGCCGGGCGGCGGCTGGTCGGGGAGGCCTTCGCGGGTGAGGTCACGGACGTCGTCATGGCGTACAGCGAGAGCAAGAGGCCGAGCCCCCGCCCCCTGGTGACCGTGCGCACGGAGGACCGGCCGCACCTCGGGGAGCGGACGAAGGTGTACCGGTCGCTGGGCGGGAAGCCGCAGGCGGCCGAGTTCGTCGGGTACGAGGAGTCGTCGGAGGGCGACGGTCTTGTGGTCCTGCGGATCGTCGACAAGATGGGGCGCGGCAAGGAACCCGAGACCGGGTCCGTGCCGGAGAAGGGGGACCTCCTCTGCTTCACGCTCTTCGAGCACGAGCAGCGGGGCGGCGCGAAGCTGCCCGACCCGGAGGACACCCCGTGGACGCACGGCGGACCGCCTGGCGAGCCCGACGCGGTACCGCAGCCGGACCCGGTGACGGAGGAGGACGTCCTGTGACCACGGTCTTCGATCCCGCAGCCGCGGCCGGCCGCGCCACCGACGCGATCCTGGACGACACCCTGCACGGCACGCACCGCGGTGTCGTGGTCGACTCGCCCCCGGGTGCCGGGAAATCCACCCTCGTCGTCCGCGCGGCGCTCGAACTCGCCTCAGCGGGGCGCCCGTTGATGGTCATCGCGCAGACCAACGCCCAGGTCGACGACCTGGTGCTGCGACTCGCCGAGAAGAACGGGGAGCTGCCGGTGGGGCGCTTGCACAGCAGCGATCCCGACCCCTACGACAAGGCTCTGGACGACCTGCCGAACGTACGCAAGTCCTCCAAGGCCGGCGATCTGGCCGGCCTGGACGTGGTCGTCTCGACCGCCGCCAAGTGGGCCCACGTCAAGGGGGTCGAGCCGTGGCGGCACGCGATCGTCGACGAGGCTTACCAGATGCGGTCGGACGCGCTGCTGGCCGTGGCGGGGCTCTTCGAGCGGGCGCTGTTCGTGGGCGACCCCGGGCAGTTGGACCCGTTCGCGATCGTCGGCTCGGAGCAGTGGGCGGGGCTGTCGTACGACCCGTCGGCGTCCGCGGTGACGACACTGCTGGCCCACAACCCCGAACTGCCGCAGCACCGCCTCCCGGTGTCCTGGCGGCTGCCGGCCTCCGCGGCACCGCTCGTCTCGGACGCGTTCTACCCGTACACGCCGTTCCGCAGCGGCACCGGCCATGGTGACCGGCGGCTGAAGTTCGCTGTGGCGTCGGACGGTTCGGGTCCCGACCGGGTCATCGACGAGGCGGCGGAGGCCGGTTGGGGGCTGCTGGAGCTGCCCGCCCGGCACACGCCGCGTACGGACCCGGAGGCGGTACGGGCGGTTGCCCAGGTCGTACGGCGGCTGCTGGACCGGGGCGGTGCGGCCACCTCGGAGCGGGCGGACGAACCGCTGCCGCTGACCGCCGACCGGATCGCCGTCGGCACGGCGCACCGGGACCAGGCGGCGGCCGTACGGGCGGCGCTCGCCGACCTCGGGGTCACGGACGTCACCGTCGACACGGCAAATCGGCTTCAGGGGCGGGAGTTCGACGTCACCGTGGTGCTGCATCCGCTGTCCGGGCGGCCCGACGCGACCGCGTTCCACCTGGAGACGGGGCGGCTGTGCGTCCTCGCCTCGCGGCATCGGCACGCGTGCATCGTGGTGTGCCGGGCGGGGGTGACGGAACTGCTGGACGACCATCCGTCGACGGAGCCGGTGCAGCTGGGGGTCACGGTGAAGTTTCCGGACGGCTGGGAGGCAATGATGTCCACCTGGGACCACTGGTCCGAGCACCGGGTGACCTGGCGTCCCTGACCGTCCCTACCGCACCTGCCCGTCAGGCGACCAGCACGGCGCCACCCGATCCGCCGGACGGAGTCCGGCACGCCGCCGGAGGCGGCCGATGGAAACAGCCCGGACGGCTGGGAGGCAATGATGTCCACCTGGGACCACTGGTCCGAGCACCGGGTGACCTGGCGTCCCTGACCATCCTTACCGCACCTGCCCATCAGGCGACCAGCACGGCGCCACCCGATCCGCCGGACGGAGTCCGGCACGCCGCCGGAGGCGGCCGATGGAAACAGCCCGGACGGCTGGGCCAATCACGCGGTGCTGTCGCATGTGGCGGAGCATCGGGTGCTGTGGCGACGGTAGATCCACCCATGGATCCACAGCGGATCCATAGGGGGCGGCCGTGGGTCCGGCTGGCACGGTTGTACGGGTCCGCGCACGCGGGCCTACTTGCGCGGACGGGGGAGAATGGACGGTGGCCCACCCACGAAGCGGGCCCCTGAACCGTACGAGGAGGAGAAGACATGGCGGAGCCCACGCCGCGTCGGAACGAACCGCGGCTACGCCCCGCGCCCCTGCTCTTCGAGCCCGCGGAGGCGGCCGGTGATCCGGAGCACTTCTTCGATCTCGAGTCGATCGACGATCCTCGGGCGCTGCTGGCGCGGGCCACGGAGCTGACGCTCGCGTTTCGCGCCGCGGCCGATCGGGCGGTCGAGTTCCAAGCGATCGCCGCCGCGCAGCTGGCCGATCCTCGGCGGTTCGATCGGCTTACGCCGGCTTCGATCGCCGAGCGGGCCGAGTGGACCGAGGACTATGCGAAGAAGATGATCGAGTTCGGGCGGGATCTGTTGCGAGGGGCCGAAGGGGACGGGCGGGGGCTTGGGCATGGGGTGGGCGACCATGCGTGAGCCGGTCGTTTCGGTGTAGTCGCGGGGTTCTCTCGCCCCCGCCGTCCGGGCCGGTCGCGCAACTCCCCGCGCCCCTGATGGCCTAAGGGCCTGGCATATGCCGCGGGGGCAAGGTACTCCTCCCCCGGCGTTCTGTCCCGAGTTTTCGCAACTCTCGGGGGCCGGGTGCTTACCGACGGTAGATCTCATAGCCATGAGCAGCACACGGAATCCGGCAAGCTCCGCCGCCCCGTTGCCCGACCGGTTCGACGTCTGCGGCGTCACCCCGGACGGAGCCGCCTGGCTCGCCTCGGCAGGAACGTATCCGCGCAGCACCCTCACCCTGTGGGAGGAACGCCCGACCGCCCCGGTCGTCCTGCCCTGCGGCACCGCCTTCGACATCGTCAACGTGCCCGCGGTCCTCGGTCGGCGGATGCTCGACCGGCTGTGGGACGAGGGGCCGGGCTCGGGCCCGGTGGCCGTGCACCGCGGGCGGACGCTGCTGTTCAGCGTGCCGGGCACCGCACAGCGCCTGCCGTCGCTCCTGGAGTGGGAGGCGGGCGAGTCGGGGGGATCCGGGCGCGTCGACGCCATTCCTCCGCTGCTCTGCCACGGGGTCGGCGACGCCGTGACCGTGCCCGCCCTGAGCCCCGTCGCCCACCTCACGTCCCGCTGGCTGGTGGCCCCCGACACCCGGCATCCGTGGCTTCCGGGGCCCGAGATCCTGGTGTGGGCGGCCGTCCGGGCGGCCCGCACGGCCGCCTCCGCCGCGGTGCGGATATCGATTTTTCCTCCCGCCGATCAGGATGCTAAGGTCTACGACGTCAGCAGGCGCCGCTAGCTCAGTTGGTTAGAGCAGCTGACTCTTAATCAGCGGGTCCGGGGTTCGAGTCCCTGGCGGCGCACAGACGGTGAGAAGCCCCTCGCGAAAGCGAGGGGCTTCTTGCGTGTCCGGCTCCGCGCGGGCGAGGAGATCAGCCTGTCGTGATCTTCACCGTCCACGCCCCGGACGCCGTCCGGTCCTCGACCTCGACACGCGCCTTCTCGCCGGGGACCGTGAAACTCTCCCCGAGTCCGACCGGCGCGTCCGCCAGGGGCGGGTACACCGATTCGCCCCAGCAGGACTCGGAGTGCGGGTGGGCGTCGACGACCTCGACCGGGCCGCCGCCGGAGTCGGCCTCGCTGCGGATGCGGTAGATCAGGACGCCCTGGGTGCAGGTGGCGCCGTCGTTGCCCGTCGAGGTGCGCGCCTCGAAGGCCAGCACACTGTCGGGGCCCGTACGGACCACCGCCAACTTCGTACCGCGACCGGAACCGAAGATGCGCGCCCCTGGGACCGAGGTGGGCAGGACCGCCCGCGAGGCCGGCAGGGACGGGGCCGAGTCCGACGGAGCCTGGGCAGGCAGGGCCGAGGCCCGCGCTCGGAAGCCCTGGGCGGACCCCCCGGAGACGGAGCCCGAGCCGGGCATCCCGGGACCGGGAACCAACCCCCCGGACCCCGAGGCGGAGCCCTCCGAGTCCGAGGTCGACCCCCCGGAGCCCAGAGCCGGTGCCGGACCGGCCTGGGCGCCGACGCTCGCGACGGAAACCGGCGCTCCCGATGCCGCCGTCCCCGCGCCACCCGTCACCGGACCCGACCCCAGCGGCTCCAACGTCAGTCTCGTGGTCCCGTGCTCCCGCAGACAGGCCACCTGACGTGTTTCCAACCAGCCCAGTTTCCACTTGTGCCAGCCGAACAGATCGGGGGCAAGGCCGAACTGGCTGCCCATGAGGTCCCAGTCGCCGACATAGGTGTCCCAGTCGCCCTTGCCGTCGGTGGGGCGATGGTAGAGGTCGGGCAGGTCGAAGACGTGCCCCGTCTCATGGGCGAGGACGAGGCGGTCCGGCGGGTGCTTCTCGAAGACCGTGACGACGCGGCGGATGTCCTTGCCGTCGGCTTCGATGGGGGTGTCGAGGTTGACGACCTTCGTCGCGTCGGAGTCGACGCCCGGCGCGTCCGGGTCGGCCACGAAATAGACGATGTCGTAGCGGGAGAAGTCGACCCACCGGTCGGCCGCGGCGACCGCGTCACGCAGATAGGCGCCGCGCCGCGCGGCGTTCCAGTCGCGCTTTATGGCGTACGAGGTGGAGGCGTGCGGCATCCGGATCCAGTCGCGCTGCGGATGCGGGCGCAGCGTGAACCTGCCGTACGAGGCGCGCTCGAAGAACTGGCTGGTGGCCGGGAAGTAGTCGGCGGCCAGTTCGGCGGGCGTGGTGTGGGGCCGGGAGTCCGGGAAGGACAGATAGACGAGCACCGCGTCGAGGGGGCGGGTGGGGCGCGGATAGTCGGCGTTCCAGGTGTCCAGGCCCTCCGAGTGGTGGGCCTCGGTCCGCCTCAGGGCACAGGGGGAGAAGAGGGGTTCGGCGAGCGCGGGACCCGTGATCAGGGAGGTCGCGGCCAGCGCCGTCATGGAGGTGAACACGGCCGCGGTGCTGCGCCAGCGCTGCGCGCCCTGACCGACGGAGGCCCGCAGCGTGCCCGGACGCGCGAGGACCCGCTGCACGCCAAGAACCGTCAGGACGTCAGGAACCCGCGAAACATCACGGGTTCGACGCCGCCGAGCCTCTCGGGCGAGACTCCTCGGGGGGCGCTGACGCGGCACGTCGACCTCCGGATGCGGTTTTCGGGACACCGCACCCAGCCTGGGTTACTTAGTGATGTTTCGCCCTGTTTGTCTGCACCAGAAGAGTGAGGGGCCATGAGCAGCCGCAACCCCGAACGACACCCCGAACATTCACGGAACGTCACATGCGATCGCCAGGCGCAGGAACCGGTCCAGATGCAGGCAGAAACGATCTGTCAGAACCGGTGGTTGTTCCGGGACACTGGACTGTGGCTGGAAGGCTCCGGAACCAGCCTCTATGATCGGCACACTTTCCTGCACGGACACGGCTTGTTCGGCCGTCCAGCACCGGCCGACCACCCGAGAGACCCATACGAAGAACGAATGCACTGCGGGAGCGAGCGGTGAGCGGAACGTCCGAAGGGCCGACGCCCACGGCAGATCTCACCCGGTCGGCCGTCACAGAGCGTCACAACGACACATCTCCGCGTACGTCTCCTCGTACGTACGCCGAGGTGCCTCCCAGCGCATCCGTCCCCGCCGTTTCACCCCCCGACGCATCCCCTTGCGCCGGGGCCTCTCCCGGCGCGTACGCCCCGGCGGAAACACCCCTCGACACCCTCGACACGCCTGAGTCCCCCCTCGACACGCCCGGGTCCATCTGCGACGCGCCCGAGTCCATGCCCGGGGTTTCCGAGTCCGTCCCCGGTGCGGCGCTCGTCCCGCCCGCCGAGGCCTCGACATCTCCCGGTGCGTTCCGTGCCGCCTTCGGCGCCGCGCCCCTTCCGATGGCCGTGGTCGACCGCGAGGGTCTGGTCGTCACCGCCAACGAGTCGCTCGGCGCGCTGCTCGGCACCGGATCGGGCGCGCTCGTGGGGCGGATCGCGGCCGATCTGGTGGATCTGGCCTCCGACGCCCGCACCTGGCACGCGTACCGCGAGGTGCTGCGTGGCCGGCAGGCCCGGCTGCGCTGCACCCGCCGCCTCAAGCACCCCGACGGGCACTCGCTCTGGGTACAGGTGACGGTCGCTCCGCTGCCCGCACAGGAGGAGGCGGTACTGCTGTCCATCGCGGACATCAGCGCCCGCCGTGAACTCCAGGCGCGGCTGCGGCACTTGCAGATGCACGACCCGGTGACCCGACTGCCCAACCGCACGCTGTTCTTCGAGCGGCTCTCCTCCGCCCTGGAGGCGGAGGCGTACGAGGAGGGCGGCACCGGCCGGATCGGGCTCTGCTACCTGGACCTGGACGGGTTCAAGGCGGTCAACGACACGCTCGGCCACCGGGTCGGCGACCGGCTGCTCGCGGCCGTCGCCGAACGGCTGACGCGCTGCGCCGACGAGGCGGGTTACGCCCGGGGGGCCACTCCCCTGGTCGCCCGGCTGGGCGGCGACGAGTTCGCGCTGCTGGTCGAGGACTCGACGGGGACGGACCAGTTGGCGGACCTCGCCGAGTCCGTCCTCAAGTCACTGCAGGCGCCCTTCGACCTCTCCGGGCAGCGGCTGTCGGTCTCCGCGTCGATCGGGGTCGTCGAGCGGCGCGCCGCCGGGACGAGCGCGACCCATCTGATGCAGGCCGCGGACACCACGCTGTACTGGGCGAAGGCGGACGGCAAGGGCCGCTGGACGCTGTTCGACCCGGAGCGCAACGCCCATCGGATGACCCGTCAGGCGCTCTCCTCCACCCTCCGGGCGGCGATCGACCGGAACGAATTCGCCCTGGAGTACCAGCCCTTGGTGGGCATGGCGGACGGCGGGGTGCGCGGGGTCGAGGCATTGGTCCGCTGGAACCATCCGCAGTTCGGCACACTGACGCCGAATCGGTTCATCGGATTGGCCGAGGAAGACGGTTCGATCGTGCAGCTCGGCCGTTGGGTACTGGCCACGGCCTGCCGCCAGGCCCGCCGCTGGCAGCTGGACCGTCCCGACGCGGTGCCGATCTTCGTCAGCGTCAACGTCGCCGTACGGCAGGTGTGGGACTCCGACCTGGTCGCGGACGTGGCGGAGATCCTCACGGAGACGGGTCTCGCCCCGCATCTGCTCCAGTTGGAGCTGACGGAGTCGGCGGTGATGGGCTCGGCCGGGCGGCCCCTCCAGGCCCTTCAGTCCCTCAGCGACATGGGCGTCCGCATCGCCATCGACGACTTCGGCACCGGGTACTCCAACCTCGCCTACCTCAGCCGCCTGCCGGTCTCCGTCCTGAAGCTGGACGGGTCCTTCGTGCGCGGCTTCCAGTACGAGGGGCCCGACGGCGGTGTCGGCGGCGCCCATCCCAACCCCGCGGACGAGGTCATCGTCGAGGCCCTCATCCAACTCGCCCACCGGCTCGGCCTGACGGTCACCGCCGAGTGCGTGGAGACCGCCTCCCAGGCCACCCGGCTGCGCGGGATCGGCTGCGACACCGGGCAGGGCTGGCTGTACTCCCGCCCGGTGGCGCCGGATCGTATCTCCGCCCTCTTGACCGCGAGTTCCTGACAGCGAGTTCGTGACGGCGAGCGGGTGCTAGTCCGCGTTCGGCAGCCCGTACGCGTCCGCGATCAGTTCGTACGAGCGCAGGCGTACGTCGCCGCCGTGGGCGTTGCCCGTGAGCATCAGCTCGTCGGCGCCGGTGCGCTTCTGGAGGTCGTCGAGGCCGGCGCGGACCTCGTCCGCGGTGCCGTGGATGACGTTGGCGTTCCAGGAGTCGACGAACTCACGTTCCATCGGGCTGAAGTCGTACGCCTCCGCCTCCTCGGGGGTCGGGACGAGACCCGGGCGGCCGGTGCGCAGCCGGACCATGTTCAGGGCCGCGGCCCTGACCTGGCGGCGGGCCTCCTTCTCGTCGTCCGTGGCGAGGGCGGAGACGCCGATCAGGGCGTAGGGGGCGTCCAGCACGGCGCTCGGCCGGAAGGACTCGCGGTAGAGGTCCAGCGCCGGGATCGTGTTCTGGGCCGAGAAGTGGTGCGCGAAGGCGAAGGGGAGGCCGAGGACGCCGGCCAGGCGGGCGCTGAAACCGGAGGAGCCGAGGAGCCAGATCGGGGGGCGGTGCGGGGACTGTATGCCGCCCGGGGAGGTCGACTGGACAGGGCCCGGGACCGCGTGGATGCGGGCGTAGGGGTGACCGGCCGGGAAGTCGTCGTCCAGGAAGCGGGTCAGCTCCGCGAGCTGCTCGGGGAAGTCGTCGGCGCCCTCGTGGAGGCGCTCGGTGCGGCGGAGGGCGGCGGCGGTTGCGCCGTCCGTGCCGGGGGCTCGGCCCAGGCCCAGGTCCACTCGGCCCGGGGCCATGGCTTCCAGCGTGCCGAACTGCTCCGCGATCACCAGGGGGGCGTGGTTCGGGAGCATGACGCCGCCCGAGCCCAGGCGGATGCGGGTCGTGTGGGCGGCGAGGTGGGCGAGGATCACCGCGGGTGAGGAGGAGGCCACGCCCGGCATGGAGTGGTGTTCGGCGACCCAGTAGCGGTGGAAGCCGCGGGACTCTGCGAGGCGGGAGATGGCGACGCTGGTGCGCAGGGCGTCGGTCGCGGTGCGGCCGGCGCCTACGGTGACCAGGTCCAGTACGGAGAGGGGTACGGGCGCGGTGCCTTGCGCGGTGCCTCGGATCTCGTCCGTGTCGTCCACCGGGGTGCCTCCTGTTGCGTACGTGTTGCTGTCCTCACGCCGCCAACAGGAGACAGTCCCCGTTTATTCCCGGCACCCGAAAGGGTTCCTCGCCCCCGCCGCCCCTACCCGTCCCATCCCAGGGGCTCCGCCCCCGGACCCCCACATCGCCCGAAGGGCTCGTCCTCAAACGCCGGACAGGACAGGCTGAAAGAAGCGGGCCGGGGACCTTCAGGGGCGCGGGGAACTGCGCGACCGGCCCCCACCGGCCGTCAGCCGAAGAACTTCGGGCGGGCGGGGGATGTGGGGCGAAGCCCCGCCCTCAGGGGCGCGGGGAACTGCGCGACCAGCCCCCACCCAGCCGCAGACGAAGTGCACTCCCGGGAGCGTTACACCTGGATGATGGGCTCCTTTGTGAAGAGGGTGCCGAGGGTGGGGGCGTTCACCTTGCGGTCGGCGAGGCGTAGGGCCTCCCAGACCGTGACCTGGTTGGCGGTGAGGACCGGCTTGGAGAGGTCCTTCTCCAGGGCCGAAAGGTGCGCCGCCGTGTGGAGGGCCGTGTCGGGGAGCAGGACGGCGTCCGCGTCGGCGTGGTCGCCTGCCCGGGCGAGCTCGAGGACCTCCGCCTCGCCCCAGGTCCCGACCTCCGCGGCCGTGATGATCCCGGAGGCCCTGCTCGACACGACCTCCACCCCCGCCTCCCGAAGGAACGCGGCGAAGAGGTCCGCCACGTCCTGCGGATAGGTCGCCGCGATCGCGACCCTCCGGGCCCCGACCTCCCGGACGGCGTGCGCGAACGCGAAGGACGTGGAGGAGGCGGGCAGCCCGGCCGCCCGGGCCAGGGCGCGTACCTGCTCGTGGGCGCCCTCCCAGCCGTACACGAAGCTGCCGCTGGTGCACGCCCAGACCACGGCCTCCGCGCCGGACAGCCGCAGCTCCTCGACGCCCGCCGAGAGCCGGACCACCGAGCCCATCTCGCGCAGCGCGTCGACCCGGTGGGCGTCCTCCCCGATGTCCGTGTGGACCAGCTGGAGGCGGACGTCGCTGCCCAGGAGCTGTTCGATGCGCGGGTAGTCGTCCTCGGCCGAGTGGCCCGGGTAGAGGAATCCGAGTGCGGTCATGCCCAACCTTCCTGTTCTTCCGGCAGTACAGGTCCCCCGCGGGCGGACTGATCGATCAGCCGCTGATAGGGGCCCACCGCCCGGGTACCCAGGTGACGCAGTGCCGCCCACATCGTCACCTGGTTGGCCGAGATCACCGGTATGCGCAGTTCCGCCTCCAGCTGGGGGATGACGTCGTACGTCGGCAGGTTGGTGCAGCTGATGAAGAGGGCGTCGGCCCCTTCGCCCCGCACCGCACGGCGGGCCATGTCGACCACATCACGGTACGGAACTTTCCAGATGTGCCTGGTCAGACCCATGAAGGCGCGCCCGGTGACATGGACGCCCGCCTCGGCGAGGTACTCCTCCAGGGACTGGGTCACCGAGACCGTGTAGGGGGTGACGAGAGTGATGCGGTGGGCGGCCAGCTCGGTGAGCGCCTCCAGCAGCGCGCCGGAGGTGGTCAGCGACGCCACCTCCCCCGCCCGCGTCATCGCCTCGCACATCGCCCGCTCGCCCGCGACCCCGCCCACGAAACTGCCGGAGGTGCACGCGTACGCCACGACCTCGGGCGCGACCGCGTTCAGCGCGCGGACCGCGTCGCCGAGCGTCTCGTGCTCGGAGACCAGGCGGGCCAGGTCCAGGCTCACCTCGACCGGCACGAACGGGGTGCGGGTCAGATGCAGGGAGACGTCGTCGGGGACCCAGCGCCACAGCTCGCGGTCGAGGGCGAAGTCGAAGGGGGCGACGACACCGATCCCGCGCTGGGGGCGGGGGCCGCCGAGAAAGGAGACGTCCATGGCAGCACCGGCCTCACGAAGGGAGACGAAGGGGCAACGGACCGTGCGTACGTCCGTGTTGACGAAGGTAGGTTCGGGTGCGAGCGTGGTCAATCCGCCCATCTCAGACGACTCCGGCCGCCCCCGCCCACCCCGCAGGTTCGTCCTCTCAGGAACTCAGGAACTCAGGAAGCCTCCGAAACCCTTCGGGACTCTTCGGAACCCTCAGGACTCCCAGGACTCCCAGGACTCCCAGGACTCCTCGGAACTCTCAGGAAAGCGGACTCGCATTGCGAAACGGTTTCCCTCGCCCGCCCCGCCCCGTATCCGCGTCGGCCCCGGCCTCCGGTTCCGGTGCCGGATCGCGCACCACCCTCCTCGTCCTGGACGCCGAGCCGCTCCCCCGTCTCGGCAGACTCACCGGCCGGGCGCGGATCGAGCACGCCGACGAGTCGACGCTGGCCGAGCGGCTGCCGCGCGCGGACGTGCTGCTGGTCTGGGACTTCACCTCGCACGCGGTGCGCCGCGCCTGGCCCGGCGAGGGGCCCCGGCCGCGCTGGGTGCACACGGCGAGCGCGGGCGTCGACCACCTCATGTGCCCCGAGCTCGCCGCGTCCGACACGGTGGTGACCAACGCGCGCGGGATCTTCGACCGGCCGATCGCCGAGTACGTCGCCGCGCTGGTCCTCGCGATGGCCAAGGACCTGCCGAGGACGTGGGACCTTCAGCGGCAGCGGGAGTGGCGGCACCGGGAGTCGCAGCGGGTGGCGGGCACACGCGCGTGTGTGGTCGGTTCCGGGCCGATCGGGCGGACGATCGTCAAGACGCTCAAGGCGCTCGAGGTGACGACGGCTCTGGTGGGGCGTACCGCGCGCACCGGGATCCACGGGCCCGAGGAGCTCGACCGGCTGATGGCGCGCGCCGACTGGGTGGTGTCGGCGGCGCCGCTCACCGAGGCCACGTACGGCATGTTCGACGCGCGGCGCTTCGGGATGATGCAGCCCTCGGCGCGCTTCATCAACGTCGGCCGGGGGCAGTTGGTCGTCGAGGACGCGCTCGCCGAGGCGCTGTCGAAGCGGTGGATCGCGGGCGCGGCCCTCGATGTCTTCCAGGACGAGCCGCTCGGCCCGGACAGCCCGCTGTGGGATGTTCCCGGGCTGATCGTGTCGCCGCACATGAGCGGGGACACGGTCGGCTGGCGGGACGAACTCGGGGCGCAGTTCGTGGAGATGTACGAGCGCTGGGAGGCGGGCAGACCGCTGCCGAACGTGGTCGACAAGAAGCGCGGATACGTACCGGGGCACTGAGACTTCCTCTGGAGGGGCCGATGTCGGAACTCGTCGAGCTGACCGCGGTACAACTCCTCGACGGCTACCGCAAGGGCGAGTTCAGCCCCGTGGACGCCACGCGGGCGGCGTTGCGCAGGGCCGTGGAGATCCAGCCGGCCGTGAACGCGTTCGTACGTCTCGACGCGGACGCGGCTCTCGCGCGGGCGAGCGAGTCCGCGGACCGCTGGCGGCGGGGTGAGCCCGTCGGGCTGCTGGACGGGGTACCGGTCTGCGTCAAGGACATCCTGCTGCTGCGCGGCGGACCGACCCTGCGCGGCTCCAAGACCGTTGATCCCCAGGGACGTTGGGACGAGGACGCGCCGTCCGTCGCCCGGCTGCGCGAGCACGGGGCGGTGTTCCTCGGGAGGACGACGACACCCGAGTTCGGCTGGAAGGGCGTCACGGATTCGCCGCTGTCGGGGATCACCCGCAATCCGTACGACGTCACGCGCACGGCGGGCGGCTCGAGCGGCGGCAGCGCGGCGGCCGTCGCGCTCGGGGCGGGGCCGCTGGCGCTGGGCACGGACGGGGGCGGCAGTGTGCGCATCCCGGCCGCGTTCTGCGGGATCTTCGGTCTGAAGCCGACGTACGGGAGGGTGCCGCTGTACCCCGCGAGCGCGTTCGGGACGCTCTCGCACGTGGGGCCGATGGCACGGGACGCGGCCGACGCGGCGCTGATGATGGACGTGATCAGCGGGCCGGACCCCCGTGACTGGTCGGCGCTCGGGCCGGTGGACGGGTCCTTCGTGGAGGCCCTTGGGGGTGGGGTGCGGGGGCTGCGGGTCGCGTACTCGCCGTCCCTCGGCGGGCAGGTCGCGGTCCAGCCGGCCGTCGCGGCGGCGGTGCGGCGGGCGGTGGAGCGGCTCGCGGGGCTCGGCGCGTACGTCACCGAGGCGGACCCCGATCTCACGGACCCGGTGGAGGCCTTCCACGTCCTGTGGTTCGGCGGTGCGGCCCGGGTGGCCCAGCGGCTCGGGCCGCGGCAGCGGGAGTCGCTGGACCCGGGGCTGCGGGAGATCTGCGCGCGGGGCGCCCGGTTCAGCGCGCTGGACTACCTGGCCGCTGTGGACGTCCGGATGGAGCTCGGGCGGCGGATGGGACGCTTCCACGAGTCGTACGACGTGCTGGTGACGCCGACCCTGCCGCTGACGGCGTTCGCGGCGGGGGTGGAGGTGCCGCCGGGCTCCGGCCACCGCCGCTGGACGGGGTGGACCCCGTTCACGTACCCCTTCAACATGACCCAGCAGCCCGCCGCGAGCGTCCCGGTCGGCACGGACGGCGACGGCCTTCCGGTCGGCCTGCAGATCGTCGCGGCCCGCCACCGTGACGACCTCGTCCTGCGCACGGCGCACACGCTGTACGAGGCGGGCGTCGCGGGCATCGCACCGCCGGGCCTCACATCCTGCGGAAGCTGAGCGTTTCCCCCTGGGCGCCCGAGCGCCAGAGGTCGTTGCAGGCCTCGGCCATCGCCTCCAGGCCCTCGGTCACCTGGCCCCAGACGATGCCCGGGACCCAGCCCACGTCCCCGTTGAGCAGCAGGTTGTTGCGTTCGTAGAAGAGGGCGAGGTCGACGACGGTGGTGCCGGGGCGTACGTCGGTGTCGTAGCCGTAGGCCTTCGTACCCAGTTCCGTGCCCGCGAAGGCGAAATAACAGAGGTCTCCGGGAATGGGGGTAACTGTCGGATTTTCCAGCGGTGGCTCCGATTTCGCGAAAGGCGGGAAAAGGGCGTAGATCTCATTGCGTGCGTACTTCGCGTGGTAGACGTCGCCGCCCAAAGGAAGCGCGTCCCACACCGTCGCGCAGGTGACCGGCGCCCGGTCGTCGAGCAGTTTCGCGGTGCAGTGGATTCCGCGCTTGACCAGCGAGACCTCGATGAATCGATCAGCCATGCATTCCATGGTCTCCCCGGAGTCAAGGGCGCCTCGACATCACTCGACGTCCTACGGGGCCGAAATCGATCCGAATACTTCGCATGCTCTCGGGTAGCCGCGCGGCCATGGCTCCACCACTCAGGAACGACGGGAATGACGGGACCGACGCGGCGAAACGAAGTCCGAGTCGGCGGTCGCTGCTCGCGGGTGTCTCCGCGCTCGGTGCCGTCGGCGCGCTGGGCGCCGCCGGCTGCACCCGGGTCGCCACCGCGTCCGCCAACGGCGGTGATCTCCTCGACCGGCTCAAGGCGCAGGGCGTCGTACGGCTGGGCATAGCCGGTGAGATCCCGTTCGGCTACATCGACAAGAACGGTGAACTGACCGGCGAGGCACCCGAACTCGCCAAGGTGATCTTCAAGCGGCTGGGCGTCGACCGGGTGCAACCCGTGCCGACCGAGTTCGGCTCGCTCATTCCCGGGCTCAACTCGCAGCAGTTCGACGTCGTGTCCGCGGGGATGTACATCAACCCGGAACGCTGTCAGCAGGTCGTCTTCGCCGACCCGGACTACCAGATGCTGGACGCCTTCATCGTGCGCAAGGGCAATCCAAAGGGCCTGCACGACTACAAGGACGTCGTGGCGAAGAAGGCCAGGTTCGCGACCGGCACCGGGTACGCCGAGATCCAGTACGCCGTCGAGGCCGGGTACAAGGAGAGCGACATCCTGATCGTGCCCGATCAGGTCGCCGGGCTGAACGCGGTCGAGGCGGGCCGTGTCGACGTCTTCGCCGGGACCGCGCTGACCACGCGCGAGGTGGCGAAGAAGTCCAGCAAGGCCGAGAGCACGAAGCCCTTCACACCGCTGGTGAAGGGCAAGCCGCACGTCGACGGCGGCGGCTTCGCGTTCCGTTCCGCCGAGACGCGGCTGCGCGACGCCTTCAACGTGGAACTGAAGAAGCTGAAGGCCAGCGGGGAGTTGTTCCGGATTCTGCGGCCCTTCGGGTTCACCCGGGCCGAGATGACCGACATGACCGCGAAGGAGCTCTGCCGCGGATGACCTCGGGACTCTGGGAACTCGTACTCAAAGGTGTCTGGGTCACCGTCCAGTTGCTGTTCCTCAGCTCGCTGGTGGCCGGGGCCGTCTCGTTCGCCGTCGGTGTCGCGCGCACCTCGCGGCGGTGGATCGTCCGCTTCCTCGCGGGCCTCTACACCGAGGTGTTCCGCGGCACCTCCGCCCTGATCATGATCTTCTGGGTGTACTTCGTGCTGCCGCTCGCCTTCGGCTGGCAGCTCGTCCCGATGTGGGCGGGCACGCTGGCGCTGGGCCTGACCTACGGGGCGTACGGCAGTGAGATCGTGCGCGGCGCCCTGAACGCCGTCGACCCCGCCCAGCGCGAGGGCGGCATCGCGCTCAGCTTCACGCCCTGGCAGCGGATGCGGCTGATCCTGCTGCCGCAGGCGGTGCCCGAGATGATCCCCTCCTTCTGCAACCTGCTGGTCGAACTGCTCAAGGGCACGGCCCTGGTGTCGATCATGGGCATGGGCGATCTGACGTTCAGCGGCAACCTCGTGCGGCTCGCGCTCCAGCAGAGCGCGGAGATCTACGCGTACGTCCTGCTGATCTACTTCGCGATCGCCTTCGTGATCACCCGGCTGATGCGGGCACTGGAGCGGCGGCTGAAGGCCGGGATCGGCAAGGCGCCGCAGCCCGCCAGGACCACACCGCGGCGCGCGGAAGCCACCGGCGTGGGTGCGACGGGAGGTGCCGCGTGAACTGGGACTGGGGCGCGGTGCGCGACTTCATGCCGCACTTCTGGGACGGACTGCTGGTCACCCTGCAGGCGCTGGCCCTCGGCTCGGTGATCTCCTTCGCCCTGGGCCTGGTGTGGGCGCTGCTGATGCGCACGCCGACCCGCTGGGTGCGCTGGCCGGTCGGGGTCGTCACGGAGTTCATCCGCAACACCCCGCTGCTGGTGCAGCTGTTCTTCCTCTTCTACGTGCTGCCCGAGTGGAACATCACGTTCTCCGCGCTGACCACCGGTGTCGTCGCGATCGGGCTGCACTACTCGACGTACACGATGCAGGTCTACCGGGCCGGTATCGAGGGCGTGCCGGCCGGCCAGTGGGAAGCGGCCACGGCGCTCAACCTGCCGCTGCGGCGCACCTGGACCGCGGTGATCCTGCCTCAGGCGATCCGCCGGGTGGTGCCCGCGCTCGGCAACTACGTCATCTCGATGCTCAAGGACACCCCGATGCTGATGGCGATCACCGTGCTGGAGATGCTCGGTGAGGCGCGGCTGTACTCGCAGGAGCACTTCCAGTTCACCGAGCCGCTCACGGTCATCGGCGTGGCCTTCATCCTCATTTCCTATCCGGCTTCCCTCCTTCTGCGAGCCCTGGAGCGACGTCTTGTCCGCTGACACCCCCCTCGACACGTCCACGACCCCTGCAGACACGGCCCCTGCGGAAAAGGCCGGCCACACGGCCAATCCGCCGGTGGACGGCGGCGAGCTGATCCGTTTCGACAAGGTCACCAAGCGCTTCGGGGACAACACCGTCCTCGACGGCCTCGACTTCCGTGTCGACTCCGGCAAGCACGTCACGCTGATCGGCCCGTCCGGCTCCGGCAAGACGACGATCCTGCGGCTGCTGATGACCCTGGCCAAGCCCGACGAGGGCACGATCACGGTCGCCGGTGAGCGGCTCCACCCGGCCCCCGAGAAGCAGATCCGGGAGGTCCGCAAGAAGATCGGGATGGTCTTCCAGCAGTTCAACCTCTTCCCGAACATGAAGGTGCTCCGCAACATCACCGAGGCACCGGTCACCGTCCTCGGGCTGTCCGCGGACGAGGCCGAGGCGCGGGCCCGGGAGCTGCTGGAGATGGTGGGCCTCGCGGACAAGTGCGACGCCTACCCGAGTCAGTTGTCCGGCGGACAGCAGCAGCGGGTGGCGATCGCACGGGCGCTGGCGATGCGGCCCCAGGTGCTGCTTCTGGACGAGGTGACGTCCGCGCTCGACCCCGAGCTGGTCACGGGCGTCCTCGACGTCCTCCGGGACATCGCCCACACCACCGACATCACGATGCTCTGTGTGACCCATGAGATGAATTTCGCCCGCGACATCTCGGACCAGGTGCTGATGTTCGATTCCGGCCATGTCATCGAGTCCGGTTCACCCGACCGGATCTTCACCGATCCGGCGCACGAAAGGACCCGGGAATTCCTCAGCGCGATCCTGTGACTACAAAAAGTGAACGCGCCAAGGTACGAGGTCCGGACCACGTGGCATGCCCGCTGAGCCATGACTTCGGCATATGCCAGAGTGTCGCACTCCTGCTGAGCGAACCGAAGCGCACCGGCTTTCTCGCCAACAGCCCCTCCCCACCAAGCGTTTGACAGTTATCGTGGAGGAGCTCAGCTGTCCGGATCGATGGCCCAAAAAGCGCAGGGGGAAACCGTGGCGCTGATGAACGAGCCGACCGCGCCGTACCACTCGGCCCAGGACGCCCTGCGCGTCCTGGAGACGGTGGCCCGGCACTCCGGCGGCGTCACCGACGTCGAGCTGGCCCGCCAGACGGGCCTCGGCACGGAGCGCCTGACCGCGCTGCTGCGGATGCTGCGCCGGGAGGGGTACGTCGAGCAGGTCGTCGACGGCGCGTACGTCGCCGGTGCCGCCCTCGGCCGGCTGGGCTCCGCCCACGGCCGCGACCAGGCGCTGCGCGAGAAACTCCAGCAGACCATCGACCGGCTGCGCGACTCGGTCGGCGCCGCGATCTACATCAGCCGCTACATCGACGGCGAGGTGCACGTCACCCAGTGCGCCGAGGGTCCCGCGACCCCCGCGGTCAACGAATGGGTGGACTTCCGCTCCTCGGCCCACGCCAGCGCGGTCGGCAAGAGCCTCCTCGGCCAGCTCGACCTGAACGCCCGGCGCGACCACCTCTCCCGCCACAAGATGGCCCGCCTCACCTCGCGGACCATCACCGACGAGCGGCTGCTGCTGTCCCGGCTCGACGCCCAGCCGGCCACGGTGCCGGTGCTCGACCTCCAGGAGTACGCGATCGGCACGGTCTGCGCGGCCGTCCCCATCACCGCGGGCTCCTCGGTCGGCTGCCTCGCCCTCTCCCTCCCGGTCGAACACGCCCACCGCCTGCGCCGCGCCGCGGACACCCTCAACCGCGGGGCCACCCCCGTCCTGCTCTCCCTGGCCATCTAGGACCTGCTCCTCCGGGATCAGGACCTGGGTGGTCGGAAGCACCCGTCCGGACCAGGTAGTATTTCTTTTGTCGCCGACCGCGGGAGCGGGAGGCGAGAGTCATGCGCCGCTAGCTCAGTTGGTTAGAGCAGCTGACTCTTAATCAGCGGGTCCGGGGTTCGAGTCCCTGGCGGCGCACAGGAGAAGGCCCTTCACCATGGTGAAGGGCCTTCATTCGTCTGCCATGGCCAGCGACAGGGCGTGGACCGTCGGATGCGTGTAGAGCAGCCGCATGGAAGGCGCGGGCAGCCCGCGCTCGCGCAGCGCGGTGCCGACACGGATCGCGTAGAGCGAGTTCCCGCCGAGCTCGAAGAAGTTGTCGCCCGGGCCGACGGGAACACCGAGGATCTCCTCCCACACCCCGGTGAGGGCCGTCACCAGGTCTCCGGCGGGCGCGGGCACCGATACCGGCTTCCCCGGCGCCGGCAGACGGTCGCGGTCCAGCTTGCCGTTCGGGGTCAGCGGCAGCGCGGGGACGCAGGTGACGGTCGTCGGCAGCATGTGGTCGGGCAGCAGCCGCGCGGCCCGCCGGCGTACGTCGCCGGTGTCCCCGTCGGCCACGACATACGCGTCGATCCGCACCGCCGCCGCGTCCTCGAAGGCGTCCCCGCTCAGCACCACCGCCGCCGCCGTGACCACCGGGTCCTCCAGCAGCACCGCCCGGATCTCGTCCGGCTCGATCCGGTACCCGCGCACCTTCACCTGGCTGTCGATCCGCCCCAGGTGCTCCAGTGAACCGTCGGCGCGCAGCCGCCCCAGGTCACCGCTGCGGTACCACCGGCCGGGGCCGTACGGATCGTTCACGAACCGCTCGGCCGTCAGCTCGGGCCGCCCCAGGTATCCGAGGGCGAGTCCGGCCCCGCCCACCCAGATCTCCCCCGCCGCGCCCGTCGGCAGCGGCCGCCCCCGGTCGTCGCGCACCGACACCGACCAGCCGGGCAGTGGGCGGCCCACCGAGCGGGAGGCGGCCAGGGCCTCGCGCCGAGTGACGGTCGCCGCGGTGACGTGCACGGTGGTCTCCGTGATCCCGTACATATTCACCAGGCGGCAGCGGTCCTCCGGATGGCGGTCGAACCAGCCGAGCAGCGGCCGGGTGTCCAGCGCCTCCCCGCCCAGCACCACCAGCCGCACCGACAGCCCTTCCTTCGCGCCGCGGTCCACCGCCCGCAACTGACCGAAGGCCGACGGGGTCTGGCTGAGGACGGTCACCGACTCCCGTACGAGCAGCGCGTGGAAGTCCTCCGGCGAGCGCGCCACCCAGTGGTCCACGACCACCAGCCGGGCGCCGGTCAGCAGGGCGCCCCAGATCTCCCACACCGAGAAGTCGAAGGCGGCGGAGTGGAAGAACGTCCAGGTGTCGGCGGCGGTGAGGGCGAAGTCCTCGCGGGTGGCGTCGAGGAGGGCGAGGACATTGGCGTGGGGGACGACGACCCCCTTGGGGCGGCCGGTCGAACCGGAGGTGTGGATGACGTAGGCGGGATCCTTCGGGGTGAGGTCCCGCGCGGTGAGGTCTCGCGGCCGGTCGGTCCGCCCGGCGCCCAGGTAGGGCGCGGTGTCCCGGACGACCAGCCGTACGCCCGCGTCGCGCGCCGTGCGGTCGAGGCGCTCCTCGGGGTGCGCCGGATCCATCGGTACGTACGCCGCGCCCGCCTTCAGCACCGCGAGCATCGTCGCCACCAGGTCGGCGCCCCGCTCCAGCCGGACACCGACCCGGTCACCGGGGCGGACCCCGGCGGCGCGCAGTCCCGCGGCCAGCCGCTCGGCGCGTTCGCGCAGTGCCCCGTACGTCGTCGTGGTGCCGTCGTGGGTGAGGGCGGGGGCGTCGGGGTGGCGGTCGGCGCGGGCGTCGAAGGCGGTGTCGATACGGGAGGGAACAGCGGACCGGGGTATGCCGGCGGGCGGCGGGAGCAGGTGCTCCGCCTCTTCGCGGGGGATCAGTTCGATCTCCGCGAGGGGGCGGTGGCCCAGCTGACCGTGCACGTGGGTGAGGTGGCGGGCGAAGGCCCGGGCGGAGGCTTCGTCGATGTGCCGGAGCTGGTGGTGCAGCTCGACGGTGGTCCCGCGCGGGACGAGGGTGAGGGGGAAGGGGGCCGACTGGAACGGGAGTCGGTGACTGAAGGTGGGGTCCACCGGGCCCACCTCGTCGAGGACCGCGGCGTACCCGGGTAGTCCGTCCCCCGGGTCGCGGTGCTCGTAGCGGGCAAGGACCAGGGCCGCGGCAGGGGCCCCGGCCGGTACCGGGACGGTGACCACGCCCGTCCGGTCACCGGCCCCCTCCTCGCCCGTCGCCCAGTCGACACGGGGCCCGTGCGGGCCGCTCGGCGGCTCGTGGCCGCCGAGCGGAACGGTCACTTCGGCGGCGGGACGATGACCGAGCAGGACGTGCGCGATGTCCTGGAGCGCGGCCGGGGTCAGCACCGCGTGGTCCGCCACCAGCACCAGATGGGCACCCCCGTCCTCGTACCGCAGCAGGACCGCGCGGAACGCCGGGCCCGATGGGTCGAGCGGCCGGTGGAGTTCGCTCCGCAGCCGGTGTGCGGCGAACCGCGCGGGCACGGACTCACTCCACAACACCGGCCACCGCTCAGGCAGTTCGGGCCACCAGCCGCGTACGGCCGCGTCGAGAAGGGGCCCGGGATCGACGGCGCCGGGAAGGCGCTCGGCGAGGGCGTGACACGTCACGTTCGGTCTCCATCCGTGGGGCTGGGCCCTGTCGTCACATTCCCGTCGTCCGCCCGGAGGGCGTGCCTGGCGTCGCGGGGCAGACGGGAATGTGACGACAGGGCCTAGCGGGCCGAGAAGCCTCCGTCGACCGTGAGGACGGTGCCGGTCACCTGGCGGGACTCGTCGGAGGCGAGCCAGAGGGCGGCGGTGGCGACGTCGTCCGGTTCGACGAGGGCGTTCATGGGCTGGGCCTGGACGAAGGTCTGCTCGTGCTCGGCGACCGGCACGTCCAGGGCGCGGGCGATCTCGGCGAGCATCCGGCCCTCCACACGGGGGTCGTCGCGGACCGAGCCGGGGCAGATGGCGTTGACGCGGACCCGGCGGGGCGCGTAGTCGAGGGCGACCGCCTTGGTCAGGCCGATCAGGCCGTGCTTGGCGGCGACGTACCCGGCGAAGTGGCGGTAGCCGACCAGACCGGCCGTGGAGGCGATGTTGATGATCGAGCCGGCGCCCCGCGCGGTCATCAGGGCGCCCGCCGCGCGGATCGTGCGCCAGGCCCCGGAGAGGTCCACGTCCAGCATCAACTGCCACTCGTGCTCCTCGATCTCGTGGGCGGCCCGGCCGGAGGGGGCGGCGATCCCGGCGTTGTTGACGAGGACGTCGAGCCGTCCGAAGCGGGCCGTCGTCTCCTTCACCGCCGTCTCCACCGCGGCCAGGTCCCGTACGTCGACCCGGGCCGTACGGACAGCGGCGCCCGTCTCCCGGCAGAGCTCCGCCGTGTGCGCCAACTGGCTCGCGGAGCCCAGCGGATACGGCACACCCGGCAGGTCCGCCGCGATGTCCACGAGCATCAGATCGGCGCCCTCGCGGGCGAACGCGACGGCGGTCGCCCGGCCGATGCCGCGGGCCGCCCCGGTGACGAGGGCGACCTTGCCCGAGAGCCGCGGACCGCCCGGACTCACCGGGCTCACCGGTCCCGCCCATCCACCCGGCTCACCGCGCGCGTCCGGCGCGGAGTTCGGCCCCGATCAGGCGCAGGAGGGCGCCCGGGTTCTCCGTCAGGTACATGTGGCCGCCGTCCGGTTCCGCCGTGGTGAGCTTTCCGGTGGTGGCGCGGGACCACTCGGCGGCCTCGGCCGCGCTCACCAGCTCGTCATCGCGGCCGCGCAGGGCGAGGACCGGGGCGGCGAGCGGGCGGTCGGAGGCGGGCCGGTACGTCTCGTGCATCCGTACGTCGGCCCGCAGCAGCGGGAGCAGCAGCTCACGCATCTCCGGGTGCTCCAGGGCCGGGTGCGCGTACCCCGCGAAGGTGCGCACCCGGGCCAGGAACTCCGCGTCGGGCAGACCGCTCGCCCGGTCCGCGCGGCCGGTCCACGGGCCCGGCGCCCCGCTGACGACGAGGGCGTCGAGGCGGACGCCGGGGTCGGCCTCCAGCCGGTGTGCCAGCTCGAAGCCGAGCACCGCGCCGAGGCTGTGCCCGAACACCGCCACCCGCGCGCCCTCCGGGAGCTGCCGGGTCACCTGGGTGTGCGCCTCTGCGGCCGCCCGTACCGCGTCCGTGTGGGGCTCCTCCACGAACCGCTCCTCGCGGCCGGGGAGTTGCACCGGCAGGACGCGCAGGCCCGCCGGTGCCCGGTCCTGCCACGGCTTGAAGAAGGACGCGCCCGCCCCGGCGAAGGGCAGACAGACGAGGTGGGTCTCTTCCACTGCTGGCATCGCTCCCGAGTCTCGGCTTTCGGATACAAAGGGGCCGGGGCTCAGCCCGTGGTGACGAACTCGGTGAGGACCCGGGCCAGCAGACCGGGGTCCTGCGCCCCGCACAGCTCCCGCGCGGAGTGCATCGACAGCCCCGGCACGCCCACGTCGACGGTGGCGACTCCCAGCCGGGCCGCGGTGATCGGGCCGATCGAGGTGCCGCACGGCATGGCGTTGTGGGAGACGAACGGCTGCCAGGGCACCTCGGCGCGCTCGCAGGCCGCGGCGAAGGCGGCGACTCCGGTGCCGTCGGTGGCGTACCGCTGGTTGACGTTGACCTTGACGACGGGGCCGCCGTTGGGGAGGGGGTGGTGGTCCGGGTCGTGGCGTTCGGCGTAGTTGGGGTGCACGGCGTGCGACATGTCGGCGGAGACGCAGAAGGCGCCGGCGAGGGCCCGGTTGAAGTCCTCGGCGCTGCCGCCGCGCGCGGCGACGGACCGGCCGAGCACCCGCTCCAGCAGGGGGCCCTGGGCGCCCGACTGGGAGCCGCTGCCGACCTCCTCGTGGTCGAAGGCGGCGAGCACCGGGATGTGGGCGGGCGGCCGGGCGGCGGTGGCGGCGGCGGCGACCAGCGCGGTGACGCCCGCGTGCACGGAGATCTGGTTGTCCAGCCGGGGCGAGACGAGGAACTCCTCGTCGGCGCCGAGATAGCCGGGCGGCTGGATGTCGTGCAGCATCAGGTCCCAGCCGAGGACCTCGGCGACGTCGGTGTCCGCCTCGGCGGCGACCCGGGCGAGCAGGGCGCCGGGCCGGGTGGGGCCGAGGCCCCACAGCGGGGTCATGTGCAGCTGCGCGTCGAGCGCGACACCTTCGTTGACGCTGCGGTCGAGGTGGATGGCGAGCTGGGGTACGCGCAGCAGCGGCTGGTCGACGCAGACGAGGCGGCTGGATCCGTCGCGCAGCGTCAGTCGGCCCGAGATGCCGAGGTCGCGGTCGAGCCAGGTGTTGTGGGGGACGCCGCCGTAGATCTCCACGGCGATCTGCCGCCAGCCCGCGGAGCCGGTGTCGGGCTCGGGCTTGATCCGCAGGTTCGGGGAATCGGTGTGGGCTCCGACGATCCGGAACGGGGTGCGGGCCGGGGCGCCCGCGGGGACGTACCAGGCAAGCAGCGCTCCGGCGCGGACGACGTACCGGCCGCCCTCGGCACCGGCCGTCCAGTCGTCCGTCTCGCGCAGCTCCTGGAAGCCCGCCTTCTCCAGGCGCTGGGCCGCGTTCGCGACCACGTGGTAGGGCGAGGGGCTGGAGCGGACGAAGGAGAGCAGATCGTCGCTGTGACTGCGGTCATGTGTGGGGGACATGGGCGCTCACGCCTTTCGGAGGGGCTGGAGAGGGTTGAGGAGTGAAGCGACGGGCGCGTCCGGCCGAGTGCACAGCTCGGCGAGGACGGCCTGCCAGTCGTCGAGCAGCTCCTGAGCCGTGGCGGGGTCCCACAGATCGGCGGAGTACTCCAGGAAGGTGCGGTAGCCCTTGGCCGGGTCGCGGCGCGGGGCGAGACCGAAGGAGAGGTCACCGCGGGACACGGGCGGGGCGAGGTCGTCGACCTCGACGTCGAGTCCGGGGATCTCGATGTCCGTGTCCAGGGAGTTCTGGAAGGCGATGGT
This sequence comes from Streptomyces sp. NPDC111656, assembly GCF_055656965.1. Lineage (NCBI taxonomy): Bacteria > Bacillati > Actinomycetota > Actinomycetes > Kitasatosporales > Streptomycetaceae > Streptomyces > Streptomyces sp. NPDC111656. The sequence continues at coordinate 243,114 of NZ_JBVKCA010000007.1, forward strand.
CAGCGGGAAGCGCTCGGGCACCGCGCGGGCACCGCTCTCGCGCAGGGCGCGCACGATCCGCGCGGTCGGCAGGACGTGAGCCGTCGCCTCCAGGGCGCCGGCACCGGTGCGCTCCACGAGGGCGCCGCGCGTCTCGTCCGGGTCGGGCGTCACCCGCACGACCACGCCGGTCGACGTCAGCGCGACCATCGACTCGAACGCGCTGCGCTCGCGGTGGGCGTACGGCGTGCCCATCGCGATGTCCCGCACCCCGGACCGGCGGGCGACCAGCACGCCGAGCGCGGTGGCCGCGACCCCGAAGGGCGTGGTGTGCCGGGCCGCGGCCAACTCTTCCACGGCCCGGCGCAGTTCGCCGGAGGCGGTTCCGCGCAGGGTGCCGCCGTGTCCGCTCGGTACGGCGGGTCGGGCCCGGTCGCCGGGGATCTCGACCGCGGCCGGGATCCCCTCCAGATACCGGGTCCAGTACGCCGTCCTGCGGGCCTCCTCGGCGGGGTCGGCGTGCTCGCGCTGCCAGCGGGCGTAGTCCGTGCACTGCGCCGCCGGTTCGGGCAGGCCGTGCGGGCGGCCCGCGGCGGCGGCCGTGTAGAGCGCGGCGAGTTCGCCCAGGAGAAGGGAGAGGGACCAGCCGTCGACGCAGATGTGGTGGACGACGAACATCAGCGTCCACCGGTCGGGCGCGACGCGCAGCAGCCGCAGGACGGGCAGGACCGGCAGGACACCGTCCGTCACCGCGATGGGCGTCGCGGCGGCCTCCCGGCACAACTCCTCGGCGCGCGCGAGCCGTTCGGACTCGGCGGCGATGCCGGTGAGGTCCTCGACGGGCAGCGCCGGGGGCGGCACGTCGAGAACCTCCTGCCGCCAGCCGGTGCCGTCGTCCGTTCCGTGCGACGGGACCGGCTGTCCGTCTCCGGGTACGAAGCGGCACCGCAGTCCGTGGTGTCGGTCGAGCAGCCCGGCCACCGCGGTGCGCAGCGCGGCCACGTCCAAGGGGCCGGTGAAACGGATCCGGGTCGGGATGTTCCACACCTCGGGGCGGGGCATGTCCAGGACGCCCGCGATCATGCGGGCCTGCTGGTCGCTGACGGGCGCCGTGTCCACCACGGTCACGCCCCGGGGTGGCGCGAGCCGGGCGGTCATCGCCCCCAGCGTGGCGTCGGCGAAGAAGTCCGCCAAGGGGTATTCCACGCCGAAGCTGTCCCGGACCCGGTTCACCAGTCTGATCGCGCCGATCGAATTCCCCCCGAGTTCGAAGAAGTTGGCGTCCGGGGTGAGATCACCGACCGGGCCGAGGGTGTGCTGCCAGAGGGTACGGAGACGGTGGGCGCCGTCGGGGACGGCCGGGATGACGGAACCCGGTGTCAGGTCGCCGACCGTCTCCGCGGCGCCCGCCGTCAGGCCGGTCAGCACGCTCTCCAGACGGTCCAGGCACCCCCGTGCCGTCGCCTCGTCGAACAGGTCGGCGTCGTGGCGGAGGCGCAGGTCGAGGTCACCGTCGGGGAGCCGGGTCGCCATGAGGGCGAGTTCGAGGGGTGCGGACTCGGTGCCGCCGTCGAGGGGGGTGGCGCGCAGGCCCGGCAGGGCGAGGGCGGTCAGGGGCGCGGTGTCGAGGTCGGCGGAGACGGTGACGAGGGGGCGCGGGTTGCCCGGGTCGGGGTGGCGGGCCGCCGACAGGGCGTCCAGGTCGACGTGTTGGCGGGCGTCGGCCGCGAAGAGCGTGTCCCGGGTGGCGCGTACGGCGTCGATCAGTGTCGTGCCGTCGGTCAGGGTCCCGCGCAGCGGCAGCAGGGACACGTGGAAGCCGACGGTGTCCCGCGTCTCGGGGGTGCGGCGGCCGAAGGTGGACCCGATGACGAAGTCGTCCTGTCCGGCGTACTGGCGCAGCACGATCCGCCAGGCGGTGAGCAGCGTCGCGAACAGGGTGACCCCTTGCCGCCCGCTCCACTCCCGCAGCCGCCCCGCCCGCTCCGGGCCGAGCCGCAGCCCCACGGCACCGCCGCGTCCGGCGACGGTGCGGGCGCGCGGCCGGTCCGTGGGCAGTGCGGGCGCGCCCGGGCCGTCCCCGAGGTGGGCGCGCCACCAGTCCAGGTCGTCCGCTGTCCCGGTCACCGCGATCGTGTCGAGTGTGCTCCCGGCGGCCCGCTCGAAGCGGGGCGCGCGTCCTTCCACCGCCGCCCGGTAGAACTCCCCGAGGTCGGCGGCGACCAGCCCCGCGGAGTGGCCGTCGGTGACGAGGTGATGCATGCCGAGGATCAGCGCGTGGTCGTCGTCGGCGAGCCGCAGCAGCCGGGGCGTGAACAGCGGCCCCGACGCGAGGTCGTACGCGCGGGTGCTCTCCTCCCGCAGGGCGGCCCGGATCACCTCGTCGGCGTCCCGGCCCCGGAGGTCGTCGACGATCAAGGCCGGACACGGCCGGTCCCGGTCCTCCCGTACGACCTGGAAGACCCCGTCTCCCCCGGCCACGAACGCGGTCCGCAGCCCGTCGTGGCGGCGGACGAGGCCGTCCACGGCGGTCCGCAGCGCCTCGACGTCCAGCGGACCCCGCAGCCGTACGCCCTGGATCTCGTTGTACGCGGCCGGGTTGGCGATCAGTGTGGCGGCGAGCCAGAGGCGGCGCTGAGCCGGGGTCGCGGGAGCCCGCCGTTCCTCGGGCCTCTTCGGCCTCTTCGGCTTCTTCGGCTTCTTCGGCTTCTTCGGCTCCGTCGGGGGCTCGTGGTAGCGGCGGCGCAGGGCGTCCAGCTGCTCCAGGCCCGCCCGCATCTCCTCGGGCGGTAGCCCGAAGTCGACCAGGGCGGCGATCTCGTCGACCCCCGCGGCCCGCAGCGCGTCGACGGTGGCCGCGCAGGTGTCCGGCGAGCCGATGAGGGCCCGTTGGTCGCAGTAGCGGTCGTAGGCGCGGTCGAAGAGGTAGGCGAGGTCGGCCTCACTCGCGTCGGCCACGTCCTCGGGGCGCCCCCCGAGGGCGCTCGCGGCGGAACGCATCTGGAGGGAGGAGCGCAGATAGCGGTTCATCGGCTCGCGCGCGGCGGCCCGGGCGGCGGCGTGGTCCTCGGCGAGGTGGGTGTGGAGCAGGACGGTGACGCGGCCCGCGTCGGGGTCGAGGCCGCGCTCGGCGCGCAGCCGGCGGTAGTGGCGGATGTTCGCCGTGAGCTGCTCGACCGTCTGGTTCATGAGGTTGGTGACGATCCCGAGGTCGCGGCGGGCCGCCTCCTCGTACGAGGCACGCCGCCCGGACGTCGCCAGGTACATCGGCGGCAGCTCCTGCACGGGCCGCGGATGCAGGCGTACGTCGATGGGCTGCCCTTCGCCGGTACGGCGCGCGACGCTCTCGCCCCGCCACAACCGCCGTACGTCCTCCAGGTGCTGGAAGGCGATCGCGGTGCGGTCGGTGAAGCGGTCGGGGTGCAGGGCGAAGTCGCTCGCGTGCCAGCCGCTCGCACAGCCGATGCCGACCCGGCCGCCGGAGAGGTTGTCGGCCACCGCCCACTCCTCGGCGATCCGCACGGGGTCGTGCAGCGGGAGGACCACCGAGCCCGCGTGCAGACGGATGCGGCGGGTCTCCCGGGCGAGCGCGGCGGCCAGGACGGACGGGTTGGGGAAGAGGCCGCCGAAGGAGTGGAAGTGGCGTTCGGGGAGCCAGAGCGTGCTGAAGTCGTGGGTGTCGGCGAAGCGTGCGGTCTCCATCAGCCGTTCGTAGGCCTGGGCGCTGTCCTCGCCGTCGGGGTGGTCGCCGAAGAAGTAGACGCCGAAGTCGGGGGCGGGCCGCTCGGCGGCGTCGCCGTGGCCGTGACGTCGGCTGTGGCGGGCCGTGGTCGGGAAGTGGCCGCCCGCGCGCAGCTCCCGCAGTGAGTCCTTCACCGCGTCCGTGATCCGTTCGACGTCGGTGTCGGTGTGCGCGGTGGAGAGGTAGAAGGAGCGCCACTCCCAGACGTAGATCCCGCGCAGGAGGAGGTGGTGGTAGAGCAGTTCCATGTCGGCGCGGTGAGTGAAGCGGAACATGGACCCGAAGTGGGCCGTTTCCAGGGGGAATTCCTCGGCGCGGAAAAAGGCGTCGAGGTCGGCGGTGAGCGCGTCGGTGCGGGCGTTCAGCGTCTGCTGGAGCTCCGGGCCCCGCTCCTTGAGGTGGGTGAGGACCGCGCGGGCGGCGGCCATCGACAGGGGGTGCTGGATGTACGTACCGCCGAAGAAGGTCGTGTCGCGCGTCGGGCGACTGTCGTCCCCGTACCGCCAGAAGCCGCCGTCGATGCCGTCCATGAGGTCGGCGCGGCCCGCGATCGCGCCGATGGGGTGACCGCTGCCGAGGGCCTTGCCGTAGGTGGCGAGGTCGGGGACGACGCCGTAGTGGTGCTGGGCGCCGCGGGGGTGGGGGCGCAGGCCCGTGAGCATCTCGTCGAAGAGGAGGACGATGGCGCGCCGGGCGGTCAGCTCCCGCAGCGCGCGCAGGAAGGCGACGGGGCGCAGGGCGGGGTTGCGGCACTGGACCGGTTCGACGAGGACCGCGGCGATCGTGTCGCCGAGTTCGTCGATGACGTCCAGGCTCTCCTGGCTGCCGTATTCGAGGACGAGGAGTTCGGACACCGCGCTCGCGGGGATGCCGCGCGAGACGGGGACGGCGTGGCGGCCGTCGGGGCCCGGGCGGCCGAGGACCGAGTCGATGTGGCCGTGGTAGGAGCCGCGGAACATGACCACGCGGTCGCGTCCGGTGGCCGCGCGGGCGAGCCGCAGGGCGGCGGAGTTGGCCTCGGTGCCGGAGTTCGCGAACGCCACCCGCTCCATGCCGGTGAGCTCCGCGAGCAGTTCGGCGGCCACGCCCGTGTCCTCGGAGCGCGGACCGAGGCGCAGTCCGTCGGCGAGGTGCCGGCGGACGGCCTCCGTCACCGGGGCGGGCTCGTGGCCGAGCAACAGCGCGCCGAAGCCCATGGTGATGTCGGTGTAGTCGTTGCCGTCCACGTCCGTCAGCCGGGCCCCGTGCGCCGAGCGGGCCGCGATCGGGTACTGCATCTCCTTCGTCGCCCGCCGGAAGCCGACCACGGCCCGGCTGTCCGCCAGCACCGTTCGATGCCGCTGCGCCAGCTCCTTCGACGTGCGGGTCCGCTCGGTGAAGCGGCGGACCAGGTCGTCGGCATGGGCCCGCTGGGCCTCGCTCGCACCGGTGCCGGACATGCCGGAGTCAGGGGGGAGGGTGACGTGGGGGCCGTGGTGGGAGGGTGGCTCGGCGGGTTTCCCGGTGGGAGGCTCGGCGGGTTGCCCGACGGGCCGCTCGGTGCGGTGACGGGCCGCCGTCAGGAGTTCGTCGAGCCGTCCGGAGACGGCGACGGTTCGGGCGACGGCCTCGGCGCTCGCCTGCGACGCGGGGCTGGTCCGCACCGTCGTCATCCTCCGACCTCCCTGCGGCCCTCGGCGAGCAGGGCCACGGCCTCGGAGAGCTGACCGAGCATCCTGGTCTGGGTCTCGGCGAGTTGACGTATCTGGCGGGCGAGTTCCTCGACCTCGGCACGGGTGGCGTGGACGGGTTCCTCGTCGGGGGTGACGTGCACGGGCTCGTCGTCCGGGGTGATGTCCGCAGAGGCCGAGACCGCCCCCCGCCCCGTCCGCTCCGCGATCAACCGGGCCGCGAGCCGTGGGGTCCCCGCCTCCTCCAGGATCTCCCGCATTCCGATCTCCACCCCGAACTCGGCCTCCAACTGTCGCACCATTCCTATGAGTTGGAGCGAGTCCGCGCCGAGCCCGACGAACGTCCGCTCCGCGGTGATCTCCTCCGGCGCGTATCCGAGATGACGGGCGCTGAGCGCCAGCACCCTTTCCAGTACGGCCTGTTCGGTCATGCCGTCCTCCGTCCTGCGGTCGTCGGCCAAGGGGGTGGGCGGCGGTCCTGTCCAGTACGACCGGTGCTGGAAGGGATACGGCGGCAGCGGGATCCGGCGGGCGTCGCTGCCGTCGAGCAGGGCCGCCCAGTCGAGCCGGTGGCCCGCGCAGTGCAGCCGGGCCACGGCCGCCCAGAGGGTGCCGAGGCCACGGTCGCCGCGGCGCTGGGTGGGGACGGCGGCGGTGTCCGGCCGGGCGCGCCGGACGAGCCCGGTGAGGGGCGCGTCGGGGCCGATCTCCAGATGGACCGGCCGTCCGGGGGTCCGCTCCAGCGTGCGCAGTACGGCGGCGAAGTCCACCGGCTGTCGGGTCCCCCGTACGAGGTGGTCGGCGTCCGGCAGCCAGCCCACCGGGTGCCGGACCCCGTCAAGGCCGCTCACGAACTCGGTCCTGGTGGGCCGCAGCCGTACCTTTCCGCAGGCGTCCCGGAAGTCCGCCAGAACGGGGTCGAGCAGGGCGGTGTGGAACGCGCGGTCCGCCGGCAGGGGCTCCGCGGGCGTGCCGCGTTCCGCGAGCCGGGCGCGGGCGGCGGCCACCGCCTCGGGCGGTCCGCCCACGACGTACTGCCCGGGCCCGTTGACCACGGCGAGTTCGAGGCCGTCGACCTCCGTGACCAGCCCCCGGACGACGTCCTCGGCGGCGAACACCGCGAGCATGCCCCCGGCCGGGGTGCCGTCGCGCATCAGCCGCCCCCGCCTGCAGACCAGCCGCAGTCCGTCCTCCAGCGTCAGCGCTCCGGCCACGCACAGGGCCGCGTACTCCCCGGCGCTGTGCCCGGCCACCGCGACCGGTTCGACACCGAACCGCCGCCACAGCCTCGCCTGCGCGACCTGCAGGGCGAAGAGCGCGGGCTGCGCGAAGGCGGTGTCCCAGACCCGCGCTCCTGCCGGGCCCCGGGCCCGCGCTCCCTCAGCGCCCCAGGCTCTCGCTCCCTCCGCGGGACCACCGTCGGCGCCGCCCAGCAACCGGTCGAGGAACCCCTCCTCCCCCGTCTCGTCCCGGTGGACGCGCGCGCATTCCTTCCACGTGCGGGCCACCACCGGGAACCGCTCGGCGAGCGCCGCGCCCATCCCGTCGTACCCGCTGCCCTGACCGGTGAAGAGGAACACCGGTCCACCGTCCGCCTCCGCCCCGGCGACGCCGTGCGCGTACGCCCCCGCCTCGCCCCGTACGAAGGCGTCCAGCGTCGTCGCCGTGTCGTCGGCCGCGTCCTCGGCCGCGGCGGTGACCACCAGTCGGTGTTCCAGGTGCCGTCGGCCGAGCGAGGTGGTGAGGAGCAGGTCGGCGCGGTCGGTTCCGGGGTGTTCGGTGAGGTGGTCGCGGAAGGCCCGTGCGGAGGCGAGCAGTGCCTCGGGGGTGTGACCGGACAGCGGCAGCAGGGCGGGGGCCTGCCCGCGGTCCGGCGGGCAGAGGGCCGGGGGCGGCGCCTCCTCCAGGATCACATGGGCGTTCGTCCCGCCCATCCCGAGGGAGTGCACCCCGGCCCGGCGCGGGCGGCCCTCCTCGGCGGGCCAGGGCAGCGCGCGGGTGGGCAGGACGAAGGGGCTCCCGGTCACGTCCAGGGCCGGGTTGGGGCGGGTGTGGTTCACCAGCGGCGGTATCTCCCCGTGGCGCAGCACCAGCACCGCCTTGATCAGCCCGGCCAGCCCGGCCGCGCTGTCCAGGTGGCCGATCGCCGACTTCGTGGAGCCCAGCGCGCAGAATCCGGTGCGGTCGGTGTGCAGCCGGAACGCCTCGGTGAGGGCGGCGAACTCGATCGGGTCGCCCTTGAGCGTGCCGGTGCCGTGCGCCTCCAGGTAGCCGATGGAGTCGGCGGGCACCCCGGCCGCGCGCAGCGCGCCGAGCACGGCGTCGCGCTGGCCGGTGGAGCCCGGCGCGGCGAACCCGGCCCGGTCGGCGCCGTCGTTGGTGACGGCGGACCCGGCGATCACCGCGTACACGGTGTCGCCGTCGGCGAGCGCCCTGTCCAGCGGTTTGAGGACGACGGCGGCGACGCCGTTGCCGCCGACGGTGCCGTCCGCGTCGGCGTCGAAGGGGCGCACGGTCCCGGAAGGCGAGATCGTCGAGCCGCGCATGTGCCGGTGCCCGGTGACCTGGGGCACGTGCAGGGCGGCCGAGGCGACGACCATGAGGTCCGCGTCGCCGAAGTGCAGGGCCTGGCAGGCGAGATGGACGGACACCAGGGACGAGGAGCAGGCCGTGGCCACGTTCAGGGCCGGGCCCGTCAGCCCGAGCCGGTGGGCCGCCCGAGGGGCCGCGAAGTCGGGGTAGTTGCCGACCTGCGCCTGCTTCTGCCGCTGCCAGTCCCCCGAACCCGCCTCCTCCCGCAGGTTGTTGGCGAGATAGCTGTGCAGCGAGTGGAGCCGGTAGCCGGTGCTCCCGCACACCCCGATCCGCACCCCGGCGCGCGGCTGTGCGTACCCCGCGTCCTCCAGGGCGTGGTGGGCGCACTCCAGGAAGAGCCGTTGCTGCGGATCGGTGACCGTGGCCTCGCGGGCGCTCATCCCGAAGAAGGCCGCGTCGAAGCCGTCGATGCCGGGCAGCGGGGCGCTCGCGGCCACGAAGTCGGGCGCGCCGTACTCCTCGGGAGCGAATCCGGCCGCCGCCAACTCGGCGTCGGTGAACCGCCGTACGTGCGTCACGCCCGCCCGGATGTCCCGCCAGTACCCGTCGGGGGTGTCAGCTCCCGGAAACCTCAGCGCCATCCCGACGACTGCCGTACGCACCGCTCGTCCCCTCCTTGCCGGCGCCGTGGACCGCGTACAACCGGAGCAGGTAGATCCCCGCGACCACGAGGGCGAGGCCGTGCGACCAGGCCACGACGGTGAACGCGGAGAACGATTCGAGGGCCGCCGACACACTGATCATGCCGATCCCGAAGCCGAGGTTCTCGACCGTCGCCGTGAGCCCGAAGGCGTGGCCGCGCAGGGTCTCCGGCAGGGTCTGCAGATGCGAGGTGTACGACACCTCGGTGAGCCCGTCCGCGGCGCCCGCGACGAGGGCGATCAGCACGGTCGCCGCCATCGGGAACCCGGCGAAGCCGAGGATGAACGCGGAGGACATGACGATGGTGCCGAGGCCGAAGCCGAGCGCGCCGACGGCCCGTCCGGAGCGTTTGACCCAGCGTTGGATGACCTGTTGCGCCAGGACGTTGCCCAGCGCCCAGAACAGCCAGAAGCGGCTGACGAACGCGGCCGGGTCGTCCGGGTGGAGCGTGCTGGAGTACACGGGCAGGGCCGCGTTGTGCGAGGAGGAGCCGAGGGCGTCGACGGTGCGCAGACACATCATGAGGCCGAGGGCGGGCACGGTGGCCAGCGCCGTCATCGCGGCCCACACGCCGCCCTTCTCGCGGGGCTCGTCGGGCGCCCGCGGGGGCTCGGGGGCGCGTTCGATCCCCGGCAGCCACGCGACCGCCGCCGCGCACACCAGGAAGCTCGCCGCGTCCACCAGGAACGCGGCGGTGAAGCCGAGCCAGGGCACCACCACACCGGACGAGGCGAACCCGGCGACCATCGCCAGCGAACGGCCGCCCACCATCACCGAGTTGGCCCAGGCGCGCCGGTCCGCGCCGACCAGGTCGGGGATGGAGCTGCGCAGTGCGACCATGAACACGGTGCTGCACGCCCCGACAGCCGCGGACACCGTGAACAGCACGCCGGTCCGCAGTCCCCCGTCCGGCGTCACTACCAGCAGGAACATGACAACGGCTTGGGCGATATTGGCCCACAGCATGACCGGCTTGACCCCGAACCGGGCCTGCACGCGTCCCGCGACCGTCCCCGCCAGGAACCCCGCGCCCAGCCGCACCGCCATGAACAGTCCGATGGCGAGGGCGCTGCGGGTGGTGGCGTAGACGAACAGGTTGAGCGCCACCATGTTGAGGAAGGTGCCGTACGAGGAGACGGAGTAGCCGGTGACCAGGACGCGGTAGCGCCCCTCGGCCGTCACCGGTGCCGCGCCACGAGCCGTCCCCGGACCGCCGCCCGCCCCCGTCCGCCGTGTGGCGGTGCGGCATCGGCGATGTTCACGACCCGGATCAGGTGACGCATGTTGCCTCTTTCCTCGGCGCGGACGGCACAGGTGTCCGGGGGCATCCTCCCCCCGTGGGACGGAGGGGATTCCTGTTCCCCGGGACTCCCTGAGACGGGACGTCCGCCGGGCCGCCGAAAGTTCCGGCCGGCGGGCGCCCGCGCGGGAAGCGCGCCCGGAACCTACCCGGTCGGCAGCAACTTCTCGCGTCCGCGCGCCCGGTACTCCGCCAGCAGCCCCTCGATGTCCGGCGCGCGCAGTCTGCGGTACGAGGACTCCCCCGCCGGCCGCCACCACACCGGGTCGGCGCAGCGGAAGCCCTCGCGGCGCAGCCCCACCCGGTGGATCTTGTTGGTGGCGGTGACCGGCATCCGCGTCACGATCCGGACGAAGCGGGGTGCCATCTTGGTCCCCAGGTCGGGCTGGGCGAGGAGGAAGGCCGCGAAGGCCGACGGGGCGAAGCCGGCCCCCTCGCGCGGCGCGATCGCCGCCATCACCTGGTCCCCCGCCACCGGGTCGGGGACCGCGTACACCGCCACGGCGGCGGCACCCTCGTGACGGGCGAGGATGTTCTCGATCATCGCGGCGGCGAGGTTCTCGCTGTCGACGCGCAGCCGGTCGTCCGCCCGCCCGGCGAAGTAGAGGAAGCCGTCGGTGTCGCGGTAGAAGAGGTCGCCGGTCCAGTACCATCCGTCGCGGCGGCGGTCGGCGTCCGCGGCGGGGTTGCGCCAGTACCCCTCGAAGGGGTTGGGCCCGCGGTTCACCAACTCCCCTATCGCCTCGTCCCCGTTGAGAAGCCTCCCGTCCTCGGCGAACACGGCGGGCGGGCACTCGGCCGCTGTCTGCGGGTCGACCACCGCGAGGTCGTCGCGGGGTGCCGCCCGCCCGATCGCTCCCGCCGGGGCGCCGGGCGTCCGCTGGATGGCGGCGCCGCCCTCGGACGAGCCGTACCCCTCCACCAGCCGCACCCCGAAGCGCTCCTCGAAGGCGGCCGCGTCCACGGTCCCGGCCTCCGTCCCGAAGCCCATCCGCAGCGGGTTGTCGCGGTCGTCGCCGCGGGCGGGTGTGGCCAGCAGGTACTGCACGGCGCGGCCCACATAGGTGAAGTACGTCGCCCCGCAGGCCCGTACGTCCGCGAGGAACCCCGACGCCGAGAACCGCCGCCTCAGCGCGATCCCGGCGCCCGCCACCAGGGCGGGCGCCCAGTCGGCGATCACCGCGTTGCCGTGGAACATGGGCATGCAGATGTAGTGCGTGTCGTCCGGGCGCACCCCGAACTGGTCGACGAGCGAGCGCCCGGCGGTGGCCAGCCGGCCCTGGGTGCAGATCGCGGCCTTGGGGGCGCCGGTCGAGCCGGAGGTGAAGTAGAGGAGGAGACGGGCGTTCGGCGACACGGAGGGCGCCGCGTCCGGCTGCGCGCCCTCGTACGGCGTGAGGAGTTCCTCGTACGCCTCGGTGTCGGTGACCAGGACGCGTACGCCGGGCAGTTCGAGGCCGTCGAGGAGGGGCAGGTGGGTCCGCTCGGTGACCAGGACACGGCACTCGGTGTGCAGGATGTCGCGGGCCAGTTCGGGGCCGCGCCGGGTCGGGTTGATCCCGGCCACGGCGGCACCGGAGAGGGCCGCCGCGCTCAACCACAGTGGATACTCGGGGGTGTTGTCGAGCAGCGCCCCGACGTGCGGTGCGGCGCCGGACGGCAGCAGGTCGGCGAGGAGCGCCGCGCGCGCCGCCGCGCCCGCGGCCACCTGGTGGTGACTCAGCACCCGCCCCTCGAACCACAGTCCCGGCCGGTGGTCGCCCCACCGTTGCTGTACGAGTTCCGCGACGGTACGCCTCATGGACCCCATGGGGGCGCACGATAATTGACGTACCGTCAGAAGGGGAGGGCCGTGCCTTCGAAGTCGTCCCCTCCGCTCCCGGCCGAGTCCCACATCGAGAAGAAGTCGTGGACGCCCACCATGAAACCGATGCAGAAGAGGACGATCACCCCGCAGAACACCAGCATGCCCACGGTTCCCGCCGCCAGCTTGCCCCGGCTCGGCGTGTGGGCCGTGGCCTTCTCCGGGCGCTCGGCGATGTAGTGGACGGTGACGATGTCACCCTCGATGATCGTCGCCGGGCCGTTCTCCTCCTCGAAGCGGACCGTGCGGCCGTCCCGCGCCCTGAACTCGTACACGTGGTGCAGGGTCGTACTCACGGACGTGTCGCCCCCGCCCCCGCTGGTCGTCGTGAAGGACCGCAGACAGCGTGCCTCGGCAGTCAGCCCGCTGCTCCAAGCCCGGTTCATCTCCAGCGAGCGGCGGATCACCGCAACCGCCATGAAGACGGCCACAGCCATGATCAGCCCTGGCACGGCATAGAAGAAGACGTCCATGACATTCCCCCGTTGTCCGGTACAGCTCCACGCACGCCGTCATGGTCATGTCGACGTGCGTGGAACCTACCCGTGGGGGGTGCGCGAGCTCCTCAAGGGAGGCTCAGAACTTTTCCGGTCCGCACGCGCTCAGAACGTTCAGAACGTGACGTCCGCGCACGAGTAGAACGCGTTCGCGGTGTCGGCGATCGTCCACACGCCGAGGATGACGTGGTGACCGCTCAGCCCGGAGGGCAGCGTGCCGGTGTGACTGAACGTGGACGGCGGGCGCTGCCCGTTGTACGGGACGGTCAGGAACGGGGTGGTGTTCAGGTCCGCCCTGGTCAGTGCGTGGTTCTGGTTCCAGCCGGACTTGGTGACGAAGTACTTGAAGTCGGTCGTGGCGTGCACGGCCGTGAACTGCCAGCGGAAGGCGTAGCTCTGCCCGCCGGTGACCTTGGTCGTCGGCCAGGCCGCACCCGAGGGGGTCTTGGGCTGGTCGAGCTGGCTGAAGTTGGTGTGGTTCGCGGAACAGATCTGTCCGTCCGCGGGACCCGCCGCCGGGAAGCCCTTCGGGCCCTCGACGCTCTGCGGCTCCCACTGGATGTCACCGCAATTGGCGACACTGCCGCCGTTGGCGGCGCACAACTTCTGTCGGCTGAGGGGCTGGTCGGTGTAGCCGTGGGCGCCGGCTCCGCCGGTGGAGAGCACGAAGGTGCCCGCCGTGGCGAGGCCCACGACAGCGGCGTACAGCTTGACTTTCCTGCCGGTACGGACCCTTGCCGCAGGGATCCTGGTCGTCCGTATGCGCATGCTGCCGCTCCTGGAGGACGTGGGGGAGGTTCTCGTGAGCCGTGCGCGCGATTTTCAGGTCTAGACCAAGTCCCAGATTATTGCCGCGACTTGAACATGTCCAGACCAATAGCCAAGCTCTCGGTCCCCGCCGCGGCCCCGCAGTCGGTCCCCGTCACGGCGAGGAGTCCCTGCGCCCCGTGTAGAACGCCACCGTCAGGTCCTTCACCAGTGCCTTGCGCTCGTAGTCGTCGAGTTCGACCAGCCCGCGCATGGTCAGCCTGGTCACCGTGTCCTCGACGGAGTCGACGACGGAGGTGAGCACGGTGTCGCGGTGCTGGGCGTCCAGGGTCGCGATCCGGCGGCGCTGCATCACGGCAGCGACCTCGGGGGCGTACTCGATCCGGGTCGGCTGCGCCGAGAACACCTCCAGGCCGACCGGCGCGGCGTCCGCGGCGATCATCCCGGTGAGCGCCTCGCCGACCGCGTCCGTGTTGCGCAGGGTCGCCACGTCCTTGATGACGGCGGGCGGCGCCTCGGCCGGCAGCTGCGAGAGCAACCGCGACATCGCCGCCTCCACACACTCGCGCAGATACGTCTCGTGGTCCTCGACGCCGAGCACGGCCTGCGCGGTGTCCCTGACCCGCCACACCACGAGCACCACCACCCGCAGCGCGACCCCGTTCGCGTCGACCACCGACATCGGCTCACTGCGCCAGTGCCGCAGCCGTACGTCGACCCGGCGCCGCAGCACCATCGGGTTGATCCACAGCAGCCCGGTGCGCCGGACCGTGCCCCGGTAGCGGCCGAAGAGGCCTAGCACCCAGGCACGCCCGGTCCGGCCACGGGAGAGCCCGCCGAACCCGAACAGCCCGAGCGCGCCGGCCCCGGCGTACGCGGCCCACTGCGCGGGGCCGAGCCCGGCCCCCGCGTACCAGGGCAGCCCGATCACCCTCCCCGCGCTGTGCGGCAGCACACCCGACCACCAAGTGGTGAGTACACATCCGGCCACCCCGCAGGCCCCGGCCAGCACACCCGCCACTCCGGGCAGCACCCGTGCGGGGCGCTCCACCAGTTCGGGGTCGACCTCCGGCACCGGGCGCGGGGCCCGGGCCAGCACGGGGCGCCGGATCCGGGGCTGTTCGCCCGTGCCACGCCGCCGCCCCACCACGGCGGGCGAGAGCGGCACGGGTACCGGCTCGGGGTCGTCACGGAAGAGCAGATGGACGGGGATCTCGGTGGTCGCCTCGTTGTGGATGAGCCGGGCGGACCGGGAGGCGCCGCCCTCCGGCGTCCCCCCCGACTCCGGGGTGGGTGAAGTCGTCGTACTCATAGCTGCCTCCATGCCTCCGCGCGTGGAAGGGTGATCTCGGCCGGGTGACGAGCCCTGGTGCGATGCCTGGTGCGAGCCTCGGTGTGTTGCCTGACGCGTTGCCTGGTGCGAGCCGTGGTGCGAGACGTGCTGCGAGCCCTGCCACCTGGCCCTTCACGAGAAGAGCCGGCGCCAGGTCTCCGGCCCCGGACAGCCGTCCACCGCGCCGCCGCGCCAGCCCTGCGCCCGCTGGAACGCCTCGACGCCCCGCCGGTCCGGCTCGCCCCAGCGCGGCCCCGGGCCCGACGTGTAGTACGTGCCGAACCCCTTCTTCACGAGTTGCTCGCCGAGCCGGGTGACGAACTCGTTGTCGGCGCCGGGCCGAAACAGCCCGCGCCCCGGATAGCCCGGCACGGTGGGGTCGGAGGGAATGGAGGAGTTGGAGGGGATGGAGGGGATGAAGGGAACGGACGGGGCCGAGAATCCCTTCGTCCCCGGTCCGCCCACCACCGGGGTCCCCGGCACGGACCTTCCCGCCGCCGGAACGTCCCTGCCCTTCCTCCCCACCAGGTAGGACCAGGTCCGCGGCCCGGGCAGCCCGTCCGCGTCCGTGGCCCGCCAGCCCTGCGCCCGCTGGAACGCCTGGGTGGCCCGCCGGTCCGCGTCCGACCAGCGCGGTCCGGGTCCGGTCGAGTAGAAGCGGCCCGCGCCGCGTTCCACGAGGAGCCGGCCCAGCCGGGTGACATGGGGGTTGTCCGCACCGGGTCCGAAGAAGGACCGGCCCGGGTAGCGGCCGTCCCTCGCCCCCGACGCCGAGGCCGCCGCGCCGTTCGTCCCCTCGGTCAGCCCCTTGTAGCGGTAGGGAACATAACGGTCCGAGTTGCTCCAGTAGGCGTACGGAGTGGACTGCCCGCGGGTGTGCGGGCGGGTCTGTTCATAGGCGAGGTAATAGGTGTGGGTGTAGTCCGCCCAGCCGCCGAAAAGGACGACGTGCGAGCCGTTCTGCGGATCCGCCGCATTATGGAAGAGGAGCATGTCGCCGGGTTGCACCTGGTCGCGTGAAATGCGTACGCCGAACGTGCCGAGGCTGCCCGTCCATTCGTTTCCCGGCAGGTTCCAGGCCATCGAGACGAAACCCGAGCAGTCCTGCCGGTATCCGTCCGGCCAGTACGCGGTATTGCTGTACGGCACCTGCCAGGCGACCCACTTCTTGGCCCGGTTGATGATCGCCGCCCGGGTGGTCGCGGGGAGTTCGCCCCCCGCCCCGGGCTTCGCGGGCCCCGTCGGGCCCTCGCCGAGGCCGTGCAGCGGGGCCTTGGTGCCCTGCGGGGTGTCGGGCTCGTCACCTCGGGGGTCGCCCGGCCGGGCGGGTCCGTGCGCGGCGGCCACGGCCGGCACCGGCTGGCCCGCGGCGAGGACGGCGCCCGCCGCCGCGGCCAGCAGCAGCGCGCCCCGCGCCGCCGGGTGTCCCACGGGCCCGGGCAGTGAGGAAGGGGGCATGACGCGCCGCCAGTGCACGCATCCGGGGCAGTCGCAGTCGCTCACGGGATCGAATTCCTCGAATACCGGAGCCTCCATGAGATTCCCCTCACACCACAGGTCCATGCCTCCGCGCTTCTGCACAGTCGTCAGTTTCGCAACTGTCACCTCTTGTCGCATGTTGACGGTCCGAATGATGTACAGGGACCATTTCCGACCGGTTCGGGACATCGCACCGGTCACTTCACGACACCCCCGTGGTCCGGAGCACCCTCCCCGGTCAAGTAGAGTTCTCGGGTCAGCAGGCGCCGCTAGCTCAGTTGGTTAGAGCAGCTGACTCTTAATCAGCGGGTCCGGGGTTCGAGTCCCTGGCGGCGCACCGACACCGAAGGGCTCCTCACCGACGTGAGGGGCCCTTCGGCTTATGGGCGGGGCGGGCTTCCCACGGGCACAACCGGCGCAAAGAGTCGCATAGAGGCGCATACGGGCCGGGCATATGCGCCCGGCGTATGGGGCGGTGACCCCATCTTCGTACACGCGTCCCAATTAGCGCGTATGACCGGTTAACACCGCGTTTCGCATCTTGCGATCATGATGAACGCCGTAGAACCCTGGGCTTCAAGGGACTGTCGATACCTGACAGTTGGGGGTATGGCCGGTTGCGACCATGGGGGGTTGGGGGCCCCGTTCATGAACCGATGCCGAGGGGGGCATCATGCAACCGGAAGGTCGCATTTCTATGTCTCCCTTGTGTGGAGCATGTGGCGATGCCGACCTGCCAGCATGCGTCCGTGACGGTCAAGGGGGACTCGAACGGGCGACTAGAACCGACGAACACGCACCTGGACGTGCGTGCGGGGGGAATGACTCATGACGTCGACGCCGACGGGCGCCCGGCAGAACTTCGACCCGTCTGAGACGACCCAGCTCCGGATGCCATCGCACCGGACCGGCAGCAATTTCCGCAGGATCAAGAAGACCCTGCCGAGATACGACTACGAGCACTACAGCCGGCTCGCGGGTCCCCTCACACAGCCCGATCCGAACAAGCCGTACAAGGTGCAGTACCGCTCGCTGCTGTCCCAGGAGCCGCACCGCCTACGAGCCGCCCTGATGCTGGGCGCCGCGCCGCTGCTGTCGCTGATCCTGCTGGGCTGGCTGCTCCAGCCGGAGCACTGGACCGAACGCGACTACCCGGCCTACGACTTCCTGCCGGTGCTCGACATCGTGATGCTGGTCTCGATCGGTCTGATCGAGTTCTTCCGCTGCATGAACGTGCTGTCGAACGCGCACGCCACCCTGGTCGCCCGCGACCCGATCCCGGTGGTCCCGGAGACCGGCACCAGAGTCGCCTTCCTCACCTCGTTCGTCCCCGGCAAGGAACCTCTCGCCATGGTGACCAAGACCCTGGAGGCGGCCGTCAAGCTGCGCCACCGGGGCCTTCTGCACATCTGGCTCCTCGACGAGGGTGACGACCCGGAGGTGAAGGAGGTCTGCAAGCGCCTGGGCGTGCACCACTTCTCCCGCAAGGGAGTCGCGAAGTGGAACCAGGCCAAGGGCCCGCACCGCGCCAAGACCAAGCACGGCAACTACAACGCCTGGCTGGAGGCGCACGGCGACGAGTACGACTTCTTCGCCTCGGTCGACACCGACCACGTGCCGCTGCCCAACTACCTGGAGCGGATGCTCGGCTTCTTCCGCGACCCGGACATCGGCTTCGTCATCGGCCCGCAGGTCTACGGCAACTACGACAACCCCATCACCAAGGCCGCCGAGTCCCAGCAGTTCCTCTTCCACGCGCTGATCCAGCGGGCCGGCAACCGCTACGGCGCGCCGATGTTCGTGGGCACCTCCAACGCCGTACGCATCAAGGCGCTCAAGCAGATCGGCGGTCTGTACGACTCGATCACCGAGGACATGGCGACCGGCTTCGAGATGCACCGCGCCAAGAACCCGGCGACCGGCAGGAAGTGGCGCTCGGTGTACACCCCGGACGTCCTCGCGGTCGGTGAGGGCCCGAACGCCTGGACGGACTTCTTCACCCAGCAGCTGCGCTGGTCCCGGGGCACGTACGAGACGATCCTCAAGCAGTACTGGAAGGGCTTCTTCTCGCTTCCGCCGAGCAAGCTCTTCAACTACACCATGATGATCATCTTCTACCCGATGTCCGCCCTCAACTGGATCCTCGCGGCCCTCAGCTGCGCACTCTTCCTGGGCCTGGGCGCATCCGGTGTGAACATCGACCCGACGGTCTGGCTGATGCTGTACGGCAACGCCTCCGCGCTGCAGATCGGCCTGTACGTGTGGAACCGCCGGCACAACGTCTCCCCGCACGAGCCCGAGGGCTCGGGCGGCGTGGCGGGCATGATCATGTCGGCGCTCTCCGCGCCGATCTACGCCCGCTCGCTGATGGACGCGGTGCTGCGCCGCAAGAGCAAGTTCGTGGTGACCCCCAAGGGGGATTCGGCCAGCCCCGACACACTGCTGGGGACCTTCCGGATCCACCTGTTCTTCATCCTGGTCTTCGCCGGCTCGATCGTCGCCGGACTCCTGCTCGGGCACTCCCACCCCGCGATGATCACCTGGGCCTGCTTCGCCCTGCTGATCACCGCCTCGCCGATCTTCGCCTGGCAGTGGGCCCTGCGCCAGGCGAAGAAGAAGCCGTCGGTGCCGCCCGCCTCACCCGAGGAGACGGTGCCGCTGCCCGCTCAGGCCTCGGCGCCCCAGCAGGAGCAGCACACGCCGCACGCTCCGCACGCCCCGCAGCACAAGCCCAGCTGGGCGGCTGCGCAGGAACAGGGCGGCGGCAGCGGCGCGGGCAATGACCAGACCATGCAGATTTCCCTTGGGGGACGTAAAAAATGAAAGACGGTGCCCGTCGCCGCCGTGCTCGTCGTCTTGCGATAGGCGGGGCGGTGGTGCTCGCGCTGGCCGGGATGAACGGGCCGTGGGTGTACCGCTTCAGCACGGAGAAATACCACGACTACACGATCAACAAGCCCGAGTACAAGGCCGAGAACGGGCACTGGGACATCATCCAGTTCCCCGAGGAGTACAGACAGAACACCATCCACGCCGCCCTGCTGCACACCGGCAAGATCCTGCTGATCGCGGGCTCGGGCAACAACCAGGACAACTTCGACGCGAAGAAGTTCGACACGCGGATCTGGGACCCGGTCAAGGGCACCATCAAGAAGATCCCGACGCCCGCCGACCTGTTCTGCACGGGCCACACCCAGCTCGCCAACGGCAATCTGCTGATCGCGGGCGGCACCAAGCGGTACGAGACGCTGAAGGGCGACGTCACCAAGGCGGGCGGCCTGATGGTCGTCCACAACGAGAACCCGGACCAGCCGATCACGCTGCCCGCGGGCACCAAGTTCACGGGCAAGGAGAACGGCAAGACGTTCGTCTCCAAGGACCCGGTGCTCGTCCCGCGCGCGACGAAGGTCTTCGACAAGGCGACCGGCAAGTTCCTGCGCAACGACCCGGGCCTCGGCCGTATCTACGTCGAGGCACAGCAGAGCGGCCAGAAGTACGAGACGGGCACCCAGGACAACTACCGCATCCAGAGCCTGACCGGCGCCGACGCCCGCAACACCTACGGCATCGCACAGAAGCTAGCCCTGGACAAGAAGGACTTCCAGGGCATCCGGGACGCGTACGAGTTCGATCCGGTCGCCGAGCAGTACATCAAGGTCGACCCGATGAACGAGGCCCGCTGGTACCCGACGCTCACCACCGTGAGCGACGGCAAGATCCTCAGCCTCTCCGGTCTGGACGAGATCGGCCAGCTGGTCCCGGGCAAGAACGAGGTGTTCGACCCGAAGACCAAGAAATGGACGTACACCAAGGGAATCCGCCAGTTCCCGACCTACCCGGCGATCTCCCTGATGCAGAACGGCGAGATGTTCTACTCGGGCGCGAACGCGGGCTACGGACCGGACAACGTGGGCCGCGACCCCGGCGTCTGGGACGTGGCCACCAACAAGTTCACCAAGCTGCCGGGCCTGAGCGACCCCAACATGATGGAGACGGCCGGCACGGTGCTGCTGCCGCCCGCGCAGGACGAGAAATACATGGTGATCGGCGGCGGCGGGGTCGGCGAGTCCAAGCTGTCCAGCAAGAAGACCCGGCTGATCGACCTCAAGGACAAGAACCCGCGGTTCGTGGACGGGCCCGAACTGGAGAAGGGCACCCGCTACCCGCAGTCCTCGATCCTGCCCGACGACACCGTCCTCGTCTCCGGCGGCTCCGAGGACTACCGGGGGCGCAGCGACTCCAACATCCTCCAGGCGCGGATCTACGACACCAAGTCGAACACCTTCGACCGGGTCGCCGATCCGCTGGTGGGCCGCAACTACCACTCGGGCTCGATCCTGCTGCCCGACGGCCGGGTGATGTTCTTCGGCTCCAACTCGCTCTACGCGGACAAGGCCAACACCAAACCGGCCACGTTCGAGCAGCGCATCGAGATCTACACGCCGCCGTACCTCTACCGGGACTCGCGGCCCGATCTGACCGGCGGCCCGAAGACGATCGCGCGCGGCGGCTCGGCGACGTTCACCTCGCAGCACGCGTCGACCATCAGGACGGCCCGGCTGATCCGGCCGAGCGCGTCCACGCACGTCACCGATGTCGATCAGCGTTCCATCGCGCTGGACTTCAAGAAGACGAAGAACGGGGTCACGGTGACCGTGCCGAAGAACCGGAATCTCGTGGAGTCCGGTTGGTACATGCTGTTCGTGACGGACGACCAGGGGACGCCGAGCAAGGCGCAGTGGGTCAAGGTGCCGTAGCGCTCCGCTGGGTTGGGCTGGTTTTGGCTGCGGCTGAGTGGGGGCTGAGCGCGCAGTTCCCCGCGCCCCTAAAGGAAAAAGAAGGGGCGCGGGGAACTGCCGTCAGTTTGAAGCCTTGGCCAGCTTCAGGGCGTACTCCGGCCACCAGTCGCCCGCCTTCGGCCCCCCCTTGCACTCCCCGTCCGACTCACCGGGCCGCTTGACCCAGAGATACGCGTCGACGAGCGGATCGGCGGTCTTGGTCGTCGGGGTCTCGCCCAGCGCGCGCCCCGGCGGATTGCACCAGTTCTCGTCCGCCTCGCCGGCCGTGTAGGGGCCGTTTCCGTTGCGGCTGGTGTCGATGACGAAGTGCTTGCCGTCGACCTTCGCGGACAGTTGCTTGCCGTACGCGAGGGAGTCCTTGGTCGAGTAGAAGTTGGCGACGTTGACGGAGAAGCCGTCGGCCTTGTCGATGCCGGCCCGCTTCAGCGGCTGGAAGATCTGGTCGGGGTGGCCCCAGCCCGCGTTGCCCGCGTCGAGGTACACCTTCGTGTTCTTCAGGGCCTTGAGCTTGGTGACCGCGGTCTCGAGGAGGAAGTACCGCTCCTCCTGGAACTGCGCCGGAGTGCACTGGTTGACCAGGTGCAAAATGGCGTCCGGCTCCAGGATCACCGTGGCGGGCCGGTCCTGGATGCCGCGGGCGACCCCGTCGATCCAGGTCTTGTAGGCGTCGCCGTCCGCCGCGCCGCCCTGCGAGAACTGGCCGCAGTCGCGGTGCGGGATGTTGTAGAGGACCAGGATGGCCGCCCGGTCGGCCTGCTGCGCCGCCTCGG
Source organism: Streptomyces sp. NPDC111656 (assembly GCF_055656965.1). NCBI lineage: Bacteria > Bacillati > Actinomycetota > Actinomycetes > Kitasatosporales > Streptomycetaceae > Streptomyces > Streptomyces sp. NPDC111656. The sequence continues at coordinate 264,552 of NZ_JBVKCA010000007.1, forward strand.
TGAAGCCGCGCGCCTCCTGCTCGGGATTCTCCGGCCCGATCCACTCGCCGGTCGGCTGTTCCGCTATCTTGCGGATCTGCTCGGCGTCGCCCTTCTTGCCCGCCTTGACGTACGCGGCGACCTGCTCGGCCGCGTTGCCCGCCGGGTTGACCCAGAACGGGTCGGAGTTCTTGGGCTGTTGTGTGACCTTGGAACCGGAACCGTCGCTCTTGTCGCCGCCGCCCCCGGAGGAACACCCCGCGAGCACCAGCAACGCCCCCACCACCGCGACGGACGCCCGAGCCCCGGCCCCCTTGCTGCCGTACATGCAACTCCCCCTCGGGTGCACTGTCCTTGGGGTCAATCGTGACATAGGTGGCGCCTCGCCCACGAGATCGCCCACCCCTTGTCGGTGAGCTGTTACAGCCCCGGAGACAGGTCCTAGGCCAGAACGCTCATACGTTCTAGAGTTGCCTCAAACGGACCCAGAACCTCCCGCGCCGACCGCCGGGTTACTCCCGCAGCCCGTGCGCGCGCGGTCGAGGACCAGCCCGGTCGGCGGCTCCAGGGGGAGCGGGCCGCCGACCGGGCCAGGTGGAACCGGTCACCGGTTCATCGTCCGTGGCCCGTGAGGTACGCCGACACGACCACGTTCGCGGTGTAGGTGCGGCTCACCCGGTCGAAGGTGCCGCCGCAGGTGACGAGCCGCAGCTCGGCCCGCCCCGACTCCCGTGGCCCGTAGGCCTGTCGGGCGTCGAAGTGGTCGCGCGGGAAGACCTGCACGTCGTCCACGGTGAACTCGGCGACCGTCCCGTCGTCGCGGACCACCCGGACCGTCTGCCCCGGCCGTACCGTGCTGAGTTTGTAGAAGACCGCGGGCCGGGTCACGGTGTCGACGTGCCCCACGAACAGCGCGGTCCCGGCCGCCCCCGGCCGCACCCCGGCGGCAAACCAGCCGACCACGCCCGGCTGGTCGAAGGGCGGCGGATCGATCGCCCCCTCCCCGTCGAGCCCGCGGCGCACGACCGGCGCCCGCACCCCCATCGAGGGAATGTCGATGCGCTGCGGCGCCGCGCTCGTCAGCGGCTTCAGCGCGGGTGGCAGCCGTACCTCGGGCGGTCGTCCGACCGCCGCGATGTCCCCCGTCGTCGGCGCCGCTATCCCCTGCCGTACGTCGGTCAGGTCACGGCCCCACAGCCACAGCCCGAGCAGCAGTACCGCCCAGGCGACACCGGTCACCAGCCGGCCGGCGCCGGAGGAACGCCCGTGTTCGGGCATGTCGTCGGACATGTCAGTCTCGGGTGTCGTGGCCCCGGCGCGCGCTGCGGACCGCGACCGCCACCGCGGCGGCGCTCGCGAGGACGAGGCCGATCACCGCCTGCTTGGTGCCGGGGCTCGACGAGCGGGCGTCCACGGAGGCGAAGTGCGCGGTGCCGCCGCCGCCCGCGTGCACGGGGGCGACGGGCGAGGCCAGGCCGGTCGGGACGGCGAGGGCGGACCTCAGGGAGGTCGGGCCGCCCGGCGCGGTGACCGTGACCGTGCCGGTCACCCTGTCCCGGCGGCCGTCACAGCTGACCTTGACCTCGTAGGCACCGGGCGTGACCGACGAGCGGACGCGGGTGTCGCCGACGAGCACCCCGCCCTGGCCGGTGAGCCGCGCGTCCGCGACGAACGCCGTCGAGACCGCGGTACCGGTCGCCCCCGTACAGCCCAGCGCCCGCAGCTGGACGTCGCTGCCGGGGGCCGGGGACACGGGAGAGACGGAGACGCCGCCGCCGGCCGCGTACGCGGCGGGAGTGAACGCCGCCGCGAGCACCGCACCGGCACAGAGAGTGAGTCGCGCACAGAGAGCGAGTCGACATGAACCCATCGTGAACCTCCAGATACCTGGAGACTCCCCCGCCGGGCCGCCGGACGCATCCTCAGACGCCCCCGACTGCTCCAAACGGGTCTCGAAAGGTTTGGCGCGGGCCGGTGGCCCCCGCCCCGGACGGCGTCAGATCCGCTCGACGAGGTCCGCGATCGAGTCCACGATCCTGGAGGGCCGGAAGGGGTACTGCTCGATCTCCTCGCGGGTGGTCAGCCCGGTGAGGACGAGATAGGTCACCATGCCCGCCTCGAGGCCGGCCAGGACGTCCGTGTCCATCCGGTCGCCGATCATCGCGCTGGTCTCGGAGTGCGCCCCGATGGCGTTGAGCCCCGTCCGCATCATCAGCGGGTTCGGCTTGCCGGCGAAGTAGGGCTGCTTGCCGGTCGCCTTGGTGATCAGCGCGGCCACCGCGCCGGTCGCGGGCAGCGGGCCCTCGGCGGACGGACCGGTCTCGTCGGGGTTGGTGGCGATGAACCGGGCACCGCCCTTGATCAGCCGGACCGCCTTGGTCATGGCCTCGAAGGAGTACGTACGGGTCTCGCCGAGGACCACGTAGTCCGGCTCGTGGTCGGTCAGGACGTACCCGATGTCGTGCAGTGCCGTGGTCAGGCCCGCCTCGCCGATGACGTACGCGGTGCCGCCGGGCCGCTGGTCGTCCAGGAACTTGGCGGTGGCGAGCGCGGAGGTCCAGATGTTCTCGACCGGCACGTCCAGGCCCATGCGCCGCAGCCTGGCGTGCAGGTCACGAGCGGTGTAGATCGAGTTGTTGGTGAGCACCAGGAACGGCTTCCCGGACTCCCGCAGCCTCTTGACGAAGGCGTCCGCGCCGGGGATCGGCACACCCTCGTGGATGAGGACGCCGTCCATGTCGGTGAGCCACGACTCGATGGGCTTGCGCTCTGCCATGGTGCTGGTTCTCCTGCCGTCCTGGCGTACGTACGCACACGATCCGGGGGCGCCGGAACGACGCTGTGCCGACGCCCCCAGCCTAGTCAGGGGGGAGTGTCAGCTTCCCGTGGCCGTCTTCCAGTCCTCGACGTACGAGGTCAGGTTCTTGTCGATGTCGGCCCAGTCCGGCTCGAAGAGCGCGACGCCGTCCATGAGCTTGGTCAGGGCGATGGCGTTCGCGTCGGTGGCCTTGACGTCCTTGCGTGCGGAGAAACCGCCGCCGATCTCGCTGACCTGCTGCTGCGCCTTGGCGGAGAGCATGAAGTCGAGGAGTTTCCTGCCGTTGTCCGAGTGCGGGGCCTTGGTGACGAGTCCCGCGGCGTACGGGAGGGCGAAGGTGGTGGGCTTCCCGGCGGCGTCGGCGGCCTTGTCCGTGGCCTTCGGGAACCAGATGCCCAGGTTCGGCATGTCCTTGGACTGGGCGTAGTTCATCTGGACGTCGCCGTTCGCGACGAGGAGTTCGCCCTTGTCGACCTTGGGCGCGAGCTTGCCGGTGGAGGCGGACGGGCCGACGTTGTTGGCCTGGAGCTTCTTCAGGTAGGCGAGCGCCTGCTCCTTGCCGCCGAAGTCGTGGATCGCCTTGACGAGCACGGCGGTTCCGTCTCCGGCGACGCCCGGGGTGGAGTACTGGAGCTTGTTCTTGTACCGCGCGTCGAGCAGCTCCTCCCAGGTGGTGGGGGCCTGCTTCAGCTCCTTCTTGTCGTAGACGAAGCCGAAGTAGTTGTTGACGACGCAGGTCCAGGTGCCGTCGGCGGCCTTGTCGCCGCCGGCGACCTGGTCGGAGCCCTTCGGGGTGTACTTCTGCAGCAGCCCCTTGCCGTCGGCCTGCTGGATGAACGGGGGGAGGGTGACGAGGACGTCGGCCTGCGGGTTGGTCTTCTCGCGGACGGCGCGCTGGACCATCTCGCCCGAGCCGCCCTCGACGTACTTGACCTTGATCCCGGTCTGCTTCTCGAAGTCCTTGAAGACCTGGTCGTACCAGCCGTCGCCGTTCTCGCCCTTGAGGCCGTCGGCGCTGTAGACGGTGACGACCTTGGCGTCGGAGGCGCTGGAGGCGCCGCCGCAGGCGGTGAGGGTGGCGGCGAGGGCGAGGCTGCCGACGACGGCGGCGATCGGCTTGAGGTGGTGGAGGTTTCTGGGCATGGCGAGATGAACTCCTTGCGATGTTGGGAAGGTTGGGAAGGTTGGCCGATCAGGATCGGATCGGGGTCAGCGGTAGGAGGCCTTGGTGCGGATCCGGGAGACGGCGAACAGGACGAGCACCGTCGTGGTCATGAGGACGACCGCGAGCGCGGAGCCGGTGAAGAGGGCGCCGCGGTCCGAGGCCGCGTAGATCTGGACGGGAAGCGGGGTCCAGTCGGGCGGGTAGAGCATCATGGTGGCGCTCAGCTCGCCCATGGACAGGGCGAAGCAGAGCCCCGCGGCGGCGGTCAGCGAGGGCAGCAGCAGCGGCAGCCGCACCCGCCACAGCACGTACGAGGGCCGGGCCCCGAGCGAGGCCGCGGCCTGTTCGTAGGCCGGGTCGAGACGGGCGAGGGCGGCCGACACCGACTGGTGGGCGAAGGCCGTGACCAGCACGGTGTGCGCGAGCACGACGATCCACCGGGTGCCGTTGAGCAGCATCGGCGGTTGCGAGAAGGCGACGAGGATCGCGAGGCCCACGACGACCGAGGGCACGGCGACCGGCAGCATGAACAGGGCGTCCAGGATCCGCCTGCCGTGTTTCTTGAGCGCGTGCGCGGCGAGCGCCGCCCAGGTGCCGACGACCAGGGCGAGCAGGCTCGCGGTGACCGCCGTGACCAGGCTGGTGGTGAGGGCCTGGAGGGACGCGCCGCGGGTGGCGGCCGTGTAGTGCCCGGTGGTGAAGCCGGACGGGAGCGCGCTCGACCAGTTCGTGGCGAACGACGCGGCGAGGACGACGAGGAGCGGCAGGGCGAACAGGGGCAGGAAGAGCAGGAAGAAGACGGCCCAGGTGGCCCACCTCCCCTTGCGGCTATGCACCAGCACGGCGGCTCACCACCCGGTAGAGGCCGTAGAGCCCGACGGAGACGAGGACGTTGACGACGGCGACCACGCACGCGCCCGGATAGTCGGACTCCAGGATCGCCTTGCTGTAGACGAGCATCGGCAGGGTCGTGACGCCCTTCGCCCCGGTGAACAGCACGATCCCGAACTCGTTGAGGCAGAGCACGAGGACGAGGCTGCCGCCGGCCGCGAGCGCGGGCAGCGCCTCGGGCAGGATCACCTGCCGCACGATCCGGGCGGGCCGCGCCCCGAGGGAGGACGCCACCTCCAGCTGGGCGGTGTCGATCCCCGAGAAGGCGGCGAGCAGGGGCCGCATCACGAACGGGGTGAAGTACGTGATCTCGGCGAGGAGGACCCCCCACGGGGTGGTGAGGAACTGGAACGGCCCCTCGGCGGCACCGGTCACGTCCGTCCACAGCCCGTTGGCGATGCCCACCGTGCCGTAGATGAACAGCAGCGCGAGCGTGATCAGGAAGGACGGGAAGGACAGGAAGACGTCGATGAACCTGGCGACGGCCTTCCCGCCGGGGAACGGCACGAACGCGATGACCAGGGCGAGCACGAACCCGAGCACGAGAGCGCCGACGGTCGCCGCGACGGCGATCCAGACGGTCGTACGGAGGGCCTCCAGGAAGGACGCGGACGCGAGGACGTCGGCGTACGGCTGGAGGGAGGTGCCCCCGGTGTCCGGCTGGAAGGACTGCTGGACGACGAGCGCGAGGGGGTAGAGGAAGACGAGTCCGAGGACGGCGACGGGCGGCAGGGCCCAGGCCCAGGTCGGTATGCGCGGACGGGACCTGGTGGCCGGCAGGGCGCTAGACATCCCCGGTCACCTCTGCGGTCGCCTCTGGGGTCACCTCGGCGGAGAGCAGCACCGCGTCCTCGGGTGCGAAGTGCACGGTGATCTCCTCCCCGAGAGCGGGCGGCTGCCGCAACTCCCGCAGGTCCACCTTGAGTCGGTGTCCGCCCACGTCGACGTAGAGCCGGTGGGTGGCACCGCGCCACTGCACCTCGGCCACCGACCCGGTGAGGGCGTTGGGTCCCCCGCCGAGTCCGACGAGGTGCGGCCGTACGCACAGCGTGGCGCTCGCGCCCTCGACGGCATGGCCCGTCGACACCTTGAACTCGGTCCCGCCGAAGACGACACCCCCCGCGCCCACCGTCACCGGCAACAGGTTCGCGTTGCCCACGAACGACGCCGTGAACGCGGTCCTCGGCGCCCGGTACAGCTCCCGCGGCGTCCCCACGTCCTGCAACCGCGCCTTGTCCATGACCGCGATCCGGTCGGCCAGCGTCAGCGCCTCGATCTGGTCGTGGGTGACGTACAGGATCGACATGTCGGGCAACTCCCGGTGCAGCCGCGCGAGTTCGGCCAGCATCCCCGACCGCAGCTGCGCGTCGAGCGCGGACAGCGGCTCGTCGAGGAGGAGGACACCGGGCCGGATGGCGAGCGCCCGCGCGATGGCGACCCGCTGCTGCTGCCCGCCGGACAGTTCCCGCGGATGGCGCCGGGCGTAGGCCGCCATCCCGGTCATCTCCAGCGCCTCGGCGACCCGTCCGCGGATCTCGCCCTTGGCGACCTTCTGCGCCCTGAGCCCGAAGGCGACGTTGTCCTCGACCCGCATGTGCGGGAACAGCGCGTACTGCTGCACCACCATGCCGACGCCGCGCCGGTGGGGCGGCAGCGCGGTCACGTCCCGGTCGCCGATGAACACCCGGCCAAAGGCGGGCCGCACGAACCCGGCGACGGCCCGCAGCGCGGTGGTCTTCCCGGACCCGGACGGCCCGAGCAGCGCCATCACCTCGCCGGGCTCGACGGTGAGGTCGAGGGAGTCGAGGACCGTGGTGCCGTCGTACGCGACGGACACCCGGTCGAAGCGGATGCCGCTGCCGCCGCTCACCGCCCGGCTCCGGGATGTGGATCGGCTCCGGGGAGCGGGTTGTCTCCAGGGAGCCGTTCGTCTCCGGGGAGCGGTTCGTCTCCGGTGGGTCCGTCGAGCAGGGCGGGAAGTTCGGCCACCGAGCCGAGCACATGGCCGGCCCCGGCCGCGCGCAGCACCTCGTCGCCGTGCGCCCCGGTGAGCACACCGGCCACCACGCCCGCCCCGGCGCGTACGCCGCTGAGCATGTCGTACGAGGTGTCGCCCACGACCGCGACCTGCTGGACGCCCTCCGCCGCCTTGGTGCGCAGGAAGGCCTCCAGGACCATGTCGGGGTACGGCCGTCCGCGGCCTCCGGCGTCGGCCGGGCACAGCGTGAGCGGCACCAGCCCCTGCCAGCCGAGGGCATCGAGGATGGCGTCCTGGGTGACGCGGGCGAACCCGGTGGTCAGGACGACGGTACGGCCGCCCGCCTGGAGTTCCTCGATCGCCTCGCGCGCCCCGGCGATCGGCGCGAGGCGCCCACCGTCGACGAGTTCCCCGTACGCCTTCTCGAAGGCGGCGTTGGCCCGCCGGGCGAGGGACTCCTCGCCGAACAGGTGCCGGAAGACGGAGATCTTGGACTCGCCCATGGTGGCCCGCACGTGGTCGAGCTTCCTGGTGTGGTCGGCGGACCCGGGCTCGACGCCCAGCTCCCCGGCGGCCACGGCGAAGGCCTGCTCCACCAGGCCGCCGTCGGCGACGGTGGTGCCCGCCATGTCGAGCACGACGAGTCGTATGTCCTCGGTCATTTCCTTCACCATCCCAGCTCGTCGGCGGTCGTTTCGGCGATGGCGGGCGAGCAGGTCATGCCGCGCCCGCCGGGCCCGGTGACCAGCCACACCCCGTCCCGCACCCGCTGCCGGTGCACGACGCGGCTCGGGTCGGTGCACTGCGCGTACACCCCGGCCCAGCGGCGCCGGATCTTCGGCAGCGGGCGACCGAGGAAGGACTCGACGACCTCGGTGAGGTGCTCGTAGGGGTCTTCGAGGGTGTCGAAGGCGAAGGGGTGCTCGTACTCGTGGGTGTCGCCGATGGTCAGCCCGCCGTCCGCGCGCTGCACCATGAGCAGTTGCATCCGGTGCGCGGCCGCGATCGGGGCCTGCGGCTGGTGTGCGTCCAGGTCGTCGAGGGCGGGGCTGCGGTACGCGGGGTAGTACCGGAAGCTGTCGGCGTCGGCGACGGAGGTGGTGAGCGGCTCGCCCAGCGGTTCGGTCTGCATCATCTGCAGCCGCACCCGCCGTACGGGCAGCTCGGGCCCGGCCAGCTCCCGTACGAGACCGCCCAGCCAGGCGCCCGTGCACAGCACGACGACGTCACCGGTGTGGACGTCCCCGTGGTCGTCGCGCACGGCGTGCTCTCCGACGACGTCCCGGACCTCGCGCCCCGGCAGGAAGGTGTAGTTCGGGGACTTCGACAGCTCGGCGCGGAGGGCGAGTTGGGCCGTGCGCGGCTCGACGGCCGCGTCGCGCTCGCAGAACAGGGCCGCTTCGAAGGCACCCCGCAGGGCGGGGTTCACCGCGCGCGCCTCGTCCGCGGCGAGCAGTTTGTAGCCGCGGTCGGCGGCGTCCTCGCGGGCCAGGGCGGCCTCGGCGACGGCGAGTTCGCGCGAGTTGCGCACGGGGGTCAGCGATCCGCACGCCCGGAAACCGACGCCCGGGACACGTGCCCCGATCTCCTCCCACAGCTCCCGCGCCCGCAGGGCGGTCTCCAGCTCCTCTCCTCCGGCGCGACCACTCACCCAGATCTGCCCGAAGTTGCGCAGCGAGGCCCCGCGGGCCTCCGCCTCACGCTCGATCTGTACGACCTCGTGGCCGCGTTCCACTGCGTGCCAGGCGTGCAGGGTACCCACCACGCCGGCTCCGACGACTATCACTCTCACAACGGCCACGCTCCTCGGGAAGGGGGAATCGAAGGGGTCCGGACAGCAACCAGATGGTGAACCGCCCATCACATTTGGGCTAGACCCGTTATCTTCTCGTGACACTACTTGACCGAAAGGACGAGCCCGAGCCCGCCCCGGCCCGCCGCGCGTCAGCCGCCGAGGTACGCGGAACGTCACCTGCCCAGGTGCGCCGTGAACGAGAACCGGTCCCCCCGGTACAGCGTCCGCACCCGCTCCAGCGGCCGGCCCTTCGTGTCCCGCGAGACCCGGTGGATCAGCAGCATCGGCAGCGCGGGCGGCGTACCGATGAGCAGCGCCTCGCGCGGCGTCGCCAGCACCGTCTCGATCCGCTCGTCCGCGTCACCGAACGCGATGCCGAGCCGGTCGTGGAGGTAGGCGTAGAAGGAGGAGTCGGGGTCGAAGTCACGGTCGAGGTCGGGCACCCGGGCCACGGCGACGTACGTGCTCTCCAGACCGACCCGCTCGTCGTCGGCGAGCAGCACGCGCTCCATGTGCCAGACGGGCTCGCCGCGCGTCAGCCCCGCCTCGGTGGCCAGCGCCTGCGGGCACGGGAAGCGGTCGAGCGAGATGAGCGTACGACCGGGGGTGCGCCCCTGCCGCCGTACGCCTTCGGTGTAGCTCGCGAGGGAGAGCGGCTGCTCCAGTTTCGGCCCCGCGACGACCGTGCCGCGCCCCTGCCGCCGCAGCTTGCCTTCGAGCAGCAGCTCCCGCAGGGCCTGCCGTACGGTCTCGCGGGCCACCTCGTACGTCTCGGCGAGATCGCGCTCGGTGGGCAGCAGACCCCCTTCGCCCAACTCCTCGATCAGCACGGCGATGTGCGCCTTGACCGCGTAGTACTTCGGGATACGGCCGTGCTCCGGGATGCCGGAGCGGACGGGGGCGCCGGGCGATTGGTCGTTCGGGTAGTCCACGGGGGGATGGTCGCAGATGCGGTACGGGCGCTGCGCCGGTGGGAGGGCTCAGCGACGCCGGAACCGGGACCAGCGGGAGGCCACCAGCAGCACGCCTCCGGCGGCGAGCAGGACGACGCCCACCGCCAGGGCGGCCTCGCGCGGCCCGGTCATGGCCAACTCGTCGGCGGACGAGGGCCCGTCGTCCGCCGACGAGGACCCGTCCCGTTCCTTTCCCGCGGCGTCACCGTCACCGTCACCGCCGTCGCTGCCGTCACCGGTACCGGTGGGGCTGCTGGTGCCGGTGCCCGTGCCGGTGACGCCGTCCGTGCTCCTGCCGGTGCTGTTGCCACTGCTGTTGCCGGTGCCGGCGGCGGTGGCGCTGGCGTCGGGAGCCGCGCTCGTACCGCCGCCGCCTCCGCCGTCACCTCCGCCATCGCCGCCACCGTCACTGCCGTCCCCAGTGCCCCCGGTGCCCCCGGCCTCCACAACGTCGCCGTCGCTCGTCCTGCTCTCGTCGTCGATCCGGAAGCGGTACGCGTTCGACTCTCCGACCCAGTCCCCGTCGTTGTTGTGGCGCTGCACCACGGCCGCGTTGGCGACGACGTCGTTCGGCACGGCGGCGTCGGAGGTCACGGACAGCCTGACCTTCACGGTGAGCGTCCGGCCGGGTCCGACCGTGAACCCCGGGAACCCGTCGTCGAACGCCCCGACGTTCTCGTCCTGGTCGCTCTTCTCGAACTCGACGGGATGCGTGCGCTCCCCCTCGTAGAACTCCAGCCGCGCCTGTTCCGGCCGCAGCACCCGCTTGCTGTCCACGAGCACGACGATCGGGTGGATGTTTCCGCAGGTGTGCGCGGTGGTGTTGGTCAGGTCGATGTACCAGGTCCGGAAGTCGCCGCCGACGTCGTATGCGTCCGGTCCGTCGTGGATCCGGGTCTTGATCGGGAAGGCCCGGGTGTCGGGCGCGGCGCAGGTGGGGCGGGGGCTCGCGGTGGGCCCGAGAGGCGTGAGCGCATGGGCGGCGGCCGGCGGTGCGAGCCCGAGCCCCAGGGCGGGGGCAACGGCGGTCAGGGCGAAGAGGCTGGTCTTGCGCAGTCGCATGAGGGGCCTTTGCCGATCAAGGGCGGCGGGAAGGGGTCGGGAAAGGGGTCGGATGCGTCGGGCGGTGCGGGCAACGGCGTACAGGGCAACGGCCCCGTGACCGTCCCACACCGGCCTGCGCCCACCGCCCCGCCACGCCCGCGACACACCCCGCCCGGCCCCCGAAGTCCCCCCGAACGGCCGAGTCACCCCGCCCCCGAAGCCTCTCCGGACAGTCAAGCCACCCGGCCGGGAACCAGCTCCGAACAGCCGAGTCACCCGCCGGGGAACCGCCCCGAACAGCCGAGCCGCTCAGTCCTCCCCGCGCCCGAACAACGGCGCCAGCAGCAACTGCGCCGCGCCCTCCGCGACCCCACGCGCCCCACCGGGCGCCACCCGCACCGGAATGGCCCCGTCGTCCACGCCCTCCAGCCGGGCCCGTTCCTCAAGAACGGCACCGACACCCCGTACGAAGGCCTCCTCATGCGCGGCGACGGTACGCCCGCCGAGCAGCACGAGGTCGATGTCCAACAGTCCCACCAGATTCGCGGCGCCCACCCCGAGCACCCGCGCCGCCTCGCCCACGGCACCACGGTCCACCGCGGCGAGGCACAACGCCTCGATGCAGCCACGGTTGCCGCAGCCGCACGGGGGCCCGTCCAGCTGGATGACCTGATGCCCGAACTCCCCCGCCCCGGTACGCGCCCCCCGGTGCACGCCCCCACCGATCACGAGCCCCGCCCCGAGCCCCGTACCGAGATGCAGATAGGCGAAGGATTCGAGAGGACCGGAGAGACCGGAGAGACCAGAGGGGCCAGAGGGGCCAGAGGGGCCAGAGGGGCCAGAGGAACCAGCGGGACCAGCGGGACCAGCGGGACCAGCGGGACCAGCGGGACCAGCGGAGCCAGCGGAGCCAGCGGGACCAGAGGAACCAGCGGAGCCAGAGGCGCCACCCCCCAGCGCCCCGACCCCACTCCCCACCACCGCGATCCCCAACGCGGCCGCGTTCGTGTCCTTGTCCACCACCACGGGCACCCCGAGCCGCCCCGCCAGCGCGTCCCGCAACGGGAACCCGTCCCACTCGGGAAACCCGGTGACCCGATGCAGTACACCCCGGGCATGGTCGAGCGGCCCCGGCAGGGCGACGCCCACGCCCAGTACGGACACCCCGGCCCCCGCGAGCAGCGCCTCGACCTCCCCCGCCGCCGACTCGACGACCGCCTCCGCCCCGGCCCCCAGATCGAGCGGAACCCGCCGCTCGGCGACCACCGCGCCGGTGAGGTCGCACAGCACGACCGTCACCTCGTCGCGGTCGAGGTGGAGCCCGACCGCGTGTCCGGCCTCGGGCACGAGCCGCAGCACGGTCCGCGGCTTGCCGCCGGTCGACGCGCGGCGCCCCGCCTCCGCCACCAGCCCGTCCGCCCGCAGCCGAGCGGTGATCTTGCTGACGGCCTGCGGGGTCAGCCCGGTGCGCTCGGCGAGTTCGAGCCGGCTGATACCGCCCTCCCCGGCCGTGCGCAGCAGATCGAGCACGAGCGCGGCATTGTGGCTGCGCAGGGCGAGCAGATTGGCTCCCGACTCGGCGTTGGTCCTGTTCACGTACGCCATTGTCCCCCGCGCTTGCACTTTGGCAACAGCGTTGCGAAAGTGGACGCCATGACTGGTACGACTGGCACGACTGGCACCCCCCTCCGCGTGGCCCTCATCGGTTACGGCCTCGCGGGGTCCGTCTTCCACGCCCCGCTGATCGCCACGACCGAGGGCCTGGCCCTGGACACGATCGTCACCTCGAACCCGGAGCGGCAGGAGCAGGCCCGCGCCGAGTTCGGCGACGGAGTCTCGTTCGCCGCCACGCCCGAAGAGCTCTGGGCGCGCGCCGACGAGCTGGACCTGATCGTCATCGCCTCCCCGAACAAGACCCACGTCCCGCTCGCGACCGCCGCCCTCAAGGCGGGCCTGCCGGTCGTCGTCGACAAGCCCCTCGCCGGTACGGCGGCGGAGGCTCGCGAGCTGGCCGCGCTGGCCGACGAGCGCGGCCTGCTCCTCTCCGTCTTCCAGAACCGCCGCTGGGACAACGACTTCCTGACCCTCCGCAAGCTGCTCGACGAGGGTGAGCTGGGCGACGTATGGCGCTTCGAGTCCCGTTTCGAGCGGTGGCGTCCGCAGCCGAAGGGTGGCTGGCGCGAGTCCGGCGACCCGGCAGAGATCGGAGGTCTCCTCTACGACCTCGGCAGCCACGTCGTCGACCAGGCCCTCGTCCTCTTCGGCCCCGCGGCCTCGGTGTACGCCGAGACGGACGTCCGCCGCCCCGGTGCGCAGACCGACGACGACACCTTCATCGCGATCACGCACACGAACGGTGTCCGCTCCCACCTCTACGTCTCCGCGACGACCGCCCAACTCGGCCCGCGCTTCCGCGTCCTGGGCTCGGCGGCCGGTTACGTGAAGCACGGCCTCGACCCGCAGGAGGCGGACCTGCGCGAGGGCAAGCGTCCCGACGCGAGCGCCGAGTGGGGTGTCGAGCCCGAGTCCCTGTGGGGCCGCGTCGGCTCCGGCGAGTCCCCGCTCACGGGTGGCGGCCGCCCCGAGCCCACGCTCCCGGGCGCGTACCCCGCGTACTACGCGGCCATCGCCGCCGCCCTCCGCGACGGCGCCCCGAACCCGGTCACCGCGCAGGAGGCCGCGGCCGCCCTCGACGTCCTGGAGGCGGCCCGCCGCTCCGCCACCGAGGGCACGGCGGTGTCCCTGTGAGCACCGAGGACACCGCGCGGCTGCTCGCGGAACAGATCACGGAACTGGAGTCCCAGGAGCGCCAACTGGTCCTCCCCCACTTCACGTACGACGACGCGTGGACGCTGGGCACCCTGCTCGTGAGCATGGCCCGTGAGGCCGCCGCTCCGGTCGCCATCGACATCCGCCGCGGCGGCCAGCAGCTCTTCCACGCCGCGCTGCCCGGTTCGACCCCGGACAACGACGCCTGGATCGACCGCAAGCGCCGCGTCGTCGAGCGCTACGGCTGCTCCTCGCTCCTCGTCGGCACCCGCTTCCGCGCCAAGGGCACCACCTTCGAGGCGTCCTCCCGCCTCGACCCCGACACCTACGCGGCCCACGGCGGCGCGTTCCCCCTCGCGGTCGAGGGCGCGGGCGTCATCGGCACGGTGGTGGTCTCGGGCCTCCCCCAACTGGAAGACCACGCCATGGTCACCAAGGCCCTCCACCAGTTCCTGGAAAGGTAAGCCCCGCACCCGCGCCCCTGTTCTTTTCAGGGGCGCGGGGAACTGCGAATTCTCTTAGGGGCGCGGGGAACTGCGCAATCCTTCAGGGGCGCGGGGAACTGCGCAGTCTTTTAGGGGCGCGGGGAACTGCGCAATCTTTTTGGGGGCGCGGGGAACTGCGCGACCAGCCACGACGAACCGGCACCCGACAACGCACCCCAAACCCACCCGCACCCCCCGCCAAACCCAACGGAGTGCCTACGCCGGTTTGAACTCCTGCCGCTGCCTGCCCAACCCCCCGATCTCCAACTCCACCACATCCCCGGCCCGCAGATACGGCTTCGGCTCCGGCTGCCCCAACGCAACCCCCGCCGGCGTCCCCGTATTGATGACGTCCCCCGGATAGAGCGTCATGAACTGACTGACGTACCGGACCACTTCCGCCACCGAAAAGATCTGCTCGGCCGTGGTCCCGTCCTGCTTCAGCTCACCGTTCACCCACAGCTTCAGCGAAAGATCCTGCGGGTCGGAAACCTCGTCCGCCGTCACCAGCCACGGCCCCAGCGGATTGAACGTCTCGCAGTTCTTCCCCTTGTCCCACGTCCCCCCGCGCTCGATCTGGAACTCCCGCTCGGAGACGTCGTGCGCCACCGCGTACCCGGCGACACGCGCGAGCGCCTCCTCGTGCGACTCCAGATAGCGGGCGGTACGCCCGATGACGACCGCGAGTTCGACCTCCCAGTCGGTCTTGACCGACCCGCGCGGCACGAGCACGGTGTCGTCAGGCCCGACCACCGTGTCCGCCGCCTTGAAGAAGATCACCGGCTCGGCAGGCGGCTCGGCCCCGGTCTCGCGGGCATGGTCGTGGTAGTTGAGCCCGATGCAGACGATCTTGCCGATCCGGGCGAGCGGCGGCCCGACGCGCAACCCGTCCGCGTCCAGCACGGGCAGTTCCCCCGACTCGGCGGCCGCACGGACCCGCCCGAGCGCCGCGTCGTCGGCGAGCAGCGCCCCGTCGATGTCCGGCACGACTCCCGACAGATCCCGGAGAATCCCTTCGGCGTCGAGCAGCGCGGGCCGCTCCGATCCCGCCGTACCGACTCGCAGCAGCTTCATGATCACAGTCTCCCTCGATCGCGGGCAGCCACCGACGGGTGCAGCCATCGGAGGACTGGTCGATCCTCCAAGCTCCACGTCCACTCCGCAATACCCCGTTCACGGACTGGACCGCCGCCACACCGCCACCACACCCTCAGGGATACAGGACCGCACGCTCCACAGCACTCCAAGCCGTACTGGTCACCACGTACAACGCGGCGGCCAGCGGCACCACCGCCACGGTGACGAGCGTGAAGAAGGACAGGAACGGCACAAACGCACTCACCGCACCGAGGCCGGGCACCTCCGCCCCGTCGGCCGCAGGCGCCGAGGCGGCCATCGTCCGCTTCGTACGCCGGTAGTTGAAGACGGCGACCGCGCCGACCACCACGAACAGAGCGAGGTAGACAAGCCCTGCGGCACCGAACACCCCGCCGCCCCCGAGCACGTCCAGCCACCGCCCGCCGAGCGGCGCGGCGAACAACTGGTGGCTCAGCAGCTCGTTGGCCTCACCGCCGACGGTGGAACTGGAAAACAGGTGGTAGAGAAGAAAGAAGGCCGGCAGCTGAAGGAGCCCGGGCAGAATCCCGGACAGCGGCGACACCTTCTCCTTCGCGTGCAGTTCCAGCACCGCCTTCCGCATCCTCTCGGGATCCTTCCGATACTTCTTGCGCAGCTCGGCGATCCGCGGCTGCAACCCGGCACGCGCCCGCTGTCCCCGCGCCGCCGCCCGGGACAGGGGATGCACGAGCAGTCGTACGAGCGCGGTGAACAGGACGATCGCGGCGGCGGCAGCGGAAGCATGGAACAGCGGTTCGAGCAGATCGGCGAGCCGCTCGACCAGCCCGGCGAAAGCGGACATGGGTGCGGGCGTGAAAGCTGACATGGAGGCGGACGTGAAGGTGGGCATGGAGGTGGACATGGATGAGCCCTCCGGGGGTCTCGTCGTGCCGGAATGAGAAATGACGCGTCGGCATGACGACCCGCGCGGGGTACGCAGACAGGGGTTGTACGACTGGCGAGTTCTGGCGAGTTCCTGCCGGGATCCCTACGCGGCGGCCGTCAGGAGGGCCCGCCCGGGCGCTCGGGGGCGCGGACGCCCCGAGGCGTCGGGATCACGTTGGGGCAGGAACGCCGTACGGTGCTCACGGTCGCGGATCGCCGTACGAACCCGCGTACGCGGGACGGCGGACGCGCTGCGCGAGCCGATGAGGGCGCAGACGGCGAGCGCGGCCCCGGCCGCGGCGGTCGCGGTGAACGCGACGGCGACGGCCGTCGGGAGACTTCCGGCGTCCAGCACGGCGAGTTCGAGGAGCAGCACGAGCAGAAGGGCGACAGGGCGTACGTGCGCCGAGCTCCGGACCACGGACCACCCCTCCTCTCGCCCTCTCGTACGCGGGCTCACGTCCCCCGTACCTGCTTACGCGTGACCGGTGTCGATCTTATGCGTGACCGGTGTCGATCGGCTCCAGCAACCGCTTGGGCTTGAGCAGCGCCCGGCTGACCGGATCCGCCGGGTCCGGATCGAGTCCGGGTCCCGGCACCATTTCGACGTCCGGGACGGGCACGACGGTTCCACACGTGGCACATTCGCCGTACGAGCCGAGTTCCGTACCGCAGGTCGCATGCCGGAAGTAGCGCAGCCGCGCCTCGCCAAGGTGCTCGCGGCCCCACCGCCCGAGTGAGCGCAGGGTCGGCCACAGGGCGATGCCGCGGTCGGTGACGACGTACTCGTCGCGCGGCGGCGACTCCCGGTAGCGGCGCTTCTCGAGGATGCCCTCGGCGGTCAGCATCTGGAGGCGGGACGCGAGGACGGCACGCGGGATGCCGAGGTGGACGAGGAAGTCGTTGTAGCGCCGTACGCCGTAGAGCGCGTCGCGCACGACGAGGAGCGTCCACCGCTCGCCCACGATCTCGAGCGCGCCGGCGATCGAGCACTCCTGCGTCGCGTAGTCCTTGCCGAGAGCCATGACCCCACTGTAGCCACTTTTCGACAAGTCAGTTCAATGAACGAACCTAAGATGCTACGGTCGACCCACAGGGATGGTTCATTGACTGAACCTACCCTTCCACCGATCCGCTCCGGAGCCCGAAGGGCAGACCATGTCCCAGCTCGATCACGCCACCACCGCGAAGGCGTCCTCGGCACCCCCCGGCACACACCTCGAGACACCCCCGCGGGCGACCGCCACCCTCGCCGTCACCAGCGCCGCCACCGCCGTGGCCCTGATGACGTACACCGCGCCGATGGTCACGCTCCCCGACACCGCCGCCGCGCTGCACACCCCCGTCTCCGCCCAGGCCTGGCTGCTCAACGGCACCCCGCTGGGCCTCGCCGCACTGCTCCTGGTCGCGGGCAGCCTCGCCGACGACTACGGTCGCCGCCGGATCTTCCTCTCCGGCACCGTCGCCCTCGGCATCACCACCGCGCTCGGCGCGCTCGCGACCTCCACCTGGCTGTTCACACTGGCCCGCGTCGCGCAGGGCGCGGCGAGCGCCGCGATCCTCGCCAGCAGCCTGGGCCTGCTCGTCCACGCCTTCCCGACCGCCCGCGGCAGGCTGCACGCGACCGGCGTGTGGGGCGCGTTCGTCAGCGGCGGCATAGCCCTGGGCCCGCTGCTCGCCGGTGCGATCGCCCAGACCCTGAACTGGCGGATCGCGTACGCCGTCCTGGGCGCCGCCGCGCTCCTGGTCGCTCTGCTGGGCACCCGGGCCCTCACCGAGTCCCGGGCCTCCCGAGGCGGTCGCCCCGACCTGGCCGGCGCCTTCACCTTCGGCCTGGCGCTGGTCGCCCTGGTGGCCGCACTCACCCTGGGCCGGGACGGCTGGCTGCGCGCGTCGGTGGGCCTCCTGCTGGCGGCGTTCGTCGTCCTGACGACGGCGTTCGTGTTCGTCGAACACCGAACCCGTACACCCATGATCGACCTCTCCCTGCTCCGCCACCGCCGCTTCCTCGCCTCCTCCGCGAGCGGTCTGTTCACCGGCCTCGCGGTGATCGGCCTGTTCAGCTTCCTGCCGGCGCTGCTCCAGCAGACCCTGGGTCTGTCCGCGCTGGACACGGCGTGGCTGTTCCTGCTCTGGTCCGGGCTCTCCTTCGGGGTCGCCCTGCAGGTGCGGCGCCTCGCGGGCCGGGTCTCCCCGCGCCACCAACTCGCCCTCGGCTTCGCGCTGCACGCGGTCGGCGTCCTGACGATGCTCGGCGCGCTCGACGCCGGTTCATGGACCCGTCTGCTGCCCGGCTTCCTCGTCTCCGGCGTCGGCAGCGGGCTCCTCAACGCCGCGCTGCCGCTCGTCGCGGTCGAGTCCGTCCCCGCGACCCGCGCCGCGATGGGCTCGGGCGCACAGCAGACGTTCCGCTACATCGGCTCGTGCGCGGGCGTGGCCCTGACCATCGCGATCGTCACCTCCACGGGCGGGCTCGCGCACGGCGCGGACATCGCGATCGCGGTCTCGGCGGGGCTGGCGCTGGTGGCGGGCGCGAGCGTGCTGGCCCTTCGGGACCGGGCCTGACACCGGCCGGGCGGGGCCGTTCCCTCGGGGGGGAGGGGACGGATTCCGGGGCGGGGGCCGTTCCATCGGACGGGACGGATCCCCGCGCGGGACCGTTCCCCGCACGAGACCGTTCCCCGCACGGGACGGTGACCGTGGTCAACGCGGGCGCATCGAGGTCAACTTTCCCCACACCACGAGCCGATACCGCGAGGTGTACTCGGGCGTGCAGGTGGTGAGGGTGATGTAGTACCCCGGCGCGCTGTACCCGTAGGCGGGCCGAACGGTACTGCGCGGCACTTCCCGAATGACCCCTCCGTCATGCGCGGAGGTCTGCGGAAGCGTCCTGTCGACGACGTAGACGTAGCGCCCCGCCGCCGTCTCGACATCGATCTCGTCCCCCCGCCGCAGCCGGTTGATGTACCGGAACGGCTCCCCATGAGTGTTCCGATGCCCCGCGAGCGCGAAGTTCCCCGCCTGCCCGGCCTGTTGGGTGTGCGGGTAGTGCCCGACGTACCCATTGTTGAGGACATCCCGCTTGCCGACCCCCTCCGCGACCGGCACACGAAGACCGAGCCGGGGAATGGAGAGCACGGCGTACGCCTGGGACCACCGGGGCGTTCCCTGAGCCCGCCCACTCCCGGTGGACGCCCCGGAACCACCCCCGGAGGACGCGCCATCCCCCGCCGAGCCACCCGAACCACTCCCCGCACCCGACACCCCCGCCCCCTGCTCCTGCCCCTCGCCCTTCCCCTCTCCCTCCGCCTCCCCGCTCCCCCACTCCTTCTCCAACGCCTGGACCTTCCTCTCGGCGCCCTCCCGGGCCTGCCGATTGGTCCACCAGAGCTGATGCACGACGAGAAGCAGGAGAAGGAGGCCGACGGTGACGAGAACCTCGCCCCCGCCCCACACCACCCGCCGGTACGCGGCCCGCCGCCGCCGAGTGCCGTGATCCACGACGCGGGAAGCCCCGAGGCCGCGCCGCACGATGCCGGGAGCCCGCATACCGATGCCTCGTCTCCTCGACTGCCTCGCCTCCTTGACCGGGCCCGCAAGATAAGGGCTGCGCCCCGAACTCACCAGCCCCATGACCGCCCGAACCCTTCGTCGGCACCCAAGGGCAACGAAGAGATCCCGCCCTCTGGCCTGCAGGTATCTCTCCCCCGAACGGCATCGGCAGTACGGTGTCCCCCATGCGCCCCGACACGTCTGCCGAGCACGTCGACCACAACGCCGAAGCAGCGCGCCTGGAGCGGACCGCAGGCCTCTACCCCGAGGACGCCGAACACCTGCTCGTGCAGGCCGCGGCCCACCTCGAACTGGCCGGCGACCGCCCCGGAGCCACCGCGCTCTACGACCGCCTGCTGTCGTCCTCGACCCCCCTGGAGCATCCCCACCTGGTCCGCGCCCTCAAGGCGTCGAACCTGTGGGAGTACGGCCACGAGGCCGAGGCCCGGGCGATCATCGACGGCATCCGCGCCGCGTCTCCCCGGGACCCGGCCCCCTGGGTGATCGTGGCCGAGGCCCTGGAGTCCCACGACGAGCTGGAAGCGGCGCAGGAGACGTTCACCCAGGCCGCGCAGCTCCTCCTCACGGAGACGTCGGAGCCCCCGTACGCCACCCACCCGCTCCTCTTCGGCCGCCACCGCGTCCGCCGCATGCTGGGCGCGGCCCACGACGACTGGGACGCCCTGGCCGACACCCTCCACTCGTCCCCGGTCTCCCTCGACGAACTCCACGACCCGAAGCGCGTCTGGTCCCTCGGCTCGGACAACCCAGCCGAACTCCAGGCGGAGATCTCCCGTCTCAGGGCGGAACTGGGCACGTTCAGGGAGGCGTTGTCCCGCCCGTTCCCGGTGGCGATCCTGCACTGGCCGACCACCGAACTGACGGAACTCCTGACGGCGTACCCCACCCTCACCACGGAGTACCCCTCCCACGAGGAACACCTCGCGACCATAGAGTCCTCGCTACGGGAACTGGCGACTTCCGGCACCCCGAACCTCGGCATCGTCACGGGAACCGTCCCGTCCTACGAGGCCTTCGCCGCCTCGGAGGCCTCCGCCCCGTCGGACGCGACCCTGCTCCCGCAGTACGCGACGACGCTGGCGGCACGGGGTCTGGCGGTGGCTTGGCCGCCGCAGCGGGGCGTCGAGTGCTGGTGCGGGTCGGAGCGGGGCTATGGGGAGTGCCACGGACCCACCGCCGAGTAACGCGACTCTCGTCCCCCGGCTCCCCCTGGCTCCTCCCCGGGCCTCGGGGCCGGGGGTACCGGGCGTCTTCGGCTTGCCCTCCCGGCTCCCGAAGTCATGCCGTCGCTCCGTTCGACTGACGTCGCTCCGTTCGGCCTCGCTCGCTCGCTCGACAGACGTCGCTGCGCTCGGCAAACCCCAGGTGTCCCAGGTGACGCCCCGGTGAAAACAATCGCAAGGATCTGAGCACCCCCGGTAGCCCGGGGACCCGCCCGCCACCATGGCCCTCCCAGCCCTTCTTCCGCGGGAGTCGACCGTGAACGGTTCCTGGCAACTCGGGTTCGCCGTACTGGGCTTGGCCCTTCCAGGGATCGCGGCGCTCTGGGAGTTCGTCCTCGTCGGCCGCAAACGGCTCGGCTACCGGGTCCAGATGGACACGACCGCCCGGGACGAACGCGCCTTACCGTACGCCGGGGTGCTTCAGCAGATGCAGCGGACCAACGGCGCGCCGCTGCGTGACCCGTCGTTCGTGCTGCTGCGGATCGAGAACAGCGGCTGGGCCCCCATCGTGGAGAACAGCTACCTGGCGCCCGACCGGGGCCACGCGGGCATCCAGGTCAAGTGCCGGGGCCGCCGCGTCGTCGGCATGGTCGTGACCGAACTCAGCCGCAACGAACTGCGCGGCTTCTTCACGCCGAGCAGCGACGACCAGCACTCCACCCCGCACGTCCCCGGCCTCGGGGTCACCGACGGCGTCATCGAACTGCCCAAGGTGAAACTGAACCGCGGCGACCACTACAAGGTGCTGGCGGTCCTGGAACGCGAGGAGAGCTTCACGGACGAGGAGTTCCCCGAGCCCGAGGTCGTCGCGAGCATCGTGGGCGGAGTACGCCGCGGGAGGATCAAGAAGACCGAGTACTACCCGTTCGCCTCGAAGCCGGTCAGGTGGGTGCTCGCCCTCCTCGTCATGGTCAGCGCCGTCCAGTCCATCCTCACGTTCACCAGGCACGATGCCACGGCCGCGCCGCTGGACTGCGCCACCGGGACGCTCACCCTGTCCGGCTCCACCGCGTTCGCGCCAGTGCTCCAGGAGGCGGCGAAGGCGTACCACAGGACCTGCCCCGACGCCTTCATACCCATCACCGGCGACACGTTCCACGGCAGCGTGTCGGGGCTCGACACCCTCGCCGCGGCGGGCGGGAAGACCAAACCGACGGGCAGCCAAGGACTGGGCGACCGGCTGACCTTCAGCGACGGTCCCAAGAGCGACGGCCGTCCACAACTACTCCCCAGACCCGTCGCCCTGTCCCTGTTCGCCCTGGTCGTCAACAAGGACGCCGGCGTCCAGGACCTGTCCCTGAAACAGATCAGGAACATCTACGCCGGAAAGATCACCAACTGGAACCAGGTGAAGGGCAACAACGTGCCCATCCACCTCGTCAGCCGCAACCCCGGCTCAGGCACCCGGACCACACTGGAACGCCAAGTACTGGACAACAAGCCCCTGTTGGCCGTCACCGCGAACGACTGCACGGCACTGGACGAGACCAAGCCCGGCCGCTGCGAGGTCAGCGACACCGAGACCCTCCTGAGCACCGTGGCCTCAACACCCGGAGCCCTCGGCCACAGCGAGGTCGGCGCCGCCACCGCACACGACGACGTCCAGCAGATCCGCATCGACGGCTACCCGGCCACCCTCGAAGGCGCGGACGAGGGCGCCTACCCGTACTGGCAGACCGAGTACGCGTACACCTACGGAGAGCCGCCCGCGAACTCCCTCGCCGCGGGATTCCTGCGCTACCTCGCCAACGAGGTCGGCAAGGACATCATCCGCTCCCACGGCGACCGCCCCTGCGCCGAACTGGCCAAACCATTGCTTTGCCGGCCCAGTTAGCCTCGGGATTTCACTTGGCTCGGAGTCAGGGCGGGGGCATTGAAGGGTCATTGAAAGGGGACGGTGGGGACTGAGCCGCTGATGCCCACACTTACGGACCGTCCCGATAACTCTGCTAACTCACCACCCCTGACAACTCACCGCCTCGGCGCCGGGTTTGTCAGGCGACACAGTGGTGGTTCTTCCAACCCGCCTTGTATCCGGCCCTATAGCCCGCCTTGTAGGCCGTTGAGCCCCCAACCGAGGGCACGTGCAGGTAGCAGCCGTAGTCGCCCGATCCGGCGTAGTAGCCGCGCCGGTAACCTTTCTGCCAGTCTTTATATTTATCGTTCTGTTGCGAGGTAGGCCTCAGGGTGTCCGCGACCGACGTCATCGATGTCGCCGTCTGCGTCGCCGTCTGCGAGGCAACGGTGGCCTCGGCAACGGCTGGTGACAGCGCCGGCGAGGCGAGGAGAAGCGAGACGAGAACGCCGAAGCATCGCCCAAGGTTGCGCTTTGCCATTTTCATGGTTGTCGCCTTCGGTGATGTATGGATCTCCGAACTTGCGGGGTTGCGAGTTTTCTGCCCCGCACTTCGATCGTCCCTCTCTATCCCCTCATACGCCACCTGATCCGGTCCTACTCGCGTGCCGCGCCCTCCGGCCACAGCACGCGAACCGGGACCCCGTTCCGTTCGGCGTACGCCACCACATCGCCAGTGCCCCCGTACCCCCACGCCGGATTCCCGTCCCAGACAGCGAACAGTTCCTCGGCCAATCCCACCAGGATCTCGCTGCCCACCATGTGCGCTTCCGAGTCCGACGCCGTCCTGCCCGTGTGGTGCACCCGTGCCGCACGACGCATCAACTCGTCGTAGACCGGCCAGTGACTTTCCGGGAGACCCTCGCGGTACCGCTCAGCGGGAACAACGACTTCGAGTTCCCCGCCATGCTTCAGCACCGCCTCCGCGAACCACACATCCGGACCATCCGCGATGCACGAGACCCCCACCAGTTCAGCCGCATCGATTTCACGAACAGCCGCTTCAAGAAACCGCCGAACCTGCCGCTCAACATCTCGACTCAGCCCCCGATGCCCGGTAATCCCCACACGCATGGCCGGTCCCCCTCCACAGATAGACCCGATAGACGCCGTGAAGGCGTTCACCGAAATCACGTACCACCTTGAGCAATGACGACAAGGACAGCGACCGCCGGACCGCCAGGGCTCCGTCGTTCTTGCGGTCGGTCCAACAGTGCCCGTATGGGCCTGATGCCCCAATCCGGTCTTGATGGTGATGGATCGACAGGTCGACGCGCAGGCACGACTCCCAGTGATCACGGAGCGTCGAATTCACTGCTCCCCACAACGGAAGACCGCGCCTGCTGCGTCAGCGTTGCTCATGCCCGCCGGGCTGGGCCAACTCGCCGGATCCGGTCCGCTCCGGTGAACTGCCCGACCTGCTGGACTGGCTGCGCCGGCTGCCCGACTCACGCCGTCCGAGGGGCGGGCACCACCCGCTGCCGTACGTCCTGCCCCTGGCCGCCTGCGGGGTCTTGGCTGGAACGAAGCCACGCACCAACACCCGCGGAACCTTCCCCGAACTCGCCTGCTGGCTCAGCACCAACACAACTCAAGTCACCGCCTTGGTAGTTGTTAGAGTCATGACATGGAGACAAAAGTTGACACGATTGTTCCTGGAAATGTGCACACGCGAGCAGAGATCATCCAGGCGTTCGGAGGAAGCACGCAGGGCGGCATATGCCCCTCAGTCGAAAAGCGTAGCGTCAACCTCTACTCGGACCCCTCCGTCGGAGAGGCCAACGGCTACTACGACGGTTGGCTGGCAGAGGAAGACGACCTGGGGCCCATCTTCGAGTACACCGGGGCTGGAAAGTCTGGCAATCAGACGTTCGCCGGACTCGCTGGCACAGGCAACCGAGCCATCCTGCGCCACGCTGAACAGGGCCGCACACTACGAGTTTTCACTCAGGTCGGCCGGGTTCCCAAAAGCGACACCAAGACGCATCGGTACCTCGGGGAATTCACTCTGGACGCATTGGAACCTTATGTGTGGCGCAGAGTGCACGGCGAGGATGGAAAACAACGCAATGTCATTGTTTTTCGCCTTCGACCGGACGGGGAAGTCCAGCACTCTTCAAAGAACCTAATCCCACCCGCAAAAGAGACCACATGGGAACTCGTCCCATTCGAGGTAGTTACTGCAGCGACCCTTCAAACCGATCCTGCAACTACTGGGGTGCTGTCAACTTCCAAGCAGCGTAGAAAAAAATCCAGCTCTTCGCGAAAGGCTAACGAGAATGCCGCTACCAGCGGCTCGTTCGTCACTTCGGAGGCCTTCAATAAGAAGATGAGTCTTCGCGCGTCGGCCGCAGCCCACATCGTTGTGCGCCGGGAAGCCGAGTTGACGCGCACCTACATGGCCTATCTTAAATCTATGGGACGCAAGACTGGTGCCTTCCAGATTAAAGTCAAGGGTCTTACGTCCACTCTGAGGACAGATCTCTATGACGCAACGGAACACGTACTCTACGAAGCTAAGGGATCTAGCGCCCGCGAGGACGTAAGGATGGCTCTCGGTCAGATTCTGGACTACAGCCGCTATGTGCGGACTAAGGACCACACAGAGCCACCCAAGCGTGTCATCCTCCTCCCCGCAGAACCTGATCTGGATATGTTCGATCTGTGCGAATCGTGCGGGGTAGAAATAGTTTACAGATCAGAAAATGGAAGCTTCATCGGAGAATCCGTGCCAGCCGAATAAATCTTCGGAGCCTTCTGCTCATAAGCCTTCCAACATCTTAGGGGGCCTACCTGCGGGAGTCATGCGCCATCGACGTGAAATGACGCCAAGGCGAGCGGCTCCCGCATATGGTACGAGGTCGATCGGATTCATCCAGGCATCGGAAAAGTGAATGTTCAAGTGTAGTGCGAGAGCTAGGAGAATGTCCTGAGATGCATCAGCATCGATTTGCGCGAGTAGAGACCCCGGCTCGGGTGAACGTTCGATAAGATGATTGTCAGGGTTCTGCCATTGCAGATGCCCCTTACCTAGCACCCACACACTGTCAGGCCATTCGACTGGAGGCCGATTCTGACACCAGTCCATAAGATGGCTACCGATGGTCTCTAATTTCAGACTATCAAAAGCGACGATAATCCCAGAGGTTGGGAAAAAGTCGTAGACTTTCCCATACGCCGACGTTTTCCGCGGTATAAGGCCAGGCGTCGGACGATAGGAACCCTTCGACATGTGCCGCAGTTTGCTGATCTTGTTGCACGCGTCTACGAGTTGTTCCTTATCCAGTTTGGTCTTCACTTCAACGACGCCATAAACGCACTCATTTGGGAGGATTCGGTACCCGTTCAGAGTAGTGAAGGGTGGAGTTCCTCGATCCGCGAGAACGATGTCACATTGAGGAGAGGTCTCACCTGAGGCAGTGATGATTTCGGCATTATGCACCGTTTCCACGTGGGACGGTAAATAGCTAGCGAGAAACTCGCGAACCAGAGCTTCTCGGGAAGTTCCCGCTTCGCCGTTGTGGCTGAAATTCCTTGATTGCTCAAAATCTGCACGCATTCTCATGGCAACTGAGCCGAGTATTCTTCCAAGTTTCTCTTGAGGCATGAAATGATTCTAGGGTAGTCAACAGGTTTCTGCAGCCAAGAAAGGCAACCCAGCCGGGACCGGGGTCGGTCGGGTCCCTAGCGTCACCTAATCAACGATGGACACGGCACGGCTCTCGCGGCGATCGTGCTTCTGTCCGACGAAACACAGTTGGGTACGTCCAGTGGTCGGTCATAGCCTGCCCACTGTCAGCGGCATCTGTTACACATGGGCACAGCTGTCTGAGCGATCAAGGGAGCCAGAGTGTCCGAGTCGGGGGATCTGACGCAGCCTGCCGTGGGGGTGTACGAGGAGCTCATCACGGTGCGCTTCGAGCAAAAGTTGAAGGAGTTCGCGAGCCTCGGGTGGCATCCGACGAGCGACACGGTGGGAGCCGAGTCCGTTCCCCATGTTCTGGCAAGACACATCGCCCGGACGGTGCGCCGCGTTCTACAGAGTCTCCCTGCCGAGGAGCGGGTATACGCGGCGAACCACATCCTTGAGTCCATCAGCACCCTCGACGGAGCACGGGAGTGGGTGGATCTCGTGGCCACAGGTCCTCGCCAACTTCTCGCCCTGACAAGACAAGAGGCGCCCGGCGTCTTCGCTGTCCGTCCAGCCACCCCGCTGTCCGATACGGCTCTGATCACCAACTCCCCGGACGATCCGAGCCTCGGCTTTGAGCTTCGTGCTGAGCTCGCCACAGCCGACCGCGTGGACTTGCTCTGCGCCTTCGTTAAATGGCATGGGCTACGCATCATCGAGCAGTCGCTCAGAGCGGCTCATGAACGAAACGTTCCCATACGCGTCATCACGACGACCTACATCGGGGCAACCGAACGACGGGCGCTGGACAGGCTAGTGCGGGAGTTCAACGCCGAGGTCAAGGTCAACTACGAAACGCGGACGACACGTCTCCACGCCAAGGCGTGGCTCTTCCGTCGCAACAGTGGATACGACACTGCCTACGTCGGTAGCTCCAACCTCTCCAAAGCCGCATTGCTCGACGGCTTGGAGTGGAACGTCCGGCTGTCGTCCATCGCCACGCCTGACGTACTGCGGAAATTCGATGCCACCTTCGACGCCTACTGGAACGACCCGTCATTCGAGACGTACGACCCCGACGCTGACGGCACCAGGCTCCAGGAGGCGTTGGCCATTGCGGGCGGAACATCGTCCATCGCAGCCGCGGACCGCAGGATCACTCTGTCCGGCCTGGAGGTACGCCCGTACCCGCACCAGCGCGACATGCTGGAGCGCTTGGACGTGGAGCGAGAGGTACACGATCGGCACCGGAATCTCCTAGTTGCCGCGACGGGGACCGGGAAGACGGTAATGGCGGCGCTCGACTACAAGAACCTACGCAAGAAATACGGCCGGGATCTGCGCCTGCTGTTCGTCGCGCACCGCAAGGAAATCCTGCAACAGTCGATGCGGACTTACCAAGATGTCTTGGTGGACGCAAACTTCGGCGAGTCACTCCACAGCGGGGAGATCCCGGAGCGCTGGACCCACGTCTTTGCCAGCGTTCAGTCGCTTAACGCTAGAGCACTGGATCAGCTCGACGCCAGCCACTTCGACGTGATCGTAATCGATGAATTCCACCACGGCACATCACCGACGTACCGAAAGATTGTTGATCACTTCCGGCCGATGGAGCTGCTGGGGCTGACCGCGACGCCCGAGCGCATGGACGGCAGGAGCATCCAGGACGAGTTCTTCGGCGGCCGCATCGCTGCCGAGATGCGCCTGTGGGAGGCCCTGGAGAACGAGCTCCTCAGCCCTTTCCACTACTTCGGAATCAGCGACAACACCGACTTGAGTGCGGTGGAGTGGAAGCGCGGCGCCTATGACGACGCCGCCCTGAGCAACGTCCTGACCGGCAATGACGCGCGGGCGCGACTCATCGTGAAGGCCGTCGAGGAGAAGCTCGTCGAGCCTGGCGCCATGCGAGCGCTGGGCTTCTGCGTCTCGGTCGCGCATGCCCACTTCATGGCCGAGTACTTCCGCTCCGTTGGTCTGAACGCCGTGGCCCTCTCCGGCGAGATTCCGGCCGAACAGCGTAGGCAAGCCCTCGCTGACCTTAAGTCCGGCGCGCTGCAAGTGATCTTCTCCGTGGACCTCTTCAATGAGGGACTCGACATCCCCGACGTAGACACCCTGCTCCTCTTGCGCCCTACCTCCAGTGCAACCGTGTTCCTCCAACAACTCGGCCGAGGTCTTCGCCGAAGTGAGAACAAAGCGGTGCTCACGGTGCTCGACTTCATCGGACAGCACCGCAAGGAGTTCCGCTTCGAGAACCAGTTCCGGGCCCTGACGAACCTCACGCGCAAACGGCTCCTGGACAACATCGAGCATGACTTCCCGCAGCTTCCCTCCGGTTGCCAGATCATCCTTGAGGAGAAGGCCAAGAAGGCCGTCATCGACAACATCAAGGATCAGATCGGTGTCAACGTCACCGCCCTAGCCCGCGAAGTCGCGACCTACGCCGAGCCTCGGCTGAGCGCCTACCTCTATGAGAGCGGCCGCGAGTTGAAGGAGTTGTATCGCGGCAATGGCAACTCCTGGACGGGACTGCTCCGGCGTGCCGGAGTCCTCAAGGGCGAGCCTCCAGAGGGCGAAGCAGTTCTGCTTAAGCGCGTGCATGCCTTCATCCACGTTGACGACCCTCTGCGCGTCGATGCGTACACCCGCATCTTGGAGGATGACGCCCCTTCGTACGGCGAACTCGACGAGCGGGGGCAGGCCTACGCTCGGATGCTCTTCTTCCAGCTCTGGCCACTCGGAGGCGTCACCCGCAAAGGATTCATGGATTACGAGACTGGCTTCGCAACACTCCGAGACCAGCACGCCCTACGCAGCGAGCTTCGCCAGGTGCTTGAGTACAACCTCGCCCATACCGAGCACATCCCGATCCCGCTCCTTGGCATCGGCGGCCAGACCGGTCTGCCGTTGACCATCCACGCCTCCTACAGCAGAGAGGAGATCCTCCCCGCGCTCGGCCAGTCCTACATCGGCGGCTTCATGCCGGGAGATTTTCGCGAGGGCGTGAAGTGGTGCGAGTCCACAAAGACCGATGCCCTGATGATCACTCTGGACAAGGACGAAAAGGACTTCTCTCCCCAGACCCGCTACCACGACTACGCGTTGAGCGAGAACCTCTTCCACTGGGAGTCCCAGAACCAGACCTCGGCCACATCCGCCACTGGCCTGCGCTACCAACACCACACAGCGGAAGGCAGCCACGTCCTCCTATTCGTCCGCCGCTATAAGAGCACCGACATCGGCGGCGCCCAACCGTGGATGCTGCTCGGCCCGGCTGAGTACCTCGAACACAAGGGCAGCAAACCGATGGCGATTACGTGGAAGTTGGCACACGAAATCCCAGCGGACGTCTGGACGTACTCCGCCATTGCTGCTGGTTGATGCTCACTCCTCACCTCCTGTCTGCTCCGCCTCCGACTCGACGCGCATCTGGGCTCGGTCGAGGGCCTCATCGGCATCAAGGCCATGCACGCGAAGCCAGTGGAGAAGGTCGGCGATGACGTCAATCGCTGCCTCCTGCGCTACGGCCACGCTCAGCGGGCTTGGGCCCTGAGGGCCAGGTGTCTTCGCTGCGCCGTAGAAGGCGAGCATCGACCCTGTTCTTGCCACACGAGCACCCCCGCTGTGGCCATTGGGCGAGGTCAGCCCGGTGGACAGCTCGCACCAGGTGACCTTTCGGTCGGGGTGGAGTTGGACACCCCAGCGGTCGGCGGTGGCATCGACGAGAGCCATGCCCCGTCCGCCTTCAGAGTCGACTCCCGCCCGGATGAGGGTTGGCAGGGCACGGGTGTCGGGGTCCTGGACCTCAATGCGCAGGTAGGTGCCGGTCATGGAGACGGCGAGCGTGGTCGGGGTGCCGGCACCCACGTGCGTGATGACGTTGGAAACCAGCTCGGTGACGCACAGTTGTGCTGCCTCGGTGATCTCATACAGTCCCCAAAGGCCCAGAGAAAGCCGCATGATGCGGCGCAGAGCTGACACTCCCCTCGGCTCCGCTACGAACGGGATGTCCCACGACTTCCTCGGCACACAACCCGCACAGCCCATGCCTTAAGTCCTCTCCTCGCACGTCGAGTTGCACCTTGCAATCGATGCAACACTGAGAGTGACATTGGAACTCTCAAAATGGAACTCTCATCACGTGATTGAGGGGAGCGCCCAGGAGCGCAGCCACCCTTCGCGCGCCCCGGCGCACGCCGTGTTGCTGTCACGATCGGGCAGGCAGCAGGATCTGAGAGATCAACACGAAAGGTGTGGGGTATGCCAGTTGGGCCCACCACTCGCAGACGCCAGCTTGGCGCCGATTTGCGCCGCCTCCGTGAACGCAAGGGCCTGACCCTGGAGGACGCCGGCGCACGGGTAGGCATCTCAAAGGCGACGCTCAGCCGCTATGAGACCAAGGAAGGATCAGTCAAGTGGCCTGCCGTTGACGCACTGTGCCGTGAGTACGGCACGTCCGAGGAAGAACGCCTCGCACTCGTCGAACTCGCGAAGGGCGCCAAGATCCAAGGCTGGTGGAGGTCGCTCGCCGATCCCATCCCCGAGTCCATGAATCTCATGCTCACGCTTGAGGACGAGGTGGTGCGCGAAGACCACTACGCCTGCATGTACATCCCTGGCCTCCTCCAGACCCGCGCCTACGCCGAGGCCGTACACCGCGCCTCAGAGATGCAGTGTTCAGAGAGGGAGGTGCAGCACATGGTCGACATCCGTATGAAGCGACAAGAGCTCTTTCAGCGCGATGAACCGCCGCACATCTGGTGTGTGATCGACGAGGCGGCGCTTCGTCGCAGCGTCGGCGGACGCGAGGTCATGCACGAGCAGCTTCAGCATCTTCTGACCGTGTCGGAACTGCCCCACGTCACCGCGCAAGTACTCCCGTTCTCAACGGGAGCCCACGCAGCAGCAGTTGGCAGCTTCGCGGTCTTGCGCGGCCCATCGCCTGAGCTGGACGTGGTGTACGTAGACATCCTCGGCGGTGGGCTCTTCATGGAGAAGTCACAGGAACTGGGGCGCTATAGATTGGCGTTCGAGTACCTCAGCGCTCAGGCACTCGATCTCGAATCCTCCGCAGCGCTCGTCTACCGCATAAGCAAGGAGTCCTGATGCCCGGACCGCTGGCGCCCCACTGGTTCAAGTCGTCCTACAGCGGCGGCAGCGGCACCGAATGCGTCGAGTGCGCCCCTGGCGATGGCGGCACCCTCGTGCGCGACTCCAAGAAGCCCCACGCTCCAGTCGTTGCCATACGTAACCACGCCTGGCAGGCATTCGTACGGGCCGTGGGCGCGGGGCTGTTGGAGCGTTGAGGGCAGAGACGTTCGGCGGCTGTTAGGGCACTGCCGACTCCTCCATGGGCAGCAAAAGAGCGCCCGTGTTCGTGGCCCCAACATATGCCCCTATCGCCAACAGGGCGCTCAGGTCTCCTCGTACCAGAGCATGACGCCGTAGGCTTCCCGGGGTGATTGAGACCATCGTCCTCGATGTCGGCGAGACCATCACCCGCGACGACCGCTACTGGCACTCGTGGGCGGACTGGCTCGACATCCCCCGTCACACCCTCTCCGCCCTCGTGGGAGCCGTGGTCGCTCAAGGCCGCGACAACGCAGACGCCCTACGCCTCGCTCGCCCCGGCATCGACGTGGCGGCCGAGTACCACGCCCGTGAGGCAGCCGGCCGGGGTGAGTTCCTCGACGAGACGGATCTGTACGACGACGTCCGTCCCTCCCTGTCCGGACTGCGCAAGCTCGGCATCCGCGTCATCATCGCCGGAAACCAGACCTCCCGTGCGGGCGAGCTGTTGCGTGACCTCGACCTGCCCGTTGATCTCGTCGTCACCTCTGGGGACTGGGGTGTGGCAAAACCGCACTCAGAGTTCTTCGAGCGCGTGCTGGAAGTGGCTCAAGCCGCATCGGGAGAAACGGTGTACGTCGGCGATCACCCGGCCAATGACATCTTCCCGGCGAAGGCGGCCGGGCTCCGGACGGCGCACATCCGTCGCGGGCCGTGGGGCCATCTATGGGCTGACGAGCAGGAGTTGAGAACGGCGGCCGATTGGCGAATCGACAGCCTCACTCAGCTCACCACGATCATCGCCGGGTGAAGGCAAGGAAGCTGTCGCATCAGCCAGGACCGGCAGGACCGTCCATGAACACGTTGCGTGGCTCACCGGGTACGGTTCGTAGCAGACATCTCGAGCTGGAGCCGGTATGCCCGCACACGCCAACGGTCGAGTAGGCAAGCGGATCGCCTACTACCGCAGCGTTATGCGCCCGAAGATGACGCAGGAGCAACTCGCCGACGTCGCCTGCGTGGCACTCGGCACCATCCGCAAGATCGAGCGTGGCGAGCGCGGCGTCAGCGATGCCGTTCTCGAAGCCCTCGCTGCCGCTCTCGGTATCGATCCGAGCCGTCTGCGCGTCGACCGCGGCCCTGTGCACACCCGCGTGTACGAAGCGATGCCCACACTCTCCGCAGCGATCGCCACGTACGACGTCCCGGACGACGGTCCGACTCGCCCTTTCGATGAGCTTCGAGCTGCTGTCGCCCAAGCCGCTCGCTGGCGCCTTGCGGCCCAGTACACACGCATCGTCCGCGAACTCCCCGACCTGCTCGCCGAACTGTCTCGTGCCTACCACCAAGCCCCGGCCCACGAGAAGCACGGACCGGCCGCGCTGTTGGTCACCGCCTATCGAGCAGCGGACGCCGTCGCTTTCAAATTCGGTGCCCATGACCTGTCCGCGCGCTTGGTCGAGCTGATGCGGTGGGCTACCCCCGCCGCAGACGATCCGCTGCTCACCGCATCCGTCGCCTACGTACGAACAGAGACCTTCTTCGCCGCACGCGCCCATACCTCCGGGCTGCGCGCCCTCGAGCACGCTATCGACTCGGCGCCCGTCCCGAACACGGCGTCCGCCATTGCGGCAAGGGGCGCCCTCCATATGAGGGCTGCGGTCATCGCCGGGCGGGCGGGTGACGCCACGGCCTCGGAAACCCACCTTGACGAAGCTCGAACCCTCGCGGACCAAGTATCCGAGTCCATCTACCACGGCACGGCGTTCGGACCCGACTCCGTCCACATCCACGAGGTGTCCGTCGCCGTCAGCCTCGGAGACGACCACGTCAGCCGTGCTCTCACCGTCGCGCGTGATTGGAAGCCACCCGCCGATCTGCCAGCCGAGCGACGCTCCGGGTTCTACATCGAACTGAGCCGAGCCCAACTGTGGTCTGGGCTCGCAGACCATGCTTTCGAGTCCTTGAAGGTCGCCCGTCAGATCGCCCCGCAGCACACGCGGGAGCACCCATGGGTCCGTGAAGACGCTGCTACGTTGCGGCGGCTCAAGCGTGCTGACTCCGAGACGCTCACGAACTTCGCCGAGTGGTGCGCTGCCACCTGAGCTGCCAGTCGGCTACCCCTCACTGGGGTACTTGTGGCCCTTGCAGGCCCCCACCATCTGTGCGAGGCATTGGAACCAGCAGATGGGAACAGGGATGCCTGACGCAACCCCGCTCACGCCCATCCTCATCGAGGGCAGCATGGGGATCACTCGACTGCGCGCCGAGGCCCGCTTCGGCCGCAGAGCCATCGGCAAGAACTTACGCGTGGCTGCGCCCGGGGCGCTCCGCGCCAGCACGCACGTGTGGCAGATCGCGACCTGCGAACGACGAAGCGAAGCGGTTGCCGCGTGAACGCCCCCGTAACGCCCCAGCCGCCATGGCTACCGCCCGAAGGAACAATCTGGCACGTCGAGGCTGGCACCCACTTCGATGCCGTTCGGACAGGCCGCACTCTCGGCGCCGCTGCACTCGCTCTGCTCGGAGACGCATCGGGAGCAGTGATCTGCGATCCGTGGAGCCGCATCTACTACTTTCTGACCGAGCCGTCCTCGACGACCGGTTGGGATGTACGTGAGACAACCGCCTGCGGGTCCGCCACCTACGTCGTTGTCCCGCCCCTCAACTCCAGGGAAGTGGATCTGCACTGGGTTGTGAGGCCACCAGCCGATCGTCCATTCACGCCGCCAGAGCATCTGCGTCAGGCACTACAGACCGCAGTCGACGCGCAGTACGGCCCGCGAACGGAGTACTCGCGATGAGTGCGGAAGCAACCAGCGAAGTCGTCGATGCTTTCAGCGCCCTCGTTGATCACTGCCTGGCCTGCCGCGACTGTAGAGCGTCGCCTGACCAGACGTGCCCAGCAGCGCAGCTGCTGTACCGCGACTGGAAAGCGGTGTGGAAGAAGAGTCTTCGCTGTGATCTGCGGAAAGTGTGACCAGACGAATCGGGTCGGCGAGGAGTACGACAGACGCGACAAGGAATCGTCATCACTGTCATCGACTGAAGGGAGGGGCGGTGACCCATTCCGTCTCGTGGCAACAGCGCCTGTCCAGTGGTACCGAAAACATCCAGGACGAGGTGATCCGCTGGTACCAACAGACTCGGCATGGCAAGGGGTACGTCCCCACGATGATCTGGGGCACCATCCAGACCGAGGCCTACGCGACCGTGATCCTCCGCCGGGTCGTCGAATTCCTCGAGGTTCCGGACGATGTGCCGGCAGGGGTGGCCAAGCGGATGGAGCGGCAGCAGGTGCTGTACGACGGTGAGCACCACTACGACGTGATCCTCGGCGAACAGGCTCTATACACGAACATCGGTGGGCCGGAGGTGATGCGCGAGCAGATGGAACGGCTTCTCAGGGATATCGACCTGCCCTCGCTCTCCCTCGGCGTCCTCGCCGCCACCGCCGAGGTGAGCGTGGTCCCCATGCCCGGCTTCAGCATGTACGACGACGCGAGAGTTCACTACGAACTCGTCTCCACCGGTGTGGACGTCACCGAGCCGGATGAACTCGCCCTCCATGACAAGGCCTTCGATGCCCTGAGTAGCGCCGCCTGTTACGGCGACCACGCCAAGGATCTGATCACCAAGGCTCTGGTGTTCTGGAGCCACGACTGATCGATCCGTCGCCGCGGCGACGATCACGTTGGCTCACGTGACGTCGGCATCGAGGCACCCAAGGCCGCCCGGTTTTGCTGAGTGTGGCGGTTCCGGGGTGAGCGTCAAGAGCGCCCTTCGGGCGTCGGCTGCGCCGATTTCGCTTCGCTCCACTCTTGACCCTCACCCCTCCACCGCGGAGTGCTCTTGGCCGGGCGGCCCGAAAAGGGGCGGCGGGGGAAGCGGGGGTGGGGTTTCTTCGCGTTGCCGGGTGCCGGAAATTTGTGGCTTGGGGGACGCCTATGGCCTTCCGCGCACGCCGGGTTGGTATAGCGGCTTCCTGATGGTGGGTGGGACGAGAGCACGTCTGGGGTGGTCCGAGTGGACCAGGACGCCGGTCATCTTGGCCTCGCACCGGTTGCGATGACGCGCTGCGTGGGCTGGCGGCCGGTCGGCGACAGGCGGAGTTCCCGGTTCCGGTGGATCATTCTGACGGGTGAAATGCGGCAATGAGCTGGGGATATCACTCTCCGTGAGCGATAATGGAGGGGTCGGGCCGTTGGCGGGTGAGTGAGGTTCGGCGCTCTCATGGGGGACGGGGGTGAGCGCGGTGGCTGTTGCGGTGGAGTCCGAAGTCGATGTGTCGTCTGCGGTGACAGACGAGTGGATCGCCGAATTGCGGTCGTGCGCGCCTTCGGTGGAGACCCTGGGGCTGCTGGTCGAGTTGGCCGGTGAGCGGCTTTCGGCGCGGGGGCGGATTGATGCCCTGGCTGTGTTCGAGAGGCATCTTGCCTGGATGCAGGGGATGCAGGTCGAGGTGCTGGCGGCGATTGGGGAGTACGCGGATTCTGGGGCCGATGCTGCCTCAGCCGGTGAGGCGTTCGATGCTCGGCTGCTGCGGGAGTGGGACGCCGCGAGCGATGAAGTGGCTTGTGCCTTGCGGCTGGCCGGCGGCACCGCTTCGCGGCGGCTCGATGTGGCGCAGCAGCTTTGCGCTCGGTATCCGGCGACTCTGGAGTTGCTGAAGCGTGGGGAGATCTCCTATCTGCAGGCCGAAGCCGTCACGGAATTGTGTGCGGTTCTCGAGCCGGATACGGCTGGGCAGGTTGAGGCTGTCGTGGTCGCGAAGATGCCGGAGTTGGCCGTCGGGCAGACGCGGGCTTTGCTGCGTCGGCAGATTCATAAGGCCGATCCGGACGGGGCTGAGGCGCGGCATCGGCAGCGCAAGACGGATCGGGAGACTGTCCTTTATCCGCGAGAAGATGGGATGGCTCTTTTCGGCGCCGTCCTGCCTGCTGAGCAGGCTGCCGAGATGGGACAGGCCGTGGATGCGCATGCGGCCACGTTCGACAATGACGGGCGGACTCTGGCGCAGAAGCGTGCCGACGCGTTGTACGACCTTGTGGTCAACCGGAATGGTGTGGCGGGAGATTACGCGAGTCCGGTGCGTGGGCGGGCTGCTGCGGTCGTGCAGGTCACGGTGCCTCTTGATGTTCTGGTGGGGGTCGAGGACGGGCCTGCCGAGCTGAAGGGGTACGGGCCGATCACCGTGGGGCAGGCGCGTGAGATCGCTTTTGCTCCGGGGACGATCTGGCGGAGGCTTATTACCGATCCTGGCAGTGGGCTGCTCGTGAAGGTTGATCCGACCACCTATCGGCCCACGGCTGATGCCGAGCGGCAAGCTATCGCCCGCGACCAGTACTGCGCCTTTCCCAGTTGTCGGATGCCTGCGCATCGCTGCGATGTCGACCACGTCGAACCGTTCGATCACGAACGTCCTGAGGCAGGTGGGCTGACGGTTCCTGAGAATCTGCAGCCGTTGTGTCGGCGGCATCATCGGCTGAAGACCCACCATCCCGGGTGGAGGGTGACGCGGGATCCGCATACCGGGATTGCCAGTTGGACGAGTCCCACCGGGCATACGTACAGGAATGCGCCGCCCGTTTATCGGGAGTGAGTGAGGTTTCCTCACTGACCGACGGTGAAGAACAGAGTTCCGACTAGAACTGACAGGAGGATCTCGTAGCCGAGGACGATGCAGGCCAGAGCCAACACTCCCTTCTGCCACAGACGCGGTCCGCGGTAGGGAAGGAGCGGTGGCTGGTCCGAGGGTTGGAGCGCCGCTTCGGCCGGGGTCGTGCCAATCTCCGCGTGGGTGTGCCACCAGTGACGTAGCGTTTGGATCTTGGCTTCGAACTCCGAGTCCCAGAGCACGCGTCCGACACGCGGTACCGGCAATGGCGTTCGGCGACTGCTCGCTTCGAGGATGACTAGCCTCCGCCCGCCCCGGTGGCGCTCGACGGCGATCCCTTGAATCTCGTCCCAGGGAACGGTTCGGGGCCGCAGCCCTCGTATGACCAGGTGGTCGGCAGTGAGGATGACGCCTCTGCCGAAGCTCAGGAAGCCCGCGCCCAGCAGCAGCGAGATCGCGACGAGTGCGCCGAGCGTGCGGCCAAGGAGCGTCGAGTGATCAGCGTCGGACCCCTCGGCGAACCCCGCCATCACCGCATCAGCCGCAAGCCAGCCAAGGAGCAGAACCGTGGGCACCGACCGGCTTGGCGCAGGTCGCATGCCCAGTCGCTCGGGCAGCCGGCCGTAGGTATGCCCCCAGGCGCCGAGTTCACCAGCTGTGTCTTCGACTTGGGCCGCGCCGCCGTTGGCAAGCCACCAGCTTCGGATGGTCGCGACCTTGTCGTCGAACCGGCGGTCGCGGGACAGGAAACCGGAGCTGGGCATTCGTAGCGGGGTGCGGCGTCCATCCGCCTCGTAGAGGACCACCCGCCGTCCGCCGGTGAACGGCTCGACCGCGACCTCGGCCACGTTGGTCCACGGGATGGTCCGGCGGCGCAGGTTGTGGACGACGACCGCCTCAGGGGTCAGGGTTACCCCGACGTAGCAGCTCAGCACCCACAGTTCGAGCGTAACGAAGAACGGCAGCACCATGGCCAGGACCCACGACTCGAACGGCAGGCCGGGCAGCCCGGGCCGCTGGTCCGCCCACAGCAAGGGGTTCGACAACTGCATCAGCACGGCGGCGCCGAGGATCAGGCCCAGTGGCAGGGACTGCTGCCACGAAGCCCGATAACGGACTCGGCCGACCGTTCCCGACGATTCCGCTCCGCCATTGCGGGCTTCCTGGTTCACAGCTGTTCCACCCCTGCCGCACGAACAACGCGGGGCATCATGCCTGGCCAGGGACTGTTCGCGCAATGGCTGCCGACGGCCCCAGCCCGACAGAGCAACTGGAATCCAGGACGAGAACGTACCTTCTGCTCGTAGCGCCCATGGCGCTACTCCCGCTCCGGCCGTTCGCTTGGGAGCGCATCTGCCCGGTGTTGCGATCCGGGCGCATGGCCAGGTCGCACTGGAGCCCCGGCCGCGCCTGCGCGCACTGGGCGAGCGCACCGCCGCCGAGCTCAAGGAACGCTGGCGCGCGCTCAAGCGCGTCACGCTCAGCCCGAGCCGGATTGGCGACATAGCGCGGGCCGCCCTTGTCCTCAACGGTAACTGGAAATGATCTTCAGCGGGAAAGCCTCAGTGATCAACCGTTCTGGTTCGCTGGTTCGGCGGGAAGCTTCCAGTGGAGGCCGCGCCTTGGGTCGGCACGCCGGAAATTCCGCGACTTGCTTCATGACTCCCCCGCCCCTGGGGCGACTTGCGCTCAGTGGGCCGTGATCGCGTCGGAGCAACAGTGATCGTGTGCGAGGTCTTGACAGGAGGTTGGGCGCGCAGACACCTTTGGCAACGTTGTCAGACACTCTGGCAACGTTGTCATGCCAACGGCTTCGGCGCCTCCGCGTGTTCGTCGGTCGCGCTGTTTTCTGATGGGACTCACGTTCATGGCAGGTCAGTCACATGCGCCGCGGGATCCTTCCGGTCCTTCCCGGCGGTCGGTGGTCACTACGGGTTCGACTCTTCTCGCCGGGTTTGGTCTGAACGCTCTGTTCCCGGTGACGAGCACGGCCGCCGGGCGCGGCGACGCGCTCACCGCGGCGGCGCCGTCCGGTGAACTCGCCGCCTACCGCCCCATCAAGGTCTCCTCGACGGACTACGCGCCGACTCCGGGCGAGTTCGTGGTCGACCGTCTCGCGTCGCCCGGGGTCCGGGGAAGCGGATGGCGCGCGGCGGCGGGGGACGATCCGCAGTGGATCTCGGTGGATCTTCAGGCCGACTGCCAGGTGACGCGGGTTCGGCTCACCTTCGAGGCCGACGCGAGCGATCCGGTTTTCACGCCGCCCGCCACCGGTAACAAGGCCGAGGGCACCACCGGGAAGGAGATCCTGTCCAGTTACGCGCTCGCCTTCGTGGTCGAGACGTCCAGGGACGGCAGCTCCTGGACGAGCGTGTATCGCACGACCGCCGGTACGGGTGGGGTGGTGGACATCCCGCTGGCCCGGTCGGTGACGGCGCGGTGGGTGCGGATGACGGCTCAGCGGCGGTCCAGTCCCAACCCGCTCGGGCTGAACGGTTTCGAGGTGTACGGCACGGCCGGTGGGCGGCGTCCCGCGGTCACCGGCTGGACCGACTGGGGAACCCACCGCGGCGAGGCTCCCGGGCTGGCCGTCGCGGCGGACGGCACGGTTCCGCTGGAGTCCGGCTGGCGGCTGACCCTGGACGACTGGGCCGACGGCGAGGGCCCCGACCTGTCGAAGCCGACCGTGGACACCAGCGGCTGGCTGCCCGCGACCGTGCCCGGCACGGTCCTCGCGTCACTCGTCGATCAGGGGAAGCTCCCGGACCCGGTCGCCGGTCTGAACAATCTGCACATCCCTGAGGCGCTCTCCCGCCATTCCTGGTGGTACAAGCGTGACTTCGACCTCCCGTCCGGTCTGCGCACCGGGCATGGCCGCAGGGTCTGGCTGGAGTTCGACGGCATCAACCATCAGGCCGACATCTGGCTCAACGGCCACCAGGTGGGAGGGCTCACCTACCCGTTCGCCCGCTCGGCCCATGACGTGACGGAGTTGCTCGCCGAGAAGGGGACGAAGGTCAAGAACGCGCTGGCGGTGAAGATCACGCCGATGCCCGTCCCCGGCAGCCCGGGGGACAAGGGACCCGCCGGGGAGTCCTGGGTGGACGCGGGCGCGGGTCAGATGAACCTCAACTCGCCCACGTATCTGGCCGCTTCGGGGTGGGACTGGATGCCCGCCGTACGGGACCGGGTCTCGGGGATCTGGAACCATGTCCGGCTGAGATCCACGGGGCCCGTGGTCATCGGCGACCCCCGGGTGGACACGGTTCTGCCGGATCTGCCCGACACCTCCGTCGCCGAACTGACTATCACCGTCCCGGTCCATAACGCCGATGCGGTCGAGCACACCACGACCGTCTCCGCGTCCTTCGGTGACATACGTGTCTCCAAGGCCGTCACCGTCCCGGCGGGCCGGAGCGTCGACGTCACCTTCGCGCCGGACGCCTTCAGCCGGCTGCGGCTGCGCAACCCCGCGCTGTGGTGGCCCAACGGACTCGGCAGCCCCGCCCTTCACGACCTCACCCTGGCCGCCTCGGTCGACGGGACGGAGAGCGACCGGCGCACCACCCGCTTCGGTATCCGCCAGTTCGGCTACGAGTACGACGTGCCGCTGCCCTTCACCTCGTCCGGCGACGCCTGCACCCAGTCGCTGGAGGTCGGAAGGCAGCAGGCCCGCTATGTGCGGGTCAGGTGCCTGACCAGGGCCACCGACTGGGGCAACTCCCTGTGGACCCTGTCCCTGACCGACAGCGACAGGCCGGGCACCGACCTCGCCCTGCACGCGAGCGCCACCTCCTCCACGACGGACGGCGACGACCACGGCCCCCGCAACGTCACCGACGGTGACCCCGGCACCCGCTGGTCCTCGGCCTACCAGGATGATCAGTGGATCCGCGTGGACCTGGGCTCCCCGCAGTCCTTCGACGGCGTCGACCTCGTGTGGGAGCAGGCCTACGCCCGGACGTACGTGGTCCAGGTGTCCACGGACGACTCGACCTGGACGGACGTGAAGTCCGTCGACAACACCGCCGTACCGCTGCCGTTCAACACCGACCGGGCGAGCCTTCAGGTGGAGGACTTCACCGCCCGCACGGCCCGCTTCGTGCGGATCAACTGCGGTGTGCGCCACACCAGTTGGGGCAACTCCCTCTGGTCCCTGTCGGTGATCGACAGCTCCCGTCCGGGCACCGACCTGGCCCTGCACAAGGCGGCCACGGCCTCCACGGAGGAGTCCGACCATCCGGCCGCCGCCGCGACCGACGGCAGCCCCGACAGCCGGTGGTCGTCGCAGTACGAGGACCACCAGTGGATCCAGGTCGACCTGGGCTCCGCCCAGAGCTTCGACCGGGTGGCCATCCTGTGGGAGCAGGCCTACCCGAAGACGTACGTCATCCAGGTGTCGGCCGACGGTGACACCTGGACG
The DNA here is from genome assembly GCF_055656965.1 of Streptomyces sp. NPDC111656. Classification (NCBI taxonomy): domain Bacteria; kingdom Bacillati; phylum Actinomycetota; class Actinomycetes; order Kitasatosporales; family Streptomycetaceae; genus Streptomyces; species Streptomyces sp. NPDC111656. The sequence goes on from NZ_JBVKCA010000007.1 coordinate 306,041, forward strand.
GATGTGAAGTCCGTGGACAACACCCCGGTGCCGCTGAAGATCAGCGTGAACGGCGTACGGGTGCTGGCCCGGGGCGGCAACTGGGGCTGGGACGAACTGCTGCGGCGGATGCCGGCCGAGCGGATGGACGCGGCGGTGCGCATGCATCGCGACATGAACTTCACGATGATCCGCAACTGGGTCGGCAGCATCAACCGCGAGGAGTTCTACGCCAGTTGCGACGAACACGGCATCCTGGTGTGGAACGACTTCCCCAATGCCTGGGCCATGGACCCGCCGGACCATGACGCGTTCAACGCGATCGCGCGCGACACCGTACTGCGCTACCGCGTCCACCCCTGCGTGGTGGTGTGGTGCGGCGCCAACGAGGGCGACCCGCCGGCGGCCATCGACAAGGGCATGCGCGACGCCGTCGAGCAGCAGGCCCCCGGCATCCTCTACCAGAACAACTCCGCCGGAGGCATCATCACCGGCGGCGGCCCCTACAACTGGGTGGAGCCCGAGAAGTACTACGACCCGTCGACCTACGGCAGCAACAGCTTCGGATTCCACACCGAGATCGGCATGCCGGTCGTCTCCACCGCCGAGAGCATGCGCAACCTGGTGGGCGACGAGAAGGAGTGGCCGATCGGCGGAGCGTGGTACTACCACGACTGGAGCGAACACGGGAATCAGGCTCCGCAGCAGTACCGGGCGGCGATCGAAGCGCGCCTGGGCACCGCGACGGACCTCGACGACTTCGTCGGCAAGGCGCAGTTCGTCAACTACGAGAACGCCCGCAGCATGTTCGAGGCGTGGAACGCCCACCTGTGGGACGACGCCAGCGGCCTCATGCTGTGGATGTCCCACCCCGCCTGGCACAGCACCGTCTGGCAGACCTACGACTACGACTTCGACGTCAACGGCACCTACTACGGTGCCCGCACCGCCTGCGAGCCCCTGCACGTCCAGGCCGACCCGCTGAAGTGGCAGCTCCTCGTGGTGAATCACACGCGCCGCGCGGTCGAGGGCGCGACCGTCACCGCCCGGCTGCACGACCTCGCCGGTCGCCGGATCGGCGGGACCAGGAAAGCCGTGGTCGATGTCGCGTCGGCCTCCACCACCCCCGCCTTCGCCGTGGACTGGACCGACGACCTGCCCGATCTGCACCTGCTGCGCCTGACCCTCGAGGACCACACGGGTCGTACGGTCTCGACCAACACCTACTGGCGCCATCGGACCCCGGCCGCGATGAAGGCGCTCAACGACCTCCCGCGGGTCAGGCTCTCCGCCTCGATCACGCGCGTGTCGCACTCCGGTACCGGTACCCGGCGTGAACTGACCGCTGTCGTCAAGAACCGTGGGTCGGCCCTCGCCCCGATGGTCCGGCTGTCGCTGCTGGACGATCACAGCGGTGAGCGCGTCCTGCCGACGCTGTACAGCGACAACTACCTCTGGCTGCTGCCCGGCGAGTCGCGGACGGTCACCCTGTCCTGGCCGGCTCACGCCCTGCCGTCGAACCGTCCGGCGCTCAGCGTGTCCGCCTACAACAGTCCCCGCACGGTCGCCCGAGGGTAGGGCGGAGGCAGAGGTGAGGCAGGGCGGTCGTCGGGCGTCCGTTCGTGCGCGTTAGCCTCGGTTTGTTCGAAAGACGCAGGCAGGAGCGGGAGGCAGCAATGGCGAAGGTACCGGCCGCGGCGGTGGCCGCGGGTGGGCTCATCGGCGGGTACGGCGTGGCCCGGTGGACCAAGAAGCGGCAGCTCGGCGGGGTGGTGCTGGCCGCCGCCGGGGCCACGGCCGCGCAGCAGTGGCGTCGGCAGGCGGGCGGGAAGGCCGCCGGGGCGCTGACCGTCGCGTACGTCGCCGCCTTCGCCGGCTCCCACCCGCTGGCCAAGAAGGTGGGCGCCTGGCCCTCCGTGTTCGGCGTGGCCGGTGCCGTGGCCCTCGCCTCGTGGGCCGTGGCCGACCGGCGGGGTTGAGCAAGCGCAGAGCACCACGGGCCTGAGGGGCGGAGGGCCTGAGGGCCTGAGGGCCTGAGGGCCTGAGGGCCTACGAGGCCTCGGCAGCGGGCACGGGTTCCGGGACCGGGACCGGGGTGGGGACCGAGACCGGGACCGGGGCTGGTCCCGTGCTCTGGAACGCGCGGCGGTACGCGTACGGGCTCGTTCCCACCACCCGCTTGAACCGCTCCCGGAACGCCGTCGGTGAGCCGAACCCCGCCTGGGTCGCGATGCGTTCGACCGGGTACGTGGTCGTCTCCAGGAGGTACTGGGCGCGGCGGACCCGGGCGCGGTGCAGCCACTGGAGCGGTGTGGTGCCGGTCTGGTCGCGGAAGCGGCGGTTGAGCGTACGGGTGCTCATGCCGGCGTGGGCGGCGATGTCCTCCAGGGTCAGCTCACGCTCCGCGTTCTCCTCCAGCCAGGCGAGGAGGGGCTCCATCGTGGTGCCGGCCGGTACCGGGGGCTGGTCGTGGATGATGAACTGGGCCTGGCCGCCCTCCCGTTCGAGCGGCATGACCGACATCCGGGCCGCGTGCGCGGCGACCGCCGAACCGTGGTCGTTGCGGATCATGTGCAGGCACATGTCGAGGGCGGCGGACGCGCCCGCCGAGGTGAGGAACTGGCCGTTGTCGACGTAGAGGACGTTCGGGTCGACGGTCACGGCGGGGTACCTGGCCGCCAGGTCCTGCGCCGCGACCCAGTGGGTGGTGGCGCGCAGCCCGTCCAGCAGGCCGGTGGCGGCGAAGACGAAGGCGCCCACGCAGATCGAGGCGATCCGGGTGCCGTTCGCGGCCGCCGCGCGCAGCGCCTCCGTCACGCCCGGCGGGAGCGGGGCGGCCGGGTCGGCGACGCCGGGCAGGATGATCGTGTCGGCCTCGGCCAGCGCCTCCAGGCCGTAGGGGGCGCGGATCGTGAACGGGCCCGCGCTCACCTCCTCGTCCGCCGTCGGCGAGCAGACCCGGATCCGGTAGGGCTCCCGGCCGTCCGGCAGCCGGGCCCAGCCGAAGGTGTCGATCGGGGCGGAGAGGTCGAACGGGATGACCTGGTCGAGCGCCAGTACGGCCACGGTGTGCATGGCTAGAGAGTAGGCATACGACGGATTGTGGCCAAGGGGGGCTTGTCGCCCCGTAGGGTGCCTACAGCGTCGCAGGGCTGCGCTCGGGGCGCCGATTCCCTGTGACGCGGACGCGGCGGCTGGCGGGAATCCATTGGGCGCGCTGGCGAGAATCCGTTGGACCCTGGCAGAAGTGCCGCTTCTGTCAGATCGCACGCGCCCCTAGCGTCGGCCCGTGAACAAGTTCCTTCTCGCCGTGCACGTCCTCGCCGCGATCGTCGCCGTCGGGCCCGTCACCGTCGCCGCCAGCATGTTCCCGCCCAGCGCGCGCAAGGCGCTGGCCGAGCCCGGAGACGCCCAGGCCCTCTCCACCGTGCGGGTGCTGCACCGCATCTGCCGTCTGTACGCGACGGTCGGCGTCGCCGTGCCCGTGTTCGGGTTCGCCACGGCCAAGAACATGGGCGTGCTCGGCGACACCTGGCTGATCGTCTCGATCGCGCTGACGGCTCTGGCCGCCGTCGTCCTCGCCGCGCTGGTCCTGCCCCGGCAGACCGCGCTCATGGAGGGCGTGGAGGGCATGCAGGGCAAGGAGGGCATGGCGGAGTACATAGAACAAGGCGTGGGGGCAGGCGCGGAAGGTGCGGCGAACGCCGGAGCGAGCCGTGTCGGCCCGCGGGACACCGCCCGGCTCGCCATGTTCACCGGGCTCTTCAACCTTCTCTGGGCGACCGTCACGATCCTGATGATTGTCCGACCGGGGTCCACCACGGGCGCCTAGCCCTAGGATCCGGCTCATGCATGGACAGGTGTACGGACCGCACGATCCGTCGACGCCCTCGGCCCCGGCGGCCTACCTCGCCGCCCTGGAGGGCCGGCTGACGGCCGACGGGTGTGCCACCCGCTGGGAGGACTGGGCCGGGGTGCCCGTGCTGGTGGGGCGACGGTCGGACTTCCGGCTGCGCTGGATGGCGACGAAGTTGTATCTGTTCACCGTGGCCGCGGTGGTTCCGGAGATCACCCTGCCCGTCGTCGAGGGCTTCACCGAGCAGGTGACGAAGTACGCCAAGGACACCAAGGGCGGCCTGCCCGTCGGTCTGCAGAACGGGGTCGGCACGTTCCCCGTCCTGGTCAGCGACCGTGTCGACCCGGCCGCCGTGCGGTGGGCGGAGGAGCGCCAGCGCGTCCGGTTCGCCTGTATGACGCGGCCTGTCGTGGTCGACAGCTCCCGCCCGTACGTGGGGATGTACCGCGGCAAGCCGGCCCTCGGGCGCGTCTACGCCACGCACTTCATCGAGAAGGGCTCGCGGTACTTCTACGGTCCGTGAACCGTCCCTTCCACGGCCCGTGCATCGTCGTCACTTCAACGGTCCGTGAATCGTCACTCCAACGGTCCGTGCGTCCTCCCCCGCCGGGCGTTCACCACCACCGGGCGAGGCTGAGCGCCTCGTCCGACGAGTCCGACGAGTCCCAGGAGTCCCCGGAGCCCGCGGAGCCCCCGGAGCCCGAGGAACTCGCCCAGTCCGCCGCCCGGTACCGCCTCGCCACCGCCGTCGCGATCAGCACCCCCGCCGCGACAACCAGCGTGAAGAACGCCCAGGTGAGCGGCCAGACCGCCGCGTCCGGGGGCTCCGGGTGGGAGTGGAAGGAGAGGTACATGAGTGCTGCCGGTGGTCCCGCCACCAGCAGCAACGGCCAGGCCAGCGCGTCCCGGCGGCCGAGGTAGGCGGCCAGGAGCAGCAGAACCACGCCGAGCAGGACGGCGCCGAGGACGGTCACCGAGGTCGTCTCGGTGATCGACCCGGTCGCCCCGGGGCGGTTGCGCAGGTCCCAGGGGAGGCAGAGGAGGTACGCCGCGCCGGAGAGGGCGGCGCCGAGCACGCGCGTCAGCCAGCGTTCCGGCCAGGGGCGCGTTCGCAGAGGGCCTAACAGCTTCTCGGTCATGCGTACGAGGGTTGCCGCCCTGGCGGCGGCCCGACAGAGTACGCGTACTCAGGTTCCCGTACTCAGTTCCCGTACTCAGTTCCCGGACTCAGCCCAAACTCGGTTCCCTCACTCAAGAGTCGGCGGGTGCCACCGTCGACAGCGGAGGCGCGATGTCCTCCAGCGAGCGCCGTTCGGCGTTCACCGCCAGGAACGCGGCGACCAGGCCCGCCGCGCACATCAGGCCCGCGCCGATCTGGAAGGCCAGCACGGTGTCGCCGACCACGCCGGACTGGGTGAGGTCCGCGAAGACCAGCGGCCCGCTGATGCCTCCGGCCGCCGTGCCGATGGCGTAGAAGAAGGCGATGGCCATCGCGCGGGTCTCCATGGGGAAGATCTCGGAGACGGTGAGGTAGGCACTCGACGCGCCCGCCGAGGCGAAGAAGAGGGCCACGCACCAGCAGGCCGTCAGGGTCACCGCGCTCAGCGAGCCCCGGCCGAACAGCCAGGCCGTGCCGAACAGCAGCAGCCCGGAGAGCAGGTACGTCGACGAGATCATCCGGCGGCGGCCGACCGTGTCGAAGAGCTTGCCGAGCAGCAGCGGGCCGAGGAAGTTGCCGAGCGCGATCACGGCGAAGTAGTAGCCGGTGGCGCCCGCGGGGACGTCGTAGAACTTCGTCAGGATCGCGCCGAAGCCGAAGGTGATCGCGTTGTAGAGGAACGCCTGGCCGATGAAGAGGGACAGGCCCAGCGCGGCGCGTTTGCGGTAGGTCGCGAGGACCGTGCGGGCGATGGTGAGGAAGCCGATGGTCTTGCGCTGCTGGATGGTGATCTCCCCGGCGGGGGGCGGCAGTTCGCGGCCGCCGAGGTCGGCGCGGACCCGTTCCTCCACCGACGCCACCAGTTGCTCGGCCTCCTCCTGCCTGCCGTGGATCAGCAGCCACCGCGGGCTCTCCGGGACGTTGCGGCGTACGACGAGGATGACCAGGCCGAGGACCACGCCGAGGGCGAAGGTCAGCCGCCAGCCGATGTTCGCCGGGAAGAGGGCGGTGTCCAGCGCGACGATCGACAGCAGGGAGCCGCCGATCGCGCCCAGCCAGAAGCTGCCGTTGATGATCAGGTCGACCCGGCCGCGGTACTGGGAGGGGATCAGCTCGTCGATCGCGGAGTTGATGGCCGCGTACTCTCCGCCGATGCCGAAGCCCGTGAGGAAGCGGAAGGTGAAGAACCACCAGGGCTCGAAGGAGACGGCGGTCAGGGCCGTGGCCCCCAGATACACCGCCAGGGTGACCATGAACAGTTTCCTGCGGCCGAAGCGGTCGGTGAGGCGGCCGAAGAACAGCGCCCCCACGCACGCGCCGGCGACATAGAGGGCGGCCGCGGTGCCGGTGACCTGCGCGGAGGTGATCGGCAGGCCGCTGCCGGGCTCGGAGAGGCGTCCGGCGATGTTGCCGACGATCGTGACTTCCAGGCCGTCGAGGATCCACACCGTGCCGAGGCCGATCACCACGGTCCAGTGCCAGCGTGACCACGGGAGGCGGTCGAGACGGGCGGGAACGGCGGTGGTGACCCGGCCCCCGGCTTGATCCCGGCCTTCCCCCCGGCCCTTCTCCTCAACGGTGGACATGAGGCTCCCTCCTCGTCGAGCGACGCCTGCCCGGGTTCCCTCCGGAGCACGGCCTACGCCCGCCCGAGTGCGGTCACGCCCTCCCGAGAGGGATCTACGCCCCCACGATCCGCGACACCGTGTAGATCAGCAACCCGGCCAATGAGCCCACCACCGTGCCGTTGATCCGGATGAACTGCAGGTCACGGCCGATGTGGGCCTCGATCTTCCTGGTCGTGTGCTCGGCGTCCCAGCCGGCCACCGTGTCGGTGATGAGGGAGGTGATCTCGGTCCGGTAGGTCGTCACCACGTACACCGCCGCGCCCTCGACCCACCGGTCGACCTTGGCCTGGAGCTTGGGATCGGTGGCCATCCGGGCGCCCAGCGAGAGCAGGGAGGCCCGCACGCGCAGCCGCAGCTCACTGCGCTCGTCCTCGGCGGCGGACACGATCATGGATCGTACGGCCGTCCAGGCGGAGGCGATCAGGTCCTGGACCTCGCCGCGGCCGAGCACCTCGCCCTTCAGGCGCTCCACGCGCGCGCGGGTGTCGGTGTCGGACTGGAGGTCGCAGGCGAAGTCGGTGAGGAAGCGGTCGAGGGCGCCGCGGGCCGGGTGGGCGGGGGCGTCGCGCATCTCGGTGACGAAGCGGAGCAGCTCCTTGTAGACCCGCTCGCCGACCTTCTTGTCGACAAGGCGCGGGGTCCAGCCGGGCGCGCCGCCCTGGATCGCGTCCATGACCTGCTCGTCGTGGAGCACCAGCCAGTCGTGGGCGCGGATGCAGACCAGGTCCACGACCCGCTTGTGGCCGCCGTCCGCGACGATCTTCTCCAGCATCTTCCCTATGCCGGGCGCGATCTCCTGGGCGTCGGCGCGGCGGGTGATCGCCTCGCCGACCACCGCCTGCACGTCGGAGTCGCGCAGCACGGTCAGGGCGCCTCTGAGCGCGGCGGCGAGCTCGGCGGTGACCCGGTCGGCGTGCTCCGGTTCGGCGAGCCAGGCACCGAGACGGCTGCCGATGCCCACGGCGCGCAGGCGCTGTCGTACGACGTCGGAGGAGAGGAAGTTCTCGCCGACGAACTCGCCGAGCGAGACGCCCAGCTGGTCCTTCTTGGTGGGGATGATCGCGGTGTGCGGGATGGGCAGGCCGAGCGGGTGGCGGAAGAGGGCCGTGACCGCGAACCAGTCGGCGAGCGCGCCGACCATGCCGGCCTCGGCGGCGGCCGCGACATAGCCGGCCCAGGCTCCGGCGCCCTCGTGGGACGCCCATGTCGCGAGGACGTACACGAGGGCGACGAAGAGCAGCAGGCCGGTGGCCGTCAGTTTCATCTGGCGGACGCCGCGGCGCTTCTCCTCGTCGGCGGGGCTGAACGAGGTCATCGCACGGTTCGTCGGACCGGGGGCGGTCGTCGCGTGCCGCTCCCGGCCGGGGCCGGTCGTCGTGCGTTCGGCCTGGTCGACGGCGGTCGTCGCGTGGTGGCCGGGGGCGCCGGGCCGGGCGGACTGCCCTTCGGCGCCCGCGTCTTCCGGTTCTGTTCGTTCCATTCGCTCCACCCGTTCGCCGAGCCGTCCGAGGGCTCCGGACACATTGTCCCTTCCTGACCGACTCCCGGAACGGAACAGGAGTTCCCTGCGTCTGTTCGGACGGGGGGAACTCAGGGGAATCCTGGGGCCGTCGCCGGGAAATCTCGGGGGCTTCTCAGGGACACCTCGGGGGCGTCTCCGGGTCGTTCGAGGCCGCGGGAGGGGGGTCCCGTCGTTTTCCTCCTTACCCAGTACCCCATCATGTGATCATCACTTCGGAGCCTCGGGCTCCCCTCGCCCGAGGAGACACGCACCGCATGACCAAGCGTCATGGTTATGCCCTGCTGGCCGCCGTCATCGCCATGATCGTGGCCATATCCGGAGCCATATACGTGGGTGTCGCCGCCGACGACGGCACCGGCGGCACCCGCAACGCCACCGCCGACAACCGCGCCCCGCGCGACTCGGCCGCCCCCGCCTCCGCCGGCACCTGGGTCGGCACCTGGTCGGCCTCCCCCGCCGGAGCCGAGCCCGGCACCGAGACGAACGGCATGGCGGGCCGCTCCCTGCGCAACGTCGTGCACGCGGACGTCGGCGGCACCGAGGCGCGCATCACCCTGTCCAACCTCTACGGACAGCAGCCGCTGAACATCACGCACGCCTCGATCGCCGTCGCCGCGGCCGAGAACGACGCGGCGGCGGTGGCCGACACCATGCGCCGCCTCACCTTCTCCGGCAGCACCACCGTGACCGTCCCGGCCGGAGCGCAGATCATGAGTGACGCCGTGCGCGTGCGCATCCCGCGCGACTCCGACGTCCTCGTGACCACGTACTCCCCGACCCCGTCCGGCCCGGTCACCTACCACCCGCACGCACGGCAGATCTCCTACGCCGCCCAGGGCGACCGCACCGAGGACGTGACCGCCACCGCGTACACCGAGCAGACCCCGCACTGGCGCTACCTCACCGCACTCGACGTACTGAGCGACGAATCCGTCGGCACCGTCGTCGCCCTGGGCGACTCGATCACCGACGGCATCACCTCCACGGAGGGCGCCAACCACCGCTGGACGGACGTCCTCGCCGACCGGCTGCGCGCCGCGGCCGGCACCGGGGACGTACCTCGCTACAGCGTCGTCAACCAGGGCATCAGCGGCAACCAGGTCCTGGCCGAAGGGCTCGGCCGGCCCGCCGACAACCCGAGCGGCCTGAACCGTCTCGAACGCGACGTGCTCGGCCGTACGAACGTCAAGGCCGTCGTCATCGACCTCGGCGTCAACGACATCCTGCGCAACGAGGGCGAGGTCGATCCGGTGACCGTCACCGACGGGCTGCGGGAGATGGTGCGGCGGGCGCATGCGCGCGGGCTGCGGGTCGTCGGGGCGACGCTGATGCCCTTCGGCGGGCACCGCGGGTACTCGCGGTCGCGTGACGCCGTACGCCGGGCCGTCAACGCGGAGATCCGGGCGGGGAAGGTGTACGACGCCGTCGTCGACTTCGACGAGGCGTTGCGGGATCCGTACGATCCGCGGCGGCTGCGGGCCGATTACGACTCCGGGGACCATCTGCACCCCAGTGACAAGGGGTACGAGCGGATGGCGGAGGTGTTCGAGCTCGGGGACCTGAAGGGGGCGGCACCTGCGGAGCTGTAGGGTCCGGTTTCCTTTCGGCTGCGGCGCCGTTGTGGCTGGTCGCGCCCACGCGGCGGAGCCGCACAATGTCACAGCCCCGCTCCCCTGAGGGGCGCTTCACCCGGCCGGAATCTAGTAACCTCCGTGCCTCCGCCGATGCCGCTCGTCCCGGCGCTCCCGGTGGCGTTCCCGGCGCTCCTCCTGGCGCTCCCTACGTTCCTCGTGGCGTTCGCGGATGAGGTCGTGGGCGTCGTCCAGGGCGTCGAACATGTCGCCGAGGCCGTCCCGCCGTGAACCCTCCAGTTCCTTGCGGGCGCTCTTGCGCTCCAGCTTCTCCTGGCGGCGCTCCTCCTTCAGGCGCAGCCGCTCGGCACGGGTCAGCTTGCGCTCCACGCCGACGCCGCCCCAGAACGCGAAGCCCGTGACGATCACGCGCGGGGCGCCCAGGTCCCCGGCCCGCCCCTCCTCGCGGTGATCGAACCCGCCCATGATGCCGATGCCGCGCACGACGACCTCGACGCCGGGCGGCACGATGACGTTCACGCCGCCCATGACGGCGACGACGTTGACGACGACCTCGCGGTCCGCGAAGTTCGCCTCGCGCAGGTCGATCTCACCGCCGCCCATGAAGGCGAAGGAGTTGAAGCGCTTGGGCACCGTCCAGCGGCCCTTGCGCTCGAAGCCCGACAGGATCGCGACACCCCACGAGGACGAGCCCTCGCCGCCGACGATCCGCCCCGCCCAACTCCCGCTCTCCTCGGGCTGCTTGACCATCGAGACCGGGGCCACGGCGTGCACGCCCGGCAGATCGCGGGTGAGCGGCGCCAGCTCCCTGTACGTCCGCGCCTTGAACGTCGCTTCCAGCCGCTCCTCGAACTCCTCCATGTCGAGGCGACCCTCCGCGAGGGCGTCCCGCAGCTGTTCGGCGACTCGTTCACGATCGGCGTCGGAGGCCCGCAGCTCCGGGCTCGGGGATCCGGGGTCCGGCGGCGTCGGTCGCTGGTCGTCGCTTCCCCTGGAAGGCGCATCCTCGGTCATGGGACTCAGCCTACGAGAGAGCCTTCTCCGCGTACATGCGGCTGATGACCGCCTCGATGTCCGGCTCCCGCACCGAGAGGTCCACCAGGGGGAACTCGGCCGCGATCCGCGCCACCAGCTCCGCCGCCGACGCCGCCGCGGGGAAGGCGAGCCACTGCCGGGGCCCCTCCACCTTCACCACCCGCGCCGAGTCCACCTCGATCGGCGGGAGCTCCCGCTCCAGGTCGACCACGAGGGTCCGCTCGCTCTCCCCCACCTCGTGCAGCCCGGTCAGCGGACCGTCGTACATCAGCCGCCCGTGGTCGATGACCATCACCCGCCTGCACAGCTGCTCGATGTCGGTGAGGTCGTGCGTGGTCAGCAGCACCGTCGTGCCGCGCTCGGCGTTCAGGTCCCGCAGGAAGGAACGGACCTTGGCCTTGCTGATCACATCGAGGCCGATGGTGGGTTCGTCCAGGTAAAGGACCTCGGGGTCGTGCAGCAGCGCCGCCCCGATGTCGCCGCGCATCCGCTGCCCCAGCGAGAGCTGGCGCACCGGCACGTCCAACAGGGCTTCCAGGTCGAGGAGTTCGACACAGCGGTCGAGGTTCTCCCGGTAACGGGCGTCCGGGATCCGGTACATGCGGTGCATCAGCCGGTAGGAGTCGATCAGCGGAAGGTCCCACCACAGGGTCGTACGCTGCCCGAAGACGACCCCGATGCGCTGCGCGAGCCGGGTCCGCTCACGGGACGGGTCGATGCCCGCCACCCGCAGCCGGCCGGCGCTCGGGGTGAGGATGCCGGTGAGCATCTTGATGGTGGTCGACTTGCCCGCGCCGTTCGGGCCGATGTAGCCGACCACCTCACCGCGCGCCACGGTGAAGGAGAGGGAGTCCACGGCCCGTACCTGACGCCGTTCGCTGCGCAGGAAGCCGGTCTTCTTGCGGACGTCGAAGACCTTCTCGACGCCGTCGAGTTCGATGAAGTCGTCCACCGGATCCCTGACCGGGTCCGCCATCAGGCCTGTTTCCATGTCGGTTCAACTCCCCGTGCTGCGATACGAACGAAGTCCCGCCCGCCAGGCGAGGCCCGCCAGCGCGCAGCAGCCCGCCGCGATCAGGGGCGGGGTGAAGGCGATCCAGGTCGGCAGGTCGAGCGGATAGGGCCGGCCCAGCACGTACAGCCCGGGCAGCCAGTTCACGAAGGCCAGCGGGAGCACGAAGGTGGCCCCGCGCACCAGGTCCTTGGCGAAGACGGTCGGCGGGTACTGCAGGAGCGTGGTGCCGCCGTACGTGAAGGAGTTCTGCACCTCGGAGGCGTCCTGCGCGATGAACTGGAAGGCTCCGCCCGCCACGAACACGGCCCCGAAGATGGCGGCGCCGCAGAGCAGCATCAGCGGGACCATGAGCACTCTGAGCGGCGTCCAGTCGATGTCGAGCACGGCGATCGCGTACGCGAGGACCAGCAGCCCCTGGGTGACCCGGCCGAGACGGCGCAGCGCGAAGCGATCGGCGGCGACCTGGGCGAGTACGGGGACGGGGCGTACGAGGAGCGTGTCGAGGGTGCCGTCGCGCACCCGGCGCCCGAGCCGGTCCATCGAGCCGACCACCAGGTCCGTGATCCCGAAGGAGGTGGCCGAGACGCCGTACAGGAAGGCGACCTCGGGCAGGCTGTAGCCGCCGAGCCGGTCGACCCGCGAGAACATCAGCAGGACGGCCACGAAGTCGAGGGCGGTCGCCGCGAAGTTCCCGAAGGTGGTCATCACGAAGGAGGCGCGGTAGGCCATCGTGGAGCGGATCCACATCCCGGCGATCATCCGGTAGGCGCGGAATCCGTCCCGCACCCGGGCATACGTCCCCTGCGGCGCCCCCAGCACCGCCGAAGCCACCCGCTCCCCGGAACCCCGTGCGGTTTCCGGTACCTCCGCCGAGTCAGCCACCCTGCACCACCACCCTCCGTGTCGCCACCGACTGGATCAGTCGGCCCAGGGTCAGGAGCCCCAGCGCCCAGGACGCCTGGAAGGCGTACATGCCGAGGGGGTCCGCCGTGCCGAGCAGGACGTCCACGGGACCCTGGATCAGGGACGACCAGGGCAGGGCGCGTACGACCTCGCCCAGCGCGCCCGGGAAGACGTTCAGCGGCAGCAGCATCCCCGAGCAGAAGACACCCGCGATCATGGACATCTGCGCCACGCCCGCCCCGTCGAGCAGCCAGAACGCGGAAAGGGCCACCAGGTAGCGGAGCGAGAAGCTGACGACTGTTCCGAGCGCGACCGCGACCAGGAACGCGATCCAGGTCAGCGGGTTGGCCGGGAGCGCCAGTTCGAAGAAGAGCGCGCCGAACACCAGGGGCACCGCTCCGCGCCCCAGCAGATGGAACATGGCTCGCCCCGCGTCCTGGGACAGCCACCACAGCTGGAGGTCGGCGGGCCGGTACAGGTCGATCGCGATGTCACCCGTACGGATGCGCTCGATCAACTCGTCCTCGAAGCCGCCGCCCATCGTCGCCATCGTCATGAGCAGCGCCTGGGAGAGCCACACATAGGTGAGCGCCTGGGCCTGGTCATAGCCGCCGAGGTGCGGTTTCTCGTCCCACAGGGCCATGAAGACGTACGCCAGGATCAGCCCGAAGACGGTGTTGGTGAACACCCCCGCCGCTGTCGCCGTCCGATAAGTGGCGTAGCGCCGGAACCCGCCCACCGCGACGGCCGTGTACAACCGCCCTGTCCCCACGAGGATGTCCTCCTTGCGCCAAAAGGGCCGTTGTGGCCGAAGCGCAGGAGCCTAGCCCCGCCCGGCTTCGTCTGCCAGGCATTTTCAGGCGCGACACGTGCCGGGATCCGGGAACGGAACGCTTGGTGCGACAGTCTTCATCAGGGGGCGCACCAGGCGTATGAGGGCGTACGGGAACGTACGATGCGAAACAGGAGTCCGGCGAACAGATGAGTGACAAGCCGCAGCCGCAGCAGAGCAGCCAGGGCTGGGCCCCGAAGGAACCGGAACCGGCGCCTCGAGCGGCACCGGGCGGGCCGGGCAGCGACGGCACACCGAGCGATCCGGGTGGGACGGACACGCCGGGCAGGCCGGGGAAGAAGCCCAGACGGAAGCGGACGGGCTGGGGGCGGCTCATCCCGACCTGGCGGATGGTGCTCGGCACGTTCCTCGGCGCGATACTGCTCGTGATCGGCCTGTTCGCACTCGGCTACTACCTGGTCAAGATCCCGCCCGCGAACGCCGCCGCGACCAAGCAGAGCAACGTCTACCTGTACGCGGACGGCAGCCAACTCGCCCGCGACGGCGAGGTCAACCGCGAGAACGTGACGCTCACTCAGATCTCGAAGGACGCCCAGCACGCGGCGCTCGCCGCCGAGGACCGCGACTTCTACACCGAGTCGGCCGTGGACCCCAAGGCGATGATCCGCGCCGGCTGGAACACCGCCACCGGCAAGGGCAGGCAGTCCGGTTCGACGATCACCCAGCAGTACGTGAAGAACTACTACCTGGGCCAGGAGCAGACCGCCACGCGGAAGGTGAAGGAGTTCTTCATCTCCATCAAGCTCGACCGCCAGAAGAGCAAGGACGAGATCCTCGAGGGCTATCTCAACACCAGCTACTACGGCCGCAACGCGTACGGCATCCAGGCCGCCGCCCAGGCGTACTACGGCGTCGACGCCAAGAACCTGACGATCGGTCAGGGCGCCTACCTCGCCGCGCTCCTGAACGCGCCGAGCCAGTACGACGTGGTCGCGCACCCCGAGAACAAGTCCGCGGCCCTCGCCCGCTGGAACTACGTCCTCGACGGCATGGTCAAGAAGAACTGGCTGACCCGGGCGGACCGGGCCAAGGTCACGTTCCCGCAGCCCAAGCAGGAAGTGGTCGCGGCCGCCATGTCGGGCCAGCGCGGCTACCTGGTGCAGGCGGTCAAGGACTACCTCGTCTCGAACAAGATCATCGACGAGGACACCCTGACCACCGGCGGCTACCGCATCACGACCACGCTCCAGAAGTCCCGGCAGAACGCCTTCGTGAAGGCCGTCGACGATCAGGTGATGTCGAACCTCGACAAGAAGAACCGCAAGGTCGACCGGTACGTCCGCGCCGGCGGCGTCTCCATCGACCCGGCCACCGGCAAGGTCGTCGCGATGTACGGCGGCATCGACTACACCAAGCAGTACGTCAACAACGCGACACGCCGTGACTACCAGGTCGGCTCCACCTTCAAGCCGTTCGTCTTCACCTCTGCCGTGCAGAACGCCTCGCTGACACAGGACGGCCGCACGATCACCCCGAACACGGTCTACGACGGCACCAACAAGCGCCCCGTGGAGGGCTGGAACGGCGGCTCGTACGCGCCCGAGAACGAGGACAAGCTCTCGTACGGGCCCATCACGGTACGCACCGCCACCGACAAGTCCGTCAACGCCGTGTACGCGCAGATGGCCGTCGACGTCGGCCCCGGCAGGGTCAAGCAGACCGCCGAAGCCCTCGGCATCCCCTCCACTACCCCCGACCTGACCGGCACCCCGTCCATCGCGCTCGGTCCGTCCACGGCCAGCGTCCTCGACATGGCGGAGGCGTACGCGACACTCGCCAACCACGGCCGGCACGGCACGTACACGCTCGTCGAGAAGGTCACCAAGGACGGCACGTCGGCCGTGAGCCTGCCCAGGCAGGACACCGAGCAGGCGGTGCCCCGGGAGGCCGCCGACACCACCACGTCCATCCTGCAGAGCGTCGTCGAGGGCGGCACCGGTACCGCCGCGCTGGCCGCCGGCCGGCCCGCCGCGGGCAAGACCGGCACCGCGGAGGAGGACCAGGCGGCCTGGTTCGCGGGCTACACCCCCGACCTCGTCACCGTCGTCTCCGTCATGGGCCAGGACCCCGACACCGGCACCCACGAGTCGCTCTACGGCGCCCTCGGCCGGCCCCGTATCAACGGCGGCGGCTACCCGGCGCAGATCTGGGCGCAGTACACGAAGGCCGCGCTCAAGGGCAGCAGCGCGAAGGACTTCGACCTCCAGCTCCAGCCGGGCGCGGAGGAGCAGGAGCTCCCGAGCACCGACCCCACCGACGAGACCCCCGGCACCGGCGACGAGGACGACGGGGGCCGGACCACGGGCGGGACGGCCTCCCAGAGCCCGCCCTCGGATCAGACGCAGGGCCAGACCCAGGGGCAGACGGACGGCCAGACCCAGGGCCAGACGGAAGGTGAGACCCGAGGCCAGACGCAGGGCCAGACCGACGGCGGCACCACCGCCGGGGGTGGCACGACCGACGGGACGACCACCGGCGGCACGACGGACGCGGGCACCACCAGCGGTGGCGACACCGCGGCCCCGTCGGGCGGGAGCACGGACGGCGGCGGGACGGAGGGGGCGACCGCGGGAGCGGGGCCACTGAGCGGACTGACGTCACGCAGACAGTGACCCGCAACAGTGACCCGCGGGAACTCAGATCCTCAGATCCCCAGATCCTTGATGATCTTCGCCACGTGGCCGGTCGCCTTGACGTTGTACAGCGCCCGCTCGACCTTGCCCTCCTCGTCCACGATCACCGTGGAGCGGATGACGCCCACGACCGTCTTGCCGTACAGCTTCTTCTCGCCGAAGGCGCCGTACGCCTCCAGGACGGTCTTGTCGGGGTCGCCGACCAGGGTGACCTTCAGGGACTCCTTCTCGCGGAACTTGGCGAGCTTCTCGGGCTTGTCCGGGGAGACGCCGATGACGTCGTACCCGGCACCGGCCAGCACGTCGAGGTTGTCCGTGAAGTCGCAGGCCTGCTTCGTGCAGCCGGGGGTCAGGGCGGCCGGGTAGAAGTAGACGATCACCTTGCGGCCCTTGTGGTCGGCGAGGGAGACCTCGTTGCCGTCGGCGTCGGGCAGGGTGAAGGCGGGGGCGGTGTCGCCGGGCTGGAGTCGCTCGCTCATCGGTACCTCACGTGGCCGGGGTGAATGCTTGGGGAACTACGGGAACGAGCGTAATGGGGGTGCCGAGGGGTGAGCGGCGGCCCGAGCTGACAGACTGTCGGCGGCACAGAGACAAAGAGCGGAACACGACCACGGAGGCAGCGCGGTGTCGGATACGTCGAGAACGTCGGATACCAGGACTCCGGCGCAGATCGAGGCGGACATCAAGCGCCGCCGCGAAACACTCGCCGAGACGCTCGACGAGATCGGCGTGCGGGTCCACCCGAAGACGATCGTCGGGGACGCCAAGGCCAAGGTCGCCTCCCATATCGACCACACGCTCGGCCGCGCCTACGTCGGCGTCAACCGGGTCGTCGGCGATGCGAAGGGGCAGTTCGTCACGGAGGACGGCGCGCCACGCCTGGAGCGCATCGTGCCCCTCGCGCTCGTCACGGTCGGGGTCGTGGGCCTGCTCGTCGTGGGCTCACGGCGCCGCAAGCGCTGACCCGGCCCGACTCGACGCGACCCGGCCCGACCCGGCTGCGTACAGACGGCTCAAAGGCAGGTAGGTTCTGGACGTGAGCGCCAATCGGGACAAGCAGACCCCCCACCACGACAAGTTGCCCATCCGGATGCTGCACGACCGCGTACTGGTGCGGCAGGACGCCGCCGAGGGCGAGCGGCGTTCCGGCGGCGGCATCCTGATCCCCGCGACGGCGGCCGTCGGGCGGCGCCTCGCCTGGGCCGAGGTCGTCGCGGTCGGACAGAACGTACGGACGGTGGAACCCGGCGACCGTGTCCTCTACGACCCCGAGGACCGGGCCGAGGTCGAGGTGCGGGGCATCGCGTACGTGCTGATGCGCGAGCGCGATCTGCACGCCGTGGCGGCGGACCGCTTCGAGGGCTCCGAGGACTCGACCGGCTTGTATTTGTAGGGCACAGCCGGCCTGACGGGGCTGGTGACCATGGTCACCAGCCCCTTTTGCCTGTGCTTTGCTACCGTGGAAGGCGTTGGAAGGACCCCGACGAGACGCGCCGTACCGGGCGGAGAGCGAAAAGCTCCCAGGCAAAGACGACGCACCCCTGTTGATCACTCACGGAGGTGCCTCTCATGGCCTGGATCCTGCTGCTCGTCGCCGGTCTGCTCGAAGTCGGCTGGTCGATCGGCATGAAGTACACCGACGGCTTCACCCGCCTCGTCCCCAGCGTCCTCACCGGCGCGGGCATCATCGCGAGCATGGTCCTGCTCTCCTACGCCGCCAAGTCCCTCCCCATCGGCACCGCCTACGGCGTCTGGGTCGGCATCGGCGCGGCCGGCGCGGCGGTACTGGGCATGCTCGTCCTCGGCGAACCGGCGACCGCCGCCCGCATCTTCTTCGTCTGCCTGCTCCTGGTGGCGGTGGTGGGCCTGAAGGTGACGTCGGGGCACTGAGACACCCGCTCCCGCCACGTCAGAACGAGATCCACACATCGGGAGCCAGGTCCGGTCGCCCCGGTACCGGCCTGCGCTCCTGCATCCAGGCGTCGCCCGCGATGTCGGCGGCTACGCGGTGCCAGAAGCGCACGGCGCCCGGGTTGTCGTCCTGGAAAGCGACCTCCCAAGGTCCCGGATGCCGGGCGACGACCTCACGGACGGCACACATCCCGACCCCCGTCCGACGTGCCCCGCGCACCACGAAGAAGCTGCTGAGCACGCGGGTCGGACCGTCCAGCCCCCGCACGAAGACGAACCCGACGGGATGTTCCCCTCTCGTCACCAGATACGGCACCCGGTCGCCGTCCGCGAACGCCGCCTCCAGCCGCTCACTGCGGAACGACCCGTCCGGATGGGGCAACACGCCCCGGAACTCGGACAGATCGTGCTGGAACAGCGCCCAGAGACGGTCGAGTACGGAACGGTCGGTGGCGTGGGCGAGACGCACGCTCGTGTCGGACATGGTCCCCCTCCAAAGAATTCGGATCCCGGGCATGAAAAAAGCCTCCCGGGCGGACGCCATGTCCGAATCCGAAAGGCCTGACTACTCATCAGCACCCTACCAAAAGCCGGACGTGACCATCCGATAAACGGTTCGTTACTCCGTACGAGGCCACGAACACGCGGCCGGAACGGAGGGGAAACATGCCGGTCAGCCCGTACACCAAGGAGCGCTTGGAGGCGGCGGCGAGGTCGTCTCGGACGTTGTCGGAGGCGTTGACGAAACTGGGGGTGGATCCGAAGAGTTCGACGCGGCGGTACGTCCACGAGCGCATGAAGAAACTGGGGGTGGACATCGCGCACTTCGAGCGTGAAGGGGTGCGGTGGACGAGAGAGGTCCTTGAAGCGGCGGTTACCGCCTCGATGAACACGTGCGAAGTGCTGCGCCGCCTCGGGCTTGAAGTTGTCGGTGGGCATCATGCACACATCAGCCGTCGGATCAAGGCGTACGGCATCGACACCTCACACTTCCAGATGCCGACCCGACGTGGGGAGACCAGACAGCCTCGGACACCGGAGGCCTTGCTCGTCGAGCAGACGGCCGGTCATGCCCGGCGCATCCCGAGCGACCGACTCAAATGGGCGATGACGACCTGGGCGTGCCCGAGCGCTGCGCGCGCTGTGGCACGGAGCCAACCTGGCGAGGTCATTCACTCCCCCTGGAGGTCGACCACATCGATGGCAACTGGTGTGACAACCGCATCGAGAACCTCCGATTCCTCTGCCCCAACTGCCACTCCACAACGGACAGTTACCGCGGTCGCGGCAAGGGACGCACCAGGGGTGGCGCCTCATGAGCGGCGGTGTGCAGTACACCCGCGAGCGGATGACGCAAGCCGCCGAACAGTGCTCCGACATCGACGAGGTCATCGCCTTCTTCGGCACCCGGGCATACGGCTACCTCCGCCGCTACCTCACGAGGCGCTTCGCACACTTCGGGATCGACATCTCGCACTTCCGCCACTGCGGCAGCCACACCAAGCAGACCCGGCCCACGTCCGGCGAACTGCGGGTGGCGGTGACAGAGTCATTCTCCATTGCCGAGGTGCTTCGCCACCTCGGCCGCCCGGACAACGGCAGCCAGCGCGCGATGTTGCGCCAGTGGATCACCGAAGAATGCCTCACAACCACGCACTTCCTGGGTCAGGCACATCAGCGGGGAAGGCCGGGTACGACGCCCGTCAAGCGGCCGGAGGACATTCTGATCCGACACAGCGGGATGCACCGGACGAAGACTGCGCAGTTGCGTCGAGCTCTCCGCGAGATTGGCATATCTGAGCAATGTGCCGAGTGCGGCACTGGACCCGTGTGGCTCGGCAAACCCATGACGTTGGAGGTTGACCACATCAACGGAGACTGGAGCGACGATCGCCGGGGGAACCTCCGTTTGCTTTGCCCCAACTGCCACGCGACCACTGACACCTGGTGCCGAGGAGGCCGCCGACGCTCCGCATAGGCAATCGCCACTTGACCGGTACCATGGCGGCGTACGCGGCCGTGGCGAAACTGGCAGCACGCGCGGGCCTTAGAAGCCCGTGGGCGAAAGCCCGTGTGGGTTCGAGTCCCACCGGCCGCACACACAGAGGGGCCGTCCACCAAGGCGGCCCCTCTCCGTATCTCAGCCCAACAACTCCCGAACCACCGGCACCAGTCCCCGGAACGCCTTCCCCCGGTGGCTGATCGCGTTCTTCTCCTCGGCGGAGAGTTCGGCGCAGGTTCGGGTGTCGCCGTCCGGCTGGAGGATGGGGTCGTAGCCGAAGCCGTTGGTGCCGGTGGGGGTGTGGCGCAGGGTGCCCCTCAGTTGGCCCTCGACGACGCGCTCCGTGCCGTCCGGCAGGGCGAGCGCCGCCGCGCAGGCGAAGTGGGCGCCCCGGTGTTCGTCGGAGATGTCCGAGAGCTGGGCGAGGAGAAGGTCCAGGTTCGCTCGGTCGTCTCCGTGCCGTCCCGCCCAGCGGGCGGAGAAGATGCCGGGGGCGCCGTTCAGGACGTCCACGCAGAGGCCGGAGTCGTCGGCGACGGCGGGCAGGCCGGTGGCCTGGGCCAGGGCGTGTGCCTTGAGGAGGGCGTTCTCGGCGAAGGTGACGCCGGTTTCCTTGACGTCGGGAATGTCCGGATAGGCCTCCGCGCCGACGAGGTCGTGGGTGATACCTGCGTCGGCGAGGATCACCTTCAGCTCGGTGATCTTTCCGGCGTTACGGGTGGCGAGGATCAGGCGGGTCATGGCCATCAGTATCGCCGAGTCCCCTTCCCGGGCCCGCCCGGCGGTCGTTACGGCGTGCAGACCTTGGTCAGTTCTCCGGCCGCGTCGGTGACCGGGCTGACGTCGGGGGTGTCGTCACCGTTCTTGATGGCCGTACGGACGTTGCCGACGGCCTTGTTCAGGTCGTCGACCGCCTTGTTGACGTCGGCGTTGTCCGTCTTGTCGCCTATCTTGTCGAGGTTGTTCTCGATCGCGTTGAGGGACTCGTCGGTCTGTGTCGGGTCGTTCGCCGCGTTCTCCACCGCCTGCTGGAGGTTGGTGACGCTGTCGGCGATGGAGTCGGCGGTCTGGACACAGTCCAGGGCCTTGTTGACGGCATCGCAGCCCACCGCCGCCGGCAGGGCGACGAGTACGGCGGTAACGGCGAATGCGGCTGTGCGGCGTCGGTGGCGCGCGGCCATGGAACGGTCCCTCCCCGTGGACAAACATGTGGTCGACCCCGTGACGCGGTCGGCTCGGCCCGTGCGGGGCCGACGGGGGCGCACGGCTGGACCGTACGCCCGTACCCCTAAGAACGCGAAGGGTTATCCCGCGGTTGCCTCGAGGGCCGCCCGCTGGATCGCCGCGAGCTCGTCGCAGCCGGCGACGGCGAGGTCGAGCAGGGCGTTCAGCTCCTTGCGGTCGAAGGGCTCGGCCTCCGCGGTGCCTTGGACCTCGACGAAGCGTCCGTCGCCGGTGCAGACGACGTTCATGTCGGTGTCGGCCTTCACGTCCTCCTCGTAGCAGAGGTCCAGGAGGGGGATCCCGCCGACGATGCCGACCGAGACGGCGGAGACCGTGCCGGTCAGGGGCTTGCGTCCGGGCTTGACCAGCTTCTTGCCCTGCGCCCAGGTGATCGCGTCGGCCAGCGCCACGTACGCGCCGGTGATGGCCGCCGTACGCGTGCCGCCGTCGGCCTGGAGGACGTCGCAGTCGAGGACGATGGTGTTCTCGCCGAGCGCCTTGTAGTCGATGACGGCGCGCAGGGAGCGGCCGATGAGGCGGGAGATCTCGTGCGTACGGCCGCCGATCTTGCCGCGGACCGACTCGCGGTCTCCGCGGGTGTTCGTGGCGCGGGGCAGCATGGAGTACTCGGCGGTGACCCAGCCCTCTCCGCTGCCCTTGCGCCAGCGCGGGACGCCCTCGGTGACGGAGGCGGTGCAGAACACCTTGGTGTCGCCGAAGGAGACGAGGACGGAGCCCTCGGCGTGCTTGCTCCAGCCGCGCTGGATGGTGATGGGGCGCAGTTGTTCGGGGGTGCGGCCGTCGATTCGAGACATGACGTCGAGCCTAGTCCCATACGGCTGAGGGGCCGCCTCCGGTTGCGGAAGCGGCCCCTCAAGGGTGAGGTAGGGGGCTCAAGGGTGCCCCTTCGGTTCACATCGGTTCACATCGGTTCACATCGGTTCACATCATGTCTTCGATGTCCGCGGCGATGGGGTCGGCGTCGGTGCCGATGACGACCTGGATGGCGGTGCCCATCTTGACGACGCCGTGGGCGCCGGCGGCCTTCAGGGCGGCCTCGTCGACCTTGCTCGGGTCCACGACCTCGGTACGCAGGCGGGTGATGCAGCCCTCGACCTCTTCGATGTTGTCGATGCCGCCGAGCCCGGCGACGATCTTCTCAGCCTTCGTGGCCATGTCCTACTCCCTGATCAGAACCGCTTTGTCGCAGTAACCCACAGTTGGCCCATCTTTGCGAGCGGCCATGTCGCGCGTACCGAATGATGGCGTTCACGACAGCGCAACCGTTCGTCGACTGGTCTACACCAGTGGGCGTGCGGTCGCCAACCCGGCCCCGTCCGGAGGACGCCCATGAGTGCCGACAGCGCCCCCGCGCCCGCACGGGCCCGCTGGAACAAGCTGTTCCAGGGGCTGCAGAAGATGGGGCGCAGCCTCCAGCTGCCGATCGCCGTGCTGCCGGCCGCGGGCCTGCTCATCGGGCTCGGCCAGCCTGGTGTGTTCGGCGCCGAGGGGCTCGGCTGGGACAACGTCTCCAAGATCATGAGGGGTGCGGGCGGCGCGCTGCTCGACGGCTCGCTCGGGCTGCCGCTGCTGTTCTGCGTGGGCGTGGCCATCGGCATGGCGAAGAAGTCGGACGGGTCGACGGCGCTCGCGGCGGTCGCCGGTTTCCTCGTCTACTACAACGTGCTGCGCCAGTTCCCGGTGAGCTGCCCGGGCGGGGCGAAGGCTCTGACGAACATCGGCTGCCAGGCGGCCGATGCCTCCGTGGCGCCGTTCACGTACCAGAATCCGGGGGTCTTCGGCGGCATCGTCATGGGGCTGATGACCGCGTACGTCTGGCAGCGCTACCACCGCACGAGGCTGGTCGACTGGCTCGGGTTCTTCAACGGGCGGCGGCTGGTGCCGATCGTCATGGCGTTCGTGGCCATCGCGTTCGCCGTGCTGTGTCTGTGGGTCTGGCCGCCGGTGGGGCGGGGCCTCGAGCACTTCGGCGACTGGCTGGTGGGGCTGGGCTCCTGGGGTGCCGGTGTCTTCGGCGTGGCCAACCGGGCGCTGCTGGTGGTCGGTCTGCACCAGTTCCTGAACGTGCCCGTCTGGTTCCAGTTCGGCAGCTACACCGCGCCGGACGGGACGGTCGTGCACGGTGACATCACCATGTTCCTGGCGGGCGACCCGAACGCCGGTCAGTTCACGTCCGGCTTCTTCCCCATCATGATGTTCGCGCTGCCTGCGGCGGCCCTGGCCATCACGCACTGCGCCCGGCCCGAGCGCCGCAAGGAGGTCGGCGGGCTCATGCTGTCGGTCGCGCTGACCTCGTTCGTCACGGGCATCACGGAACCGCTCGAGTACTCCTTCCTGTTCGTCGCGCCCGTGCTGTACGTGATCCACGCGCTGCTGACGGGAGTGTCGATGGCGGTGACCTGGGGGTTGGGCGTGCATGACGGTTTCGGCTTCTCCGCCGGGGTCATCGACTACGTCATCAACTGGCATCTGGCGACCAGGCCGTGGGCGATCGTGCCGATCGGGCTGTGCTTCGCGGTCGTGTACTACGTGATCTTCCGGTTCGCGATCACGAAGTTCGATCTGAAGACTCCGGGCAGGGAGCCGGAGGAGGAGCACGAGGACACGACCAAGCCGTAGGCGGTTCGTTCACGGACCGTGGGCTCGCGCCTCTTTCGGGGCGCGGCTTCGTCGTGTCCGGAACCGATTCCTCCCCTTATGGCCCGGGCCACAAAATCCGTGGGTTCCTTATCTCACCTTCACCGTGCTACAACAGGTCTACACCACTGAGTGGTGTAGACCACGCGGATGCTGCCCGCCCCATTCTTTGCCCCTTCCCGTCCCCCGGCAGCACCGGCACATGGAGGAACTATGAGCACCGCCAGCGCAACGGCGGCACCCGCGAAGAAGCGGGGATCCGGTCTGTTCCAGGGCCTGCAGAAGGTCGGCCGCAGCTTGCAGCTCCCGATCGCCGTGCTGCCGGCGGCGGGCATCCTGCTCCGCCTCGGGCAGGCCGACGTGTTCGGCAAGGACGGCCTCGGCTGGAACAAGGTCGCGGCCGTGTTCATGACCGCCGGCGACGCCGTGTTCAGCAACCTGCCGCTGCTGTTCTGCGTCGGCATCGCCATCGGCTTCGCCAAGAAGGCCGACGGCTCCACGGCGCTGGCGGCGCTGGTCGGCTTCCTGGTCTACAAGAACGTACTCACCGCGTTCCCGATCACCGACGCCAAGGTCACCAAGGGCGCGGACGTCGCCGCAACGTACAACGACCCCAAGGTCCTCGGCGGCATCATCATGGGCCTGATAGCCGCCGTCACCTGGCAGCGGTTCCACCGCACCAAGCTTCCCGACTGGCTGGGCTTCTTCAACGGCCGCCGCCTGGTCCCGATCCTGATGGCCTTCATCGGCACGGCCGTCGGCGTGTTCTTCGGTCTGGTCTGGGAGCCGATCGGCAACGTCATCACCGACTTCGGCCAGTGGATGACCGGCCTCGGCGCCGTCGGCGCGGGCATCTTCGGCGCGATCAACCGCGCGCTGCTCCCGGTCGGCATGCACCAGTTCGTGAACACCGTGGCCTGGCAGGAGATCGGCTCCTACAAGGACTCCGCCGGTGCCGTGTGGCACGGTGACCTGCCGCGTTTCTTCCACGGTGACCCGACCGCCGGCCAGTTCATGACGGGCTTCTTCCCCATCATGATGTTCGCGCTCCCGGCCGCCGCCCTGGCGATCACGCATTGCGCGCGCCCCGAGCGACGCAAGGCGGTCGGCGGCATGATGATGTCGCTCGCGCTGACTTCCTTCGTCACGGGTATCACCGAGCCGATCGAGTTCGCGTTCATGTTCATCGCGCCGGTCCTGTACGTGATCCACGTGGTCCTGACCGCCCTGTCGATGGCCGTCACCTGGGCCCTGGGCGTCCACCACGGCTTCAGCTTCTCGGCCGGCGCCATCGACTACTTCCTGAACTGGAACCTGGCCACCAAACCCTGGATGATCATCCCGATCGGCCTGGTCTTCGCGGTGATCTACTACGCGGTCTTCCGCTTCGCGATCATCAAGTGGAACCTCCCCACGCCGGGCCGCGAGCCCGAAGAGGAGCTCGAGGACCTCACGAAGGCGTGAGGCCCGCCACGATGTGATGAAGGCCCCTGTGGCCCAGCGATCGCTGGGCCACAGGGGCCTTCGTCATGCCCGCGCCCTCATCGCAGCAGGCTGCCGCCGTCCACGGTCAGAACCTGGCCGGTCAGCGCCTCCGCGGCCTCGGAGGCCAGGAAACCCACGGTCGCCGCGACGTCCTCGGGGACGAGTGGACGGGGCAGCGCCTGTGTCGCCTCGGCCATGACGAACGCCTCGTCGGGCTGATACGCGGTCGCCGGGGTGCGGGTGAGTCCCGGAGCCACGGACGTCACGGCGATACCGTCCTTGCCCAGCCCGACGGCCAGGGTGCGTCCGAACGCGGTGAGAGCCCCTTTGCTGGTGATGTAGCCGAGCAGGTCGGCGCTGGGCGGCTTCCAGACGGTGTCGGAGGTGATGAGCACGATCCGGCCGAACCCGCGCTCCCGCATGCCGGGGGTGAAGGCCTGGGACAACAGCAGAACCGACTCGACGTTGACGGCCTGGATCCGTCGCCAGGTGGCGAGGTCGACGGTGTCGAGTTCCACCAGGTCGCTCGCGGCGGCCGAGTGGACGAGAACATCGACCCCGCCGTACGTCTCGAGGACTTCGGCGGCAGCCCTCCGTACGTCCTGTTCCACACCGAGATCGCACGCGATGTCGCCGGCGCGGTCCAGCACCACGACGCGGTGGCCCAGCCGGGCGAGTTCACGGACGATCGCCCCGCCGATCGCGCCGTCCCCGCCGGTCACCACCGCGACCCGTGAGGTCGAGACATCAGCCATGGTTCATCTCCTCGTTTCGCGCCGCCGGTCGGTGGACTGCGGTGGCCGCGAACGCGGCGCTCCACGCGACAGCTTGCTCCGGCAAGCAATTGCGCTCCGCGGTCGGCCCCCCGGCAAGTGCCGCTGTCGGCCACACGGCAAGTCACACATGCCACAGGCGCCGGAAACCGCCCGACCGCCGGACGCAGCGGCGACGGGCTCGGGCCCGCCGCCGCTGCGGCATAGTGGGACGTGATACCGCCACACGCCGCAGCGCCTCCCGGGTACGGGCCGGTGCGGACGCGTGTGCACCTGCCCTTACACACTTCGGGACCGCAATGCCTACCAGCAGCCGCTTCGTCGTCGCCGTCCACGCCTTGGTCGCCCTCGCGGTCAGCGGCGACAAGCCCCTGCGCTCCGAAGACCTCGCCTACTCGGCCCACACGAGTCCTGTCGTGATCCGGGGCCTGCTTTCCCGGCTGAGCAGCGCGGGTCTCACCAAGTCCCAGCTCGGGGCGGGCGGCGGCGCACTCCTGGCCAAGCCGGCCGAGGAGATGCGGCTGCTTGAGGTGTACGAGGCGGTGGAGGACACCCGGCTGTTCACCATGCACCGCACGCCGCCGCCGGCCGACTGCGCGGTCGGCAGCAACATCGTGGACGCCCTCCAGCCTGCCCTGATCCGCGCTCGCGAGGCATTCGAGGCGGAGCTGGACCACACCACGATCGCGGAACTCGCCGACGCGGTCGCCCGTCTCGGAAAGTTCACGATGCCGCTCGAATGGTGAACCCCCGACGGGGTGACCCGTGGCGTCAGCCTGGAGGGTGTGTCGCTGTGTCACTTACACAGTGATTAGTCTCGGGCACCCGCCGGGCCGACGGGGTGCCGAATCCCGCTCGCCCGAGTCATGAGTGCGCGTGCGCTGCTCCCCGACTCGGCGAACCCTGCGGCCCTTCACGGTCAGTCCCCCAGGCAGCCGCCTCTCCCGGCGGACGCCCTCCACGATCGGAGCGCAAGATGAGCAACACCCCCTCGGCTGTGGACCTGCTGCGGCGCAGCCTCGACACCTTCCTCGCAAAGGACATGAAGGCCTGGACGGACCTGTGCGCCGACGATGCCGTCGCCGAATTCCCGTTCGCCCCGGAGGGAGCGCCGGCGCGTATCGAGGGGCGCGAGGCCCTCTTCGACTACCTCCGCGGCTACCCCGACGTCATCGACGTGCGGGAGATCCCGGCGGTGCGCGTCTATCCGACCGACGACGAGAACGTGGCGATCGCGGAGTGGAGCGTGAAGGGCGGCGTGGTGTCCAACGGCAATCCCTACAACATGAGTTACGCGACCTTCGTGACCTTCCGCGACGGTCTCATCGTGAACTACCGGGAGTACTGGAACCCGCAGGTCTTCCTGAACGCGCTCGCCGGCACGAACTTCTGATTCCACAGCCGTAGTTGCAGGCCCCGGACGCCGCCGGCCGGCACAGGTCGACAGCAGCCGGCGCAAGTCGGCCCGCGGCGTCCACGAGACAGCCAGATTCCTTGCCCAAGCAATCAAATGCCTCTATGGTTGCTCCGTCAAGCAAGTCATGTGCCTTGCAGAGAACTTGCAGAGAAGAGGTCCGGAACATGGACACCCACGCCACCCGCCGAAGCCTCCTGGCGCGCGCCGCCGCCCTCGCCGCGGTGCCCGCGATCGGCTCCGTCGTCGCGGACACGGCACTGGGCTCACCGGCCGTCGCCGCCGACGCCACCGACCTGCCCGACTACGCCCCGGTCCCCCGGTCGTCGCTCGGCCCGGCGATCAACAGCCAGGGCTACTACGTCGGACGGATCAAACGGAACCTGTACTGGGTCACCGACGGAACCTACGTCTCGGCCTTCCTGACCACCCGCGACGGCGTGGTGCTCCTCGACGCGCCACCGTCGCTCGGCCACAACATCCAGCGCGCGATCGACGACGTGACCAAGCCCAGCGGGCTGACCAACAAGGTCACGCACCTGATCTATTCGCACCACCACTCCGACCACGCGGGCGGGTCGGGCATCTTCGGCCGACGGGTGACCCGGATCGGGCACTCCGAGACCCGCAGACTGCTCATACGGGACAACGACCCCAACAAGCCGGCCCCCGAGGAGACCTTCGACGACCACCGGGTGCTCCACATCGGCGGCGAGCGCATCGAACTCGCATGGCACGGCGCCAACCACACCCCGGACAACATCTACATCCACCTGCCCGACCACGACACGCTGATGCTCGTGGACATCGCCCTGCCCGGCTGGGTGCCGTTCGCGAACCTCAACATCAACGAGGACATCCCGGGCTCGCTGCTGGCGCCGGCCAAGGCCCTGAAGTACCCGTGGACCACCTTCATCGGAGGCCACCTCGGCCGGCTGGGGACGCGGCACGACCTCAAGATCCACCAGGCCTACATGGACGACCTCGACGCGGAGGTCCGCCGCGCACTCACGACGGTCGACGCGACGCCGTACTTCGTCAAGTACGGCAACAACACCTGGGCCGCGGTGAAGACCTACCTCGACGAGGTGATCGCGGTCGCCTCACGCCCGGTCGTGACCAAGTACACCGGGACCCTCGCCGCCGCCGACGTCTTCACCGAGAGCAACGCCTTCATGCTGATGGAGTCGATACGCCTCGACGGCGGCTTCGGGATGACGGTCCACGACTGACCGTTGTCCGATGCCCGGACCGATCCTGGGGCCGCCGGTACGGACCGCGTCCCCCAGGATCTAGATCTCGTACGTCACCCTCGGCACCGCCAGTTCCACCGGACCGTCGAAGACCTCGCGTGCGTCGGCGAGGTTGACCGCGGGGTCCGTCCACGGCGGGATGTGGGTGAGCAGCAGGCGACGGGCGCCGGCACGGTCGGCGCTCTCGCCCGCCTCGCGGCCGTTGAGGTGAAGGTCGGGGATCTTCTCCTTGCCGTGCGTGAACGCGGCCTCGCAGAGGAACAGGTCGGTGTCCCGGGCGAGTTCGTCCAGCGCGTCGGTGACGCCGGTGTCCCCGGAGTACGTCAGTGACTTCCCTCCGTGTTCGATGCGGATGGCGTACGCCTCCACGGGGTGGCGCACCCGCTCCGTGTGCACGGTGAACGGGCCGATCTCGAACGTGGCCGGTTTGACGGTGTGGAAGTCGAAGACCTCGCTCATCGAGGAGGCGGTGGGAGTGTCCGCGTACGCGGTGGTCAGTCGCTGTTCCGTGCCCTCGGGTCCGTAGACGGGGAGCGGGTCGCAGCGGCCGCCGTCGTGGCGGTAGTAACGCGCGACGAAGTACGCGCACATGTCGATGCAGTGGTCGGCGTGCAGATGGCTGAGGAAGATCGCGTCGAGGTCGTAGAGACCGCAGTGGCGCTGCAGCTCGCCAAGGGCACCATTGCCCATGTCGAGAAGCAGCCTGAAGCCGTCGGCCTCGACGAGGTAGCTCGAGCAGGCCGATTCCGCGGACGGGAACGACCCCGAGCAGCCGACGACGGTGAGCTTCATAAGAGCTGGAACCTCCGCGCTGACAGGAAGTGCAGAGAGTAGATGCGGGGTGCAGGTACTCGGGTGCAGATACGGGAACGGGGGTCGTGCGGTCCGTCGAGCGTAAGGCGCAAAAGGGCGGGTCGCTCCTCCACCAGGGGCTGTTGTGGGCGAACTCACCTGTGGTGTCACCGGTTCGGATGGATGGTCGACCGGAGGTCGGATGCCTCGGTTCCGCGGGCGGGGGGCGGGGCGGAGTGCGCGCCGGTACCTTCTTTGGTATGGACACGTCCTGGTGGCTCGCGTTGGCGGCCGTGGTGCTGCTCGCGCTGGTCGCGACGCTGGTGGACGGCTGGGGGCGCCGTGGACGCCGGGAGCGCCGCCCGGGCCGGGCCGCCGGTCGGACTCGGCCGCCCGGGCGGCCGCCGGCCGGGGGGCGGAAGCGGCCCCGTCCCCGGGTGCCTCGGCCGCGGCCGGCGGAGATCTGGTGGGCGAAGGTTCCCTACGAGGACGGGCCCGGGGAGAAGGACCGGCCGTGTCTGGTGCTGGCCGTACGGGGCGAACGGGTGACCGTCGCGAAGATCACGAGCAAGTACCACGACGAGCGGGCCGGGGTGATTCCGTTGCCGCCGGGTGCCGTCGGCGATGCCCATGGGCGGGCGAGCTTCCTGGAGACGGACGAGCTGCGCGAGGTGCCCTTGTGGGAGTTCCGGCGGCGGGTGGGGGTGGTGGATCCGGTCCTGTGGGACCAGGTCCGCTACCTGGCCGGCTGAGGCCGGGTGGTCTTTCGGCTGCGGGCCGGTGGGGGCTGGTCGCGCAGTTCCCCGCGCCCCTAGGACGGGGCTTCGCCCCGCGCCTTCAGCCCGTCCGGCGTTTGAGGACGAGGCCGTTCAGGCCGATACGGGGGTCTGGGGGCGGAGCCCCCAGGGATGGGACGGGTAGGGGCGGCGGGGGCGAGGAACTTCCGGGCCGCCGCCCGTGCCGCCTACGCCCAGAGCTGGCCCTGGAGGGTTTTGATGGCTTCTTCTGTGGTCGCGGCGGTGTAGACGCCCGTCGACAGGTACTTCCAGCCGCCGTCGGCGACGACGAAGACGATGTCGGCGGACTCCCCGGCGGCGAGCGCCTTCTTGCCGACGCCGATCGCGGCGTGCAGCGCGGCCCCGGTGGAGACGCCCGCGAAGATGCCCTCCTGCTGGAGGAGCTCACGGGTGCGGGTGACCGCGTCGGCGGAGCCGACCGAGAAGCGGGAGGTGAGGACCGACGCGTCGTACAGCTCGGGAACGAACCCCTCGTCCAGGTTGCGCAGGCCGTACACCAGGTCGTCGTAGCGCGGCTCCGCAGCGACGATCTTCACGTCCGGCTTGTTCTCCCGGAGGTAGCGGCCGACGCCCATCAGAGTGCCCGTCGTGCCGAGGCCGGCGACGAAGTGCGTGATGGAGGGGAGGTCCGCCAGGATTTCGGGGCCTGTCGTCGCGTAGTGGGCGCCCGCGTTGTCGGGGTTCCCGTACTGGTAGAGCATCACCCATTCGGGGTGCTCGGCCGACAGTTCCTTCGCGACGCGCACGGCGGTGTTGGAGCCGCCGGCCGCGGGGCTGGAGATGATCTCCGCGCCCCACATGGCCAGCAGGTCCCGCCGCTCCTGAGAGGTGTTCTCCGGCATCACGCACACCATGCGGTAGCCCTTGAGCTTCGCCGCCATGGCCAGCGAGATGCCGGTGTTCCCGCTCGTCGGCTCCAGGATCGTGCAGCCCGGCGTCAACCGGCCGTCCTTCTCCGCCTGTTCGACCATGTGGAGGGCCGGGCGGTCCTTGACCGAGCCCGTCGGGTTGCGGTCCTCCAGCTTCGCCCAGATCCGGACGTCGGTGGACGGCGAAAGGCGTGGCAGGCGCACCAGAGGGGTGTTGCCCACCGCGTCGAGCGGGGAGTCGTAGCGCATCAGCGATCAGCAGCCGATCAGACCATGCCGCCGGCCACGGCCGGCAGGATCGTCACGTTGTCGCCGTCGGTGAGCTTGGTGTTGATGCCGTCGAGAAAGCGGACGTCCTCGTCGTTCAGGTACACGTTGACGAAGCGGCGCAGCTGGCCCTCGTCGACGATCCGGGCCTGGATGCCCGCGTGCCGGGTCTCGAGGTCGGCGAAGAGCTCGGCGAGGGTCGCGCCGCCGCCCTCGACGGCCTTCTCGCCGCCGGTGTAGGTGCGGAGGATGGTGGGGATGCGGACCTCGATGGCCATGGTTGCGGGCTCCTGTCGGAAGGAAGAGTCAGGTCGGTGGGCGCGCGGCGGCGCGGGAAGGGCAGGGGGACGCCGGTGGCGGCCCCGCGGAGCCGTGGCTCACGGCCGTACGGCGGCAGGGTTCAGCGCGAACAGATGGCGCTCTGCAGCCTGCACAGGTCGACGTGCAGCCGCGCCACGAGCAGCATGCCCGGCGTCTTGTCGCTCACGTCCTGGGAAACCATGGGCTCATCGTATCGATTCCCGGTCCGGGTCCCGGAGTGTGATCTCAGATGGTGGATGAATTCTGCCCGAAGTCCGGGATCGGAGCGGTGCCGGAGCAGGATCGGAGCGGTGCCGGAGCAAAGGAACGGAGTGGCGTCGGGGCGGCGTCAGTACGCGTCCACGACCGTGACCTCCTCCTCCGTCACCTCTCCCTCGACGATCCGGTACGAGCGGAACTGGAAGGGACCCGCGTCGTCCGCGTCCGCCGTCGAGACGAGGACGTAGTGCGCGCCGGGCTCGTTGGCGTACGAGATGTCGGTGCGGGAGGGGTACGCCTCGGTCGCCGTGTGGGAGTGGTAGATGATCACCGGCTCCTCGTCGCGGTCGTCCATCTCGCGGTACAGCTTCAGCAGGTCGCCGGAGTCGAACTCGTAGAACGTGGGCGAGCGGGCGGCGTTGAGCATCGGGATGAAGCGCTCGGGGCGGCCCGAGCCCGCCGGACCCGCGACGACGCCGCACGCCTCGTCGGGGTGGTCCTGGCGCGCGTGCGCGACGATCTGGTCGACGAGGGCCTGGGTGATGGTCAGCATGTCGGTCAGGATAAGCAGAAGGGCCGCCCTGTACCGAGGCGTGGTACGGGGCGGCCCACATGCTGAACCGGGAAGGTCGGCCGTGCCGAACCGGGAAGGTCAGCCGACCTTCTCGAACTCCGGCTCGCGGCGCTCGGTGACCTGGGGGTTGCGTGCCTTGAGCACCCACCAGCCGATGGCCAGGGCCGCGGCCCAGCCGGCCATCACGTACAGACAGACGCGCGAGTCGGCGTCGTAGGCGATGAGGCCCGTGACGAACAGCAGGAAGACGACCGCGATCCAGCTGCACTTCGCTCCGCCCGGGGCCGGGAAGGAGGAGGCGGGCAGGCGTCCGGCGTCGACCGCGCGGCGGTAGAGGATGTGGCTGACCAGGATCATCAGCCAGGTCCAGATGCCGGCGGCGGTGGCCACGGAGGTGACGTAGCCGAAGGCCTTCTCCGGGACGACGTAGTTCAGGATCACGCCGATGCCCATGAAGAGCATGGAGACGGTGATGCCGAGCGCCGGGGTCTTGGTCGAGGAGAGCCTGCTGAAGACCTTGGGGGCCTCGCCGTTGTCCGCCAGGGTGCGCAGCATGCGGCCCGTGGAGTACATGCCGGAGTTGCAGGAGGACAGGGCGGCGGTCAGGACCACGAAGTTGACGATGCCGGCGCCGGCCGGGATGCCGATCTTCGCGAAGGCCTCGACGAAGGGGCTGACGCCCGGGGCGAACTCCGTCCACTTCACGACGCAGAGGATGACCGTGAGCGCGCCGACGTAGAAGAGCGCGATGCGCCAGGGGAGGGTGTTGATCGCCTTGGGGAGGGTCTTCTCCGGGTCCTCGGACTCGCCCGCCGTGACGCCCACGAGTTCGACGGCGAGGTAGGCGAACATGACGCCCTGGAGGGTCATCAGGGACGAGCCGATGCCCTTGGGGAAGAAGCCGTCGAACTGCCAGAGGTTGGCGACGGAGGCCGTGTCACCGGCCGAGCTGAAGCCGAAGGTGAGGACGCCGAGGCCGATCACGATCATGCCGATCAGGGCGGTGACCTTGACCATCGAGAACCAGAACTCGATCTCTCCGAAGAGCTTCACCGAGATCAGGTTCGCCACGAAGAGGACGATCAGGAAGACCAGCGCCGTCACCCATTGGGGGATGGACGGGAACCAGTAGTGGACGTAGATCGCGGCGGCGGTGAGTTCCGCCATGCCGGTGACCACCCACATCAGCCAGTACGTCCAGCCGGTGAAGTAGCCGAAGAACGGGCCGAGGAACTCGCGGGAGTACTCCGCGAAGGAGCCCGAGACCGGGCGGTACAGGAGCAGCTCGCCGAGCGCCCGCATGATGAAGAAGATGATCACGCCCGCGAGGGCGTACATGAAGATGAGGCTGGGCCCCGCCTTGGCGATGTTCGCCCCGGCGCCCAGGAAGAGGCCGACGCCGATGGCGCCGCCGATCGCGATCATCTGGACCTGGCGACTGCCGAGCCCGCGCTCGTACCCCTCTTCGGGGGCGTCGCCGCCCACGGCCTCACTGCCGAAACGCGGCTCGTCGGTCTTGTCGACCTGCGATGAGGTCATGTGTGGTGCGCCTTTCTCCATGCCGGTCCGAGCCAGTCACTTGGCTTCGGATCGGGTTCCGATCCCCCCGGATGTGATGGAGCTGTGCCTGGCCGGCGGTCGCCGGCTCGGTGGCGCACCCGACCGGACATGGGTGGTGTCCTGTCGGGCGGTCGTGAAGATTTATCACGGCCGCAACATGGGCAGCCTGCGGGTGATGTAAGGCATGCCACAGGGAGAAGCGGACAAACAGAACTCACCTGTACATAGCAGGCCACTACGGTGACGGGATCGTTATCCGGATCTGAGCGTCCTCTGAGCGAACACCGATTGAACCCTGAACCAACCCCTGATCAGGGCATACGACCGTTTCCCCGCTCGGCACCCCATCAGGGCGTCGCGGCGTCCGATCGGGGCATCTCGACGGACGGTCAGGACATCGACGATCAGGACATCAGCGTCTCGACGAGCGTCTCCTGGAGACCGCCCAGCCACAGGTACGCCATCACCATCGGCTTGCGCGGGTCCTCGTCCGGAAGGCGGTAGAGGAGGTCGGTGTCCTCCTCGTCGACGACGTCGAGCCGGGCCCCGATCGCCAGGCGCAGGTCGTTGAGGGCGCGCAGCCACTGCTCGGACTCCCCGGGGGAGAGTTTGAGGACCGCGCCGCCGTCGCCCGCCGTGGTGAGGGCGTCCAGCGAGCGGATCACCGCGAGGGCGTTCTCGCGCTTGCCGGCGCGCAGGTCGTTCTCGGTGAAGCGGCGGAACTCGGAGGAGTACGCCCGCTGCTCCTCCGCCTGTTCCGGCGAGGACGCCTCGACGTCGGGGCCGCTGTAGGCGTCCGGGAAGAGTCGCTGGAGCACGGGGTCGGAGGGCGGCTCGCTGGGGCCCTCCGCGAACAGTTCGGCGAGCGGGTCGTCGGGGGCGTTCTCCGCGGGGCCGGGCCCGATGAGCTCCAGGAGCTGTACGGCGAGGGAGCGGATGATGGAGATCTCGACCTCGTCGAGCGCGACGGCCGCGCCGCCGCCGGGGAGCGGTTCGAAGTGTCCTGGCATGGAGTGAGTTCGCTACTTCCGGTCCTGCTCGCGGTTTACAGGGAGGGCTCGGGCTGCTGCCGGTCCGACGGCCGCCGGTCCGACGACTTCCGGCCCCGCTACTTCCGGTCCTGCTGAAGGGTGGCCCACAGACCGTAGCCGTGCATGGCCTGTACGTCGCGCTCCATCTCCTCGCGCGTGCCGCTGGAGACGACCGCCCGGCCCTTGTGATGGACGTCGAGCATGAGCTTGGTGGCCTTGTCCTTGGTGTAGCCGAAGTACGACTGGAAGACATACGTCACATAGCTCATGAGGTTGACCGGGTCGTTGTGCACGATGGTGACCCAGGGGACGTCGGGCTCGGGTACGGCGAAGACCTCCTCCGCCGACTCGGTCTTTTCGATCTCTAGGGGTGCGGGAGCGGTCACACGGCCCATGCTGCCACCAGAGAGGGGGGCCCGCACAAATGGACCCCCGGAATACAACGGGATACAACCGGAATACAACGGCCGCCATAAATCGTCAGAGTGACGAGATGGGGGTACCATCCAGGCTTATGAACACAGCGGACCTTGGGCTGCCGGTGGACGTTCCCTCGACGGCGCTCTTCACGGACCAGTACGAGCTGACGATGCTGCAGGCCGCACTGGCCGCGGGGACCGCCGAGCGACGCTCGGTCTTCGAGGTCTTCACGCGGCGGCTGCCGGAGGGGCGGCGCTACGGCGTCGTGGCCGGCACCGGGCGGGTTCTCGACGCCGTCGAGAACTTCCGCTTCGACGCCGACGTCCTCGGCTTCCTGCGCGAGAACGCCATCGTGGACGAGCCGACCCTGGAGTGGCTCGCCTCGTATCGCTTCGGCGGGGACATCTGGGGCTATCCCGAGGGCGAGGTGTACTTCCCGGGCTCGCCGATCCTGCGGGTCGAGGGGTCCTTCGCGGAGTGCGTGCTCCTGGAGACGGTGATCCTCTCCATCCTCAACCACGACTCGGCGATCGCGGCCGCCGCGTCCCGGATGGCCTCCGCCGCCGGGGGCCGGCCGCTGATCGAGATGGGCGCCCGGCGGACGCACGAGCTGGCCGCGGTGGCGGCGGCGCGGGCCGCGTACGTCGGGGGCTTCGCGACCACCTCCGACCTGGCGGCGGGCTTCCGCTACGGCATCCCGACCGTCGGCACCTCCGCACACGCCTTCACCCTCCTGCACGACCGGGAGCGGGACGCCTTCCAGGCCCAGGTGAACTCGCTGGGCCGGGGGACGACGCTGCTCGTGGACACGTACGACGTCGCGGAGGCGGTACGGATGGCGGTCGAGGTCGCCGGGCCGGAGCTCGGTGCCGTACGGATCGACTCCGGGGACCTGCTGCTGGTCGCGCACCGGGTGCGGCAGCAGCTGGACGAGCTGGGCGCGAGGGACACGCGCATCATCGTGACCTCGGACCTGGACGAGTACGCGATCGCCTCGCTGGCGGCGGCGCCCGTGGACGCGTACGGCGTCGGTACGCAGTTGGTGACGGGTTCCGGCCATCCCACCTGCTCGATGGTCTACAAGCTGGTCGCCCGCGCCGAGTCGGCGGACCCGAAGGCTCCGCTGGAGGCCGTGGCCAAGAGGTCCACCGGCGGCAAGACCTCGATCGGCGGGCGCAAGTGGGCCGCGCGCCGGCTCGACGAGCGGGGGGTCGCCGAGGCCGAGGTGATCGGCACCGGGGCGGTCCCCGTGGCGCTCGCCGACCGACAACTGCTGGTGGAGCTGGTCAAGGGCGGGCAGGTCCTCTCCCGCGAGCCCCTCGACGCCGTACGCGACCGGCACGCGGCCTCCCTCGCCAACCTGCCGTTGTCGGCGACACAGCTCTCGCGCGGGGAACCGGTCATTCCGACGGAGTACATCTGATACGACCCCCGCGGTGTGCGCGGGGTGCGCCGGAGCGCGCGCGGGCGGCGCTCCGGCCGGCTCCGGCCACCCTTGGGGAAACACGAATGAACGGGCGGTCAGCGGGAATGCAACGGCAACACGCACACCGCACCGGCCGCCGCGACAGGCCGTAACCGATTGCCCCCTCCCGCGCCGCACGTGAAGTCTCTAGGCTCGGCTCCACAGGCCGGTCCCGCACACCCCCTGTCACATTCCCCGATCCCATAGTCGACACCGTCGAAGGACACCGACCATGCGCCGCGCCTTGATCGTCGTAGACGTGCAGAACGACTTCTGCGAGGGGGGCAGCCTCGCGGTGGCCGGAGGCGCCGATGTGGCCGCCGCCATCACGGAGCTGATCGGGCAGGCGCCCGCCGGCTACCGGCATGTCGTCGCCACGCGTGACCTCCACATCGCTCCCGGTGGCCACTTCGCCGACAACCCCGACTTCGTCCACTCCTGGCCCGCGCACTGTGTGGCCGGCACGGAGGGGGTCGGGTTCCACCCGAACTTCGCTCCGGCGGTCGCCTCCGGCGCGGTCGACGCCGTCTTCGACAAGGGCGCGTACGCGGCGGCCTACAGCGGTTTCGAGGGCGCCGACGAGAACGGGGTCGCGCTGGGTGACTGGCTGCGCGCCCGCGAGATCGACGAGGTGGACGTGGTCGGCATCGCCACCGACCACTGTGTACGCGCCACCGCCCTGGACTCCGTCCGCAGCGGCTTCCGCACCCAGGTCCTCCTGGACCTCACGGCCGGAGTCTCCGAGGAAACCACGGACCGCGCCCTCGAAGAACTCCGGGCAGCAGGCGTGGACCTGACAGGAAAGCCGGTCGTCTAGCCGTCCTGACCGACCTCGCTGCCGGGCCGCCCGTCGGCAGGTGGACAGCCCCGGCGCGGGCGCCGGGTGCCTACGTCCGTGCCGCCGAGCCGTCGCCGGTCATGCCTGGGGTGCCGGGCGTCTCAGGAGGGATTTGAACGGGCGCCACAGTTCCTGGGTGAGGTCGGGGCCCTGGACGCCGCTCTCCGGGGTGGTGCGCCATATGAGGCCGTCGGGGTGGTGCAGGACGGCGGTGATCTCGTCGGGGGTGGGCGGGGCCGCGTTCCCACGGAGGTAGACCGCGCGCAGGCCGAGGTTGCGCAGGCGCGTCAGGGCGCGGGCGCGGTTCTGGGCCAGGACCAGAAAGCGCACGCAGCCGGGGCCCGGGCCCGCCGGGCTGGGCAGATTCAGCGCCACAACCACGCTGCCGTTCGGCAGCTTGCAAAAACCTCCTGCGGCCATGCAGTCACACCCCCGTGCGCACCGGTGTCAATAAGAAATCCACAGGACGCACCTAAACACGATCGGCGGCAACCCGCCAGGGGGTCGCCGCCGATATGCTTCTGACCTGCGGAAATACCGGTTACTTCACCGCGGGGCCCACTTCGAGCGAGATCGTCGACCCGTCACGGGCCTCCTTGACGATCTTGATCTTGGTGTTGGTGTCAGTGATGTTGACACCCGCGGTCGGGGCCGTCGTGTCGTAGTAGGTGCTGGTGTGGTCGTTGAAGACCGGCACCCCCGGCTTCGACGGGATCTTCGTCGCGACGTCCGCGTTGTGCAGCGTCAGACCGTCCGTGCGGTACAGGCTGAACGGCGAGTCGTACGACTGGATCCGGCTGCGCATCAGCGTTCCGTCGGACCACTTCAGCGCGGTGGAGTGCGAGTCGACCGGCAGGATCAGCCCGGAGCCCGCGTGCGCGCTGACGTTGTTGTCCTTCTGCGAGGTGTCCCACTTCCAGATCAACAGGCCGTTCTGGTACGGGTAGTGCTCGACCCAGGACGGACGCGTCTTCGAGAAGCCGAAGTTGTACGGACCGGTCTTGAGGGTCTTGTCGTACGAGACGTACTGACGGTTCTCCGCGATGTAGTACTGCGGGTAGTCGTCGGTGAAGGACGCGCCGACGCGGGAGAAGCCGGCGGCGGTCCACGCGGCGTCCGCGGTCTCGGCGTTGTCCGAGAAGAGCGCCGAACCGTCCGCGGTCACGGAGATCTCGTCGGCCGTGAAGCCCTTCAACGCCACGCCACCGTCGCTCTGGTAGCGGAAACGCAGGTCGATCTTCTGGCCCGCGTAGGCGTCGAGCGGGAACGACAGCTTCTTGTACGCGTCCACCGTGCCGGTCAGCGCGGGCTTGCCACTGCCGTCGCGCGGGATCGGCTGCCCGTCCACCGTGCCGTCGAGCGCGGTCCAGTTGGCGCCGCCGTCGGTGGAGACCTCGGTGTAGAGGTAGTCGAAGTCGGCCTCGATGTCGTACCAGCCGTCGAGCGTGAGGGCGGCCGACGACTTGCCGGTGAGGTCGACGGAACGCGTCAGCGTGTTCTTGAGGTCGTTGCCGCTGCCGCTCCACCACTGGGTCGAGCCCTGCGCCGGGGCGACGATCTCGGTGGTGACCGCCTTGTCCGGCAGCGAGACCACCAGGGCCTGCTTGTTCTTGGTGTTGTACTCGGCGACACCCAGCTTGTGCTTCGACTTCGTCGCGGCCTTGGCCGTGTCGTAGTTCAGCCAGCCGAGCTGCAGCTTGTCCCAGGAGTTCATGTCACCGGGCAGGTCGCCGATGGCGTTCTTGCCGGTGCCGAGCCAGGAACCGGAGGACATCAGGGTCCAGAAACCCGTGGAGTTCTCGGCCGAGTTGGTGGTGTCGTACTCGTCCGGCAGACCGAGGTCGTGGCCGTACTCGTGCGCGTAGACGCCGAGTCCGCCGTTCTCCGGCTGGATGGTGTAGTCGCCGACCCAGATGCCGGTGTCGCCGATCGCGGCGCCGCCGAGCTTGTTGCCGGCCGGACCCGTGGCGCCCGCGTCGGTGCCGAACGCGTACCAGCGGTGCGCCCAGATCGCGTCCTCGCCCTGCACGCCGCCGCCCGCGGACTCGTCCTCACCGGCGTGCACGATCTGGAAGTGGTCGATGTAGCCGTCGGGCTCGTTGAAGTTGCCGTCGCCGTCGTAGTCGTAGCGGTCCCACTGGTCGTACTTGGCCAGGTCCGCCTTGATGTCCGCGTCGGACCTGCCGGCCGCCTTCTGGTCGGCGACCCAGGCGGTGACACCGTCCTGGACCGCGTACCAGGCGCCGGTGGACGCCTTGTTGGAGCCGTAACGGGCCTCGTTGTAGGGGACCTTGACCCAGTCGGTGACCTCGCCGTCGACCGAGTAGCGGCCCGAGGACTGCTTCTCGTAGTACTTCTTCAGCGACTCGGTGTTCTTGCCGGTGCCGAAGTAGAGGTCCTGGAAGTGCGCCTGGTTGTAGTCCGCCTGCCAGGCCGTGCTGTTGTCCTGGGTGCGGTCGGGCTGGGCTATCTGGTTGTGCAGCGGGCCCACGGTGCCGCCGTAGCGGCTGTCGACCTGGTCGCCGAACTCGACCAGGATCGTGAAGATCTTGTCGGTCTTCTCGCGGCCGAGCTCGACGTACTTGTTCTTGCCCTTGAGCTTGACGACCTGCGAACCGTTCCGGTCCTGGACCTTCGCGTCACCGGATATGACCTGGTTCAGGGCCTCTTCGCGCTGTGCTTCCTGGGTCTTGCTGAGCGGGCCGTCGAGGTCGTGTTCGGCCTCGTTGCCGGCCGGCTGGGGCTCGTGGCGGTTCGCGCTCGCCGAGGCCGCCGCCGATGCGGCATCATCTGCCTGCGCAACGGCGAACGTCGAGAACGTGGCGGTGGCCGCCGCGAGGGCGACACCCACCGCGGCCGCTCTGAACGTCCATGGTCTGCTGGTCACTTGAAGTCCTCCCCTGCGTCCGTTCGCGCGGATGGGGGGATCCCGGGGTGATGGAGGTCCGCGCGCGTATACGCGTGTCAAGTGACGACATTTGACCGGAGTTACCAAAGAAAAGACAGATCTTGACTTGAACCTGGCAACTGCACTATGCGGAGCAGCAGTTCGGTATCCGAACCGGGATCAGCCCCCTCAACGGGCGCGTCCGTCCGTCCACTTGGTGGACGCGATGACTCCGTGCGCCCCCTGTGCTCCGGCACCGTGGGTAAGGTCACGCTTACCGGACGTTCCACTCGGGCATGCAGGCGAA
The DNA here is from genome assembly GCF_055656965.1 of Streptomyces sp. NPDC111656. Lineage (NCBI taxonomy): Bacteria > Bacillati > Actinomycetota > Actinomycetes > Kitasatosporales > Streptomycetaceae > Streptomyces > Streptomyces sp. NPDC111656. The sequence goes on from NZ_JBVKCA010000007.1 coordinate 347,262, forward strand.
TAGAGTCGATTGGCGGAACGTTGGAATGTCAACGGATTGGCAAGTCGACACCGTTGTCGTCCCACGATTCGCAGCCCCACCCGGACCGGCGGCCCCACTCCCGTGGTCGATCGTCCCGGTCGCCGTCCGGTCCCGTTGTTGTCCGCATCCTCCCCCATCGCGAGAGGCACGGGGGGAGTACCCCCACCCCGAGGAATCGCCATGCCTCGTCCGACCGCCGCACAGCTCGCCTACGGTTCCTGCACCGTGATCTTCTCGACCCTCGCCATGCTGCTGCTGTCTCAGACGAGTTCGGGCCTGGGGATCGCGGTGATCACCCTCTCGGCACTCGCTCTCGGACTGCTCGTCGCCGTAACGGTTCCGCTGCCGAAGCGCGTGCGTTCCGGCTCCGTGGCCGCCGTACCGGCTCCCGCGCCGGCCCCCGTTCAGGAGCGGGTGCCCGCACAGCGCGAGACCGCGTCCGTCGCCGCGTCCGTGTCGTCCGTGTCGGCGGCATCAGTCTCTGCCGTACGCGAACCGGCGGGCCCGTGATTCCACGAACCCGCCGCTCTCCCGATCAGCCGTCTCCTCGCGGAGTGCGGCTGATCGCGTATGTCAGCCCGTGCTGACCACCACCGTCTTGGCCGCCTTGTCGTGCAGGCCCTGCTTGTAGGGCTTGTCGAAGTAGCTCCAACCGCCCGCGATCGCGGTCCAGATGCACGCGCAGCAGAATGCGAACGGGATCCACAGCACCAGCGAGCGGACCAGCGTGGTCTGCACGGAGGGCGTGGCGCCGTTGTCGAGGTTGGCCACCCTCAGGTTGAACAGCTTCTTGCCGAGGGTCTGCCCCGACCTGCTGATCATGATGGTGTCGTAGCCGGTGTAGAGCACCGCGGCGATCAGGGCCTGCCCGAAACCCCTGCTGTACTCCATCCTGTCCGCGTTCAGTGTGTACTCCTCGACCCCGAACGCCAAGGTCAGCAACCAGACCACGATTCCCACGAGGATCATGTCGATGAGCCTCGCCACCGTGCGTTTGCCGCTGTCGGCGAGCGGGGGCATGCCGGCCAGCGGGTCGCCGCCGTAGGGGCCGCCGGGGCCGTACGGGTCGCCGCCGCCGTGCGGGGGCGGCTGGTCGCCGTACGGGGAGTCGTACGGGGAGCCCTGGGGCGGTGTGGGCGGCGAGGAGCCGTCGTAGGGGGAGCCGCCGCCCTCGGCGGGCGGGGGCTGCTTCTTGAACGGATCCTCGTCCGGTGGCTGACCCGAACCCGGGGGCGGCGGTTCGCTGCTCATGGCCCGAGTCGACCGCGAACCCCGCCACCGCGCATCCGGCGAGCGGCCGTCCGGGGGACCGGACTCCCGGCGGCCGCGCCGCCGCGCGGGGAGTCAGGCCACCACGGACAGGGCCTAGGCGGCCACGAAGGTGTGGGCCGCCTTGTCGTGCCAGCACTGGCGCCAGGGCCTGTCGAACAGGCACCACAGGACGCCGACGACACCGATGACGAGGACGCCGGGGACCGCGTACACGAGCCAGCGGCGCAGGGCCCGCCCGAAGGACGGCGGTTCGTGGCCCTCGATGTCCCGGACCTCGATGCCGCACACCTTCTTGCCGAGGGTGCGGCCCCACTTGGCGGTCGGCAGCGCGTCGTAGAGGACGCCGAAGAGGAGCAGGACGGCCAGGACGATCCCGAGGTAGCCCGTGGTCGTGCCGTCGAGCAGCCACACCGTGACGGTCTGGCCGGACCGCTTGGCCGCGTCGACCTTCTCGTTGATGTGGTCGATCGCCTTGGTGCCCAGCGGTACGGCGGCCACGGCGGTGACGGTCGCCAGGACCGCGGTGTCCACGATCCGGGCCAGCAGCCGCCTGCCGAGGCTCGCCGGGCGCGCCTCGGACTGTCTGCGGGCGGCGGCCTGGAACACGTCGTCCACCGGCGGCTTCCACGGCACGACGGGCTGCCCGTCGGCGCCCGGGTCACCCGCGAGCCGGTGCACCTGCTGGGCCCAGGACGGCTGTCCCCCACCGGGGCCACTGGTGAGGGGCGTGGCGGTGGGGCCGGTGGACTGCTGGGGCACGGAGGGAGCGGAGGGGCTGGAGGGCGTGGAGGGTGCGGGGGTGGCCGGCTGCCGCGCGGCGGCGGACTGGGCCGACTGGGCCGCCGCCTCCGCCGCGGCCTGGGCGGCCTGCCCGGCGCCGAAGCCTCCCCCGGCCCCCGCCGGGCCGTCCGCCGCGGGCGTGTCCGCCCCCGGTGCGCCGGTGGCCGGAGCCGTGCCCCCGGCCTGCGCCCCGCGCTGCGGCCCCGTGCGCGGGGCGGACGGGCGGAAGATCATGGTGCCCTCGGAAGGGGCGGGTTCCGCGGCGCCGTCGGGGTGACCGGTGCCGGCGAACTGCGCGCCGCTCGCCGGGGCCGCGGCCGCGCCCTCGGTGCCGGTGGCCCCTGCCGGTCCCGTCGGGCGACGGAACAGCACGGTGCCGCCGGACGCGGGGGGTTGCGCGGCGCCGCCCCGGTCCGCGGGCGGGATCGTCGCCGTGCCGTCGGCGCGGGCCGACTCACCGTCCGGCTGGACGGCCGCGTCGCCCGGTTCGACCGCGCGCGCCAGCCGCGGGTCGGCCGTCGGGGGCGCGCCCCAGGACACCCGGCGTTCCTGCTCGCCGCCGAAGCCGGACTGCTGGGAGCGGTCGGCGCCCCACGCGGCCGCGGGCTCGGGCCTGTTGCCGTGCTGTGCCTCGGCCGGGGTCACCCGGCGCGGCCCGGCGGCGGGGCGCGGGTCCTCGTCGAAGAAGTGCGGTCCGGTCTCCTCGGCGGGGGCCGGAGCGGGCGCGGGAACGGAGGCCGTCGGCCGGGCACCGGACGGCGGCGTGAGCGGTACGCCGTCGGAGGGCGCGGGACGGCTCGTACCCGGTACCCAGGAGGCACCGTTCCAGTACCGGACATATCCAGGAATGGAGGGGTCCGGGTAATACCCTTCACGGGGCCGGTCGTCACCGGGGGCCGGGGTTGGGGCGCTCATGTCCGTCGTCCCGTATCTGCTCGGGGGTTTTTGGGGGTTCCACATCTATCAGACGGGCGCGCCTGTCAGCGGCGCTCCCGCCGTACCCACCTCTTTCGGGCAAGGTTCCGCCACAAAGCGGTCGCCGCCCGGAACACGGTCTCGGAACGCCCGCCAAAAAGCTTCTTCGAACCCGCGTAATGGTTCCGCGTGATCGCGCTCTCCACTCGTACGGGCCCGCCCTGGGGCCCCGTACCCGAAAGGAAGCGCATCGACATGCACACCGTGGTGGAAAGCGAACTCGAGCTCAACCTCGTCCTGTCGCCCGAACGCAGCGTCGCCGTACCGGCCCGGCTCACCTACCGCTCCGACGACCCGTACGCCGTCCACATCACCTTCCACATCGGCTCCGACCATCCCGTCGGCTGGACCTTCGCCCGTGAACTGCTCGTCGAGGGGGTGTTCAGGCCGTGCGGGCACGGCGACGTACGGGTGTGGCCGACGAAGGTCGAGGGCCGCAGCGTCGTCCTGATGGCGCTCAGCTCCCCGGACGGGGACGCCCTCCTCGAGGCGCCCACCGCGCGGGTGTCCGCCTGGCTGGAGCGCACCCTGCGGGCGGTCCCGCCGGGCTTCGAGGCCGATCGGCTCGGCCTCGACGAGGGCCTCGCCGAGTTGCTGGCCCCGACCCCGGGCTGTCACGACGAACTGTGGCTGCGCGACCCGTGGCCGTCGGACGAGTCGAAGGAGGGCGAGTGAACCCGTTCGCGCCCCTGTTCCCGATACCGGCCGCGGTAGTGGCCCCGCGGGAAGCGGTCCTACGGGCGGGCCGCGGCCAGCAGGGTCTCCGCGACCGATGTGCGCGCGTACAGCACCGAGCGACCGGCCCGGTGCGCGCTGACCAGGCCCGCGTCGCGCAGTGCGGTCAGGTTCTGGGACACCCCGGCCGGCGAGAGCCCCGTGCGGTGGGCCAGCTCGGTGGTGGAGGCCGGGGTCTCCAGTTCGGTCAGCAGCAGGGTCCGCGAGCGGCCGAGTACGGCGGCGAGGGCAGCGGTCCCGGCGAGCGGCCGGGGTTCCCACAGGGTGCCGACGCCCCGCGCCGGATAGGCCAGTTGGGGCGGCTCCGGGGGTGTCACCCGGGTCAGCGGGCCAGGGTGGGTGAAGGCCGAGGGAATCAGCAGCAGCCCGGCACCCGCCGCCTCGCGGGACAGCGGGCGCTGTCTGCGCGACAGCCGCCGCGCGCTGTCGTCCCAGCTCACCAACGGGTGCAGCTCGTTGAACAGGTGCCCGGTGCCCTGCTCGGCGACCTGCCGGGCCCGGTGGAAGACGTCGGCGTCCAGGACGGTGCGGATCCGCGCCCAGTAGGGGGCGAGGGCCAGCTCCCAGTAGGTCTCGACCTCCCCCGCGAGCCGGGGCAGGCGGGCGGCCGGATCGGCGTACAGCGTCCGCGACCTGGGGCCGAGCCCTCCCTGGTCGTGTGCCAGGCGGTCGAGGTCCTGGCGTACCCGGGCGGGGGGCGCGGCCATGATCCCGGCCAGTTCCGTGGCGAGCGCGGGGGCGGGTCCGTCGGGAGCCGGGTTGAGGAAGTCGGGCACATAGCCCGTGGGCGGGATCAGCTCGGCGAGCAGGCCCCGGTCGAGGCCGGCGGCCAGCACCCGGGGGCGTACCTGTTCGGCCCAGGGCCGGTGCACGGGGTGCGCGCCGCCGGAGCGCAGCAGCCGGAAGCTGGTGCCGACCTCCCACATCGGCGAGACGGCGAACCGCATCTGCGCCAGGTCCCCCGCCGAGAACGCCAGTTCGGCCGACACGGCCACCCCCTCGGTCGCCCCGTGGATTCATGGATGCCTGAATCTGTGGCGGCCAGACTACGGCGGGGCGAGCATCCCGGGCATGACCACGACACCAGTCAAGACGACCTCGGCCACTTCGGCCTCCTCTGTCGCTGCGCCCCCCTCCGCCACTTCGGCCACCGCGACCATCCGTGCCGCCTCGGCCGGGAGTTGGACGCTCGGCGACCGGGAGGTCCACCGGATCGGTTTCGGTGCGATGCGGCTGCCCCAGACCGGCCGGGCGCTCGCCGCCGACGCCGTACCACGCGACCGCGACCGGGCGATCGGCGTGCTGCGCCGCGCGGTCGAGCTCGGGGTGAACCACATCGACACCGCCGCGTTCTACTTCTCGCCGCTGCGCTCCGCCAACGAACTGATCAACCGGGCGCTGACCCCCTACCCGGACGACCTCGTGATCACCACCAAGGTCGGTCCGGGCCGGGACCCGTCCGGCGCCTGGCTGCCGCACGCCACCCCCGAACAGCTGCGCGGCCAGGTCGAGGAGAACCTGCGCCAGCTCGGCCGCGACCATCTCGACGTGGTGAACCTGCGGATCGTGGGAGCCGACTCGATCGCCGAGCGCTTCGGCGCGCTTGCCGAGCTGCGCGCGGCGGGACTCGTCCGCCACCTCGGTCTGTCCAACGTCCGCCCCGAACACCTCGCCGAGGCGCGGGCCATCGCGCCCGTGGTCTGTGTGCAGAACCCGTACGGCATCGGCGTACGGCCGGACCAGGACGAGTTCGTGCGGACCTGCGGCGAGCAGGGGGTCGCGTTCGTCCCGTTCTACGCGATCGCCGGGGCCGGGCGCACGGCGGGCGCGCGGGGTGCCGACGCCGCCGAGGTGCGGGCCGTCGCACGGGCTCACGGGGTGAGCGCGGCGCAGGTCCGGCTGGCCTGGACGTTGCACCGCGGACCGCACGTACTGGCCATCCCCGGCACGGGCGACCCGGACCACCTGGCCGCCAACGTGGCCGCCGGCGCCCTGCGGCTGAGCGAGGACGAACTGGCCCTCCCGGACCGTCTTCACCAGGGCGGGGACGGAGGCGACGGGGGTGACGGGGACGACCGCACTCGGCCCACGGGAACGGCCGAGGAGGTGTCCTAGAGCACCTTGCCCGGGTTCAGGATGCCCAGGGGGTCGAAGGCGGCCTTGATGCCGCGCTGCATCTCCACGCCCACCGGGCCGAGCTCGCGGGCCAGCCACTCCTTCTTCAGGACTCCGACGCCGTGTTCGCCGGTGATGGTGCCGCCGAGTTCCAGACCGAGGGCCATGATCTCGTCGAAGGACTCGCGGGCGCGCCGCGACTCGTCGGGATCGTCGGCGTCGAAGCAGACGGTGGGGTGGGTGTTGCCGTCGCCCGCGTGCGCGCAGACACCGATGGTCAGGGAGTACTTCTCGGCGACGCGCTCGATGCCTTCGAGCATGTCGCCGAGCCGGGAGCGCGGCACGCACACGTCGTCGATCATCGTGGTGCCCTTGACCGCTTCGAGCGCGGTGAGCGACAACCGCCGCGCCTGGAGGAGCAGTTCGGATTCCGCCGCGTCCTCCGCGGGGACCACCTGCGTCGCGCCCGCGGCCTCGCACAGGGCGCCGACGGCGGCCAGGTCGGCGGCCGGGTCGTGGGTGTCGAAGGCGGCGAGGAGGAGCGCCTCGGTGGTCTCCGGAAGCCCCATGTGGGCCAGGTCGTTGACGGCCTTGACCGTCGTACGGTCCATGAGTTCGAGGAGGGAGGGGACGTGCCCGCCCTCCATGATCCGGACCACGGCGTCGCAGGCGGCGCGCGCCGATCCGAACTCCGCCGCCAGCACCAACTGCTGGGGCGGCTGCGGCTTGAGCGCCAGGATCGCCCGTACGACGATGCCGAGCGAGCCCTCGGATCCGACGAAGAGGCGGGTGAGGTCGTACCCGGCGACCCCCTTCGCCGTACGGCGGCCGGTGGACATGAGCCGTCCGTCGGCCAGCACCACGTCGAGGCCGAGGACGTACTCGGCCGTCACCCCGTACTTCACACAGCACAGGCCGCCGGAGGCCGTGCCGATGTTCCCGCCGATCGTGCACATCTCCCAGCTGGAGGGGTCCGGCGGGTAGTACAGACCGTGTTCGTTCACGGCGCGGGAGAGGGTGGCGTTGATGACGCCGGGTTCCACGACGGCGATCCGGTCGACCGGGTTGATCTCCAGGATGCGGTCCATCTTGACCAGCGACAGCACGATGCAGCCGTCGGAGGCGTTGGCGGCGCCGGACAGGCCGGTGCGGGCGCCCTGCGGGACGACCGGGACACGCAGCTCGGTCGCGATCCGCATGACGTGCTGGACCTGTTCGACGGTACGGGGCAGGACGACGACGGCGGGGGTGCCCGCCTCGCAGAAGCTCGCCATGTCGTTCGCGTACGAGGCCGTGATGTCCGGGTCGATGAGGACGGCCTCGGCCGGCAGGCCGCTCAGCAGGCGGTCCACGAGGTTGCCGGTGACTTCGTCGCGCGGGGCTTCGATACGGCTCATGATCACAGCGTCGCACTCGGGGCCATCGGTGTGAACCCCATCCGCGCGGGGCTTGGCGTGCCGGGGTGTGGTCTTCGTATTGACGCACAGTGAGCGGCATGGAGATCGAAGAGCGACAGCCGGTGCTCACGGGGCTCACGCCCCAGGGGCCCTCCGGGCGGCGTCCCTCCGTCGCCAAGCACGTGCTGATCGGCCTGGTGGCGGGGTCTGTCGTCCTCGGCGGGGTGCTGGTGCTGCTGCCCTCGCAGCAGCGGACCGCGGCGCCGCCTGCGTCGGGTCCGGCGGCGCGGGCGGCGACGGCGGTGGGGGCCGGGGTGCCCGCCGCGCTGCCCGATCTGGTGGCCCTCATCGGCGACCACGAGGCCCATCTGCGCACCCATCCGCGCGACGAACGGTCGTGGGCGGTGCTCGGCGCGGCGTATGTGGAGCAGGGGCGGCGGACGGCCACACCCGCGTACTTCGCGAAGGCCGAGCAGGCGCTGCGCACGTCGCTGGAGACGAAGCCGAAGGGGAATGTGACGGCGGTGGAGGGGCTGGCCGCGCTCGCGAACGCCCGCAACGACTTCCGGACCGGGCGGAAGTGGGCCGAGGAGGCGCTGAAGCTGGCGCCGAAGCGGTGGACGGCGTATCCGCTGCTGATCGACTCCTGCGGCGGCCTCGGTGACTACAAGGCGAGCCGCAGCGCGCTGGAGAAGCTCCAGGGGCTGCACCACGGGCCGCCGGTGCTGGCCGAGGCCGCCCAGGTGTACTGGGACCGCGGCTGGCGCGAGGACGCGGTGGCCTCCCTCGCGGACGCGGCGGCGGGCGCCACCACTCCGGCCGAGCGGGCGACCTGGCTGGCGCAAACGGGTCGGCTCTCCTGGGAGCGCGGGGACCGCGAGGAGTCGCTGCGCTACTACGAGGCCGCGCTGAGCATCGACCCCGACCAGCACGGCGCGCTCGCCGGGCAGGGGCGTGCGCTGGCGGCACTCGGGCGCAGCGCGGAGGCGCTGCGTGCGTACCAGACGGCGCTCGCCCAGGAGCCCGATCCGCGGTACGCGCTGGAGCTGGGCGAGCTGTACGAGACGCTGGGGGCGCGCGACGCGGCGCAGACGCAGTACGCCCTGCTGCGGGAGCGGGTGCGCACCGACGCCGCGTCCGGTGTCGACAACGAACTGGTCCTCGGGTTGTTCGAGGCGGACCACGGCGATCCGGAGGAAGCGGTGCGCCGGCTGCGTGGGGAGTGGGCGCGCCAGCCCGGGGTCGCCGTCGCGGACGCGCTGGGGTGGGCGCTGCACCGGGCGGAGGAGGACGAGGAGGCGCTGAAGTTCGCGACGACGGCGACGGACAAGACGAAGGGCGGCGGCGTCCGCAGCGCGCTGTACGTCTACCACCGGGGGCAGATCGAACGAGAGCTGGGCCTGCTCGCGCCTGCGCGCCGCCACCTCGCGGAGTCCCTCCAGATCAATCCGTACTTCTCCCCCGTCCTCGCCCCCCAGGCCCGGCACGACCTGGCCGCCCTCGGCGAACCGCCCGCGGAGCCGCCACCCGAGCCGAAGGACGAGACCCCGACGGAACCGGAGGGCGCGGCGGGGCCGCCGGGCACTGCCGTGAACCCGGCGAACCCGGTGAACCCGGCGAAGCCGACGAACCCAGCGAACCCAGCGGCCCCGCGGGCGACCCACCGACCCAGGCCACAGGCATCGGCATCGCGACCGGCATCAGCTCCGGCATCGGCTCCGGCGCCGGCACCGCGGCGCACGGCGTCACGCTGACAGATGACCGCTGACAGATGGCCGTCGGCAGCTGACAGCTGACAGCTGACAGATATCCGCAGATGATCCCTACAGGTTGCCGCGCTTCTCCTGCTCCCGCTCGATCGCCTCGAAGAGGGCCTTGAAGTTGCCCTTGCCGAAGCCCATCGAGCCGTGCCGCTCGATGATCTCGAAGAAGACGGTCGGCCGGTCCTGGACCGGCTTGGTGAAGATCTGGAGCAGATAGCCGTCCTCGTCGCGGTCGGCGAGGATCTTGAGCTCGCGCAGGGTGTCGACGGGCACCCGGGTGTCGCCGACCCACTCGCCGAGAGTGTCGTAGTACGAGTCGGGCGTGTCCAAGAACTGGACCCCGGCCGCGCGCATGGTGCGTACGGTCTGCACGATGTCGTTGGTGTTCAGCGCGATGTGCTGGACACCCGCGCCGCCGTAGAACTCCAGGTACTCGTCGATCTGGGACTTCTTCTTGGCGATGGCGGGCTCGTTGATCGGGAACTTGACCTTGAGCGTGCCGTCGGCGACGACCTTCGACATCAGCGCGCTGTACTCGGTCGCGATGTCGTCGCCCACGAACTCCTTCATGTTCGTGAAGCCCATGACCTTGTTGTAGAAGCCGACCCATTCGTTCATGCGGCCGAGTTCGACGTTGCCGACGCAGTGGTCGATGGCCTGGAAGGTGCGGTGGGCGGGCGGTTCGACGATCGGGGCGGCGGCGGTGAACCCGGGGAGGTACGGGCCGTCGTAACCGGTGCGCTCGACGAGCGTGTGCCGGGTCTCGCCGTACGTGGCGATCGCGGCGAGGACGACCGTGCCGTGCTCGTCCTTGAGCTCGTAGGGCTCGGCGAGCGGGCGGGCGCCGTGCTCGACGGCGTACGCGAACGCGGCGCGCGCGTCCGGGACCTCGATGGCGAGGTCGACGACCCCGTCGCCGTGCGCGGCCACATGCTCGGCCAGGAAGTGGCCCCAGGTGGTGGTGGGCTTGATGACGGAGGTGAGGACGAAGCGTGCCGAGCCGTTCTCGAGGACGTACGACGCCGTCTCGCGGCTGCCGTTCTCCGGTCCGGAGTAGGCGACCAGCCGCATACCGAAGGCCGTGGAGTAGTAGTGCGCGGCCTGCTTGGCGTTGCCGACGGCGAAGACGACCGCGTCCATTCCCTTGACCGGGAAGGGGTCTGCCTGCCGCGCGGTGTCGGGAGTGAGGTGTGTGGTCTGCGTCATGGCCGCAGACTCTCTCCGTTCCACAAGGTGCGCAATAGTTTGCGGGAGAGCTGGACAATGTGCTCAGCAAAACGTCCATGTCAGCGGGCGTTCTGTACATGATGACCACCCAGGGAGGACGGCATGGCGATCGATCACCTGGACGGCCGGCTCATCGTGCTGCTGGCCGAGGAGCCACGCATCGGCGTGCTGGAGATGTCCCGGCGGCTCGGGGTCGCGCGCGGCACCGTGCAGGCCCGCCTTGACCGCCTTCAATCGAATGGAGTCATCCGGGGATTCGGTCCGCAGGTGGATCCGGCCGCGCTCGGCTACCCCGTCACGGCCTTCGCGACGCTGCAGATCAGGCAGGGACAAGGCACCGACGTACGGGCGCACTTGGCGACCGTCCCCGAGGTGCTGGAGCTGCACACGACCACCGGCGGCGGCGACATGCTGTGCCGCCTGGTGGCCCGCTCGAACGCCGATCTCCAACGTGTGATCGACCGGGTCGTCGGTTTTGATGGCATCGTCCGGGCCTCCACGGCGATCGTCATGGAGAACCCCGTTCCGCTGCGGATCATCCCGCTGGTGGAGCAGGCGGCGACCGAGCACTGACCGACGGCCTGGGAGGTGGCGTGAACTTCTGGCAGTACCTGAGCAGCCGCCATCAGCAGCTGCTCACGGACGCGTACCAGCACGCCAGCGTGGTCTTCCAGTGCATGGTCGTCGCGACGCTCATCGGTGTGGTGATCGGCGTCGTCACCTATCGCAGCGACTGGGCGGGCGGCGTCGCCACGACCACCACCTCCACCATCCTGACCATCCCCTCGCTCGCCATGATCGGTCTGCTGATCCCGATCGTGGGCCTGGGCGTGCCGCCCACGGTGATCGCGCTGACGCTGTACGGGCTGCTGCCGATCGTGCGCAACGCGATCGTGGGCCTGCGCGGGGTCGACCCCGCGCTGGTGGACGCGGCGAAGGGCATCGGCATGTCCGGTCCGGCCCGGCTGCTGAAGGTCGAGCTGCCGCTTGCCTGGCCACCGATCCTCACCGGCATCCGGGTCTCCACGCAGATGCTGATGGGCATCGCGGCGATCGCGGCGTACGCCTCCGGCCCCGGCCTCGGCAACGAGATCTTCCGCGGCCTCGCGTCCCTGGGCAGCAAGAACGCGCTCAACCAGGTACTCGCGGGCACGATCGGGATCATCATCCTCGCGCTGCTGTTCGACGCCGCGTACGTCCTCATCGGCCGGCTGACCATTCCGAGGGGGATCCGTGCCTGAGACGACCGAGGCCGCGGGGCCACCGGAGGGCGCGCACACCTCCACGACCGGCGCCACCATCGAGCTGGAGAACCTCACCAAGCGCTACCCCAGCAGCCGGGAACCCGCCGTGGACAGCGTCAACATGGAGATCAAAGCGGGCGAGCTGGTCGTCTTCGTGGGCCCGTCGGGATGCGGCAAGTCCACCACGCTCAAGATGATCAACCGGCTGATCGAACCGACCGGCGGCCGCATCCGCATCAACGCCGAGGACGTCACCGACATGGACCCGGTGAAGCTGCGCCGCAAGATCGGTTACGCCATCCAGGCGTCCGGGCTCTTCCCGCACATGACGGTCGCCCAGAACATCGCCCTCGTACCGAAGATGGTCGGCTGGTCGAAGTCGCGGGTCAGGGCGCGCGTCGAGGAGATGCTGGACCTGGTCGGCCTCGACCCGGCCGAGTTCCAGGGACGTTATCCGCGCCAGCTCTCCGGCGGCCAGCAGCAGCGCGTGGGCGTGGCCCGGGCGCTCGCGGCCGACCCGCCCGTGCTGCTGATGGACGAGCCCTTCGGCGCCGTGGACCCGATCACCCGCGACCACCTCCAGGACGAGCTGATCCGGCTCCAGCGCGAGCTGCACAAGACGATCGTCTTCGTCACCCACGACTTCGACGAGGCGATCAAGCTCGGTGACCGGATCGCGGTGCTGCGCGAGCACTCGCACATCGCGCAGTTCGACACCCCGGAGGCGATCCTCACCAACCCGGCCGACGACTTCGTGTCGGGGTTCGTGGGCGCGGGCGCGGCGTTGAAACGGCTCAACCTCACCCGGGTACGGGACGTGGAGATCACCGACTGGCCGACGGTCACCGTGGACGACCCGCTCCAGGAGATCTTCAACAAGCTCAGAAGCAGCGGCACGAACGAGATCCTGCTGCTCGACCGGCGGGGCCGCCCCTACAAGTGGCTGCGGCGCGGCGACCTGATGCGGGCCAGGGGTTCGCTGGCGCGGGCGGGCACGCTGGTGCACGACACGGTGACCCGGGACGCCACGCTGCGGGACGCGCTGGAGGCGGTGCTCATCGACAACACGGGCCGGGTCGCGGTCACCGGGCGGCGCGGCGAGTTCACCGGTGTCGTCGACATGGAGACGCTGATGAACTCCGTGCACGAGCTGTTGGAGGCGGACCGGCTGGAGGCGATGGAGCACCAGCACGAGCTGGAGGAGGCGCGCGCCCAGCAGACCCACGTCGAGCAGGAGGGTGTGGGCGGCGGGGAGGCGAAGGCGTGAGCACTCCCCGGCCCGAGAAACGGCCCAAGGAACGGCCCAAGGAGCGTTCCAAGGAACGGCGCAAGGAACAGCTCAAGGAACAGCGCAGGGAGCGGCCCGAGGGCGAGCACGAGGTGAAGGGGCTCGCGTTCCGGGACGACGGCGAGTTCTCGCCGGACTCCGGGGACTTCCCCGAGGACCTTCCCGAAGGCCTTCCCGGGGGCGGTGAAGGCGGAGTCGAGGGGGAGGCCCCACCTCCGAGGGTCGTCCTCAAGCGCCGGATCACCTGGCAGAAGCTGACCTTCCTGCCCCTGGTCCTCGCGGCCGTGCTGCTGGCCACCTGGCTCTGGTTCCAGCAGGCCCGGCTGGACCCGATCTCCGAGAACGCGCTGTCGAACGGCCAGGTGTCGAAGGCCCTGTGGCAGCAGATCCGGCTGACCGCGATCTCCACCTTCTTCGTGCTGATCATCGCGATCCCGCTGGGCATCCTGCTCACCCGGGCGGCGTTCCGGAAGGCGACCCCGGTCGCGATGACGCTCGCCAACATGGGGCAGGCCACGCCCGCGATCGGCCTGCTGGCCCTGCTGGTCATCTGGCTGGGCACCGGCCAGCGGGCGGCCCTGATCGGCATCACCGTCTACGCCATCCTGCCGGTCCTCTCCAACACGATCGCGGGCCTGAAGGCCAACGACCCGACCCTCCTGGAGGCGGCCCGCGGCATCGGGATGTCCCCCCTGGGGGTGCTGACCCGCATCGAACTCCCGCTGGCCGTGCCGCTGATCCTCGCGGGCGTACGGACGGCCCTGGTCCTGAACGTGGGCACGGCGACCCTCGCCACCTTCGGCGGGGGCGGCGGCCTCGGTGTCCTGATCACCACCGGCATCACCACCCAGCGCATGCCCGTCCTGGTCCTCGGCTCGGTCCTCACGGTCTCACTGGCCCTGCTCGTGGACTGGCTCGCCTCCCTGGTCGAACTGCTGCTCAGGCCGCGCGGACTGGAGGCGGGCTCATGAGACGTACGGGTCCCGCAACCGCCGCGAGACGCACGGGTCCCGCACCCACCGCGAGACGTACGGCTCCGGTGCTGGCCGGGGCGCTGGTCCTGGTCGCCGGGTGCGGGCTCACCAGCGGCTCCCCCATGGTCGACGACGTCGCGCCCGGCTCGATCGGGCAGGGGCAGCCGCTCAAGGGCGCCCATCTGACGGTGACGTCGAAGGAGTTCACCGAGCAGCTGGTCCTCGGCGCGATCATGGGCATCGCCTTCCAGGCGGCCGGCGCGGACGTCCTCGACCGGACGGGCATCCAGGGTTCGATCGGCGCGCGGGAGGCCGTCAAGAGCGAGGACGCGGACGGGATGTACGAGTACACGGGCACCGCCTGGATCACGTACCTCGGCAACAGCAAGCCCATCCCCAACCCGCAGCAGCAGTGGCAGGCGGTGCACGACGCCGACCTGAAGAACGGGCTGACCTGGCTGCCGCCGTCCGCGCTCAACAACACGTACGCCCTCGCCATGAACCAGGCCAACTTCGAGAAGTACGGCACCAAGACGCTCTCCGACGTGGCCGCGCTGTCCAAGTCGAACCCGGGCGCGGTCACGCTGTGCGTGGAGAGCGAGTTCGCCAACCGGGCCGACGGGCTGCCGGGCATGGAGAAGGCGTACGGGATGAGTCTGCCCGCGAAGAACATCACGCAGATGGACACCGGGATCATCTACACCCAGGTGGCGAAGGGGAGTTGCACGTACGGGGAGGTCTTCACGACCGACGGGCGCATCAAGTCGATGAACCTGGCGGTGATGGAGGACGACAAGAAGTTCTTCCCCAACTACAACGCGGCGCCCGTGATCAACTCCAAGGCTCTGAAGAAGTACCCGGCGATCGCCCAGGTCCTGGACCCGATCACCAAGAAGCTCGACAACGACATGGCCCAGACCCTGAACTCCAAGGTGGACGTCGACGGGCAGGATCCGCATCAGGTGGCGCTGGACTGGATGAAGCAGGAGGGGTTCGTCAAGGGCGGGTGAGCGGGGCGACGGCTTCCAAAGAAGTGGTTGCAAAGAAATCCTTGCAAGCACTTCTTTGCAACGCTACCTTTGGATGCATGGAAGAGCCCACGGAACCGCTGCCCGAGGAACGACAGGTCCGCACCCTCGACGCCCGCACACTGCGCGGCATCGCCCATCCTCTGCGCATGCAGTTGCTGTACGCGCTGCGGCAGCGGGGGCCCGCCACCGCGTCGATGCTCGCCGAGCGGCTGGGCGAGTCCAGCGGGGCTACCAGCTATCACCTGCGGCAACTGGCCGCGCACGGCTTCGTCGAGGACGCACCCGAGCGGGGCAAGGGCCGTGAGCGCTGGTGGCAGGCCGTCGACCAGGGCGTGTACTTCGACGCGAACCTGCTCAAGGACGGCGACCCGACGGTCCGCGGAGCGGCCGACATGTACCTGCACGAGGTCGCGACCACGCACACGCGTGAGCTGTCGACCTGGCTGGGTACGCGCGCCGACTGGTCCGAGGACTGGTACCGGGCCAGCGACATGAGCGACTGGACCCTACGACTGACGTCCGGGCAGGCCCGCGAACTCATCGAAAAGATGCACGACCTGCTCGAAAGCTACCGCCCCCTCGCCGGCGCCGAGGACGACTCCGACGCGGAGCAGGTCCGCATCCACACCCACGCCTTCCCCGTCACGCAGGACCGAACGGAGACGCACCCATGACGCACGCCGAGACCCACCTCGCCCTGCACCACACCCGCGCCGCCGAGCTCCGGGCCCAGGCCGAGACCCACCGCCTGGCCGCCTCCGCCCGCCGCCCCGGAGAACTGCGGACGCGCCTCGGCTGGACCCTCGTGGAGGTCGGCCTGCGCCTCGCCGCCGCACCCAGGCCGGTGATCGCCTAACAGCTCGGGACCGAGCCCTTCCCCTTCTCCAGGGACACCAGCGCGTCGACCGCGCCCTTGAGCGTGGTCACCGGAACCAGTCGCAGGCCCTTGGGCAGTTCCGACTTGGCGTCCGAGCACTCCGCCTTCGGGACCAGGAAGACCGTCGCGCCGTCGCGCCGGGCGGCCTGCGTCTTCAGGGCGACCCCGCCGACCGCGCCGACCTTGCCGTCGGCGTCGATCGTCCCCGTACCCGCGACGGTGCGACCGCCCGTGAGGTCGCCGCCGCTGCCGTCGCCGTCCAGCTTGTCGATGATCCCGAGCGTGAAGAGCAGTCCGGCGCTGGGCCCGCCGACGTCGGCCAGCTTGAGCGTGACCTTCACGTCGTTCTTCTCGTGCAGATAGGACAGGGCCGCCTCGGTGGCCGTGTCCTGGGACTTCTTCATCTCGTCCGCGTTGTGCTGCTCGATCTCCTTGACGGAGTTCCCGCTCGGGTAGACCGAGTCGCGCGGCATCACGGCCCGGTCCGTACGGAACCAGCCGTCGATCACGTCACCCAGGCTGACGCTCGCGTCCGGCCCGGTCGCCTCGATCGTCGTCATCCGCAGCTGCCCGTTCGTCGTCCGGGTGGGCGCTCCGCTGATCGTGATCACGGGGTCGCCCTTGTTCTCGCCCAGGACGTTCGCCGTCATCCCGGGCTGCGCCACGGAGAACGGCAGCGGCGCGAACGCCGCCGTGGCGAGCAGGGCCACGACGGGAACGGCGCAGACGGTGATGGCCTGGAGGCGTGTGAGGCGAGAGAGCACGGGATCAATCTAACGTCACCGCTCGGCGCGGCCTCCGTACAGGTCCCGCCGGGCGGTGGTGAAGCGGCGCAGCGCCTCCGGCAGCGGCTCGGTCCCGATGCCCGGGGTGCGCGGCACCGGCAGATGACCGTCCTGAAGGACGAACGGCTCGGTGATGTCCTCGGCGAAGTAGCGGCTGGAGGCGGAGGTGTCCCCGGGGAGGGTGAAGCCCGGCAGGGCCGCCAGGGCCAGGTTCGGGGCCCGGCCGATGCCCGTCTCCAGCATGCCGCCGCACCAGACCGGTACCCCGTGCGCCTGGGCGACGTCGTGGATGCGGCGCGCCTCCAGGTAGCCGCCGACCCGGGCGGGCTTCACGTTGACGACCCGGCAGGCGTCCATGGCGATGGCGGAGGCGGTGTCGCGGGCGCTGTGCAGGGACTCGTCGAGGCAGACGGGGGTGGCGATGCGCTGCTGGAGCCGTGCGTGCGCGTGGAGGTTGTTCTCCTCCAGCGGTTCCTCGATGAGCAGCAGTCCGAACGCGTCGAGCCTGCGCAGATGCTCGGCGTCCGCGAGCGAGTACGCCGTGTTGGCGTCCACCTGGAGCGGCAGCGCGTCCCCGAAGCGCTCGCGCACGGCCCGTACGGGCTCCAGGTCCCAGCCGGGTTCGATCTTCAGCTTGATCCGGACGTACCCCTCGGCGAGGTAGCGCTCGACGTCGTCGAGGAGTGCCGCGACGGAGTCCTTGATGCCGACCGACACCCCGGCGGGCACACGGTCGCGGACGGCTCCGAGACAGGTCGCGAGCGACATGCCGTAGGCGCGCAGCTCGGCGTCGAGGACGGCCGTCTCCAGGGCCGCCTTGGCCAGCTCGTGCCCCTTGATCTTCGCCGTCGCGGGGGCGAGCGCGGCGGCCGTGAGGTGCGGGAGGGCGGCCACGCGCGGCAGCAGGAAGTCGCGGAGCACGATCTCGGCGCCGGCCACGAATTCCGAGCAGTACAGCGGCTCGGGGTCGGCGGCGAACTCCGACCAGCCCTCGGCCGCGTCCGTGACGACGTGGAGGAGGAAGGTGTCCTTCGTCGTCATGGTCCCGAAGGAGGTTCGGAAGGGGGTGACCAGGGGCAGCGCGATGTGGACGACTTCGACGCGTTCGAGTTTCATGCGGCGCCTTCCGTGGCGGGGCGGGTGAGGGTGTACCAGCCGTCGCGGGACATCCCGGTGGCGACGTATCCCTCGGCGAAGGCCTCCGTGAAGACCGCACGGACGGCGTGGCGCCAGCGCAGCGCGAGCGTCGGGTCGGCGGCGCGCAGCTTGACGATGTCGTCCGGGACCCGGCACCAGATGTGCCGGTCGGAGATGTCGCGGCGGGCGAGGAAGGCGTCGTCGGGAGCGAGGTGGGTGGCGGGCGCGGCGTCACGGTCGCCGGTCTCCAGGGGCGTACGGGGCGCGGTCAGATCCCAGGTCACCGTCAGCCGGTCGCTCTCGTCCCCGTCGTTCACCCCGTCCGCCATGGGCCCGTAGAAGTCGACCAGGTACTCCGTGCCAGTGGCCCCCAGCTTGACCAGGTTGAAGCGGGCGTTGCGGCCGACCAGCGGATCGAAGGTCCAGCGCATGGTGCGGGCGCCGCGTTCCAGGGCCCAGGCGCGCTGGGCCTGCTTCACGGCGTACCCGAGCCCGCGATCGGCCGCGGCGACCAGGGAGTACGCGTCCTGCCGCCCCGGCTGTCCGAACACGGCGACGGCGGCTCCGGCCAGCCGTGTCCCGTCGTACGCGGCATGCACCGCGCCCCCGGCGTGCACCAGGCTGTGCAACACCTCCGCCGGATAGGGCGGACAGCTGCGGGGCGTCTGCCAGACGTCGCTGAAGAGGTCGGCCACCGCGGCGATCCCGGCGACGTCGTGAACGGTACGGATGCTCACTTCTTCGGTCATGGAACCGAGTGTCGAAGCTCGTGGCGGCGCCCGCGTTGTGCATCAGGACAACACACGCGTACGTTCCTGAGGGGATCGGCCAACCACATCTCCCCTCGGGAAGGAGCCGCGTGGACGCCTGCACCCTCGGTGACCTGCTGGACGCCGTCGGCGGCCTCTCCGTACGGCTGCAGACCGCGCCCGCCGGGCTCGCCGTGCCCGTCACCGAGGCGCTGCTGTACGACGCCCACGCGCCGCTGCCCCGCGCGCCCGGGGCGCTGCTGCTCGCGGTCGGGGTGCGGGCGTCCGCGGCGGGGCCACTGGCGCGGGCGGCGGCGCAGGCGGGGATGAGCGGGCTGGTCGTACGCGGCCCACACGGCCCGCTCGCGGAGGCGGAGTCGGCGGGTGTGGCCCTGCTGTCCGTGGACGAGGACGCCGCGTGGCACCACGTACATCTGCTGCTGGCCTCCGCGATCGGCGCCCGGCCGGCGGCCGCCGGGAGCGGTCTGGGGGACCTGTTCGCGCTGGCCGACGCGGTGGCCGCGGCCGTCGGTGGCGCCACCGCGATCGAGGACCCGCGGCAGCGGATCCTCGCCTACTCGACGGTTGCGGGGCAGCCGGTCGACGAGGACCGCCGCACGGGCATCCTCGGCCTCCAGGTGCCCGTGAGCCCCGCCAACTCGGAGCAGTACCGGGTGCTGTTCGCGGCCGAGGGCGTGGTCCGGCTGCCCGCGCTGGAGGGCAGCGACAACCTGCCGCGACTCGCCGTCGCCGTGCGGGCGGGCGGCGAGACCCTCGGCTCGCTCTGGGTCGTCGACGACGGTGGCCTCGCGCCGGACGCCGAGGAGGCCCTCGCCCAGGGCGCGTCCACGGCGGCGCTGCTCCTGCTGCGGGCCCGCGCCGCGCAGGAGCTGGCCCGCCACCAGAACGGCGACCTGCTGCGCCGCCTGCTCGACGGCACCGCCGACCCGGCGGGCGCCGCCCACCGCCTGGGCATGGGCCTCGGCCCGGACGGAAACCCGGCGCCCGTGCGTGTGGCCGCCTTCGTCCTGGACTCCAGCGTCTCGGCGGCGGACGTCGAACAGACCGCGCTACGGCTCCTGGATCTCGTACGCCTGCAGTGCGAGGCGCGCTACGGACGGCATGCGGGCGTCCTCGTCGACGGGGTCGTGTACGCGCTGCTGCCGGCGTTCGGGGAGCGTGGCGGAGCCCGTGAGCCGCAGGCGCCCCGGAAGCGAACAAATAGCCACAGCCACAAAGGGCTGGCGGAGGACATCGTGGCGCGGGCCGGGCGGGCGTTGCGGGTGCCCGTGCGGGCCGGGCTGGGGGATGTGGTCGGCGGGCTCGCGGAGGTGCGGGCCTCCCGGGACGACGCCGACCTCGTCCTGCGGGTCCTGGGCCCTGAGTTGCCGGTGGCGACCGTGGAGGAGGTGAGGCCGCGCGTCACCCTGCTGCGGCTTGCCGAAGTCCTGGGCGAGCGGCGGGAGTTGAGCGCGGGCGGGTGGCGGCGGGTCCTCGCGCACGACGCCGGGCACGGCACCGAGTACGCGCGTACCCTCGTCGCCTGGTTGGACGCGGGCTGTGACGTGGCGGGCGCGGCGCGGCTGCTCGCCGTGCACGCCAACACCTGCCGCTACCGCCTCCGGCAGGCCCGGCAGCAGCTCGGCATCGACCTCGACGATCCCGACGAACGGCTGGTGCTGTGGCTCCAGTTGCGGACGCTGGGCGGGCTCGGCAGCCGCCACTGAGCCGCCCTTCAAGCCCGGCCGTCAGTTGACGTCCACGTCCTCGAAGACCTCCAGCATGCGGGTCAGCACCCGTACGCACCTCTCCACGTCCGCGTCGGTGAGGTCGCCGCCCACCCGCTTCAGCAGCGCGCTCTCGCGGGTGATCACCGCGTCGATGGCCGTACGGCCGTCGTCGGTCAGCCGGATCAGCGAGGACCGCTGGTGCGCGGGGTTGGCGACGGCCTCGACCAGGCCGTGGGCCGCCGCCTCATTGACCATCCGCTGCACGAACTGACGGCTGAGCGCCTGCGCGCGCCCCATCTGGGGGACCGTCAGGGGTCCCTGCGCACGCAGGAGATCCAGGACGGCGCGCACGCCGATGGACAGGCCTTCGATCGGCTCGTTCAGCTCCACCTTGCGGCTCACGCGCCGATACAGGGGCCCCAGCACGGCGAACACCTCGTAGAGGCGGGGGGCGAGGTCGTCGGGCGGGAGCGGCCTGGAGTCGTCGGGCTCACTGGGGGCGTCGGGCCTGCTGGTGTGGGTCACGGAAACAGGATGACACCTTGGTTGCCAAGTCGACTCCAACATGACACCTTAGTTGTCATGATTGATGCCGCACAGGTGTTCATGTTCGAGTCCGCCGACGGTCCGCTCGCCTACCGCGACGTCGGTACCGGTCCCCCGCTGGTGCTGCTGCACGGCGGCTTCACCGACCACCGCATGTGGGACGACCTGGTGCCGCTCCTCGCGGCCGGCCACCGGGTGATCGCACCCGACGCCCGCGGCCACGGCCGGTCCGCCAACGCGACGAAGCCCTTCCGCCCCGCCGACGACCTAGCCGCCCTCCTGCGCCACCTCGACACGGGCCCCGTGGTCCTCGTCGGAATGTCGATGGGCGGGGCCACCGCGGTCGACACCACGCTGGAACACCCGGACCTCGTCCGCGCGCTCGTCGTCAGCGGCGCCGGGATCACCGACCCGGAGGACACCGACGCCTGGACCCTGGACATCCAGAACAGCTGGGGCGGCACCCTGGCCGCCGGCGACATCGACGGCTGGGTCGACGTCTTCGCCTCGGTCGTGGCCGGCCCGCATCGCACGCTCGACGAGGTCGACCCGGACGTCGTACGGCGGGTACGGGAAATGGCGCGGGGGACCATTTCCAAGCACACGCCCGACGAACCCGACCGGTCCGTCCCCGTGGCCGACATCCCGGCGCGCGCCAAGAGCATCACGGTTCCCGTCCTGGCCATCAACGGCGCCCTGGACGCGGCCGCTCAGATCGCGATGGCCGACCGCCTCGTCGACGCCGTCGCCGACGGCCGCACCATCACCGTCGAGGGCACCGCCCACTACGCCAACATGGAACAGCCCCGCGTCTTCACCAAGTCCCTGCTGAAGTGGCTCAGCGGCCTGCCCGCCTGAGCCACCCCGCCGGCCGCTCCTCGCACGCACGCAGCTGCGTGCCGAGGACGGCGAACGCGGCCCAGGCGTCCGGCCCCAGGCCGAACAGCAAGCCTTGGACAAGGACCCTGGGCCGCCACGGAGCGTGGGGTCTCAGCGCAGTGCGTCCGCGACCTCTCGCGCCGCGTCCACGACCCTCGGCCCCACCCGTTCCGGCACGGAGTCCGCGAGCATGACGACACCGACGCTGCCCTCGACCCCGGTCACCCCTATCAGGGGAGCGGCGGCCCCGCTCGCGCCCGCCTCCAACTCCCCGTGCGTGAGCGTGTATCCCGGGGCGTCCGCCTGCCCGGGCTGCCGGGCGGTGAGGATCGCGCGGCCCGCGGCGCCCCGGTCCAGCGGATGGCGGAACCCGGCGCGGTAGGCGACGTGATAGTCCGTCCACGTCGGCTCCACGACGGCGACGGCGAGCGCCTCGGTCCCGTCGACGAGCGTGAGATGGGCCGTGGCTCCTATGTCCTCGGCCAGCGCGCGCAGCGCCGGCAGCGCGGCCTCCCGTACCAGCGGATGCACCTGGCGCCCCAGGCGCAGTACCCCGAGGCCGACCCGGGCGCGGCCGCCCAGATCCCGGCGTACGAGCGCGTGCTGTTCCAGCGTGGCGAGCAGGCGGTACACAACGGTCCGGTTGACGCCCAGTTTGTTCGAAAGCTCGGTGACGGTCAGCCCGTGGTCCGTGTCGGCGAGCAGCTTGAGGACACGCAGTCCCCGGTCGAGCGTCTGAGAGGTCTCCGCGGTCACGACGCCCACTCCTTAGTGGTGAGGTCGGCGGCCTTCCCGGCGGTTGCGTCTCCGAGTCCCGTCGGCGACGCGCTTCAGAGGCCGCCGTCGGCTGACGACCCGGGCTCTTCCCGGGCGGAGTCGCTACACGGCTGCGCTCCGCGGCGGCGCTGCCACGGGGCGTGTGCGTAGCGGGACAGTAGCGAGCCGGTTCGCTCAGCGGAAGTCTCCGTCCAGAATCCGGTCATGACCTGGTACGGACTCCTTCCCTTTGCCGATCCTTTGTCCTGATAAGCACGGCGCACACCACGTGTCGCACACGCCCCCCACACACAGCGCACACGCACAAGGACGCGCCCCTGAAAGGGGCGCGGGGCGCTGACATCATGCGGCTCCGCCGCGTGGGCGCGGCCGGCCACAACCGACCCGCAGCCGAAACACAACGAGCACCCCACGAACCGCGACCGCCCAGGCACAGCGCCCAGCGTCACCGCATACGGGTGGCCCACTCCTGCACCTTGGCGATCCGTTGCCGCAGCTGACCCGCCGTCGCCTCCGCGCTCGGCGGCCCCCCGCACACGCGGCGCAGTTCGGTGTGGATCACACCGTGCGGCTTGCCGCTCTGGTGGACGTACGCGCCGACCATGGTGTTGAGCTGCTTGCGCAGCTCCAGCATCTCCTTGTGCGAGACCACGGGCCGCCGCTCGGCGGGCAGTTCGAGGAGGTCGGCCTCCTCGTCGGGCTTCTTGCGGCTGTGCGCGATCTGCCGCGCCTGCCGCTTCTGGAGCAACAGCTGCACCTGGTCGGGTTCGAGCAGCCCCGGAATCCCGAGGTAGTCCTGCTCCTCCTCGCTCCCCGGGTGGGCCTGCATCCCGAACTCGGCGCCGTCGTACAGCACTCGGTCGAAGACGGCCTCGGACTCCAGCGCCTCGAAGGAGAACTGCTCCTGCTCGCCGGTGTCCTCGTCCTGCTCCCGGTTCGCCTCGTCCATCTCCTGCTCGGACTCGGCGTACGGGTCCTCCTCGCCCTCCTTCTTGGGCTTGTCGAGGACGTGGTCGCGCTCGACCTCCATCTCGTTGGCGAAGCCGAGGAGGTCGGGGACGGTCGGGAGGAAGACCGAGGCGGTCTCGCCGCGCCGCCGGGACCGTACGAAACGGCCGACGGCCTGCGCGAAGAAGAGGGGCGTGGAGATGGTGGTGGCGTACACGCCGACGGCGAGCCGCGGCACGTCGACGCCCTCGGACACCATGCGGACGGCGACCATCCACCGGTCCTCGCTGTGGCTGAACTCGTCGATCCTGTTGGACGCGCCGGTGTCGTCGGACAGGACGAGGGTCGCCTTCGTCCCGGTGATCTCACGGATGAGCTTGGCGTACGCGCGCGCGGAGTCCTGGTCGGAGGCGATGACCAGCGCGCCCGCGTCCGGGATGCCCTTCCTGACCTCGGTCAGGCGCTGGTCGGCGGCGCGCAGCACACTGGGCATCCACTCGCCGCGCGGGTCGAGCGCGGTGCGCCAGGCCTGCGAGATGGCGTCCTTGGTCATCGGCTCGCCGAGCCGGGCCGCGATCTCGTCCCCCGCCTTCGTGCGCCACCGCATGTTGCCGCTGTAGGAGAGGAAGATGACGGGCCGCACGACCCCGTCCCCCAGCGCGGATCCGTACCCGTAGGTGTAATCGGCGGAAGAGCGCCGAATCCCGTCGTTCCCCTCTTCATACGTCACAAAGGGGATGGGATTGGTGTCGGACCGGAAGGGCGTACCGGTGAGCGCGAGCCGCCGCGTGGCGGGCTCGAACGCTTCGAGACAGGCCTCGCCCCAGGACTTCGAGTCACCGGCGTGGTGGATCTCGTCGAGGATGACGAGGGTCTTGCGCTGCTCGACGCGATTGCGGTGGAGCATGGGCCGCACACCCACACCCGCGTACGTCACGGCGACGCCCTGGTACTCCTTGCTGAGCGGACCGGCGCTGTACTCGGGATCCAGCTTGATCCCTATCCGCGCGGCGGCCTCCGCCCACTGCTTCTTCAGGTGCTCGGTAGGCGCGACCACGGTCACCTGCTGCACGACGTGGTGGTGCAGCAGCCAGGACGCGAGTGTCAGCGCGAACGTCGTCTTGCCGGCGCCGGGCGTGGCGACGGCCAGGAAGTCGCGGGGCTGCTCCTGGAGGTACTTCTCCAGCGCCCCCTGCTGCCAGGCGCGCAGCTTGCTGGCGGTACCCCAGGGGGCACGGCCGGGGAAGGCGGGTGAGAGGTGGTGTGAGGTGGATGTGCTGGCGGCGGTGGTAGTCACGGTCTCCGTGGTGGGGTCGAGCGGCTCGGCTACGTATGACAACCGGGCCACCCTACCGGCGCCCCGGAGCTGTCAACGCGCGGACGACGCCGGGTCACCCATGGATGGGACCCACCTCACAAACCCCGCAACCGCACACCGATCACCTTGATGTCGCGCTCCATCCCGGCCGCCACGTCGATGACCAGGTAGTACGAGGCCGACCGGTTCACGACGACCGCACTCGACCGGACGGGAGCACCGCTCTCTTTCCGGATCACCGCTCTCGCAATCGCGTCGTCACCCAGGCCCCCACCAACGCCACCCCGGCCATCGGCAGGAACACGGCGGCGAACGCGGTGGGGTGGGAACCGTCGGCCGTCGAGGTGGCCGTCTCCGCGACCTTGCCGCCGCCCAGCGCCGCGAACGCCGCGCCGCCCGCCGCGAGGAGCACGATGTTGGAGAGGCCGTCGGAGATCTGGAGCGCGGCGGAGTGGGAGCCGACCTCCTCGGGCGTCGAGAGGCGCAGCAGCAGCACGCTGGTCGAGGCGATCACCAGTCCCATCCCGAAGCAGCCGAACCCCCAGGCGACAGCGACGGTCCACACGGGCACCGCGGGGATCAGCACGCTGGGCACGGCGGCGACTGCGGCCGCGAGCAGCACCATCCCGAGGAACATCAGCCGGTCCCGGTACGGCTCCGTGCGTGGCCGCGACTGCACATACGACCCCAGCGCCCAGGTCCCGCCGGCCGCCGCGAGCGAGAACCCGGCGAGCGTCGGCGACAACCCGCGCTGGGTGACCAGCATGAGGGGCACGAAGGACTCGGCGGCGATGAAGGAACCGGCCGCCAACCCGCGCAGCAGCACCACGGACGGCAGCCCGCGCGCCGCCCGGTAGGTGCCGCGCGGCAGCAGCCCGAGGACGGCCGGGACGAGCAGCGCGGCGCCCGCGAGGCCAGGGACGAGGGAGAGCGGGTCGAGGTCCTGGGCGGCGTACTGGAGGAGTCCGGAGCCGAGCGAGATCCCGAGCGCCAGCCGGATGCGCCGCCGCTCGAAGGGCACGCGACCGGCGGCCGCCGCGTCCGCCGACCGCCCGGACGGCAGCCGGCGTATCCGCGGCAGCGCGAGCGCCAGCGGAAACACGACCAGCACCGGTATCCCGGTGAACACCCAGCGCCAGCCCAGGTGCTCGGTGACCGTGCCCGCGATCAGCGGTCCGACCACGGACGGAATCACCCAGCTCGCCGCGAACGCCGCCATGATCGCCGGGCGCAGCCGCTCCGGGTAGGCCCGCACCACGACGACGTACAAGGCCACGACGACCAGGCCGCCGCCGAGCCCCTGCACCGCCCTCCCGAGAAGGAACAGCCACATGGTCCCGGCCGTCCCGGACAGCAGCAGTCCCGCCGCGAAGGCCGTGATCCCCGTGGTCAGCGGCGCCAGGGGCCCGTCGCGGTCCGCCCACTGCCCGGCGAACACCATCCCGAACAGGCTCGTCGTGAAATACGCCGAGAACGCGAACGCGTACAACGACACCCCGTCGAGCTCCCGCGCCGCGACGGGCATCGCCGTCCCGACGGCCGTCGCCTCGAAGGCGATCAGCAGCTCCACGAACACGATCCCGATGCTGAGCGCCCGATAGGGACGGCTCAGCACACCCCCCTCCCCCTTGCCCTCGGGCGGGGCGGTCGCGGCATCACGTGCTCCCAGCGCTGTCATGGCCGCCAGCGTAAGGGCCACGACTGACAGTGACTCCTGTCCAAAGACCGTGATCACCTGGGTCTTTGGTCGTACGCCGCCGGTCCGGGAACCGGCGTTCATGAACGGCGTATGGCAGTCCCGTTGCAGCGCTCCCGCATCTCTTGAGCCCACCCTCCGCCCCGCCTACGTTCAACCCATCAGGTTCGGAACGAGTGAGCCGTGCCGCACCTGAGAACGGCCGTGTGCCCGAGTGGTTCAGGGGCTCGCCTGCAAAGCGAGTTACGCGGGTTCAATTCCCGCCACGGCCTCCTGATGAGGTGGATCGGCCGTCCCCGTGACCGGGGGCGGCCGATCCGCGTATGTGGGCGGTGTCGCCGTCCGGCGGCTAGCCGTGGAGGGTGCCGCCCGCCTCGTCCTCGAATATCTCCGGCCAGTAGCGCCAGCCGTCGTCGCCCTCCAGCGTGGGGGTGGGGTCGCAGGCGATCGGGTCGACCGTGGCGAGGGTCTGGGCCATGGTGGCGGCCAGTTGTTCGTAGGAGTCGGTGAGGTCGTGGGTCGCGTCGAGGGCCTTCTCGCGGTGGAGCAGCCAGAGGGTGAAGGCGAGGGTGGAGATGTCGGCGTTGAGGGGGCGCAGGGTGATGTCCGGCTCGCTCCAGGCGAGGACCGCGCCCGTGGTGCCGTCCACCACGAGGCTGGTGTCCTCGATGAGGTAGCCGAGGCGTATCAGGCGGTCGGCCGTCGGAGGGAGTTCGTCGCCGGAGAAGTCGTCGGGGCGCTGGTCCGCGTAGTAGTCGGCGAGGGCCGGCAGGGGCACTTCCGTGTCCAGCTGGAAGAGGAGGCCGTCCTCGGGCAGGCCGGTCTCGCGCAGGAAGCGACGGGTCGGCTCGTGCACGAGCGCGGGCGGGAAGTCGACGTCCTCGAAGCGCATGATCGCGCCCGCGCCGAACTCCTCGTCCAGCAGCCGCTTGGGCAGGTCGAGGACGAGGCCCTCGCCGGGGCCGGCGATCCGGGCGAGGGGGCGGATCAGGGCGGCCATCCGCCAGTACGGCGCCACCTCGCCGCCCGCGCCCGCCTCGAAGACCGCGGCGAGGGACTCGGAGGCCTCCGTGACCGCCTTCGGGCCGAACCGGCCCTCGTGGGCGGCGAACCGTCCGCGGGACGCCGTCAGTTCCTCCGTCGCCGCCGAGAAGCGCACCAGGGCTTCCAGGGAGGGGGCCAGGGGCGCGAGGTCCATCAGAGCCGGGTTGGAGCAGAAGTACGTCGTGGCGACCTTCCCCGTCGCCCCGTCCAGGACGATCGACTCCAGGTCCCGGTCGAAGGTCCGCAGTGCTCCGACGACCAGCTGGTCCTGGAGCTCCGTGGCGAGTTTGTCGGCGTCACCGGCCAGGTCGGCGACCCTGCGCAGCCCGTGCTCCCGCAGGGCGCCGAAGCTCAGCAGCGTGCCCTCGGCCGGCAGCCCGGGCCCCGTCAGCCACTGCCGTGTGTCCGTGTGCGTGATGTATGGATCCAGCTCGTCCTCGGTCAGCGTGATCGCGCCGACGACATCGGTGTCAGTCGTGCTCATGGCTCCCCCGCGCATGTGAACGCATATGTGCTTCCCGCGGGGAACTCGCCGCCGCCCAGCGGCACTTCCCCACTGACCGAGAACCATACGCCGCCCCACTGACAACGCCGGAAACCCGCAGGCACGCAGGGCGTACGGCCCGGAAACACGCGGGTTCAAGCCATCGGGGGCACCCGGTCGTGGCCGACACCGACGATCAGCCGCGGCCACCGCCCGGCTCAGGTGAGGTACAGGCCGCCCAGGACGACCACCACGGCCGCGACGACGAACAGCAGGAGCCACAGCGCCAGCTTCCCGACGCTCGGCGGGGGCTCGTAGCGCGGCTGCTCGGGGTCGCGGGTCGTCGGCTCGGGGGTGGTCATGACGTGGTCACCACGGCGGCTTGCGGACGGATCGGGAGGCGGTTGACGGGGCGGCCCGTCGCCGCCCGTACGGCGGACGCGACGGCCGCCGGGGATGTCACGACCGGCACCGCGCTGGCCGCCTTCGCGCCGAAGGGGGCGACGACGTCGCGCTCCTCGACGAGCTTGACGATGCGGATGTCGGGGGCGTCCAGGGAGGTCGGGAGGGCGTAACCGGTGAGGTCGGGGTGGCGGACCAGACCGCGCGCGGTGCGGAGGTTCTCCGTGAGCGCGGCACCGACGCCCTGGGTGACGCCCGCCTCGATGCGGGCCGTGAGCTGGGCGGGGTTGAGGATCCGGCCGACGTCCTGGGCGAGTGCGAGCTCCACCACCCGCACCGAGCCCAGTTCGATGTCCACGTCCACCACCGCGCGGATCGCGCAGAAGGCCAGGCCCACGAAGGCGTCGCCCTGGCCCGCCTCGTCCAGCGGCTCGGTCGGGTGCGGGCGGCACTGCGCGGTGGCCCACAGCTCCTTGCCGTCCATCGCCTCCGTGACGGTCGTCGAGAGCACACCGTCGTACGAGGTGATCTTGCCGTCGGTGATCTGGAGGAGCTCCGTGGACATGCCGAACTTGTGGGCCAGGGGCTGCAGGAGCTGCGTACGGACCATCTTCGCGGCGCGTTCGACCGCTCCGCCCGACACCCAGGTGTGGCGGCCCCGGCAGCTGGGGCCCGCGGGCGGCTGGTCGGTGTCGACCGGTGCCACGTGCACCTCGTCGATGCCGAGGGTCTCCTGCACGATCTGGCGGGCCAGGGTGGTGAAGCCCTGGCCGGTCTCGACGGCCGCGCACAGGACGGTGGCGACACCGTCGTGGACCTTGACCGTGGCCGTGGAGACCTCGTCCGCGCCCTCCGAGCCGAGCATGTGAACCATGCCGAGGCCGTAGCCGACCCCGCGGCGTACGGCGCCGGGTTCGCCCGCGCCCTCGGGGCCGCCCGGGAGCAGCCACTCGTCCTCGGGGGTGTCCTTGGGGAGCGCGGGCAGGGGGTAGTCGCGTACGGCCTGGAGCAGCTCGGCGACCGGGGCCGGGCAGGTCACCGTCTGGCCCGTCGGAAGCACGTCCCCGGTGGCCATCGCGTTCTGCAGGCGCAGTTCGGCGGGGTCGAGGGCGAGCTTCTTGGCGAGCTTGTCCATCTGCGCCTCGTAGGCGGCGCAGACCTGCATGGCGCCCTCGCCGCGCACATGGCCGGAGGGCGGGTTGTTGGTGCGCACGGCCCAGCCCTCGATGAAGGCGTTCGGGACGACGTAGGGACCGCAGGCGAAGGAGACCGCGGCGGCCAGCGACTCGGCGGACGTGTCGGCGTAGGCGCCCGCGTCGAGCAGGATCTGCGCCTCGACCTTCACCAACCTGCCCTCGGCGTCCGCGTGGTGGCGGTAGCGCAGGAGGGTGGGGTGCCGGTGGGCGTGGCCGAGGAAGGACTCCTCGCGAGTCGCGGTGATCTTCACCGGGCAGCCGGTCCGCAGGGCCAGCAGGCCGAGCGGGAGCTGGAAGCCCTGGTCCTCGCGGTCGGCGGTGGCGCCGGGCACTCCGGTGACGACGACCTTCACCCGCTCGGGCTCCAGGCCGTAGCAGGCGGCAGCGGTGTCACGGTCGGTGTGCGGGTCGGTGGAGGCGACGTAGAGCTCGACGCCGCCGTCCGGGCGGGGCACGGCGAGTCCGGCCTCGGCACCGATCGGGGCCGGGTCCTGGCGGCCGATGCGGTACAGGCCCTCGACGACGACCTCGCCGACCGCGTCCGGGTCGCCGTGGCGCAGCGGGATGTGCCGGATCAGGTTGCCGTCGGGGTGCAGGGGTTCGGCCTCGAACGCCTGCTCCGGGTCGGTCACCGGGTCGAGTACTTCGTACTCGACGATGACGGCCGCGGCGGCCATCCGCGCGGTGTCCGGGTGATCGGCGGCGACGGCCGCGATGGGCTCGCCGTGGTGGCGTACGACCTCGGAGGCGAAGACCGGGCGGTCCGCGCGACCGCGGCCGTGCAGGGCGGCGCCGGGCACGTCCTCGTGGGTGATGACCGCCCGTACGCCGGGCATCTCGCGCGCGTGGCTGGTGTCGATGGACAGAATGCGCGCGTGCGGGTGCGGCGAGCGCAGCACGGCCGCCCACAGCAGGCCCTCGGCCCACAGGTCGGCCGCGTACGGGAAGGTGCCCTCCGTCTTGGCGCGGGCCTCCGCGGCGGGCAGCGACACGCCGAGCCCGTGCGGCAGCGGCTCGGGGCCGGTGTCGGGTACCGCGGAAGTCGTGGTCGCGGTCTCGTTGCTCACGCCTGGCCTCCGTCCTGGCCGTACGGCTGCTCATGCGGCGCCTGGGAGTCGTATGGAGAAGGGTCCTCGAACGCCGAGGGGTTGACACCGCCCGCGCCGGGCCCCGCCTGGTGCGGGATGCGCGGCTCGCCCGCGTCCGGTGTGGCCTCGGCGGCGGCCGCGCTGTGCGCCTGGCGTTCGCCGACGACCTCGCGCACGGCGTCCAGGACCCCGCGGTAGCCGGAGCAGCGGCACAGGTTGCCGCACAGCGCCTGGCGGGTCTCGAGTTCGGTGGGGGCCGGGTTGCCCTCGAGGAGGTCGTGCACGGTCATGGCCATGCCCGGGACGCAGAAACCGCACTGCACCGCGCCGCACTTGGCGAGGGCGCGCTGCACGTCCGAGGGCTGTCCGTCGGCGGCGAGGCCTTCGACCGTACGCACCTCACTGCTCGCGGCGGTGACGGCGGGCACCAGGCAGGACGCCACGAGCCGCCCGTCCACCTGCACGTTGCAGGCTCCGCACTCGCCCTGCGAGCAGCCGTCCTTGGCGCCCGCGAGGCCGAGGCGCTCGCGCAGGACGTAGAGCAGCGACTCGCCGATCCAGGCGTCGGTCACGGGGCGGTCGGCGCCGTTGACGCGCAGGACGTAGGACGCCAGGGGGTGTTCGTCGTGCGGGGGCGGCGCAGAGGTCTCCGGATCGCTCGCCTCCGCACCGGGGGCGTCCGGCGCCGGGGTCTCGGGGTGCTCCGAAGGGTGCTCGGGAAGATGCTCCGAAAGGTACTCCGAGGAGTCCTCCGGGACCGCTGCCCGAGCAGTCCGCATGGCCGGGTCGGAGTCCGGTCCGGCGCCGTCCGGGGTCCCGTACGCCTCGGCCGTCGCGGGCGTGGGCCCGGCGACCGGCTCAGGAGCCTCGTGAGCGGCCTGCGCGGCCGCCTGGGCGGCCTCGGCGGCCGATTCCGCATGCGTGTGCCGCGCGGGCTCCACGGGGCCCTCAGGGGCCCCCGGGGCCTCGGGGGTCGCCGCGCGCGGCGCGGCGGACCACGGCTCGCCGATCTCCGAGGTCGCCCAGGGCGCCGCCGCGCCGCCCGGGAGCGTGGCGGGCGGCGTGCCGCCCCACTGCTCGACCAGGGCCGACGTGGTGAACTCGCCCGATTCGTCCGGAAGATCCCCCCCGGCGACCGGGATCGACCACTGTCCGGTGACGTCGTGTCCGGGCGCGTCGGCCGGGTGGTGGCCGGAGGAGGCGCCCTCCCGGGTGGCCTCCCCGAAGTCCCACTGCCCGGTGGCGCCGGGGTGGTACGAGAACCCGTCGTGCGCGGCCTGCTGATGCCCGGACTCCTGGCGCCCGGACTCGTGGCGTACGGCTTCCTGATGCGCGGCGTTGGGGTCCGGCCACTGGACGGCCTCGGCCGGCGTGGCCCAGGTGCCCGTCGCCCCGGGGTCGGCCGCCGGGGGCGCCGTGGTGATCCGGGGGGGCACATAGCCGTGGCCGGGCGCCGCGAGAGGCGTCTCACGTTCCGCCAAAAGGGCGTCGATTCCGCCCTCGGGGAGCTTGACGAAGGCGGTGGCGCCGTCGTCGTAGTCCCCCTGCGGGAGGGGGTCCCACCTGCCGCTGGTCCGCGGAGTGCTCTCTCCGTGCTGGTCGTCGGTCACGACAGTGCCCTCCCCAGTGCTCGTCGGGCCAGCGCGGCGACGGTGCGCCGCAGGTGCAGTACGGCGGGCGGAAGCTGTTGCACGGAGCCGTCCTCGGCCGGGACGGGATCGGGAATGCAGGCCGCGGCGACGTACTCCCCGAAGGCGTTGAGCGCCTCCGGCACGATCGCCCGGTTGTTGTCCCAGTCGATCAGCCGGGCGACCCAAGCCTCCGCGTCCAGGGGCCGCAGCGGCATCGGCGCTATGGCGCCCACGGCGCACCGCACGCCGCGCCGCGCCGGGTCCAGGACGAGCGCCACGGACGCGATGGCGCGCCCGGGTCCGGTGCGTCCGGTCGCCTTCAGGAAGACCTGCGGCGCGTGCAGCAACGGCACACGCACGTAGCCGATGAGTTCGCCGCCGCGGAGCATCTCCATGCCCGCGAGCAGGTGCGACACCGGGATCTCACGGCGGGCTCCGCCCTGGCCCGCGATGATCAGCGTGGCTTCCAGGGCGGCCAGCACGGGCAGCGCGTCCCCCGTGGGAGCCGCCGAGGCGATGTTGCCGCCCAGGGTGCCCGCGTTGCGGATCTGCGGCGGTCCCGCGGCGCGCGCGGCGGCGGCGAGCGCCGGGATGAGGGCCGCGAAGTCGGGGCGCCCCATGCGGGCGTGGGTGAGGCCGGCGCCGAGCAGCGCGTGGCCGTCCTGGTACTGCCAGCCGCGGATCTCGCTGATCCGGCCGAGGCCGACGAGCGCGGCGGGCCGCAGCTGTCCGGAGTTGACGGCGGCCATGAGGTCGGTGCCGCCGGCCACGGGGACGGCGGCGGGCATGGCGGCCAGCGCCGCCACTGCCTCGTCCAGCGAGGCGGGCAGCGTCACGGCCTGCGCCGCCTGCGGTGCGTGCGTGGTCAAACCGGCTGCCCCTTCCCGCTGCCCCACCTGGTCCCACCTGTGTTGCGCGTACGGTACGTGCTGACAGGGCGGACGTGGCAACTCTGGCACATCTTCCCCGGCCCTCGACGCGGGGGTCCGCTAGGAGGCATTCGCCCCCTCACCAGGGAGATGGTCCGTTTTCCTACGGCATCGCCGGTCAGTACGAATTGCCACTCTTCGGTGGCGCTTGGGCGCCTTTTGCCTTGTGGGGCCACTGCGTCGAGGCGAACGGGCCGGGACACGCCGGTCGGGGGTCACCTCACACGTTTGGGGGCGCCCCCTCGATCGGACGTCCGAGCACACCTGGGCGTCGCTGCCACGGAAGGGGGCCCGTGGGCGGGCGGTAGGCCACGCCCAGGGCGTCAAGTCGCCCGTAGTGGGCGGCCATCCGCCGCTCGAAGTCGGCGAAGTCCCGCTCGGCGGGGGCGGGCAGGGCGCTCCAGGCGACCTCGGCGAAGGCCGCCAGCCGGGGGAAGGCCTGGTAGTCCACGCGCGCAGGGTCCTCCATCACCTCGGTCCACACGTTCGCCTGAGTGCCCAGCACATGCCGCGCCTCCGCCTCGGTGAGCTCGGGTGGAACGGGTTCGAAGCGGTAGACGTCCTCCAGGGTGCGGACATATCCGATCGGCACCGGCTCGTCCGGGCCCGGGGCCTGACGGTGGTCCAAGTAGACCTGCTGCTCGGGGCACATGACCACGTCGTGGCCGGCGCGGGCGGCCGTGACACCGCCCCGGTAGCCGCGCCACGAGGACACCGCCGCCCCCTCGGCCAGCCCGCCCTCCAGGATCTCGTCCCAGCCGATCAGCCGACGCCCGCGTGCGGAGAGCCAGTTGTCGAAGTGCCGGACGAACCAGGACTGCAACTCGTCCTCGTCCGCGAGCCCCAGTTCCCTGATGCGCGCCTGCGCGGTCGGCGACTGCTTCCACTGGTCCTTGGCGCACTCGTCGCCGCCGATGTGCACAAACCCCGAGAACGGTCCGGCGTCCGCCGGGAAGAGCTCCAGGAGTTCCTCGAACACCCCCTCGTAGAAGCGCAGGGTGTTGTCAGTGGGGGCGAGTACGTTTTTGGAGATGCCCCAGGTGTCCCAGACGGTCAGGGAGGTCGTGTCGATGACGTCGGTGTTGCCCAGTTCCGGATACGCGGCGATGGCAGCCTGCGAGTGCCCGGGGATGTCTATCTCGGGGACGACACTGATATGCCGCTCGGCCGCGTACGCGACGATCTCGCGGATGTCGTCCTGCGTGTAGAAGCCCCCGTGCGGCTTCTCCTCCCACAGGGGCGAGGCACGATGGCCGAATTTCGTGCGCGCCCGCCAGGACCCGACCTCCGTCAGCTTCGGATACCGGTTGATCTGGACACGCCAGCCTTGGTCGTCGGTGAGGTGGAAGTGGAAGACATTGAGTTTGTGGGCGGCCATGAGGTCGAGGTGACGCAGGACGCCGTCCTTGGGCATGAAGTGCCGGGAGACGTCCAGCATGAGACCGCGCCAGGGGAATCGGGGGGCGTCCTCGATGATCTGGTGCGCGATTGCGTACGTCTTCCCCGGCCGGACGGGGGCGCGGCGGAAGGCATCGGGGCCAAGGAGTTGACGCAGCGTCTGCGCGCCCCAGGACACCCCGGCCGCGCCACCGCCCCGGATCTCGATGCCCCGGTCGACGACGACGCTGAGTTTGTACGCCTCCGGTTCCAGGGTGTCGTCGAGGAGCAGTCGTACGGCGTTGCGGGCGTCCTGCGGTCCTGGTCGCAACGGCAGGCCGAGCGCGGCGCCGAGCGTGGCGCGCAGCCGGCGCTCCGTGGCGTCCGTGCCGGGAGCGGCCCACAGGGTGGTCTCCGCGTCGAGTTCGACCCCGCAGCGCATGGGGCCCTCGACGGCGCGGGGCGCCGGAATCACATCGTTCACGTCAGTCCTTCACCGCTCCGCCGAGGCCGGAGACCAGGCGTCGCTGTACGAGTACGAAGAAGATGAGCACGGGAATCGTCATCACCGTGGACGCCGCCATCACGCCGCCCCAGTCCGGCTCGTCGGGCTTGTAGAAGACGAGGAGGGCCATCGGCAAGGTCGACTGCGAGGTGTCGCTGATGATGAAGGACTTGGCGAACAGGAAGTCGTTCCAGGCCGAGATGAAGGAAAAGACGCTCGTGGCCACCAGCCCCGGGAAGACGAGCGGGAAAAGGATCTGCCAGAGGAATCGCGTACGGCTCGCCCCGTCGATGTACGCGGCCTCCTCCAGCGCCTCGGGAACCGCCTTCACAAAACCTCTCAGCATCCAGATCGCGAACGGCAGCGAGAAGGCGATGTGCGGCAGGATCAGCGAGCCCAGCGTGTTCAGCTGGCCGAAGTCCCGCATCAGGAAGAAGAGGGGGATCGTCAGCGCCTCGACGGGCACCATCTGCGCGACCAGGAACATGATCAACAGGGTGGTCCGGAAACGGAAGCGGAATCGGGTGACCGCCGTCGCCGCGAGAAACGCGATCAGCGCCGAGACGACGACCACGGACCCCGCCACGACAAGGCTGTTGACGAAGTAGCGGCCGAATTCCTGCTGCCCGAAGACGCGCCGGAAGGAATCCAGGGAGGGCGAAAGCGTCCACGGCCGGGGCTCGGTGGACTCGATCTCCCCGGCCGGTTTGAAGGCGCCGAGCACCATCCAGTAGAGGGGGAAGGCGACGACCACCGCGATCAGCAGCGCGGACGCCTCGGCGGCGAGCCGCCAGGGGCGCCGGGGACGCCGTACGAAGCCGGGTATCAGGCTCACAGTTCCTCCCCCTGCCCGCGCAACAGCCGCAGGTACACCAGCGTGACCGCCAGCAGGATCACCAGCATGACCACGCCGATCGCCGAGCCGAGGCCGTACTGCGAGGAGGCGAAGGCCTTCTGGTAGGCGTACACGTTCAGCACGAGGTTCTGGCCTGCGATGCCGCCGCCGTTCGTCATCACGTAGATCTGTGTGAAGACCTTGAAGTCCCAGATGACCGACTGGATGGTGACGACCACCAGGATCGGGCGGAGCAGCGGGGCGAGCACCGAGCGCCAGATCCGCCACTGCGAGGCGCCGTCCAGGGCGGCCGCCTCCAGCACTTCGGACGGTACGGCGCGGATCCCCGCGTAGACCGTCACCATCACGAACGGGAAGGAGCACCAGACCACTTCGAGCAGGACGAGCGCGAAGGCGCTGCAGCGCCCGTACGTCCAGGAGTGGTCGCCGATTCCGAGGACCCGGTTGACGGGCCCGAAGTCGGGGTCGAACAGGAACAGCCAGACCGTGGACCCGGTGACCGCCGGGGTCGCCCACGCGCCGAGCGCGGCCAGCATCAGGACGAGCCTCGGCAGGGCCCGTACGCGGGTGAGGAGCACGGCGAGGGCGCAGCCGACGGCCAGGGTGGAGAGCACGCAGGCCGCCGCGAACACCAGCGTGGCGATCAGGACCTGCCAGAACTGGTCGTCGGCGAAGAGGGTGGTGTAGTTGCCGAACCCTTCGAAGGCGGTCGGTTCGCCGCCGCTGACCTGTGCCTGGGTGTACTTCAGGAGCGAGATCAGGCCGAGCTGGTAGATGGGGTAGACGAGCAGGGCACCGAGGACGACGAGGGCGGGGGCGAGGTAGAGCCAGGGGGTCCAGCGGGCGCGCCGGCGGCCGGGGAGGGTGGCCACGGCCTTCGCGACCGTGACCGGTTGGGCGACGGCCTCTTGCGTGGTCATCCGCTCACCCCACGGAGCTGAACGCGTCGTTCATCTTCTTCGCCGCGTCCTTCGAGGCCGCCGCGACGTCCTTCTTGCCGCTGATGACCTCCTGGAACATCGTCGGCAGGACGAGCGAGGCGTCGATCTGGGACCAGGCGGCCGAGGCGGGCACGAACTTGGTGCCCGAGGCGAGGGTCTTCACGAAGGGCGCGACGAACGGCTGCTTCTTCGCGACCGCGTCCCGCACGTCGGTGTACGTGGGCAGGAACCCCATGGTGTCGAAGAGCTCGCTCTGGGTCTTCTTGCTCGCCAGCTGCTCCATCAGATCGACGGCGAGGGTGCGGTGCGAGGTGCTCTTCAGGACGCCGATGTTGTTGCCGCCCGCGAACGCCGGTGCCACCGAGCCAGGCTTCACACCGGGCAACGGCACGACCGCGTACTTGCCCTTGATCTTCCCGGCCTCGATCGCGGCGTGGCTGAAGTCGCCGCCGATGGCCATGCCCGCCTTGCCGGAGGAGAACGCGGTGACGGTGTCGTTGCCGGTCATGCCCGCGCACTTGGCGGCGGGACAGTTGTCGGCGCCGAACAGCGAGGTGTAGGCCTTGATGCCCTTCCGGGCGGCCGCGCTGTCGATGGTCGCGGCGTAGGAGCCGCCCTTGCCCTGGGCGATCTCGCCGCCCTGGGACCAGATGAAGGGCATCGCGCCGTACGTGTAGGCGCCGCCGACCACGAGTCCGTAGAGGTCGGGATCGGCCGCGCGGATCTTCTTGGCGGTGGAGATCAACTCGGCCTGGGTCGTGGGGGCCTCGAGGCCGAGGCCCTTGAGGATGTCGGTGCGGTAGTAAAGGGCGCGGACGCCGACGAAGAACGGGGCGCCGTAGGTCTTCCCGTCCACCGTCACGGACTGCTTGGCGGTCGGGTCGGTGTCCTTGGCCTCGCTCCAGTCGCCGAACTCCTCGGTGACGTCGGCGAGTCCGCCGTCCTTGACATAGCCGGCGGTGTCCGTGTTGCCGTACTCGATGACGTCGGGGGCGCTCTTCGGGTCGTTGAAGGCGGCCTTCATGCGCTGGGCGCGGGTCTCCACGGGGATGTACTCGATGGTGACCTTGGTGTCCTTGTGGGCCTTCTTGAAGGTGCTGACGGCCGCGTCGACGACCTTCTCCTTCGGCCCGTTGTTGACCTCCTGGAAGAGCCAGACCCGCAGTGTGCCGGCCTTCTCGTCCTTTCCGGAGGAGGAGTTGTCGGAGGTCTGGGGGGCGCAGGCGGTGGCGACGACAAGGGCGGCGAGGGCGACGGCCGTTCGGGCGGGGAGCTTCACGGGCAGCTTCACAGAGAGCTTCATCGAGCATCCTCCGATGGGGAGCGTTGCAACATACGCAATGGCGGTTTCGCTCTGCACAACACACCGGAGGCTATGGACTACATGAACATGTCCACAAGAGGTCTCCACCACTCTGTGACCACGGGGCGCACCCTGTGCAACGGCACCCGGCGCAAAGACCGCAAAGACCGCCTGCGCACACGACACAAAGGCCCTCGGGGCGCGCCGGAACGCACCCCGAGGGCCTTGTGATCGTCGGGCCGCCGGTCCTCGGCGGGGCCCGTTACTTGTCCTGGCCGCCCTTGCCCTTGTCGCCGCCGGCGCCCATGGACTCGTAGATCTCCTTGCACATGGGACACACGGGGTACTTCTTCGGGTCGCGGCCCGGGACCCACACCTTGCCGCAGAGGGCCACGACGGGCGTGCCGTCGAGGGCGCTCGCCATGATCTTGTCCTTCTGGACATAGTGGGCGAAGCGCTCGTGGTCCCCGTCGCCGTGCGACACCTGCGGCGTCGGCTCCACGAGGGTCCCCGTCCCAGTGCCTCGCTGGGGCTGGGTCTCAGGCTCAAGAGTGCTCATGAGAGCCAAGGGTACTGAAGGTCACGGGCATCAGTTGAGTGAAGGGTCGTCCGGATACGTCGCCACCATCGCGAGTTCGTTGCGCTGACGGCGCAGGACCTCACGCCAGAGGCGCTCCGGAGACGGGGAGGAGACGTCTCCCGGTTCGGATTCCACCACATACCAGGCGCCCTCGGTCAGCTCGTCCTCCAGTTGGCCGGGGCCCCAGCCCGCGTACCCGGCGAAGATTCTCAGGGAGCCCAGGGCCGAGGCGAGGAGTTCCGGTGGGGCCTCCAGGTCGACGAGGCCGATCGCGCCGTGCACCCGCCGCCAGCCGAGTGGCGCGCGCTCCCCGGAGGCGACGCCGCCCGGGATCACCGCGACGCCCAGCGCCGAGTCCAGCGACACCGGGCCGCCCTGGAAGACGACGCCGGGCTCCCCGGCCAGGTCGGCCCAGGCCTCCAGGATGTCGCTGACGTCCACCGGGGTCGGCCGGTTGAGGACGACACCGAGCGAGCCCTCCTCGTCGTGGTCGAGGAGCAGCACCACCGCGCGGTCGAAGTTCGGGTCCGCCAGGGCGGGCGTGGCCACGAGCAGCCGCCCTGTGAGCGAGGACACCTCGGTCATGCCAGACATGATCCCGCATCTTCCCCGGGTAGGGGGACCCAATACCCGTACCCGAGTGAATGCAGCTCAGGGCGCAGAGAAGCGTCCCCCGCGCACACCGTCACCGGTGACCCCGTGTGCCCGATTCGGAACGGTTCGTGTTGTGGCAAAGCTATGACGTTCCTGGGTGGTCCTTGGGCCTACTTAAGGGGGGTGGACGGCGATTACCCTTGCTCTTCGGCTCCCGCCCAACCGGCCTGCCGACGCATATTCCTGCCCAACTCATCGGAACGCGAGATACATGACCGTCAACGGCTCTGACGATGTACTGCTTGTCCACGGCGGAACCCCGCTCGAGGGCGAGATCCGTGTCCGCGGTGCGAAGAACCTCGTACCGAAGGCCATGGTCGCCGCCCTGCTGGGCAGCGCTCCGAGCCGACTGCGCAATGTCCCCGACATTCGCGACGTGCGCGTCGTACGCGGGCTGCTGCAGCTGCACGGCGTGACGGTCCGTCCGGGTGAGGAGCCGGGCGAGCTGATCCTCGACCCGTCGCACGTGGAGAGCGCGAACGTCGCAGACATCGATGCCCACGCGGGCTCGTCGCGCATCCCGATCCTCTTCTGCGGCCCGCTGCTGCACCGTCTGGGGCACGCGTTCATCCCGGGTCTCGGCGGCTGTGACATCGGCGGCCGGCCGATCGACTTCCACTTCGAGGTGCTGCGGCAGTTCGGCGCGCGGATAGAGAAGCGGGCGGACGGCCAGTACCTGGAGGCTCCGCAGCGGCTGCGCGGCACGAAGATCCAGCTGCCGTACCCGTCCGTCGGCGCGACCGAGCAGGTGCTGCTGACGGCGGTGCTCGCGGAGGGCGTCACCGAGCTGTCCAACGCCGCCGTGGAGCCCGAGATCGAGGACCTCATCTGCGTGCTGCAGAAGATGGGCGCGATCATCGCCATGGACACCGACCGGACGATCCGCATCACCGGTGTGGACTCGCTCGGCGGCTACACCCACGCGGCCCTCCCGGACCGCCTGGAGGCCGCCTCCTGGGCTTCCGCGGCGCTGGCGACCGAGGGCAACATCTACGTCCGCGGCGCCCAGCAGCGCTCGATGATGACGTTCCTGAACACCTACCGCAAGGTGGGCGGCGCGTTCGAGATAGACGACGAGGGCATCCGCTTCTGGCACCCGGGCTCGCAGCTCAAGTCCATCGCCCTGGAGACGGACGTCCACCCCGGTTTCCAGACCGACTGGCAGCAGCCGCTGGTGGTCGCCCTGACGCAGGCCACGGGGCTGTCGATCATCCACGAGACGGTGTACGAGTCCCGCCTCGGCTTCACCTCCGCGCTGAACCAGATGGGCGCGCACATCCAGCTCTACCGCGAGTGCCTCGGCGGCTCGAACTGCCGCTTCGGCCAGCGCAACTTCCTGCACTCGGCCGTCGTTTCGGGCCCGACCAAGCTCCAGGGCGCCGACCTGGTCATCCCCGACCTCCGCGGCGGCTTCTCGTACCTGATCGCCGCCCTCGCGGCCCAGGGCACCTCCCGCGTCCACGGCATCGACCTGATCAACCGCGGCTACGAGAACTTCATGGAGAAGCTCGTGGAACTGGGCGCCAAGGTGGAGCTGCCGGGCAAGGCGCTCGGATAACACGGCGGGCGCTCGGACAGCACGGCCGGCGCTCGGACAGCACGACCCGCGCTCGGCTGACACGGCTGTCCGGGGCCCGGACGGCGCGGTCGGCGCCCGCGGCGCGGTTCCAGGCGTGCGTACGACGATGGGGCGGCCCCCCGGTCAAGGGGGCCGCCCCATTGGCGTTACTGCGGTTCGTGCGCCGTCCCGTGGCACACGGACGCGGCTTACTTGCCCTTGGCCGCTTCCTTGAGCTTGCTGCCCGCGGAGACCTTGACGCTGTAGCCGGCCGGGATCTGGATCGGGTCGCCGGTCTGCGGGTTGCGCGCGGTGCGAGCGGCACGGTGGGTGCGCTCGAAGGTCAGGAAGCCGGGGATGGTGACCTTCTCGTCGCCCTTGGCGACGATCTCGCCGACGGTCTCGGCGAACGCGGCCAGAACGGCGTCGGCGTCCTTGCGGGTCACCTCGGCACGGTCGGCCAGCGCGGCCACCAGCTCACTGCGGTTCATGTTGTTACTCCCGTGTTCTTCTTGCCGTTGAGGCGTGCCACGCGGCGGAGCCGCATGGTTGATGCGGCGAAGCCGATGCTGCCAGGGCCCTCGGTCGGTCCCCGGACCCGGGTCCGTAGCCAGACCCTCGCGCCCGAAGACGCATCCTGCCCCCACCTGCGGCGGGAAAGCCAATCCGGCACCCCTGGGAGTCACACGAACACCCTTGGGAGTCACACGAAAAGCGCCACTGCCTCAGTGTGGTGACGCTCCGTCCGCTCCCGGCAGCGGACCGCAGGGCCTGGGAGGCCTGAGCCTGGCCGCCACCCTAGAGGGCGGCCAGGGACCCCGCATCCCGCGACGCGCCGACGCGCGGCCGTCGTGGCGATCGTCACAGCAAGTCACACCGCCGGATCCGGGAGCGGCAGGCCCCCGGCGACGCCCGCACCGGCGCCGATCGCCCTACTCCGCCGCTGTCACACCCGCCGCCTTCGCCGCGGAGCGCACCGCTCCGGCGACCGCGCCCGCGACCTTGTCGTTGAAGACGCTGGGGATGATGTAGTTCGGGTTCAGCTCGTCCTCGGTCACCACGTCCGCGAGCGCGGCCGCGGCGGCCAGCATCATCTCGGTGTTGACCGTGCGGGACTGGGCGTCCAGGAGGCCGCGGAAGACGCCCGGGAAGACCAGCACGTTGTTGATCTGGTTGGGGAAGTCGGAGCGGCCGGTGGCGACAACTGCCGCGGTCTGGCGGGCGATTGCCGGGTCGACCTCGGGGTCGGGGTTCGCGAGCGCGAACACGATGGCACCCTCGGCCATGGCGGCCACGTCGTCGCCGTCGAGCACGTTCGGGGCGGAGACGCCGATGAAAACGTCGGCTCCGCGCACGGCCTCCTTCAACGTGCCTGTGAGGCCCTCGGGGTTGGTGTTGTCGGCGACCCAGCGCAGTGGCGAATCCGGGGCCGCGTCGACGAGGTCCGCGCGGTCCGCGTGCACGACACCGTGGATGTCGGCG
The DNA here is from genome assembly GCF_055656965.1 of Streptomyces sp. NPDC111656. NCBI lineage: Bacteria > Bacillati > Actinomycetota > Actinomycetes > Kitasatosporales > Streptomycetaceae > Streptomyces > Streptomyces sp. NPDC111656. The sequence goes on from NZ_JBVKCA010000007.1 coordinate 389,556, forward strand.
ACAACGGCGTTCTTGACGCCCGCGGCGATGAGCAGCTTCAGGATGGCCGTACCGGCCGCGCCCGCGCCGGACATGACGACCCGGATGTCACCGATGCCCTTGCCCGCCACACGCAGGGCGTTGGTGAGGGCGGCGAGGACGACGATCGCGGTGCCGTGCTGGTCGTCGTGGAAGACGGGGATGTCGAGGGCCTCGCGCAGCCGGGCCTCGATCTCGAAGCAGCGCGGCGCGGAGATGTCCTCCAGGTTGATGCCCGCGAAGCCGGGGGCGATGGCCTTGACGATCTCGACGATCGCGTCGGTGTCCTGGGTGTCCAGGCACAGCGGCCAGGCGTCGATGCCGGCGAAGCGCTTGAAGAGGGCCGCCTTGCCCTCCATGACCGGGAGGGCGGCCTTGGGGCCGATGTTCCCGAGGCCGAGCACGGCCGAGCCGTCCGTCACGACCGCAACGGAGTTGCGCTTGATGGTGAGGCGGCGGGCGTCCTCGGGGTTCTCGGCGATCGCCATGCACACGCGGGCCACGCCCGGGGTGTAGATCATGGAGAGGTCGTCACGGTTGCGGATCGGGTGCTTCGACTGCATCTCGATCTTGCCGCCGAGGTGCATGAGGAACGTACGGTCGGAGACCTTGCCCAGCGTGACGCCCTCGATGCCGCGCAGCTGCTGGACGATCTCGTCGGCGTGGGCCGTGGAGCTCGCCGCGATGGTGACGTCGATCCGGAGCTTCTCGTGGCCTGAGGCGGTCACGTCGAGGCCGGTCACCGAGCCTCCGTGGGACTCTACGGCCGTGGTGATCTGGGAGACCGCGGTTCCGCTCGCGGGCACCTCCAGTCGGACCGTAATCGAGTAGGAGACGCTGGGCGCCGTTGCCATGGCCGACTTCCTCTGCTTTCACCGTGTACTGCTGGGTCGCGCTGTCTCGCGGGTGTGCCGTCCGATCGTCGCACCTACCCCTCAGTACGCGGTAGCCGCCCCGGATTGCGAACGTTTTGTTCGCAGGCAAAGCGGACGATTTCGGAAGACAACTTCCACCATACGAGAGTACGTGAACCTCAGGGGAAACGGTCGGCCAACGAGAGCCGGACAACGAAAGAGGCTCACGTCACGTGACGTGAGCCTCTCCTCGTTCAGTGACACCGACCCGCCATGCTCGCCTCGCGGCAAGTGGTCGCTCGTAGCGACGAAGGTTGGGCCCGGGGGCTTGGATCGGGCCGGTGTCACATCCACGGTAACAAACGATCCCCGTAAGGCAATTCCCACCCCGAGAGTTCATTCGGGGCGTCGGCCCCCGCGGGGGTCAGTCCCTGAGCAGATCCGGCACCCCGTTCGCGTCGGGTTCGTCGCGGTCGCCGGAGACGATCGTCAGCTGCTGCGTGGCCCGGGTGAGGGCGACGTACAGCACCCGCAGACCCGCGGGCGACTCGTCGGCGATCTCCGCCGGTGAGACGACCACCGTCGCGTCGTACTCCAGCCCCTTCGCCTCCAGACTCCCGAGCGCCACCACCCGCTCGCCGAGCCCGGCGAGCCAGCGGGCGGCCTCCTCGCGCCGGTTCATGGCCACCACGACGCCCACCGTGCCGTCCACCCGGTCCAGCAGACGCGCGGCCTCGGCGCGCACGGTCTGCGCGAGCGAGTCCCGTACGCCGGCGCCCGCGTTGCCCGTCGCCACGAAACGCGGCTCGACCCCGGTGGACCGTACGGCCGAGGGGGACTCGGAGCCGGGCATGGCGAGGGCGAGGACCTTGGCGGCCAGCTCGGCGATCTCGGCGGGGTTGCGGTAGTTGACGGTGAGGGTGAAGCGGCGCCGGGGACGGCTCCCCAGGGCCTCGTCACGGGCCTCCGCGGCCTCGTCGGGGTCCGACCACGAGGACTGTGCCGGGTCGCCCACGACGGTCCAGGTGGCCTGTCGGCCGCGTCTGCCCACCATCCGCCACTGCATGGGCGTGAGGTCCTGCGCCTCGTCGACGATGACGTGCGCGTACTCGACGCGCTCCTGCGCCAGCCGCTCGGCCCGCTCGCGCTGCGACTCCTCGCGTACGGGCATGAGCTCCTCGAGACCGGTGAGCTGGTCCAGCGGGTCCAGCTCGCGGCGTTTGCGGGGCCGGACGGGCATCCCCAGGATCGCCTGGAGCTCGTCCAGCATCGCCACGTCGTGGACGGACAGCCCGTCCCGCTTGAGCGAGCGCGCGACCCGGCGCACCTCGCCGGGGTTGAGGATCCGGCGCGCCCAGCGGCCGAGGCGCCGCTCGTCGGCCATGGCGGCCAGGACGCCCCGTGGGGTCAGCTCGGGCCACCACGCGGTCAGGAAGTCGATGAAGCTGTCCTCGGAGGCGACGTCCTCGTCGAAGGACGACCGCAGCTCGGCGGCCAGCTCCGGGTCCGTGTGCCGCGTACCGGCCCCGGACTTCGCCCACAGCGCGTCCAGCAGCAGCTTGCGGGCGCGCGGGCGCAGCAGGTTCACCGGCGCGGTCCCGCTCAGCGCGTTGTGCTTGATGCGGTCGAGCTCGGCGGCCTCCAGCTCCAGGCGCCGCCCGAAGGCGACGACACGCAGGCGGGTGGGGGTAACCGAGGGGGCCGGGGCGGCCTCCTCACCGAAGGCGAGCTGCTCCGACCGGTCCCCGGCGGCGGTGGACCGGCCCGGGCTGCCGCCGGGCGTCTCCAGCGCACCCCTGGCGGCCTTCCGCAGCACCCTGAGCATCCTGTACGAGCCCTTGGCGCGGGCGACGGCCGGGGAGTCGTACAGGGTGGCCTCCGCGCCGTCGACGAGGGAGCCGATGGCGCGGATGGCGACCTGGCCCTCCTCGCCGAGGGAGGGCAGCACGCCCTCGGTGTAGGCGACCAGGAGCGGTGTCGGGGAGACGATCAGGATGCCGCCCGCGTACCGGCGGCGGTCCTGGTAGAGGAGATAGGCCGCCCGGTGCAGGGCCACGGCCGTCTTGCCGGTACCGGGGCCGCCCTCCACGTAGGTCACCGACGCGGCGGGAGCGCGGATCACCAGGTCCTGTTCGGCCTGGATGGACGCCACGATGTCCCGCATGGTGTGGCTGCGGGCCTGGCCGAGCGCGGCCATCAGGGCGCCGTCGCCGATCACCGGGAGTTCCCGGCCGTCGAGGGTGGCCTTGAGCTCGGGGCGCATCAGGTCGTCCTCGACGCCGAGGACCTTGCGGCCCTTGGAGCGGATGACCCGGCGGCGTACGACGCGGCCCGGGTCGACCGGTGTCGAGCGGTAGAACGGAGCCGCGGCGGGCGCCCGCCAGTCGATGACCAGCGGCGCGTAGTCCGCGTCCAGCACCCCGATGCGGCCGATGTGGAGCGTCTCGGCGATGGAGGCGTACTGGCCGGCCTCGTCCACCTGCACGACACCCTCGGCCGGTTCGACGGCCGTGTAGGCGCCGTCCGGGCCCTTCTTGCCGTCCTTCCCGAGCAGCAGGTCGATCCGGCCGAAGAGGAAGTCCTCGAACTCGTTGTTCAGGCGATTCAGATGAATCCCCGCGCGGAACACCTGGGCGTCGCGCTCCGCGAGCGCCCCCGGTGTACCGACCTGGCCGCGCTGGGCGGCGTCGTTCATCAGGAACTCCGCCTCGTGGATCTTCTCCTCGAGGCGCCGGTACACCCGGTCCAGATGTTGCTGCTCGACGCTGATCTCACGATCCCGTACGGAATCGTCCTGTGCGGAATCGTGGATCTGGTCGAGCGCGGTTTCCTGCTGAGCCTGAGCGGCCACCGGGCCCCCTTCTGACGTGCTGGGCAGCCGTCAACCGTACGCGAAGGGGGCCCCGTGAGGCTACGTGCGCGCCCTGAGATCGCTCACACGTTCACCTCGACGAGCCGCTTCCCGTCGAAGGTCATGACCTCGAAGTGGTCGATCTCGGTCGGGTTGAAGGCCGCGCCACCGTGGACGTAGAGGGGGTTCTTCGCCTCTTCCGTCTTGGCGTTCGCGATGCCGTAGCCCCAGTTCGGGACCGACCAGGAGGTCACCGTCTCGCGCTCGCCGTTCTTGCCGACGGCGATCAGCGAGCACTTCAGCGGGCCCTTGACGTTCTTGAGCTGGAGGACGGCGTGGGTGCCCCAGTCCTTCTTCTCGATCGCGACGACGGCGTTGACCTTGGTGTTCGGGTCCGTGGCCGACTTCTTGTCCGTCATGACGTCGAAGGCGGCCTTGGCCGGGCTGGTGGCCATCGCCATGCCGGGCGACGCGGTGGTGGTGGTGTCGCCGCCGTTGACGGCCATCACCGTCAGCGGGCCGCCGATGATCAGCGCGGCCGCGGCCGCCACGAGGTAGAGGCCGCGTCGGCGCTTGACCGCGCGTCGCTCCGACACCTCGTCGACCAGTCGTTCGGCAAGCTGTGGGCTCGGGCGGGCGGCCAGCGAATCACCGATGGCGGGGGTGCCCTGCGAGGCGGGCAGATCCGCGAGCGCGGCGAGCATCGGTTCCATCCCGGCGAGCTCGTCGAGCTGCTGGCCGCACCACTCGCAGGTGGCGAGATGGGCCTCGAAGGCCGTCGCTTCGGCGTCGTCGAGGATACCGAGGGCGTAGGCGCCGACGGTTTCGTGAATATTGTCACCGGGGTTCTGTTGTCCCCGTGGTCCCTGCATGGCTCCTGGACCGCCTGTTCCGTAACCCCCGTATGCGTTCATGCCGTCACCCCCCGCTCCTCCAGCGCCAGCTTCATCGACCGCAGGGCGTAGAACACCCGGGAGCGCACGGTGCCGCTGGGTATGCCGAGCGTCTCGGCCGCCTCATTGACCGTACGCCCTTTGAAGTACGTTTCGACCAGAACCTCCCTGTGAGCAGGGGTCAGGTCGTCCAGCGCGTCCGACAGTGTCATCAGCCACAACGCCTTGTCGATCTCGTCCTCCGCGGGGATGACCTCCAGCGGTGACGGGTCCACCTCCTGCGGCCGGGCCTGCCGGCTGCGGTGACCGTCGATGACGATGCGCCGGGCGACCGTCACCAGCCAGGGTCGTACCGAACCGGTCGCCCGATTGAGCTGACCGGCGTTCTTCCAGGCACGGATGAGTGTTTCCTGCACAACGTCCTCGGCACGTTGCCGATCCCCCGCGACCAGCCGCAGCACATACGCGAGCAACGGACCCGCGTGTTCCCGGTACAGCGCACGCATCAGCTCCTCGTCGGGTTCGTTCGACGAAGCCGACGCAGATGGATTCATGCGATGTCGGGCCCTTGACCTTCGTTCATCAGCCACGGCGGAATCCTTGCGCACGCCTACCTCCGGTGTCCGGGGGATCCCCCAGTCGGTCGCTCGTCCCGGAGTACGTGTCTGCGCGTGCGCGTGTTCAAAGAGATGGGACATATTTCTTGGAATAGTTGTGAAGGAAGTTTGTTGATCACTTCAAGCGATCGACACATCACATACGGGTGAACCGGAGGCTCCGGATCGCGTCGCCGAGGCCAGGGACACTGTGACGCGTTTCATACACGGTTCACGCGTGTCATGGGCGATTCACAAGCGTCATGGACGGTTCACGAGCGCCATACGCGGTTCACGCGCGGGCGAGGGCCGCCCGGCGCCGATGCCGGGCCACCCGCTCCCGGTTTCCGCACACCTCGCTGGAACACCACCGCCGGCGCCGCCCCCGGGAGGTGTCGAGGTAGACGATCGGGCAGTTGTCCCCCTCGCACTGTCTGAGGCTCGCGCGCGCCACCGGGTCGGTGAGCAGTTCGAGGGCGTCGCGGGCGATGACGGCGAGCAACCCGGGGCGGCCGGGCGGGGTGTGCAGCCGGCGCCGCAGCGAGCCGTCGTCCGCGCGTACGGCCCAGGGGGCGGGCGGGGCGGCGAGCGCGACGGCGTTGACGCGGGCGAGCGCGGAGTCGGCGGGCCGCGCGTCCAGCTCACCGCGGACCAACCGGGCGACATGATCGCGTAGTTCGCGAAAGCCCACGAGCCAGGAGATGTCGGCCGCCGCGAGCGGGGTGCCCGCGGGGACGAGCCCGGAGCGGGTGATCCAGGCGCACAGCCGGTCCACCGAGTCCAGCCGTTCCTCGGGGTGGGTGGTCGCGAGGAGGTCCAGGCAGATCCGCCCGGAGTCGAATCTCAGCTCGTACGAGGCCGTGGCCATGCCCGATGCCATGTGCCTGTCACCGCCTTGGGGTTACCGCCGTGAGGGGTCGGTAGAGGTCGTACCCCCTACAGTGCATGGCTGCACCCGCGACCGGAAGACCTGTGCCGGTCAGGGGGGTGGACGTCCGCTTATGAGGCCGCGCGCCTCGGCCATGTCCGACGCAGGACCACGCCGGTTGACTCGACGGCATGACAGAGAACAGCACGGGGCGGCGTACCACCGCCGGAGGTGTCCTGGGTGCGGCCACGGTCGCGATGGGCCTGATCGCCGGGGTCTTCTACATTTTCGCCTGCGACGTCATGCCGTCACTGGCCCGCAGTGACGACCGCGTCTTCGTCGAGGTCATGCAGAACATCAACGACGTGATCCAGAACCCGGTGTTCTTCCTGAGCTTCATGGGCGCGCTGGTCCTCACGGCGGTCTCCGCCTGGCAGTCGCGGAAGTCCCCGCACCGGTGGTGGGTGTTCGCCGCCCTCGCCGCGTACGCGCTGGCCTTCCTGTTCACGGTCGCCGTGAACATCCCGCTCAACAACCGTCTGGCGGACGCCGGAAACCCCACGACGATCGCCGACCCGGCCGCCGCGCGCCGGCGGTTCGAGGACACCTGGGTCGCCTGGAACGTCGTACGGGCCCTGTTGTCGACGCTCGCCCTGGCCTGCCTCACCCGCGCCCTGCTCCTGTACCGCCACCGTGCCTACACGTCGGCGTACTTGGAGTCGGCGGCCGGGTCGAGCGCGAGTCGGTAGCCGCGCTTGACGACGGTCTGGATGAGCTTGGGCACGCCGAGTGCCGTACGCAGCCGGGCCATGGCCGTCTCGACGGCGTGCTCGTCCCGCCCGGCGCCCGGCAGCGCCCGCAGCAGCTCGGCCCGGGCGACCACCCAGCCGGGGCGGCGGGACAGGGTCCGCAGCAGCGACATCCCGGCGGGCGGTACGGGCCGCAGCGCTCCGTCGACCATCACGGCGTGGCCGCGGATCTCGACCCGGTGGCCGGCGATGGGCAACGTACGGGCCCGGCCGGGGAGTTCCTGGCAGAGCAGCTGGACGAGGGGGCCGAGCCGGAAGCGCTCGGGCTGGACGGTGTCGATGCCGTGCGCCTGCAGAGGGAGCGCGGTGACGGGGCCGACGCAGGCGGGCAGGACGTCGTGGTGGAGGGCGGCGAGGAGTTCGGACAGCAGACCGCGGTCCTCGGCCCTGGACAGCAGGGAGGCGGCGGCGGGCGCGCTGGTGAAGGTGAGCGCGTCCAGGCCCCGGGTGACGGTGGCGTCGAGGAGCCGGTCGACGGGCCCGATGTCCTCCGGCGGCATCCACCGGTAGACGGGAACCCCCACGACCTCGGCTCCGGCGGCCCGCAGCGACTCCACGAACCCGGGCAGCGGCTCGCCGTGCAGCTGTACGGCGATACGGCGGCCCTCGACGCCCTCCTCCAGGAGCCGGTCGAGCACCTCGGCCATGGACTCGGAGGAGGGCGACCACTCCTCGGTCAGTCCCTGGGCCCGTACGGCGCCCTTCACCTTGGGGCCGCGCGCGAGCAGTTCGACCCCGCGCAGCCGACCGAGCAGGGCCTCGCCGAGCCCCCACCCGTCGGCGGCCTCGATCCAGCCGCGGAAGCCGATCGCGGTGGTGGCGACCACGATGTCGGGCGCCTGGTCGATCAGCTCCTTGGTGGCGGCGAGGAGTTCGCTGTCGTCGGCGAGAGGCACGATGCGCAGGGCGGGTGCGTGCTGGACGACGGCGCCGCGTCGCTGGAGCAAAGCCCCGAGTTCGTCGGCCCGCCGCGCGGCCGTCACGCCCACGGTGAACCCCGCGAGGGGGCCACAGTCCTGCCCGACCGGTCGCTGCTGTTCGTCGTCCATGGCTCTCGTCTCGCGCTGGGGGCTTCGTGCGGATACGGCTGACCGAGCCTGTCAACGCCCCGTGACAGGCTCGGTACCCCTTGATGTCACCCGTGTTACGTCAGACCTCGACGTAGCTGAGCTGCGGCTTCGCCTCTGCGGCAGTGGCCGTACGGGTCTGGGTGGCGGGGCCGCGAAGGTATACGGCCCAGGTCACCAGGAAGCACAGCGCGTAGAAGGCGAGGAAGGCCACGAAGGCGCCGGTGCCGGAGCCGTAGGAGAGGAAGGACTGCCGGAAGGCGAGGTTGATGCCGACGCCGCCGAGCGCGCCCACCGCGCCGATGAGGCCCATGGAGGCGCCGGACAGCCGCCGCCCGTAGGAGGCCGCCGCCTCCCCTTCCAGGCCCTTGGCGACGGCCTTGGCCTGGAAGATGCCCGGGATCATCTTGTACGTCGAGCCGTTGCCGAGCCCGGTGAGCACGAACAGCGCGATGAACGCGATCGTGAACAGGGGAAGCGACTTCTGGGTGGAGGCGACGACGATGACACCGGTCGCGCCGGCCATGGCGACGAAGTTCCACAGCGTGATGCGCGCGCCGCCGTAGCGGTCGGCGAGCCAGCCGCCCACGGGCCGGATCAGCGAGCCGAGCAGCGGGCCGATGAAGGTGACGTAGGCCGCCTGCAGCGGAGTACGCCCGAACTGGTTCTGGAGCACCTGCCCGAAGGCGAAGCTGTAGCCGATGAACGACCCGAAGGTGCCGATGTAGAGGAAGGACATGATCCAGGTGTGGGCGTCCTTCGCGGCGTCCTTGGCGGCGCCGGTGTCGTTCTTCACGGACGCGATGTTGTCCATGGAGACGGCGGCGAGCACGGCGGCCACGACGATCAGCGGAATGTAGATCCCCAGCAGGACCCTCGGCCCGCCGTTCGCGCCGATGATCGCGAGCGCCACGAGCTGGATGACGGGCACGCCGATGTTTCCGCCGCCCGCGTTGAGACCGAGCGCCCAGCCCTTCTTCCTCAACGGGAAGAAGGCGTTGATGTTGGTCATGCTGGAGGCGAAGTTGCCGCCGCCGATGCCGGCGAGCAGACCGACCAGCAGGAAGGTGGTGAAGGAGGTCCCCGGCTTCATCACCGCGAAGGCGGCGACGCTGGGGACGAGCAGCAGGCTCGCCGAGACGATGGTCCAGTTCCGGCCGCCGAAGATCGCCACCGCGAAGGTGTACGGCACCCGCACCACGGCTCCGACCAGCGTCACCATCGAGGTGAGCATGAACTTGTCGGCCGGGGTGAGCCCGTACTCGGGGCCCATGAAGAGCACCATCACCGACCACATGGTCCAGATCGAGAACCCGATGTGCTCGGAGAGCACGGAGAAGAGCAGATTCCGCCGGGCGACCTTCTCACCCGTCTCTTTCCAGAAGGTCTCGTCCTCCGGGTCCCACTCCTGGATCCAGCGGCCTCCCCTGCTCGGTGCGGGGGCTGTACTAGGGGCTGTCATGACGCCTCCACGGTTCTCCGGTGCGGTGCCCAGGTGTCGTACAACGACTGACTGAGTCCCGAAGGTAGGGAGGACGCGTTTCGACGCTGTGGCTGTGAGTGACCGGAAAGGAACGTTGCTCTCACGCGAGCGAGGGGGCGACGGTGAGGACGTCCGGGGTGCCGTCGCCCCCCTGCCTGCGTCTAGACCCGGTGGCTCCCCCGCGAGGCGCCCTTCTTCCTCTTCACGCCGTTCTTCCTCTTCGCGCCGTCGGGCCACAGCCTCGGACTGCGCTGGGCGGCGATGTCCTCGATCCAGCCGAAGGCCAGGATCGTCAGGCCGATGAGGGGCCAGACCAGGAGGAACATCCACACCATGTACGAGGAGTCGAGCGCGGCCACCGCGCTGTCGCTGTGCATGAACGGGAGGCTGTAGGCCTGGTCGATGATCGGGACCGTGGCCATGATCAGCATGTTGTGCCAGAGGTAGATCGTGACGGCCCGGTTGTTGGACAGGGTGATCAGCTTGTCCCAGCGGGCCAGCCGGCCGGGGAGTTCCTGCCAGGACGGGGAGTACTGGAGCAGGATGACCACGAAGCCGAAGGACCAGGCCGCCTGGGCGAGGGGGATGTCGTTCAGGTCCCAGCCGTCGGGGCCCAGGTGTCCCGAGGCCCACCACAGGCCGAAGGACATGAGCAGGGCCGAGCAGGAGACCGCCAGATAGCGGGGGACCTGTTGCAGGACGCCCTCGTGGTGGGCGAAGCCCAGGACCCAGCAGCCGCCGTAGACCGTGAAGTCGGAGATCGCGTTGCCCGTCTCGCCGGGGATGGTGACCAGGCCGGTGCCGAGGACCGCCGTCAGGGCGAGGGGGGCCAGCAGCGTCGCCCAGGGCACCCTGCGGAAGGCCCACAGCAGCAGGGGCGAGGCGATCACGAACCACAGATAGGCGCGCAGGTACCAGAGCGGGCCCGTCGCCTGGACCGCCCAGGTGTCCTCCAGCAGGCCGGACTTGGAGCCGATGTGCCAGGGGAAGGGCGGGGCGCCGATCGGAATGACGTAGTCGATCAGCTTGACGAGGCCCCAGGTGCCGCCGTTGTCCGGGTCCTTCAGCACGTTCCAGCCGCCCGCGAACATCAACGCGAGTGCCACCGCGCTGAACGCCCACAGGGGCGGCAGGAGGCGGCGGATGCGGCCGCGGATCACACCGAGGGCCGGGCGGCCGAGCGAGCGGGCCATCAGCGAGCCGGCCAGCGCGAACATCACGCCCATGGAGGGGAAGAGGACCGTCAGCCACGCCCAACCGAAGAGGTGGTAGACGACCACACGGACCAGGGCGATCGAGCGCAGCAGGTCGAGGTAGCGGTCACGGCCTGGCTTCTTGGGCGCGGGAGCGGACTGCGCGGTGGGTGTCGGGGAGGGGGTCGGCGCGGATGTCGGCGATGGTGCCGGTTCGGGGTGGACCCGGGCCGATCCCAGCGGCGGCGTCGCACCCGCCATGTACTCGTGCGTGGTCACGCGACCGGCCTCCGATCGTTCCCGCTCTGTGCCGTCCGCTGCCGCGGGATCGCTCCCGGAGCCTCCACGACGCCCGTGCGCCGCAGCTTCTGCCAGCGCAGCCGGCCTCCGGTGAGCGCGGTGATCCAGGACTGGAGGAGGACCATGTACATCAACTGCCTGTAGAGGATCTGCTGGAGCGGGAGCGAGATGAGGTACCTCATACGCTCACGGTCCAAGCGGAAGGCGTACGCCGCGCAGGCCGCCTGGACGGCGAGGACGCCCAGCCACGCGAGGACCGTCTTCTGCGTCGGGCCGAAGACGAGCCCGTACAGCAGGAAGACGTCGATCAGCGGGGCCAGCAGCGGGGCCAGGACCATGAACAGCGAGACCAGCGGCAGGCCCACCCGGCCGAAGCGGCCCGACGGGCCCCGTTCGACGAGCGCTCTGCGGTGCTTCCAGATCGCCTGCATCGTGCCGTACGACCAGCGGTAGCGCTGGGACCAGAGCTGCTGGACGGACTCCGGCGCCTCCGTCCACGCGCGTGCCTTCTCCGCGTAGACGACCCGCCAGCCGTCGCGGTGCAGGGCCATCGTGATGTCGGTGTCCTCGGCGAGCGTGTCGTCGCTCATGCCGCCGACCCGCTCCAGCGCGGAGCGGCGGAAGGCGCCGACCGCGCCGGGGATGGTCGGCATGCAGCCGAGGATGTCGTACATCCGGCGGTCGAGGTTGAAGCCCATCACGTACTCGATGTGCTGCCAGGCCCCGATGAGGGAGTCGCGGTTGCCGACCTTCGCGTTGCCCGCGACCGCGCCGACGCTCGGGTCGGCGAACGGCTGGACGAGTTCACGGACGGTGGACGGTTCGAAGACCGTGTCGCCGTCCATCATCACGACGATGTCGTGACGGGCGTTGGCCAGGCCCCGGTTGAGGGCCGCGGGCTTGCCCGCGTTGTGCTGGCGCACGACGCGGACGTTCGGCAGCAGCAGGTCCTCGACGATCCGCGCCGTGCCGTCGCTCGAACCGTCGTCGACGACGAGCACTTCGACGGGGTGTTCGCTCGCCATCAGGGAACGGACCGTGTTCTCTATGCACTTGGCCTCGTTGTACGCCGGCACGAGCACCGACACCGGTTCGGTGACCGGCGCCGGACCCCAGCGGAAGTCCTTGCGCCGCACCCGGCGGGCGTGCAGGGCGGAGAGCAGGAGCATCATGCCGAAGCGGGTGAAGACGAGTACGCCGATGATCGCGATGCCGACGACCAGGACGTCGGTGACGTTGTCGGAGGCGCGCACCAGGTAGACCCAGGACTTGCCCTTCCACAGTTCGAGGCCGGTGACCTGGGTGTGCGCGCTGGGTGCGTCGAGGGCCTCGGTGAGGTTCTGGAACCGGTACCCGCGCTCCTGGAGCTCCGGCACGAACCTGTCCAGCGCCTGCACGGTCTGGTGGCGGTCGCCGCCGGAGTCGTGCATCAGGACGATCGCGCCCTTGCCGCCCTTGGGCGTGGCGTTGCGGATGATCCGGTCGACGCCGGGCTTCTGCCAGTCCTCGCTGTCGGTGTTGTTGACGACGGTGATGTAACCGCGCGTACCGATGTACTGCGTCACCGGCCAGGACTTGTTGTCCATGGCGTCCGCGAAGGACGAGTACGGGGGCCGGAAGAGCGAGGTGCGGATGCCCGCCGCGCCGGCCAGCGCCAGCTGGTTCTGGGAGAGCTCCCAGTCGATGCGCTTCGTGGACTGGAAGGAGAGGTCGGGGTGGTTGAAGGTGTGCAGGCCGACCTCGTGGCCCTCCTCGACCATGCGCTTCACCAGCTCCGGATAGCGCGAGGTCATGGTGCCGGTGACGAAGAAGACGGCGTGGGCGTGGTGCTTCTTCAGGACGTCGAGGACCTTGGGTGTCCAGGTGGGGTCCGGGCCGTCGTCGAAGGTGAGGACGAGCCGGTGGTCGGGGACGGTCAGGCTGTTCGTGCGGCCGCCGCGGGTGTCGATGACCGGGCCGCCGTCGAGGATCTTGTCCGGCACCTTGTCGGTGGCGGCCTCGGGCTGGATGCGGTGGTCGGCGAGGATCTCGCTGTGCACATAGCCGCGCAGCATCAGCATCGCCAGCATGGCGACGAGGAGCAGCGAGGGCAGCAGCCAGCGCATGGGCAGCCGTCGGCGCCGGACATCGGGTGCCGGACGCCGCGCACGGGGAGCGGGCCCGTGCGCGTTGGTACGGGATGCCATCAGAGGATGTTCTCCAGGTTCTGCGGGGTCGCCGGGCTCACCGGGTTCTCCGGGGACGAGGAGCTGGTGATGCCGGGCTCGGAGGCGATGGGGCCCGGTTCTACGGGGCTGTCGGCGACCGTGCCGGTGCCGCCGGCGCCGACCGTGCTCTCCGAGGGGCTCGGCGAGGCGGCGCCGTCCTCGGAGGGGCTGGGGTCGGGCGAGCCGGACACCGGGAGGGACGGTGGGGTGACGGGGTCCTTGGTGGCGCTGGTGCTCGGTTTCGGCCTGGTGGTGGCGGACGTCGAGGGCTTCGGGTCCGCGGACGTGCCCGGGGCGGTGGCGCTCGCGGAGGCGCCCGGTGTCGGGCTGACGCCCGGTGCGGGGGCCGTACCGTCGCTCGCCGAGGCGCTCGCGCCGGGCGCGGCGCTGCTCGAACCGGACGGCGACACCGAGTCGGTGGGCAGCGGCGAGGTGTCGACCTTCCCGGCCGGCATGTCGTCCTGCTGGCCGGGCACCGGCAGCCAGGGCGCGTTGGAGTTGCCGGACAGGAGGGTGGCGACGATGACGACGGCGTACACCGCGCAGGCGATGCCGACGAGGATGCCGAGTCGGCGGAACCTGCGGCTGCGGCGGCCGGACTCGTCGACGAACACCGGGCCGTCCGAGCCGTCCTGGACGCCCGGGGCGTCCTTGGCCTGCTGAACCAGCCAGTCCTCCGTCTTCCGCCGTCCGACTCCGTCGAGTTGAACCGTCACCTCGTGCGGATCGTGGGTGTGTCCCGGCTCACCGGACTGCTCCCAGGACGCGGCAGCGGACCCGCCGGGCGCGTCGGCCCCACGACCCACGGTCGGCCGACCGTCCACATGGCCCCGACCGAGCGTGTCCGCCCTACGATCCACAACCGGCCAGCCTCCCCTCTCGGGCCGACTGGGCGTGTCGGATCGACCGACCGTGTCGGATCGGCTGGGGGTGTCGGGTCGACCGAGGGTGTCGGGTCGACCGGGGGTATCAGGTCGACCGAAGGTCTCGGGTCGACCGAAGGTCTCGGGTCGACCGAAGGTGTCGGATCGGCCGAGGGTGTCGGGACGCCTGCGCGCGTCCGGCCAGCCACCCGTGGCCGGCCGATCGTCCTTGCCGACGCGTCGATCGGCTCCGGCACGGTCGCGAGGCCCGGCGGGCTGGTCGGGCACCCCGGCGAGTTGATCCGGTGCGACGCGGTCCCGCGGACCCGCAGGCTCGTCGGGCGCCTCGGCGCGCCGATCCACCCCGGCCCGATCGTGGGGCCCGGCGGGCTTGTCGGGCACCCCGGCGCGCAGATCCGTTCCGGCACGGTCACGCGGTCCGGCGGGCTGGTTGGGCACCCCGGCGAGTTGATCCGGTGCAATGCGGTCACGCGGACCCGCAGGCTCGTCGGGCGCCTCAGCGCGCCGATCCACCCCGGCCCGATCGTGGGGCCCGGCGGGCTTGTCGGGCACCCCGGCGCGCAGATCCGTTCCGGCACGGTCACGCGGCCCGGCGGGCTGATCGGGCACACCTGCAAGGTCGTCCGGCCCGGCGGTCCGGTCGGGCACCCCGGCAACACCGTCCGACCCGACCGCCACATCGGTAACCCCGGCACGACGGTCCGACCCAGCACGGCGAACCGCCCCGGCCCGGCCGGCCAGCCCGGCCCCCAGGGCAACCTCTTCTCCATGGTTTGCCTCGTCATGGCGCTCCGCGCCGGGGCGGTCGGCGGGCGCGTCGTCGTCCGCGCTCACCCGACGGTCCACATCGAACCGTCGCGCAACGCCGGCCCGACCACCGACACCGGACGACCGGCCCGCACCCGGCAACCGGCCCGCGCCGAACGCACCCTCTGCGCCCGATCCACGTTCCGCACCCGATCCACGTTCCGCGCCGGTTCTCGTATCGGCGCCCGGTCGGTCTTCGCCGCCAGCTCCAGGCTCTCTTTCGACACCGCGTTCGACATCGGTGTCGGATTCCGCTTCCGCGGCGAGCCCCACGGCGGCGGCGCCCACGATCTGGGGCCACGTCGACGTCGCACGGGCGGCCTCGGGCCACACCACCGACTCTCCGGACCCCGCCGGGGCGGTCGGCGCGGCCGACTCCCCGGTTCCACGCCCGTCCACCTGATCGTCATCTCGATGATCAGGTTGGGCGTCTTTTCGCCACTTCTCCACGTGCACGCACATCCCCCCAGGGACAGGTTTCGGGTGCGCGCACGACTCCGGGCATTACGTATATGTCGTTCGGAACGAGCCCCCACCCGCCCCGAGCGCCCCCCTTTACCACACTGCACCCGGACCATGAATGTAGCGCATGTGGAAGACCCGTGTGTTTATGCGTCAATCCTGCCCCGCCATCACCAGCTCATCACTGGCCGGAATCCAACCGTCCACAGGGCGCCGCAGCCACCCCTCCTCAGCAGCCAGCTCCCCGGCGGCTCGCCGAAGGGCATCGATCCCGGGGTGCACCAGCCCCTTTCGCCACACCAGCGACACGGGTGACAACGGAACAGGTCCAACAAGCGGTTTCCGCACGGTTTCAGACATGGCCGGAAAATCCACCACAGCGAGGACAGGATTCCGCTTCTTGGCCATGACCCGCCGGAACTCATCGGCTCCGACAGCCACCGGCGCAGGGGGCGCCAGCGCGATACCGCGTCCCTCGAAAAGGTGAAGCGCCAAGTCGGTCCACTCCCGCGTCCGCGGATTCCCCGCCCCGGCGTACACCGTCTCGCCCGCGAGCGCGTCGAGCGGCACCGCGTCCAGGCCGGCGAGGTGATGGTCCTCGGGCAGCACGACGGCCATCGGCTCGTACCGTACGGGCTGCTGTTCGAGTCGCGCCCGGACCGCCGGATCGAGCCCCGCGAACCGTCCGAACGACACGTCCAGGCGCCCCGCGAGGATCTCCCCCGCCGCGCCGGTGAGCCCGCTCTCGAAGCGGGCCATCAGCTCGCACTCGGGCGCGAGCGCACGGGCCCGGTCCAGGACACGGCCGGAGACGAGGCCCGGGGAGTTGACGTCGACGAGCAGCGGCCGCTCCGGTCCGTCCCCCGCGAACGCGGCCAGCAGCGCGTCCTGCGCCTCCAGCACCCGCCGCGCGTACGGCACCAGTCGCTCACCGTCGGCGGTCGGCGTCACCTGCCGGGTCGTGCGCACGAACAGCTCCGCCCCGAGTTCGCGCTCAAGTCGCCGGATGTCACGGCTGAGGGCCTGTTGGGCGACGTACAGCCGGGCGGCGGCCCGCGTGAAGTGCAACTCCTCGGCGACGACGAGGAACCCGCGCAGGAGCCGGGGGTCGAGATGGCGGTGAGGGAGACCGGAAGAGAAGCCGGGAGAGCGGTCGGGAAAGCGGTCGACAGGGGCAGGCATCACGCGAACTTACAACGCAGGTGCGTCAATGGCCACGGAGTAGGTGTTGGACCGTCCACCCCACACCCGGCGACGGTTGCCCCATGCCGCAACAGCCCTCCGAGCACGCGTTCCCGCTCCTGCTCACCGCCACCGGCGACAGCCTGGTGATCGCCGACTTCCACCCCCGTCGCCGGCAGGCCCCACGCCGCCCGAAGGCCCCGCACCGCCGGACCACCCCGTACCACCGCCTCTTCACCATCCCCGGCACCCGCGCCTTCACCGTCGGGAACCTGCTCGCCCGGCTCCCCATGGGGATGTTCAGCGTCAGCGCGGTGATCATGATCGCCGGCTCGCGCGGCTCGTACGCCCTCGCCGGTGCCGTGACGGCGACCGGCCTCGCGGCGACCGCGCT
The DNA here is from genome assembly GCF_055656965.1 of Streptomyces sp. NPDC111656. Classification (NCBI taxonomy): domain Bacteria; kingdom Bacillati; phylum Actinomycetota; class Actinomycetes; order Kitasatosporales; family Streptomycetaceae; genus Streptomyces; species Streptomyces sp. NPDC111656. The sequence continues at coordinate 406,424 of NZ_JBVKCA010000007.1, forward strand.
GGTCGCACCCTGGACCGCACGGCTCGTCGACCGCCACGGTCAGGCCCGGATCGCGGTGCCGGCCACGGCCTTCGCCCTGCTGGGAAGCGTCGCGCTGCTGCTGTGCGTGCGCTTCGGGGCGCCGGACTGGACCCTGTTCGCCGCGTACGCCGCCACGGCCACCACCCCCAACACGGGCGGCATGTCACGCGCCCGCTGGGCCCACCTCCTGCGGGACGACCCGGCCGCCGCGCACACCGCGAACTCCTTCGAACAGGCCGCGGACGAGCTGTGTTTCATGCTGGGCCCGGTGTGCGCGGCCTTCCTGTGCGGGACGTTCTTCCCGGAGGCGGGCACGCTGGTGGGCGGCGTGCTGATGATGACCGGCGTGCTGATCTTCGCCGCCCAGCGTTCGACGGAGCCGCCGCCCCAGCCCCGTACGCCCTCCAAGTCCCCTCTCCTGGCCGCCGGAATGCCGCCCCTGCTCCTCTGTTTCCTCGCCACCGGTGCCGTCTTCGGTTCGATGGAGGTCGTCACGATCGCCTTCGCGGACGCGCAGGGCCATCGGTCGGCGGCGGGCGCGGTGCTCGCCTTCCAGGCGGCCGGGTCGTGCGTGGCGGGGCTGCTGTACGGGGCGCGGAAGCCTGCCGGTCCGGCCGAGCGGCGCCATCCGTCGTGCCTCGCCGTCATGACGGCCCTCATGACCCTCCCCCTGCTCGCGGCCTCCCTGACCGGCTCGCTCCCGGCCCTCGCGGGCGCACTGCTGCTCGCCGGGGCCGCGACCGCGCCGACCATGGTCACCGGCATGGCCCTCGTCCAGCGGCGCACTCCCGAAGGCCGGTTGAACGAGGGCATGACCCTCGCGGTGACGGGCCTGCTCGGCGGGATCGCCTGCGGCTCGGCGACCGGCGGCTGGCTGGTCGAACACCTCTCGGCGACGGCGGGGTACGGGGTGCCGGTCGCGGCGGCGGGAAGCGCGCTCGCGATCTCCCTCACGATCCCACCGGCGTCCGACCCGCCGAACCGCCGCCAATCCCTCGGCCCCAATTCCGACGCACCCCATTGACGCACCCGGGACCCCCACATACCTTCCCCCGTCGAAGCGCTTCGACGTCACGCATCGAAACGATTCGACGAACGCTGCGTGACGGTCCCGAAACCCATCCAACTCCCCCGGAGGCAATGGATGTCGACGACACGAAGGCGTGCGGTGGCGACGGCGGCGGTGGCCCTGGCGGGCTCCCTGCTGCTGGCGTCCTGCGGCGGCTCGGACAGCGGTTCCTCGGACGGCAGGACGCTGAAGCTGTGGCACTACGAAGGGCCGGACAGCGCGATGGCCGTGGCCTGGAACGAGGCCATCAAGGAGTTCGAGGCGAAGCATCCCGGCGTCAAGGTGAAGTTCGAGGAGAAGGGCTTCGAGCAGATCCAGAAGACGGCCCCGATGGTCCTCAACTCGAACGACGCGCCCGACATCATGGAGTACAACAAGGGCAACGCGACGGCCGGGCTGCTCTCCAAGCAGGGGCTGCTCACCGATCTGACCGCCGAGGCGACCCAGCGCGGCTGGGACAAGAAGCTCAGCGCGGGCGTGCGCACCACCAGCCAGTACGACGCAGGCGGGGTCATGGGCTCCGGCAAGTGGTACGGCGTGCCCAACTACGCCGAGTACACGATGGTGTTCTACAACAAGGACCTCTTCAAGCAGTACGGCATCGCGGAGCCCACCACCCTCGACCAGCTCACCGCCGCCATGGACACGTTCGTGTCGAAGGGCATCACCCCGCTGGCGAACGCGGGCGCCGAGTACATGGCCCAGCAGTACCTGTACCAGCTCGCGCTCTCCAAGGCCGACCGCTCGTGGGTCGACAAGTACGAGCTCTACAAGGGCAAGACGGACTTCCACGACGCCGCCTGGACCTACGCCGCCACGACCTTCGCCGACTGGGTGAAGAAGGGCTACATCAGCAAGAAGTCCACCTCGCTCAAGGCCGAGGACGCGGGCGTCTCCTTCATCCAGGGCAAGAGCCCGATCCTGTTCAGCGGCAGCTGGTGGTACGGGCGCTTCCAGACGGAGAACAAGTTCGGCTGGGGCACCTTCCTCTGGCCCGGCAGCAACCTCACCCTCGGCTCCGGCGGCAACCTCTGGGTCGTCCCCAAGGGCGCCAAGAACAAGGACCTCGCCTACGACTTCATCGACATCACCATGTCGCAGAAGATCCAGAACCTGCTGGGCAACAACGGCGGGGTCCCGGTGGGCGCCGACACCGCCGCCATCACCGACCCGAAGGCCAAGACCCTGATCGCCGACTTCAACACGCTCTCCGGCAAGGACGGTCTGGCCTTCTACCCGGACTGGCCGGTCGCCGGCTTCTACGACGTCCTCGTCTCCGAGACCCAGAAGCTGATCACGGGCAGCGAGAAGCCGGACGCCTACCTGAGCGCGCTGCAGGCGGCGTACGACAAGGGCGCGCCGAAGACATGACGGCCACCGTCGAACGGGGCGGCGAGGTGGTCCGGCGGCAGCACAGCCGCACGGACCGCCCGCGCCGCCCCCACTCCTCCTACGCCCTCTTCCTGCTCCCCGGCGTCCTCGCCTTCCTCGCCGTGATCGTCGTGCCGTTCCTGATGAACACCGGCGTGAGCTTCACCGACTGGCAGGGCGTCGGCTCGCCGAAGTGGTCGGGGCTCGCCAACTACCGCGAGCTGATGGACGACTCCGAGTTCTGGGCGTCCTTCCGGCACAGCCTGTTCATGGTCGTCGCCATGGCCGCCGTACCGACCGTCCTCGGGCTCGTGCTGGCCGCCGCCCTCTTCGACTTCGTCGGCAAGCACTTCGGCACGAAGATCGCCGCCGTCCTGCGCGCCTGTTTCTACCTCCCCCAGGTCCTGCCCATCGCCGTCGCCGGCATCGTATGGAGCTGGATCCTCGCCCCCGACAACGGCTCCCTGAACGCACTCCTGAAGGCGGTGGGCCTCGGCTCGCTCCAGCGGGACTGGCTCGGCGACCCCGACCTCGCCCTCTACAGCGTCATGGGCGTGATGGTGTGGGTGCAGATCGGCTTCCCGCTGGTCGTCTTCATGGCGGGGCTGCAACGCGTCGACCCGCAGCTGTACGAGGCGGCGGAGCTGGACGGCGCGGGCTGGTGGCGCCGCTTCTGGCACATCACGCTGCCGCAGATCCGCCCGGAGATCCACGTCGTCCTCCTCTGGTGCACGATCGCCGCGCTCAAGGTGTTCGGCGCGGTGTACGTCCTGACCAAGGGCGGTCCCGGCGGCGCGACCGACGTGCCGTCCTACTTCTCCTTCACCACCTTCTTCGAGAAGACCCAGGTCGGCTACGGCGCCGCGATCTCCACCGTGCTGACCGTGATCATCCTCGTACTCGCCCTGATCGGCCTGAAGCTCCAGACCCGTGCCGAGGACGCCGAGGAAGGACTCCGCGCATGACCGCCGTACGCCGCTTTCCCGTCCTCGTGGCCCTGATCATCGCGGCCCTGTTCATGGTGCTGCCCTTCGGCATCGTCGCCATCAACGCGGTCAAGTCCCCCACCGAGTACGCGTCGAACGGACCCCTCGGCCTTCCCCACGGCCTCTACCTCGACGGCATCGAGGACTTCTGGCAGCGCGTCGACTACGGCCAGAAGCTCGTCAACTCGATCCTGATCTCGGGCTCGGTGGCGATCGGCGCCGCCGTGCTGTCCGTCCTGAACGCGTACGCGATCGGTATCGGCCGCATCAAGGGCCGCACCTGGGTCCTCGCCTTCTTCGTGCTGGCGAACATGCTGCCGCAGGAGGCGCTGGTCTACCCGATCTACTACCTGAGCAAGCAGGCGGGCCTCTACGACACCCGGCTCAGCGTGATCATCGTGTTCACCGTCGTCCAGGCGGCCTTCGGCACGTACCTCCTGTCCTCCGTCCTCGGGCAGTTCCCGCGCGAGATCATCGAGGCCGCCCGGATCGACGGGGCGAACAAGTGGCAGGTGCTGTGGCGGATCGTGGTCCCCGTCAGCCGCCCCACCATCGGCGTCCTCCTGGTCTTCTTCTTCATCTGGACCTGGAACGAGTTCCTGCTGCCGCTGGTCATGCTGATCTCCAACGACAACCAGACGGTGTCGGTGGCGCTCGGCGTCCTCCAGGGCCAGCGCCTGATGGACGCGACCATGACCAACGCGGCGGCCCTCCTGGGCGTGCTCCCCGCGATCGTCTTCTTCCTCGTCTTCCAGCGGACCCTGACCCGCGGCATCGCCGTGGGCGCGGTCAAGTAAGGGGTGTGGGCGTGAAGTTCACCGACGGCTACTGGCTGCTGCGCGAGGGCGTCACCGCGGCCCACCCGGTCGAGGTCCTCGACGTCAGCGCGTCCGACGGAACCCTCGACATCCACGCGCCGACCCAGCCCATCCGCCACCGCGGCGACCTGCTGAAGGGACCCGTCGTGACGATCAGCGCGCACGCGCCGATGCCGGACGTCATCGGCGTCACGTTCACGCACTTCCAGGGCGAGGAACCGCGCGGCCCCCGCTTCGAGCTGCACAGGGGCGTCCGGGGGTCCGGTGGATGTCGCCCGGGAAAGCACGGCACCCCCACCGTGGAGCACGACGCCGAGCACGCGACCCTCACCGCGGGCGCCCTGTCCGTCCGGGTCGCCCGCACCACCCCCTGGCACGTCGACTTCCTCGCCCACGGCCGCGTCCTCACCACCAGCGGCCCCAAGGGCATGGGCATCATGCGGGACACGGCCGGCGCCCATTATCTGCGCGAGCAGCTGAACCTCGGGGTCGGCACCCAGGTCTACGGCCTCGGCGAGCGCTTCGGCCCGCTCGTCAAGAACGGCCAGGTCGTGGACATGTGGAACGCCGACGGCGGTACGGCGACGGAACAGGCGTACAAGAACGTCCCCTTCTATCTGACGGACGCGGGCTACGGGGTCTTCGTCGACCACCCGGGCCGTGTCTCCTTCGAGGTCGCCTCGGAAGCGGTCTCCCGGGTCCAGTTCAGCGCCGAGACACAGCAGTTGACGTACTACGTGATCTACGGGCCGACCCCGAAGGACATCCTGCGCAAGTACACGCGGCTCACCGGCCGCCCGGCCCTCCCGCCCGCCTGGTCCTTCGGCCTGTGGCTGTCGACGTCCTTCACCACGTCCTACGACGAGGCCACCGTCACCTCCTTCATCGACGGGATGCGGGAGCGCGAACTCCCCCTCTCCGTCTTCCACTTCGACTGCTTCTGGATGCGCGAGTTCAACTGGTGCGACTTCCAGTGGGACCCGCGTGTGTTCCCCGACCCGGAAGGCATGCTGACCCGGCTGAAGGACAAGGGCCTGCACATCTGCGTGTGGATCAACCCGTACATCGCACAGCGCTCCCCGCTCTTCGCGGAGGGCAAGGCCCTGGGCCATCTGCTCAGGAAGCCCGACGGCAGTGTGTGGCAGTGGGACCTGTGGCAGCCGGGCATGGCGCTGGTCGACTTCACCAGCCCGGCCGCCCGCGACTGGTACGCCTCGAAACTGGAGGCGCTGCTCGACCAGGGCGTCGACTGCTTCAAGACCGACTTCGGCGAGCGGGTCCCCGTCGACGTGGCGTACGCCGACGGCGCCGACCCGGAACGCATGCACAACTACTACACCTACCTCTACAACCGCACCGTCTTCGAAGTGCTGCGCAAGCACCGGGGCGAGGCGGAGGCCGTCGTCTTCGCGCGCTCGGCGACCGCCGGCAGCCAGCAGTTCCCGGTGCACTGGGGTGGCGACTGCGAGGCGACGTACGCGTCGATGGCCGAGTCGCTGCGCGGCGGGCTGAGCCTCGGCATGTCGGGGTTCGGGTTCTGGAGCCACGACATCGGCGGCTTCGAGGGAACACCGACACCCGCCCTCTTCAAACGGTGGATCGCCTTCGGGCTCCTCTCCTCCCACAGCCGGCTGCACGGCTCGTCCTCCTACCGGGTGCCGTGGCTGTTCGACGAGGAGGCCGTGGACGTGCTGCGGCTGTTCACCCGGCTGAAGCTCGGCCTCATGCCCTATCTGTACGAGGCCGCCCGCGCCGCCCACACGGAGGGCGTGCCGATGATGCGGGCGATGGTCCTCGAGTTCCCCGACGACCCGGGGTGCGCGCACCTGGAACGGCAGTACATGCTCGGCCCGGACCTGCTGGTCGCGCCCGTCTTCAGCGACGAGGGAGACGTCTCCTACTACGTCCCGGACGGCACCTGGACCCATTTCCTCACGGGGCGCACGGTGACCGGTCCGCGCTGGGTGCGCGAGCGGCACGGCTTCAGAAGCGTGCCGCTGCTGGTGCGGCCGGGCGCGGTGATCCCGGTGGGCGCGGTGGACGACCGGCCCGACTACGTCCACGCCGACGGGGTCACGCTCAGGGCGTACGGTCTGGAGCGGGGCGCCCAGGTGACCGTGCCGGTCGGCGACGTGACCTTCACCGTCGTACGGGAAGGAGACACGCTCCGGGCGTCCTGCAGTGATCCCTCGGCACCCTGGGGGCTGGCCTCCGGGGAGCGGACCGCGCGGGCACAGGCGGGGACCGGGTTCCTCACGGTGGAGCCGGCCTGATGGTGAAGATCACCGATGTGGCGCGGCACGCCGGGGTCTCCCCCAGTACCGTCTCCTACGCCCTCAGCGGCAAGCGGCCCATCTCCGAGGAGACCCGGCAGCGCATCGAGGCCAGCATCCGCGAACTGGGCTACCGCCCGCACGCCGGGGCGCGCGCCCTCGCGAGCAGCCGGTCCAACGTCCTGGCGCTGGTGGTGCCGCTGCGGGCGGGCATCCATGTGCCGGTGGTGATGCAGTTCGCGGTGTCGGTGGTGACGGCGGCGCGGCAACACGATCACGACGTCCTGCTGCTGACGCAGGAGGAGGGCGAGGAGGGGCTGCGGCGGGTCGCGGACACCGCGCTGGTGGACGCGCTGATCGTGATGGACGTCCAGTTGCACGACCCCAGGCTGCCGCTGCTGCGCGCCCTGGACCGCCCCTCGGTCCTCATCGGGTTCCCGGCCGGGCCCGCCGGGCTGACCTGCATCGACCTGGACTTCAAGGCGGCGGGCGAGCTGTGCGTCGAGCGGCTGGCGGGGTTCGGGCACCGGGTCGTGGCGCTCGTCGGGTCGCCGCCCGAGGTGTACGTACGGGGGACGGCGTTCGCCCAGCGCGTGGTGGAGGGCTTCACCGCCGCCGCCGACCGGAACGGACTGGCGTCCTCCGTCCACCCCTGCGAGGCCTCGCCGGCCGCCGCCCGCCGGGTCGCCGAACAGCTCCTGCGCGAACAGCCGGCGCTCACCGGCGTCGTCGTGCACAACGAACCCGTCCTGGAACCGCTGATCGACGCCTTCGAGCAGCTCGGTCTGCGCGTCCCCGTCGACCTCTCCGTCACCGCGATCTGCCCGGACGAGCTCGCCGAGAACGTCCGCGTCCCCGTCACCTCCGTCGCCATCCCGTCCACCGAGGTGGGCGCGCGGGCGGTGGAGCTGCTGATGAAGAAGCTGGGCGGCACCGACGTACCCGAGGCCACGCTCCTCGCACCCCGGCTGACGGAACGCGCGAGTACCGCACCGCGCACGCTCACCCCTTGAGGAGCCGTGACATGAGGAAAGGCAAGAGAAGCAAGAGAAGCCGAGGAAGCAGGAGAAGACAGCGGGCCTCCCTCGTCCTGGCGCTGGCGCTGACCGCCGGTCTGACAGCCATCGCTCCCGCGGGGGCGGTCGACCCCGCGTACGCCTTCCGCAACCCCCGCCTCCCCGTCGCCGAACGCGTGAACGACCTGCTCGGGAGGCTGACGCTCGACGAGAAGATCTCCCTCCTCCACCAGTACGAGCCCGCGATCCCCCGCCTCGGTATCCAGTCCTTCCGCACCGGCACCGAGGCCCTGCACGGCGTCGCCTGGCTCGGCAGGGCGACCGTCTTCCCGCAGGCGATCGGTCTCGCCTCCACCTGGGACCCGGCGCTGATCCAGCAGGTCGGCTCGGCGGTCGGCGACGAGGCGCGCGGCTTCCAGCAGGAACGCCCCGACGGCTGGGGCCTCAACCTGTGGGCGCCCGTGGTCAACCTGCTGCGCGACCCGCGCTGGGGACGCAACGAGGAGGGCTACTCCGAGGACCCGTACCTGACCGGTTCGATCTCCACGGCGTACGGCGAGGGCCTGACCGGCGGCGACCCCGACCATCTCAAGACGGCCCCCACCCTCAAGCACTACCTCGCCAACAACAACGAGGTGAACCGTACGACCACGTCCTCGGACCTGCGCCCGCGTGTCCAGCACGAGTACGACGAGGCGGCGTTCAGACCGGCGGTGGAAGCGGACGCGACGACGGGCGTGATGGCGTCGTACAACCTGGTCAACGGCCGCCCCGACACGGTGAACCCGGACCTGGACGACGTCGTACGGACGTGGACCTCCCGAGATCTCCTGAACGTCACCGACGCCTTCGCCCCGGGCAATCTCACCGGAGACCAGCACTACTACCCCACCCTCGCCGAGGGTGACGCGGCGGCGCTCAAGGCGGGCATCGACAGCTTCACGGACAACAACGGCGACTCGGCCCCGACGACCACGGCCGTCAAGTCCGCCTTGGCCACGGGCCTGTTGAAGGAGTCGGACGTCGACACGGCCGTCTCCCACCTCCTCGCCGTCCGCGTCCGGCTCGGCGAGTTCGACCCGAACGGCGGCACGTACGGCTCGATCGACCAGTCGGTCATCAACAGCCCGGCCCACCAGCAGCTGGCCCGCGAGGCGGCGGCGGAGAGCGCGGTCCTGCTCAAGAACAAGGACGGCGTACTGCCCCTGAAGACCTCGGCGAAGAACGTGGCCGTGGTCGGCCCGCTCGCCGACACCCTCTACACGGACTGGTACTCCGGCACACTGCCGTACGCGGTCACACCTGCCGACGGCATCGCCTCGAAGCTGGGCACCCCGGTGGGAAGCAGCGAGGGCGTCGACCGCATCGCGCTGAAGGACACGGCGACGGGGAAGTACGTGACGGCGGGCGCGTCTCAGGCCGGTGGGGCCCTGAAGGAGAGCACCGAGACAGGGGTGGCGGCCCAGTTCGACGCGTTCGACTGGGGCTCCGGCATCGTGACCCTGCGCTCGGCCGCCAACGGCAAGTACGTCGGCTACAACTGGTCGAACTTCGTCAACGACCAGGTCCAGCCCAACGGTTGGTACGTGCAGCAGCAGTTCGAGCTGGAGCAGCAGGACGACGGGACGTACCTGCTCCGGTACGCCGGATACGAGACCACCGAGTCCTGGTGGTCGAACCCGGTCTACCTCGGCCCGACGGGCCCCGACGGCACCCTGGGCCTGGTCGAGAAGTCGGGGGCGGCCCACTACGCCAAGGACGTCGTCCGCAGCGGCGTGGACGAGGCGGTGGCCGCGGTGCGGGGCAAGGACACGGCGGTGGTCGTGGTCGGCTCGATGCCCGCGATCAACGGCCGCGAGGCCCACGACCGTACGGACATGGGCCTGGCCCCGTCACAGGAGGCCCTGGTCAAAGCAGTGCGCGCGGCGAACCCGAAGACGGTCGTGATCGTGGAGAACAGCTACCCGACCACCCTCGGCACCCTCCAGAAGGAGGTCCCGGCCCTCCTGTGGACCACCCACGCGGGCCAGGAGACGGGCAACGCGCTCGCCGACGTCCTCTACGGCGACACGAACCCGGCGGGCCGCCTCACCCAGACCTGGTACCGGTCGGCATCGGACCTCCCCTCGATCCTCGACTACGACATCATCAAGTCCGACCGCACCTACCAGTACTTCAAGGGGCGGCCGCTCTATCCCTTCGGCTACGGCCTGTCGTACACGACGTTCCGCTACGGCGCGCCGAAGAGGGTGGACGGCGGCTACGAGGTGGCGGTCACGAACACGGGCGAGCGGGCGGGCGACGAGGTCGTCCAGCTCTACACCCACCAGCGGGCATCGAGGGACAAGCAGCCCCTGAAGCAGCTGAAGGCGTACGCGAGGGTGTCCTTGAAGCCGGGCGAGACGAAGACGGTCCGGCTGAAGGTACGGCCGTCGGACCTCGCGCACTGGGACGTCACCCGTTCGAAGTGGGTGGTGGAGAGCGGCACGTACGACGTCCTGGTCGGTGCCTCGTCCTCGGACATCCGCTCCCGGACGTCATGGGCGGTACGGGGCGAGACGATCCCGGCCCGGGATCTCACGAAGGTGACCCGGGCGGAGAACTTCGACGACTACTCACCCGGTTCCGTCCGTCTGGTCGACGAGTCGAAGGCGCGCGGGACGGCGGTGGGCGCGACGGCCGACGGGGCCTGGCTGAAGTTCGCGGACACCCGACTGGGTTCTGGTGCCTCCGAGTTCAGCGCGCGCGTCGCCGGTTCGTCCGGCACGGTCGAGGTCCGGCTGGGCTCGCCGACCGGCCCGCTCGTCGGCACCGCTCGTACGGGCGGCACGGCGTCCCCGTACGACTACACGACGGTGACCGCCGCCCTCACCGGCGCGGCGAAGGGCCGTACGGGCGTGTACCTGGTGCTGAGCGGGGGTGTGCGGCTGTCCACGTTCACCCTGCGCTGAGACGGGTCAGCCGGCCTCGATCAGGAAATCCACGTCGGAGACGTGATACTCGCCGTACCCGAAGCGCTCGCCGATCGCCTTGTAGCGGTCGTACCGCTCCTGTGTGAGGGGCACGGTCAGCGTGATCAGGACGCGGAGGAACAAGCGGAACCCGAGATCGGGATCGATCCGGGTGACCACGTGTTCCAGCGCGTCCATGACGTCCGCGGCGGGAACAGGATGCCAGTGGGGGCTGACGACCTTGTCCGCCACCGCGAGCGCCGTCTCCCGGACTTCCCGCAGCACCGTGTCGGCGAGTTCGGTGCGGGCGGGCGCCACCACGGGTGTGTACGCGGGGGCGGCCTCCCTCAGCCGCTCCCGGCACACGTCCGCGATCAGCCGAAGCCAGTCCCGGCCGTCGGTACTCCCCGGCCTGTCCGAGGTGGCCCCGGCCCACAGGGCGGTGACCGCGGCGTCGGACAGTGCGGACCGCAGCAGCCGGAGCGTGTCCTCCAGGAGGACGGCCGCCGCGGAGCCCGGGGTCTGCCCGATGTCGTCGCCCTCGGCTGTCTTCCGGATCTCCTCCCGGCTTTCACGCCAGTCCTGATGGGCCTGCCCGGCGAGGTGGGAGAACCCGAAGTCCCAGGTGGCATCGCGGCGGGCGGTGTCGATGGGCGGCCACGCGATGTCGAGACCGACGTCGATGAGCGCAGCGGGGTGGCCGAACCTCTCACCGAGCGCTTGGAGCCGGTCGTACCGCGCCTTTTCGATCCGCACGGAGTGCACCTTCAGTGCGCGAAGGAAGAGCCGGAAGCCGAGATCGGGATCCACGCGGGCGGCCACCTCTTCGAGGGCCGACAGGGTGTCGGGGGAAGGGAGGGGACCGGCCGACCGCTCGCGACAGGACCGTATCTCCGCGATCTCCGCGACGACGTCGTCACGCACCTCGTCGGCCGCCGGCCGCCAGGCGCCCCACCACGAGGAAGGTACCGGGCGCCGTCCGGGGATCTTCCGGGGCGGGCGTGCGGCGCAGGTCTCGTCGATGCGCCGCAGCCAGTCACGGGCGCTCATGCCGTGCGCCGCGGGATCCCACCCGCCCCCGGCGGCCGCTCGCCACACGGCCTGGATCGCCTCGTCCGCCAGCGGGGACTCGACGAGCCCGCGCACGTCCTCGCGCAGCTCCTCGGCGTACCCCCAGTCGTCGTGGCTGGTGTCATAGCCGAGGATGCTCCGCTCATCCGCGCTGAGATGGTCGACGCTGCCCGCGGGACACTCACGGTCATACGCGTCGAGCTTCGCCGTGACGAGCCCGAGTGCCGCGCCGGTGTCCTCCGGAGCGGGCGAGAGCGTGAACCCCTCGGTCAGCCCACTGAGTCCGAAGTCCGCGTCGTAGTCCACGTAGTACGGCTCCTGCCGTCCCGTCACCATCGTCCCCTCCAGCCCTTCAGGTCTCTCACGGCGCACACGAACCGCACTTCACCGGTCGTGTTCAGCGGACTTTCACACGGCCCGGTCCCCCTGCCAGGTGACCGACGTCATGGCGGCCGGACCGCCGTTCGCCAGGCCTTTGTAGGTCACCTTCCGGGCAGGGCCGAGCTCGTGCGCGACGCGTCTCGCCAGCTCCGTCCCTGCGTGGAACAGCCGCTCCCACTCGTCGTCGTACCTACCGTCCTCCCGGTCCCGCAGGTCCAGGTTCACCGTGGTGTCGATGCTCTTCGCCCACGCGTACAGATCGGCCACCAGTTCCTCGGACAGATGGAGACTGCCGACGGGACCGTCCGGCGCGAAGTCCCCGAACCCCTCCGCGCGGAGCGGGTACCACTTGAACTCGCCTTCGACCACGATGTGGAGCGGGTGCGGGGGCTCGCCGTGGTCCTCAAGGGCCCAGTCCAGGCGTCCGCATCCCCAGCACACGAACTTCGCCCTGTCCTGCCGCTCGTCCCAGTACCGCACCACCCATGCGGACCCCAGATGCCTCGCCACCACCTGGGCAAGCTCCAGTCCCCGTTCGACGTGCTTGCGCATGGGCCGACCGGACGGGAAACCGTCCGCCGGGCGGGACGACGACCAGGAACGCAGCGCATCCGCCAAGTCCGCCGGGAGGACCGGCCCGTCATCGTTCAGTGGGGTGTTACGGGTAAAGGCGCCGAGGTCCTCGTAGTCCCTGGGATCCTCCGGCTCGTACAAAGGAGACGGCTCGCCTCCGACGCGGACGAGTAGGTGCTGGGGTTCGTCGTGGATCAAAAAGCGTGCTTCCCGTTGTTCCGCCATGAGTTCCTCCCGAGGTGTTCGGGCGGATGAGACTTGCCCACGTACTTCAGCTGGATGATCGCGCATGGATGATCACGCATGACAAAGGCCCCGCCGCTCGAAAGCGACGAGGCCTTTGCCCACATGGGATGTGGAGGTCCGGCAGGACCTCCTGATCGTGGAGATGGCGGGAATCGAACCCGCGTCCACCGGTGCAGAATCAGGGCTTCTCCGTGTGCAGTTCGCTGCGATTTTCTCGGCCCCGGTGATCACGCGAACAAGTCGCCGACGGGCCCAGCCACTGTTTGATTTCCCATCGAACCCCGTGACCGGGCTCGATGGTTTAGTTCCCTAGATTATGCCAGGATCCGGGTCGGGAACACCCCCGGGCTGACACCCTTTTAGGGTCCTTCAGTCGCTGTTATTAGGCAGCGAGGGCGAAGGACTGGGAATCGCTCTTGGAATTGGCGATTATTGGTTGCGACATATGGTTAACGAGATCATTGTCGCTTCCTCGACACGCTTCCCCTGCTTCGACAGCCGCTGTCGAAACCGATCATCCCCATGTTGTGTTTTCAAGCCCCTCCGAAGAGGGTTGCGCACCCGCTGTGAGGTGCAGATCCCATCGTACGTGACCAACGCACGTCGATGCCACCGTATTCCCCGTGGCTACTCGCCCCGCTGCTTCCGCTTCGCCGCCGCGATCGCGCGGTCCGACTCCCGGCGGTCCTGCTTCTCACGCAGGGTCTGCCGCTTGTCGTACTCCTTCTTGCCGCGGGCGAGCGCGATCTCGGCCTTGGCGCGGCCGTCCTTGAAGTACAGGGCGAGGGGCACGATCGTGTGACCCGTCTCCTCCGACTTCGACGCCAGCTTGTCGATCTCCTCGCGGTGCAGGAGCAGCTTGCGCTTGCGGCGCACCGTGTGGTTGGTCCAGGTGCCCTGGCTGTACTCGGGAATGTGGGCGTTGTGCAGCCACGCCTCGTTCCCGTCGATCTGGACGAAGCCGTCGGTCAGCGAGGCGCGTCCCTGGCGCAGCGACTTCACCTCGGTGCCGGTCAGGACGAGCCCGGCCTCGTAGGTGTCGATGATCGCGTAGTCGTGCCGTGCCTTCTTGTTCTGCGCGACGATCTTGCGCTTGCCGTCCTTGGCCTTCGCGGCCCCTCCGCCCTGCTTGGGCTGGGACTCCTTCGGTACGTACATTCCCTTACTCATAGTGCTGACCATTTTCGCACTACAGGGGGGTCCGGGGGAAAGCCGATTACAAGAGCACCGAGCCGGTGACTACGAAGGGTCGCCGAGACCGCCGAGTACGGTCTCCGCCCGCTCCAGGGCCTCCGCGTCCACCTCCAGGTCGGGGGTGATGCCCCGCCCGTCGACGGCGTGCCCGGCGGGGGTGCGGTAGTGGCCGACGGTCAGCTCGGCGACGGAGCCGTCGGGCAGCCGACTCGGCATCTGGATCGAGCCCTTGCCGAAGGTCCTGGAGCCCACGACGACCGCACGGCCGCGGTCCTGGAGGGCCCCGGTGAGCAGTTCGGCCGCGCTCATCGTGCCGTCGTCGACGAGCGCGACCAGGGGTCTGGTGGTGTCGCCGCCGGGATCGGCGTGCAGGGAGCGCTGCGCGCCGTTGACGTCGTAGGTGGCGACGAGGCCGCCGTCGAGGAAGGCGGAGGCGGCGGTGACCGCCTCGGTGACCAGTCCGCCGGAGTTGCCGCGCAGGTCGAGGACGATCCCGGCATGCTCGGGAGTCTGCTCGACGGCGGTCCGTACGGCGTCACCGACGCCCTTGGTGAAGGCGGCGACCTTGATCACGGTGACGCCGCCGGGGAGCCTTCGGACGGTCACGGAGTCCGTGGACAGCCTCGCCCGGCGCACCGTCTCGCTCCACGCGCGTGTGCCGCGCTCCAGACCGAGGGAGACCTTCGTACCGGCCGCGGCGTCGTCCGCGTCCCCGCGCAGTAACGCGACGACCTCGGTGACCGGCCGGCCGTCCACCTTCTCGCCGTCGACGCTGCGCAGCCGGTCGCCCGTGCGGATCCCGGCGGCGGCCGCGGGCGAGCCGCTCTGCACCCGGGTCACCTCGATCCGGCCGTCACGCTCGCGCCGGGCCCACAGCCCCACGCCCGTGTACTGGCCGTCGAGGGCCTCCTCGAACTCCTCGTACTCGCCCTGGGAGTAGACGGCGCCCCAGCGGTCCCCGCTGCGGCTGACGGCCCGCTCGGCGGCCTCCATGGGGGACTTGCCGTCGGCCATCGCCTCGGCGGCGGCGTCGGTGACCGTCTCGCGGTCGGCCGCCGGCGTCGAACGCGCCGAGGGAGACGGGGATTTCCGGTCGGGATCACCGAAGGACCCGGTCGCGGCCCCCGCGACGAGGACACTCGCGAAAAGCAATGTCAGGGCGGCCCCGCGGCCTGCGCGGCGGGGCTGACAAAACAGGTCTCGGCCTGACATGGCGGTGAGTCTAGGACAACGCAAGGGGCCGTACCGCCGGTTGGCAGTACGGCCCCCTTGGCATGCGTCACACCTTCAGGTACTTGCGCAACGCGAAAAACGCCGCAAGCGCGGGCATCAGCAGACTCGTCGCGAGGATGAGCGGCAGCTTGGTGAGCACGGCGTCCCAGCCGATGAAGTTGATCAGATTCAGCTTCTGGGACAGCGCGAGGCCGTGATCGATGATGAAATACCGCGCGACCAAGAGGAATCCGCAGGCGACGCCTCCGCCGATCAGTCCGGCGACCGCGGCCTCCATGATGAACGGCGCCTGGATGTAGAACCCGGAGGCGCCCACGAGCCGCATGATGCCGGTTTCCCTGCGCCGGCTGAACGCCGAGACACGCACCGTGTTGACGATCAGCATCAGGGCGACGACGAGCATCATCGCCATCACCGCGCGCGCCGCCCAGTTCATGCCGTTGAGCAGCCCGAAGAGGTTGTCCAGGATGCCCTTCTGGTCCTGCACGGACTGCACGCCGGCACGGCCGTCGAAGGCGGTCGCGATGACCTGGTACTTCTGCGGGTCCTTCAGCTTGATGCGGTACGACTCCTGCATCTGGTCCGGCGTGAGGGAGCTGGCCAGCGGGGAGTCGCCGAACTGCTCCTTGTAGTGCTTGTACGCCTGGTCCGACGACTCGTACGAGACCTTCTCGACGACGTTCATCTTCTTGAGGTCGCCGAGGATCTGGTCCCTCTGCTCGGCGGTCACGGCCCCCTTGGCGCAGTGGGGGTCGGACTCCGCGTCACTCTTGTTGCAGAGGAAGATCGAGACGTTGACCTTGTCGTACCAGTAGCCCTTCATGGTGCTCACCTGGTCGCTCATCAGCAGCGAACCGCCGAACAGCGCGAGGGAGAGGGCGACCGAGACGACGACCGCGAAGGTCATCGTCAGATTGCGACGGAGACCGACACCGATCTCCGACAGAACGAACTGGGCGCGCATGGCGTCTGCTAAGCCTTTCCGTGGACCGTCGTCAGTGCTGGTAGCCGTAGACGCCGCGCGCCTGGTCGCGGACGAGGCGGCCCTGCTCCAGCTCGATGACGCGCTTGCGCATCTGGTCCACGATGTTCTGGTCGTGCGTCGCCATCAGCACAGTGGTGCCCGTCCGGTTGATGCGGTCGAGCAGCTTCATGATGCCGACGGAGGTCTGCGGGTCGAGGTTGCCGGTCGGCTCGTCCGCGATGAGGAGCTTGGGCCGGTTCACGAAGGCTCTCGCGATGGCCACGCGCTGCTGCTCACCACCGGACAGCTCGCCGGGCATCCGGTCCTCCTTGCCACCGAGCCCGACGAGGTCGAGCACCTGGGGCACGGACTTGCGGATCTCGCCGCGGGACTTGCCGATGACCTCCTGCGCGAAGGCGACGTTCTCGGAGACCGTCTTGTTCGGCAGCAGGCGGAAGTCCTGGAACACGGTCCCCAGCTGGCGGCGCATCTGCGGCACCTTCCAGTTGGAGAGGCGCGCGAGGTCCTTGCCCAGGACGTGCACCTGGCCGTGGCTGGTCCGCTCCTCGCGGAGGATCAGCCGCAGGAAGGTGGACTTTCCGGAGCCGGAGGACCCCACGAGGAACACGAACTCACCACGCTCGACCTCCAGGGAGACATCCCTGAGAGCGGGGCGGGTCTGCTTGGGGTAGACCTTGGAGACACTGTCGAATCGGATCACGGATGCACCACGGGTCGCCGGGGGTAGGTGAGCGTGACCATACGCGAACCGGGTGCACGAGCGCAGTCGCCGGTCAGGGTTGCGCGGGGGTTGTGCGGGGCTTGTGCGTTTTTGTACAGGTCTTTGGCGGGGCCCTTTTGTACGGGCCTTTGTACGGACCTTGTACGGGCCCGTACGGCCCCCACCGGCCGGCAGCCGCGAACCCGACGCCGTCCCCCCTCCGGAAGCGCCCGTTTCCCCGCCTAACCCGCGGAGCACAGGGCAGGATAAGGCGAGCCGCGCCGTTTCCCGCGGAACCTGGCACAGTGGAAGGGGAACGGTTGCGTTCCCCGCAGCGTTATGTGAATGGCGGAGGACGGCGCAAGGAGGGCAAGCGCATGACGTACGACCGATTGGTGTGCGCGAACTGCGCGGCGCCCGTCAGCGAGGGTCGCTGCCCGGTCTGCCGCGCGAACCGGGAGCGACTGCAGCAGGAGAGCCCCTTCGCGGGACTGAACCCGATGGCGCTGATCGCGCTGCTCGCCGTGCTGATCGCGGCGGTGGCGCTGCTGGCGCACCAGACGGTGTGAGTCTCGCGAGAGCGGCGGCGTGACCTCGGTCACCATGTCAGGTGGTCATCGTGGCGTTCATCATGACGTTCGTCATGATGGTCCACCATCCGAGATGGTCGGTCACCTTGTGAACCACCCCGCGCATCGCTGATGTGCTTGACGCGAGAGGGGCCCGGAGCAAGCTGCTCCGGGCCCCTCTCGTGCTGTGCTCCTGTACTGTGCGCAGCTGCGTCAGGCAGCGGCGCCGCGGCCGCTCGCGAGGCGCGGCAGCAGACGGAAGCCGATACCGCCCGCGATCATCGTGGCGGCACCGACCAGCAGGAACGTGGTCTCGGCGGCACCCGTCTCGGCCAGCTGCCCCTTCTTGCCCTGGGCGGAGGTGTCGGACGAGGTGTTCGCGCCGGTGTCGGTCAGGCCGGAAGAACCCTTGCCCTGCTCGACGGGCTTGGAGCCGCCGTCGGGGTTGCTGTCATTACCACCGGTGCCGGTGCCGGTGCCGGAACCGTCCGTCGGGGTGTCCGTCGGGTCGGTGGGCTCGGTGGGGTCCTCGGTGGGGTCGGTGGGCTCGTCCGTCGGCGGCGTGGTGGTGGGCGTGGCCGGGCCGGTCGGCGTGGCCGGGATGGTGGGCGTCTCCGGCGGCGTGGGCGTGCCCGGTGTCGTCGTCGGGGTGGCCGTGCCGGTGGGAATGCCCGTGACGGTCGGAGTGGCGCTCGGGTCTCCGTCGACCGTGACACCCACGTTGATGTCGAGAGCCGAGGCGGCACCCGCGGCAGTCAGCGAAGCACCGGCGGCGATCACCACACCGGCTGCTATGCGTGCCACGCGGATCCGCGTCTTCTTGGTCATTTGTTTGCTACCCCCAGTAGCTGATCGTCAATGGAGCAGCGCCCGGGGCCACGGCGTCACAGGTGGCTCGCTCAGCCCCCCGGTTCACATGCGCCCCGGAGATACGCATGCCACGCGTCACCATTCCCAGTTTTCACAGCAACGTCAAGGTCGTTGCGTACGCGATGTCCGGATCAGTGGCGTTTGCCTGCCGTGCGGACATGTGACTGTGACGTAAAACCCAGAAATCCCCCACACAAAAGGCAACTGCCGCCCGATGGGCGGCAGTTGCCTTGTCGACAAAGAGGCATCGAGGTGATGTTGATACCTCGAACTACTTCTCCTGCTGCTTGCGCCAGCGAATTCCGGCCTCGATGAATCCGTCGATCTCCCCGCCGAAAACGGCCTCGGGGTTACCGACTTCGAACTCGGTCCGCAGGTCCTTGACCATCTGGTACGGGTGCAGGACGTACGAACGCATCTGGTTTCCCCAGGAGTTGCCGCCGTCGCCCTTGAGCGCGTTCATCTTGGCCTGCTCCTCCTGGCGGCGCCGCTCGAGCAGCTTGGCCTGGAGCACGTTCATCGCGCTCGCCTTGTTCTGGATCTGCGACCGCTCGTTCTGGCAGGAGACGACGATGCCGGTGGGCAGGTGGGTGAGGCGCACCGCGGAGTCGGTGGTGTTCACGCCCTGGCCGCCGGGGCCGGACGACCGGTACACGTCGACGCGCAGCTCGGACTCGTCGATCTCGATGTGATCGGTCTGCTCGACGACGGGCAGGATCTCGACACCCGCGAAGGACGTCTGACGGCGCCCCTGGTTGTCGAACGGCGAGATGCGCACGAGGCGGTGGGTGCCCTGCTCCACGGAGAGCGTTCCGTACGCGTACGGGACGTGGACGGCGAAGGTGGTGGACTTGATGCCCGCCTCTTCCGCGTACGAGGTCTCGTAGAGCTCGGTCTTGTACCCGTGGCGCTCGGCCCAGCGCAGGTACATGCGCTGGAGCTTCTCGGCGAAGTCGGAGGCGTCGACGCCGCCGGCCTCGGCACGGATGGTGACGACGGCCTCACGGGAGTCGTACTCCCCGGAGAGCAGCGTCCGCACTTCCATCTCGTCCAGCGCCTTCTTGACGGCGACGAGCTCGGACTCGGCCTCGGCACGGGTGTCCGGGTCGTCCTCCTCCTCGGCCATCTCGAAGAGCACGCTCAGATCGTCGATACGCCCGCGCAGCGCCTCGGCCTTCCTGACCTCCGCCTGGAGGTGGCTCAGCTTGCTGGTGATCTTCTGCGCCTCGTCCGGGTCGTCCCACAGGGACGGCGCGGCCGCCTGCTCCTCGAGCACGGCGACATCTGCCCTCAGCTTGTCGAGGTCCAGGACGGCCTCGATCGACTCCATGGTCGAGGAGAGGGACTTGAGCTCTTCGGATACATCGACGACTGCCACGCCTCCAGCGTAACGGCTGCCGCAAGCGAGGCTTGCCCCTCGTCCGACGGGGGCGACGCAGGTCCCTCCGGGGGCCAGGAACGCGAGGAACTGCGCGACCGGCCCCCACCGGCCCGCAGCCGAAGACCCACCAGCCAGCGGGCCAGGGGCGAAGCCCCAGCCCCCAGGGGCGCGAGGAACTGCGCGCTCAACCCCCACCGGCCCGCAGCCGAACAACCACCGGCCCGGGGGCCAGGGGCGAAGCCCCAGCCCCCAGGGGCGCGAGGAACAGCGCGACCAGCCCCCACCGGCCCGCAGCCGAAGACCCACCAGCCAGCGGGCCAGGGGCGAAGCCCCGGCCCTTCAGGGGCGCGGGGAACTGCGCGCTCAACCCCCACCGGCCCGCAGCCGAGCACCCCGGGGTCCGGGGCGGAGCCCCGGGTCGGAGCGGGGTCAGGGGGACGCGGGGGCCGAGTTCTTCGTGTCGTGCGGCGTCGCCCCCGCGTCGTCACCCGACGTGGCCAGCCACGTACCGACCCCCACCGCGGCGACAAGAACCGCCCCCGCCACCCCCAACGTGATCCGACGCCGCCGCGCCGACGCCCGGTGCCGGGCCGACCCCGGCCGAGGCGCCCCCGCCGCCCGCGGCACCCGAGCCGTCCCGCGCGCCCCACCCGCCAGCTCGTCCGGCCCCGGCACCCTCATCGAGGTGTGCGTATCCCGGTTGGAGTCCGGCGCAGCCCCCGGTACCAACGGCACCGCCCCCCGCCGCACCCGCGAGGCCTGCGCCGTCGGCTCCGCCGTCTCGCCCCCTTCGGGGACGTCCTCCGCCGACTCCCCGTCCGGTTCGTCGACGTCCAGCGGCGGCATCCCCGCCAGCAGCGGCAGCTGCTCCCGCAACCGCGCTCCGAGCTCGGAGGCCCGCAACCGCGACGCCGGTGCCTTGGCCAGGCACTGCACGATCAGCTGCCACAGCTCCTCGGGGATACCGGGAAGGGGTACGACGGTCTCCGTCACGTGCCGCCGCAGCACCGCCCCGGGATGCCCGCCCCCGAAGGGCGTGAACCCGGCAAGGAGCTCATACAGGACCGTCGCCAGGGCGTAGATGTCGACGGCGGCCCGCGGCGGCAGCCCTTCGATGATCTCGGGCGCGAGATAGTCCGGCGTCCCGATGATCTTCGTGGCCCGCGTCCGCCGCGGCGAGTCGATGAGTTTGGCCACACCGAAGTCCGTGAGCAGCGCGGGGTGCGAGCCACCCGGGCCCAGCGGACCCTGCATGTCCAGCAGCACGTTCTCCGGCTTCACGTCCCGGTGCACGACCCCGGCCGCGTGCGCCGCCGCCAGCCCGTCCGCGACGTCGGCCACGATCGCGACCGCGGCCTCGGGCGCCAGCCGCCGTTCCCGGTCGAGCCGGGTGCGCAGATCCGTGCCCCGTACGAGGTCCATGACGAGCGCGAGGTCATTGCCGTCCACGACGAGGTCCCGTACCGCCACGACATGCGGGTGATCGAGCCCGAGCAGAGCCGTGCGCTCCTGTACGAAGCGGCCCACCAGCTCCTGGTCGGACGCGAGGTCCTCGCGCAGCAGCTTGATGGCGACGGGCCCCTCAGGTCCCTCGCCGAGCCACACCGTGCCGGCGCTGCCCCGCCCCAGAATCTGGTGGGCGGTGTACCGGCTGCCGATCTTCCGTGCCAAGGCTGCTCCTACTGACGCGTGTTGCCGCTAAAAGTACGCGTCCGAAGAGCCAACCTTCACTCCGGAGACGGAAATCACCCGTCAGATGTCGACAAATCCCCAGAGTCGCATGGGAGCTAACGGGAACTATGGGAACTAGTTGGTGGAAGAGTCGCCGGAAG
The DNA here is from genome assembly GCF_055656965.1 of Streptomyces sp. NPDC111656. Classification (NCBI taxonomy): domain Bacteria; kingdom Bacillati; phylum Actinomycetota; class Actinomycetes; order Kitasatosporales; family Streptomycetaceae; genus Streptomyces; species Streptomyces sp. NPDC111656. The sequence goes on from NZ_JBVKCA010000007.1 coordinate 427,964, forward strand.
AGCCTCCGCCGAGATCCCCGATCCAGTTCGTCACGGACTTGAACCCGTCGTGCAGCTCGTCCCAGAAGCTCTGGGTGGTCCCGATCCAGCCCTGCAGGGGACTGAACTCCCAGATCAGCCACGCGGCCACGAACAGGATGACGATCGTGAACAGGCAGCCCTTGAGGCAGCCGAGTCCCGGGATCTTCATCGGGTTGGCACTGCGCTGCCGCGGTTCGCGCGACTGCCGGGGCGCCGGTGCCTCGGGCTGCTGCGGCGGGGGCGCGTACCGCTGCGGCTGCTGCTGGGGCGCGGGGGCGTACCCCTGCGGCTGCTGCTGCCGCTGACGGCGCTGCGGCTGCTGCTGGGGCTGCTGCTGAGGCGCGTACTGCTGCGGCTGTTGCTGCTGCTGATACCCGTATCCGGGCGGCGGCTGCTGTCCCTGCGGCGGGCGCTGCTGTTGCTGGGGCCGCGCGACCTGCCGCTGCGGACGGCGGCGCAGCGGATCCTGGTCGGGGTCGAGGTACTGGACCTGGGTCTGCTCGTTGCGGTCCCGGGCCGCGCGCAGCTGGTTCTGCCAGGGGTGCGGGTCCTCGCCCTGTCCCGGCTGCCCGGGCTGTCCCGGCTGCCCGCCCGGCTGGTGCGGGGGCACCGGCGGCATGACGGCGGTCGGGTCGGCGGCGCCGCGGTGCGGCAGTACGGCGGTGGGGTCGGCGGCGCCGGGCATGCCGGGGACGCCGGTGTGCGGCAGGACGCTGGTCGCGCCGTTCGGGTCGTAGGCCCCCGGGGCGCTGTGACGCAGCACCTGCGTGGGGTCGGCCGCGCCGGGCACGCCCGGCACCGCGGCCGGCGCCGGGTCGGGGGCGAGCAGCGCGCCCACGCCCTCCGCGGCGGCGATCTGCGCGGAGTTGGCGTGCACACCGATGCCCTGGGCGACGGTGCGCAGCCCGCGGGCGAGGTTCTCGGCGCTGGGCCGCTCGTCCGGGTTCTTGCGCAGGCATCGCTCTATGACGGTCCACAGGGGGTCCGGGACCGTGGAGGGGCGGCGCGGCTCGGCGCTCAGGTGCTGGTGCAGCACTTCGAGGGCGGACTCGCCGGCGAACGGGGGACGCCCGGTGACCAGCTCGTACAGCAGGATGCCCGCGCCGTAGATGTCGACGGCGGACGTCTGCGGGCGTCCTTCGGCGGACTCCGGCGCGACATACGCGGGTGTACCGACGAACTCGTGGGTCCGGGTGAGGCCCGGGGAGTCGGCGAGCCGGGCGATGCCGAAGTCGGTGAGCATCGGGTGCATCTGGCCGCCGTCCTGCTTGAGCAGGACGTTCGCGGGCTTCAGGTCGCGGTGCACGACGCCGTCGGCGTGGCTGGCGGCGAGCGCGTCGGCGACCTGGGCGGTGAGGAGGGCGGCGGCGACGGGCGAGAACGGGCCGTTCTCGCGCAGATAGCGGTGCAGGTCGGGGCCGTCGACCAGGTCCATGACCAGGGCGAGCAGGTCGCCCTCGACGACGAGGTCCCTTACCCGCACGATGTTCGGGTGGGTCAGGCGCAGCAGGACGGAGCGCTCCCGGAGGAACCGCATCACGATGTCCGCGTCGTTGGCGAGCTCTTCCTTGAGGACCTTGATCGCCACGGTCTCGCCGGGCTGCCCGGCGACGGCCGCCTCGGCGCCCGCGGTCTCCCGCTGGCGGGCTCGCCAGACAGTGCCTGTGGCGCCGCGCCCAAGCGGCTCCTCAAGGAGGTACTTGCTCCCTACCGGCCGCACGTCATGCGCTCCCTGTTGCTTGCTTGCCCGGTCCGTCCGCCGTCGTCAACATGCTGAGGCGGTTTCCGCACCACTGTAGTGCCGAGACAGATGGCACCGGACTGTCGTCTTCCTGTGCTTCCCACTGCTTCCCATGAGCGCCTGTGCTTCGCATAAGCGCTTACGTACGCGTTCCTGCACATGTTCGATGGAAAGACGCTCGCATTCGGCGGTTGGTTGCCGATCGGCGCCCGCGGGGGCGACGTGACCGATCTCAAGCGGGCACCGGTCGGGCACTGGTCAGGCACTTTTGCGGGCAGAGCCGACCAATCAAGATCACTTGCCGGTGGGTGGCGGGCGTGTTGTCAGTGACAGGTGCGAGGATGCCTTCAGTACTGGCCGACGTGCCCGTGTGCGGTGGGGGAATCTGCGGTGGGGGACCGCGGCACAGCCTCGCCCTCCTCGCGGGCGCCTGCGCGGAAGGGACCGCTGGCGGCGATGCAGATCCGGCTGACCGTCGTAGACCCGCTGGGCTCGCCCTCGGAGCCGCGGGGGCGAGCCGCGGCCTGCGATGTGCTGGTCACCGCTCCCGCCGGGACGGCGTTGGCAGCGGTGGCGGCGGGTCTGGCCTCGGCGGTAGGCGGTGAGGGCGCGGGCCAGCACGACCGCGGCCGAGAGCTCGGCGGGGGTCCCGTCGTGCTGTATGCGGGCGCCGAGCGCCTCGACGGCCAGCGCTGCACGCTGGGCGAGCCGCCCCTGACGGACGGCGCCGTGCTGTCCCTGGGATGCCCCGCCGAGCCCGGTCCTGACGTGGACGGGGTCGCGGCCCGGCTCCATGTCGTCGCGGGCCCCGACGCGGGCGGCGTGCACCTGCTGCACGGTGGCCGGATCGACATCGGCCGCTCCGCCGACGCGGACGTCCCGCTGGACGATCCCGACGTCTCCCGCCTGCACTGCGCGGTCACCGTCACCCCCGAGGGCCGCGTCTCGGTCGCCGACCTGGGCTCGACGAACGGCACGACGCTGGACGGCACCCAGGTCGGCACCCGTCCGGTCCGCTTCGGGCAGGGCGCGCTGCTGCGCGTCGGCGAGTCCGCCCTGCGACTGGCTCCGCCCGGTGGCGCGGATCCGGTGAGCACGACGCCCGACGGGGAGGGCCACGTCAGGGTCACCACCCTCACCGGTACGGCCACCCGCCCGGAGCCGCCCACCGGCCCCGGCCCCTCGTCGTCCTCCGCCGCCCCCACCGGTCCCGCTGCCCCCGCCGGTCCTTCCGCTCCTGTCGTGCCCCACGCGCGCGTGGGGGGCGCCTCCGGTGCCGGCGCGCTGCCCGTGCCGCCCGTCGGTGACACACATCACGGCTTCGGATCGGCGGAGTGGGGAGCCGCGGGCGGCGTCCCCGGAGCACAGGAGCACGGCCCGGTCGTGCCCGAGCAGGGCCGGGCCCCCCGGATCGAGAGCAGGCCCGCGCGGCCGTCCGGCCCCGACGCGTCGGGGGGCGGAGCCACGTCCCGGGCCGCGGCCGGTCCGGAGCCGGGCACCCGCAAGGGCACGCCCACGCGGGGCACGGACGTACCCCCGGGGGTGCGCAAGCGGAGCGGGCTCGGCGCGTGGGCGCGTCGGCTGACCGGCGGCCGGGGCGAGCTGCCGGGCACCGGACCGGGAGATCCGTACGACACGGACGGGGATCACGAGGCGGCGGAGTTCCTGACGGCGGCCTCCCTGCCCACGCAGGCCCCGGAGAGCTGGCCCGATCCCGCGACACTGCTGCTCACCGCGCTGGGTCCGGGACCGCGACTGTGGGAGCGCGGCCCGGGCCACTCGGAGACGCTGACGGTGCGGCTGGGCACGGCGGACCGGGCGGCCCCCGACGGTTCGGGACTGGTGCCCGCGGTGCCGGTGACCGCGGGCCTGCGGGAGGTCGGCTCGCTGGGCCTGGCGGGACCGCGGGCGCGGCTGGCCGGGCTGGCCCGCTCGGTGGTCGCCCAGCTCGCCGCGCTGCACTCCCCCGACGCCCTCGACATCGTCCTGATCAGCGCGGACCGCTCCCGCCCTGTGGAGGTGCGCACCGCCGAGTGGTCCTGGCTCGGCTGGCTCCCGCATCTGCGCCCCACCCACGGCCAGGACTGCCGTCTCCTCCTCGCCTACGACCGTGAACAGGCGACGGCCCGCACGGACGAGCTCCTGCGCCGCCTGGAGGACCAGCTGACGGAAACGGGCGGCGCCCGGGGCGCGTACGACAAGGCCGATCGCGTCCCCGTGGACGCGCGGGGCGGCGCACGACGCCCGTCCTGGGCCCGCGACGAGGACCCGACGGGCGCCGACCGGGACTTCGAGGGGCCGTTCACCGTGCTCGTCGTGGACGGGGACCCCGGAGGCGCCGACGTACGGGAGGCGGTGCTGCGGCTGACGCACGAGGGCGCGCGGGCGGGCATACACGTGGTGTGTCTGGCCGAGACCGTGTCGGCGTCGCCCGCGTCCCCGGTGACGGAGACGTACGAGGCGGCCTGCGAGGCGTCACCGGCGTTCCGGGAGTGCGGGGCGGTCGCGCTGCTCAGCGGGGATGTGGCGACGGCGCTGCGGCTGATGCGGGTGGGATCCGACGGGCCCGTGGGGCACGGCACGGTCGCCGCGGTGGACGCGGTGTCACTGGCCTGGGCGGAGCGTTTCGCACGCGCACTCGCCCCCCTCCGTACGGACGGGGCGCACGCCGACCGCCACGCGCGCGTCTCCGCGCCGCTCCCGCAAGCGGCTCGCCTGCTGGACGAGTTGGGACTGGCCCGAGCCACCCCGGCGTCACTCATGGCGCGTTGGGCGGACGCGGCGGACGACACGGAGGCGCTCGGCGGCCGCGGCCGGGCCGTCCTCGGCGCCGGCCCGCGCGGCCCGGTCGCCGTGGACCTCCCCGCCGAGGGCCCGCACCTGCTGATCGAGGGCCCGCCCGGCAGCGGTCGTACGGAGCTGCTGCGCGCGATCGCCGCGTCCCTGGCCGCCGCGGAGCGCCCCGACCGGCTCGGGATCGTGCTGATGGACGGGCGGGACAGCACCGGGGGCCACGGCGCCGGCCAAGGAGCGGAGGGGCTGCGGGTCTGTACGGACCTGCCCCACGTCACCACCCACCTCACCGCCAACGACCCCGTACGGATGCGGGAGTTCGCCCAGGCACTCAGCGCCGAGCTGAAGCGGCGGGCCGAGCTCCTGGGCCGGCTCGGCTTCGCGGAGTGGCACACGCGCGGCGAGGTGTCGGGCCGGATGGTCGCCCAGCGCACCCCCAAACCCGCCCCGGGAGCGAAGCCCGGCTCCACCTCCCCCTCCGCCTCCCCCTCCACCTCCGGTGCCGCGGATCTCGACGCGCCCCCCAGTTCCACCCTGCGGCTGCGCCCGGCGGCTGCCCGCGAACGGACGGCTCCGGGCCCCCCGTTGGCCCGTCTCTTCGTCATCATCGACGATCTGGACGCGCTGCTCTCCCCCGCGCTGGGCTCCCCGGGACGACCGGCGGCCGGTTCGGTCGTACGGGCTCTGGAGGCCGTCGCCCGCGAGGGTGACCGCCTCGGTGTGCACCTTGTGGCGGCCGCCGCGGACGACGGCCGCACGGCGACCACCGAACTGGGTCGCGCCGCCTCGCTCCGTATCTCCCTCGACCCGGTGTCCCCCGGCGCGGACGAACCCGCCCCCGGCCGGGGCCGCCTGTCCACTCCCGACGGTCGCCTCACGCCCTTCCAGGCCGGCCGGGTCACGGGCCGCATCCCCCGCACGGCCACTCTCCGCCCCACGGTCGTCCCGCTCGAATGGCACCGCATGGGCGACCCCCCGGCCCGCCGCCCGGTCCGCGAACTCGGCAACGGCCCCACGGACCTGGCCCTGCTGGCCAGCGCGCTGGAGCGGGCGGCGAGGTCGGTGGCGGCGGTGGAGATACCGTCGTTGCTGTAGGTCTTCGGCTGTAGGTCTTCGACGGCCGTACGCGACACTCGGCCCTCATGCACACAGAGTCCGCACCGCCTTCGCACAGCCGCCGACGTCACGACCCAATCACGATCACCCACTTGACAGCGCAGGCGCTCTTGCCGCCCTCGATGCCCCGGGCGTAGACCAGAGCGCACGGGACAGCGCCGGACGTTCGACGAAGAACGAGAACGGGGCAGTGATGCACAGAGCTCTTCGTACACACAAGTCGCCCAACCACTCGACGCACAGGTCACGCAGAGCCGCACACCACCGCAGATCGCCCAGGGCCGCACAGGCCGCCGCAGCCGCCGTCGCCGTCGCGCTCGCCCTCACCGCGTGTGGCGGTGGCAGCAAGGACAAGAAGGAAAACGGCGGTACGAGCAGTGCCAGCGCGAGCGGCGACACCGTCACCCTCCCCAAGCTCGACGGCGAGAGCCTCGAAGTCGCCGCCGTCTGGACCGGCGAGGAGCAGAAGAACTTCAAGACGGTCCTCGCGGAGTTCGAGAAGCGCACCGGCGCGAAGGTGACCTTCGTGGCGGCCCAGGACCCGATCATCAACTTCCTCGGTTCGAAGATCGCGGGCGGCCAGCCGCCGGACGTCGCGCTGCTCCCGCAGCCCGGCGCCATCAAACAGGCCGTCGACAAGAAGTGGGCCAAGCCCCTCGGCCCCGAGGCCCTGGCCGAACTCGCCAAGAACTACTCACAGGGCTGGCAGGACATCGGCAAGGTGGGCGGCAAGCAGTACGGCGTGTATTACAAGGCCGCCAACAAGTCGCTGATCTGGTACAACGCCAAGGTCTTCGAGAACGCGGGCGCGAAGGAGCCGCAGACCTGGCAGGACCTGCTGACGACCGCGCAGACGGTCTACGACTCCGGTGTCACCCCGTTCTCCGTCGGCGGCGCCGACGGCTGGACCCTCACCGACTGGTTCGAGAACGTGTATCTCTCCCAGGCGGGCCCGGAGAAGTACGACCAGCTGAGCCAGCACAAGATCAAGTGGACGGATCCGTCCGTCAAGCAGGCCCTCACCACCCTCGCCGGGATCTGGGGCAAGAAGAACTACATCGCGGGCGGCGCGAACGGCGCCCTGCAGACGGAGTTCCCGAACTCCGTCACCCAGACCTTCACCGGCGGCGACCAGCCCAAGGCGGGCATGGTCTTCGAGGGCGACTTCGCACAGGTCAACATCGGCGAGACCAAGGCCAAGGTGGGCACGGACGCGAAGGTGTTCCCGTTCCCGGCCGTGGGCAGCGCGGCGCCCGTGGTCTCCGGCGGCGACGCGGCCGTCATCCTGAAGGACTCCAAGGCGGCGCAGGCGCTGGCCACCTTCCTGGCCTCCCCGGACGCGGCGACGATCCAGGCCAAGCTGGGCGGCTACCTCTCCCCCAACAAGAACGTGCCGAACGCGGCGTACCCGAACGCGGTGCAGCAGAAGATCGCCAAGTCCCTGATCGCGTCGGGCGACGACTTCCGCTTCGACATGTCCGACCAGGCCCCGCAGGCCTTCGGCGGCACCCCCGGCAAGGGTGAGTGGAAGGACCTCCAGGACTTCCTGAAGAACCCGACCGACGTCGCGGGCACCCAGGCGACGCTGGAGAAGGACGCGGCGGCGGCGTACGGCAGCGGAAGCTGATCCGGCGATGACGTCGGCAACGACCGGAGGAACCGCACCGGTTCCTCCGGTCCGCACACGCAAGAGCGTGACCGGCACCCGCAGGACCGTGGCGGTGCTGTTCCTGCTGCCCGCTCTCGTGCTGCTCGGCGCGCTCGTGGTCTACCCGATCGGGTACTCGCTGATCCGCAGCTTCCTCAACCAGTCCGGCGACGGTTTCGCCGGGGTCGACAACTACAAGGCGCTGTTCACCGACGACGGCATCCGTACCGCCCTCAAGAACAACGTCATCTGGGTCGTGTTCGCGCCCACCGTCGCGACCGCGCTCGGTCTCGTCTTCGCGGTCCTCACCGAACGGGTCCGCTGGGGCACGGCGTTCAAACTGGTCGTCTTCATGCCGATGGCGATCTCGATGCTCGCCGCGGGGATCATCTTCCGGCTGGTGTACGACCAGGACCCGCACAAGGGGGTCGCGAACGCGGTCTGGGTGGGGGTGCACGACACCTTCGCCGAGTCGTCGGCGTTCCCGAACGCCCACCCGGGACGGCAGTCGGCGCTCCGGCCGGAGAAGGGCGGCTTCCTCACCCAACAGGCCGTGCACGCCGGTCAGTCCGTCTCCCTTCCCCTCGTCGGCGTCGCCCCCGACAAGATGCCGGGCGGCGCGAAGAAGGCCGTGCAGGCACCGTCCGAGCCCGGCAAGGTCACCGGCACCGCCTGGCAGGACTTCACCCGGGGCAAGGGCGTCGGCAGGCTCGGCCAGGTCGACCCGGGCGAACTCGGCTACCCGGGCATGAAGATCGAGGCGGTGAAGGACGGCAAGGTCGTCGATTCGGCGAAGGTGCAGGGCGACGGCACCTTCACGCTCTCCGACAAGGCCGACGGGGCTCGACTCCGGCTCCCGGCGAGCAACTTCCGTGAGCCGTACAACGGCGTCGACTGGCTCGGCCCGTCGCTCGTCACCCCGGCCGTGATCGGGGCGTACGTCTGGATGTGGGCCGGCTTCGCCATGGTGCTCATCGCGGCGGGGCTCGCGGGCGTGCCGCGTGAACTCCTCGAAGCGGCACGGGTGGACGGGGCGAACGAGTGGCAGGTGTTCCGAAGAGTCACCGTGCCGCTGCTCGCGCCCGTCCTCGCCGTCGTCCTGGTCACGCTGATGATCAATGTGCTGAAGGTCTTCGACCTGGTCTTCATCATCCCGCCGGGCTCCTCCCAGGACGACGCGAACGTGCTGGCCCTGGAGCTGTACCGGAAGGGCTTCTCCGAGGACCAGCCGGGCATCGCGAGCGCGATCGCCGTGTTCCTGCTGCTGCTCGTGATCCCGGTGGTCTGGTTCAACGTGCGTCGTCTGCGGCGGGAGGTACGGCGATGACCACCCAAGCCGGCGGTCTCACGAAGACCGCGCCCGTCACCGGCGTCAAGGCCGGGCAGTCGCTCGGCTCACGGCTCGCGAGCGGTGTCAGCGGCGGGATCGTCCGGGTCTTCCTCCTCCTCGTCGGCCTGTTCTGGCTGGTACCGACGATCGGGCTGCTGCTGTCCTCGCTGCGCACACCGGAGGACATGAGCGCGTCCGGCTGGTGGAAGGTCTTCAGCGAGCCCTCCCAGCTCACCGTGGACAGTTACCAAAAGCTCCTGGAGAACGGTGACATCACCGGTTCACTGGGGAACACGGTGCTGATCACCGTCCCGGCGACCGTCCTCGTCGTCGTCATCGGCGCGCTCGCGGGCTATGCCTTCGCCTGGATGGAGTTCCCGGGCCGCGACTGGTGGTTCCTGGCGGTCGTCGGTCTGCTGGTCGTCCCCGTGCAGGTGGCGCTGATCCCGATCGCCGAACTCTTCGGCAAGATCGGCATCTTCGGCACGATCTTCGGGGTGATCCTCTTCCACGTGGGCTTCGGTCTGCCCTTCGCGGTGTTCCTGCTGCGGAACTTCTTCGCGGAGATCCCCCGGGAGCTGCTGGAGGCGGCCCGGCTCGACGGCGCGGGTGAACTGCGCCTGTTCCTCAGGGTCGTGATGCCGCTCGGCGGTCCCGCGATCGCCTCGCTCGGCATCTTCCAGTTCCTGTGGGTGTGGAACGACATGCTGGTCGCGCTGGTGTTCTCCGACGCGGGCAGCCAGCCGATCACGGTCGCCCTCCAGACCCAGGTACGCCAGTTCGGCAACAACATCGACGTGCTGGCGCCCGGCGCCTTCATCTCGATGGTCATCCCGCTGGCCGTGTTCTTCGCGTTCCAACGGCAGTTCGTGTCCGGAGTGATGGCGGGCGCGGTGAAGTAGGCGGACAAACAACCACATCAGGGGCGAGCCGGACACCGGCTCGCCCCTCGGCGTTCACCCAGAATCCCCCGTATGCCACATCTGGCGTAACCAAGTCACCCCTTCGGCCGTTGCCGGGCAGTATGCCCGCGCCGACCCATGGATGTCCCTTGCCCAGGTTCAGTGTCATCGTCCCCGCGTACAAGGTTCAGGCGTACCTGCACGAATGCCTCGAATCCGTGCTGGAGCAGTCCTATCCGGACCTCGAACTGATCGCCGTCGACGACTGCTCGCCCGACGCCTGCGGCGCGATCATCGACGAGTTCGCCGCCCGCGACTCCCGGGTCCGTCCCGTCCGCCTGCCGGGGAACGTGGGCCTCGGCCGCGCCCGCAACGCGGGTCTCGAACACGCCACCGGCGACTACCTGCTCTTCCTGGACGGCGACGACACCCTCACCCCGGACGCCCTGCACGCGATCGCCGACCGGCTGAAGGAGACCTCCGAACCGGATGTCCTGGTCTACGACTACGCGCGCACCTACTGGAACGGGGACATCGTCCGCAACCGCTTCGCGGAGCAGCTCAGCGAGCGGGGACCCGCGCCCTTCCGGCTCGACGACCGGCCGGAACTGCTCAGGGTCCTGATGGTGGTCTGGAACAAGGCGTACCGAAGGGAGTTCGTGCAGCGCGCGGGTCTCTCCTTCCCGCCCGGCTACTACGAGGACACCCCCTGGACCTACCCGGCGCTGATCTCCGCCGAGACGATCGCCACCCTCGACCGGGTCTGTGTGCACTACCGCCAGCGCCGGCAGGGCAACATCCTCGGCACCAGCAGCCGCAAGCACTTCGACATCTTCGAGCAGTACGACCGCGTCTTCGCGCATCTCGACGCGCACCCGGAGCTGGCACGCTGGCGTCCGGTCCTGTTCCGCCGCATGGTCGACCACCTCTCGACGGTGTTCTCCAAGCGGGGCCGGCTGCCGCGCGGCACCCGCGCCGAGTTCCTGCGCAAGGCCCGCACCCACTACCGCCGTTACCGCGCCCCGGGCGCCCCCGTCCGCCCCCGCACCCGTCTCCGGCACGCCCTGGTCCGGCTCGGCAACCACCGCACGTACCGCCTGCTCGGCCTGGCCACGAGTACCCACAAGAAGGCGCTGCGTGGCGTCAAGGGACTGCTGCGCAAGGTCCGCGGCGGCGCCCTCCAGTTCCACTACCGCGTCCAGCTCCGCCTGCCGCTGCGCGCCGACCGCGCCGTCTTCTCCAGCTACTGGGGGCGCGGCCACGGCTGCAACCCGGGCGCCCTGGAGTCCGCGTTCCGCGAACTCGCCCCGCACATCCGTACGGCGTGGATCGCGCACCCCGAGCACCACCACACGATCCCGGCCTCGACGCGCCGCCTGCGGCCCGGTACGACGGCGTACTGGACGGCGCTCGCCCGCTCCAAGTACCTCGTCAACAACGTCAACTTCGACCGCCGGCTGGTCAAGCGCCCCGGCCAGATCATGATCCAGACCCAGCACGGCACCCCGCTCAAGTACATGGGCCTCGACCTCCAGGACCGCCCGGCGGCCTCCCGTGACACCGACTTCGCCGAGCTGCTGCGCAACGCCGACAAGTGGGACTACTGCCTGTCGGGCAACCGCCACTCCACCCTGGTCTGGGAGCGCGTCTTCCCCGCCGCGTACACGACGCTGGAGTACGGCCTCCCCCGCAACGACGTGTTCCAGCGGGCGACCTCGACGGACGTCACCCGGCTGCGGCAGTCCCTCGGCATCCCCGAGGGCACGGTCGCCGTCCTGTACGCGCCGACCTACCGCGACTACCGCCGCACCCAGCGGCTCGCCCTCGACCTGGAGCGCGTCCTGCGCCGGCTCGGCCCCCGGTTCGTCGTCCTGACCCGCGCCCACCACTCGTACGCCGCCGCGCTGAGCAACCGCTCCGGAGCCCGGCTCATCGACGTCTCCGACCACCCGAGCATCGAGAAACTCTGCCTGGCCTCGGACGCGCTGGTCACCGACTACTCCTCCCTGATGTTCGACTACACGGTCCTGGACCGGCCGATCGTGATCCACGCGGACGACTGGGAGGCGTACCAGGCCTCCCGGGGCACCTACTTCGACCTGCGCGACTTCCCGCCGGGCGCGGTCGCGCGCAGCGAGGACGAGCTGATCGACATCTTCGCGACCGGCCACTGGCGCGGCTCCCGCTCGACCCAGCTGCGGACCGCGTTCCGCGAGCGGTTCTGCCCGTACGAGGACGGGCGCGCCGCCGAGCGGGTCGTACGCCATGTCGTGCTGGGCGAGAGCGCCGGGCGGCCGCGGGTGCTGCCGCCCGCGCAGCGCCACCCGGTCCCGTCGGCCGCCGCCGCCCGTCCCCGGACCCCCCTGGCCACCGTGCCCGCGCCCGGCGCCCCCGTCCCCGTCGCCGAGACCCTCTGAACCGGAGCAGGCATGCCCTCCAGCCCCTCCCGGCCCACACCGACGCGACCCGTCACCTGGCGCCCCGCCGGGCGGCCCGGACGCTGACGCCCAACGGCACCCCAGCAGTAGCCCGAGAAGCAACCAGAGAAGTAACCAGAGAAGTAAGCAGAGAAAGAGCAGAATGCCCCGCTTCAGCATCATCGTCCCCACCCATGGAGTCGCCGGGCGACTGGCCCTCGCACTGGACTCGGTCCTCGACCAGTCCTTCGGCGACTTCGAGCTGATCCCGGTCTGCGACGGGCCGGACTCCCCGGCGGGCGAGGTCGCCGCCGGGTACGCCGCGCGGGACTCCCGGGTCACCCCGGTCCACTCACCGCCCGCGGAGGGACTGAGCGGGGCGCGCAACACCGGGACCGGGGCGGCGAGCGGCACATATCTGCTCTTCCTCGACGGCGACGACGTCCTGGTGCCGGGCGCGCTGGCCGCCCTGGACCACGAACTCCGGAGGGAGCCCGAGGAGGCGGACGTCCTCTACTTCGGACACGAACGCGTCCACTGGTGGGACGTCGAGACCAGCACACCGCCCCTCCCGAAGGCCCCGGAGGGGGTGTTCACCCCGGACCGGGCGCCGCGGCTGACCGGGGCGGGCCTTCCGGCGTGGAGCGCGGCCTACCGCCGGGCGTTCCTGCGTGAGCGGCGCCTCGCCTTCCCCCCGGGGCACTTCACGGATCTCGGCTGGGGCGGCCTGGTGACGGTCGCCGCCGGGCGGCTGGCGGTGCTGCGGCAGGTCGTCGTACGGCATCGGCTGCGGCGGCAGGGCAGCCGCCTGAACACGCCGGGCGAGCACCAGTTCCAGCTCCTCGACCAGGTCGAGCTGGTGCTCACCCGGGCGGCCGAGGAGAAGCTGTCCGTGGAGCGGTCGCGGGCGCTGTTCGGTGACCTCTTCACGGCGGTGCTGAAGTCCGCCGCCCATCCGCAGCGGCTTCCGCTGCACCGGCGCCGGGCCTTCTTCCGGCGCGCGGGCCGGCTCTACCGGCGCCACCAACCCGCCGGGTTCCGGCCGCCGCCGGGCCGGATCGGGGTGCAGTACCGGCTCCTGGCGGCCGGGGCGTACAGCGCCTTCCGCGCGCTGCGCGGCGTCAGCCGGCGGATGGCGAGGGCGGGAATGGGGGTCCCCCCCGGTCGAGCGAAGTCGAGAGCTTGGGGGACGTTGCCGCGCCCCCGTCGGCTGAGCGCCCGCGGGCAGTACGCCGCGCAACTGCGCCTCCCCCTCGACGAGAACCTCGTCGTGTACTGCGCCTACTGGGGCCGCGGCTACGCCTGCAGCCCGGCCGCGATCCACGCCAAGGCCCTCGAACTCGCCCCGCATCTGCGCTCGGTGTTCCTGGTCGAGGCCGACGCGGCGGACCAGGTACCGGACGGTGTCGACCACGCGGTGATCGGCAGCCCGCGCGCCTGGGAAGTGCTGGCCCGCGCCAAGTACCTGGTCAACAACGCCAATTTCGCGGACGGTGTCGTCAAGCGGCCCGGCAGCGTGCATCTGCAGACCCAGCACGGCACGCCGCTGAAGACGATGGGCGTCGACCAGTCGACGTATCCGATCGTGGCCGCCGCAACCGGCAGCTTCGCCAAACTGCTGGCCCGGATGGACCGCTGGGACTACAACCTCTCCTCCAACCGGCACTCCACCCAGATGTGGGAGCGGGCCTTCCCGGGCACGTACGAGGTCCTGGAGTACGGCTATCCGCGCAACGACGTCTACTACACGGCGACCGCCGAGGACGTGGCCCGCGTCCGCGCCCGCCTGGGCGTCCCCGAGGGCAGGACCGCCCTCCTCTACGCGCCCACGCACCGCGACTACAGCACCGGCTTCGAGTCCCGGCTCGACCTGGAGGCCTTCTGCGAGGAGATCGGCGACGAGTTCGTCGTGCTGCTGCGCGCCCACTACTTCTACGACGAGGGCAGGGGCAGAAGCAGCGGCCGGATCATCGACGTGACCCGGCACCGGTCCTCGGAGGACGTCTGTCTGGCCGCCGACGCGCTGATCACGGACTACTCGTCGATCATGTTCGACTACGCCAACCTCGACCGCCCGATCGTCGTGTACGCGGACGACTGGGAGGTCTACCGGGAGACGCGGGGCGTCTACTTCGACCTGATGGAGGCACCGCCGGGCCCGGTGGTGCGCACCCCGGCGGAACTCGCGGGGGCCTTCCGTGACCGCTCCTACGCGGACGATTCCTCGCGAGCCCTGCGGACCGCGTTCCGTGAGCGCTTCTGCCAGTTCGACGACGGGCAGGCCGCCGAGCGGGTCGTGCGCAGAGTGCTGCTGGGCCGGCCGCCCGAGGCGATCCCCCCGGTGATCCCCCTCGCCGAGCGCCTTCCGGCCCCCGCCGCGTCCACCCTCGTAAGGAGCTGACGTGCCCCGCTTCAGCATCATCGTGCCCGTCTTCAAGGTGCAGGGCTTTCTGCGCGAGTGCCTCGACTCGGTCCTGGATCAGTCGTACACCGACATCGAGGTGATCGCGGTCGACGACTGCTCGCCGGACGGCTGCGGCGCGATCCTCGACGAGTACGCGGCCCGCGAACCGCGCCTGCGGGTGCTGCACCTGCCGCGGAACGTGGGCCTCGGCCGCGCCCGCAACGCGGGAATGCCGTACACGACGGGGGACTACCTCCTCTTCCTCGACAGCGACGACACCCTCACGCCGGGCGCCCTGCGCGCCATGGCCGACCGCCTCGACGAGACGGCCGACCCCGATGTGCTGGTCTTCGACTACGCGCGCACCTACTGGTGGGGCGGTACGCGCCGCAACGTCCTCGCGCAGGTGCTGGCCGAGGGCGGCGACGGCTGCTTCACGGCCGCCGAACACCCGGAGATCCTCGACCTGTTGATGGTCGTGTGGAACAAGGTCCACCGCCGCGCGTTCGTCGAGCGGGAGGGCTTCACCTTCCCGCCCGGCTACTACGAGGACACCCCCTGGACCTTCCCGGTCCTGCTCAGCGCGGAGCGGATCGCCACCCTGGACCGGATCTGCCTGAACTACCGGCAGCGCCGCCAGGGCAACATCCTGTCCACCACCAGCCGCAAGCACTTCGACATCCACGACCAGTACGAGCGGGTCTTCGCCTTCGTCGACTCCCGCCCGCGGCTGTCGAGCTGGCGCCCGTTCCTGCACCGCAAGATGGGCGAACACTGTCTGGACATCCTCGCCAAGCCGGACCGGCTGCCCGCGTCCGACAAGGGCGAGTTCTTCCGGCGTACGGCCGCCCTCTTCCGCAAGCACAAGGGCGGCGGCCCGGTGCCACGCGAACTGCGCGTCCTCCAGGGCGGTTACGTGACCTACCTCGCCCGGCGCCAGTCCGGCCGGCTCGGCGCGGAACTCGGCCGACGCGGGCTCCAGGTGCGCAAGGTGGCGGCCACCCGGGTCAAGAGCGGCTGGTCCGCGGCGCACGAGCACCGGCCGCTGGACCCGGACCTCGCGGTGTACTCGGCGTTCTCGCACCGCGGGGTGCTCGGCGACCCGGGCGCGATCTACCACGCGGCGCGCGAACTCGCCCCGCACGTCCGGGGGGTGTGGGTGGTGCGCGAGGACCAGGCGCCGCTGCTGCCGCCCGGCGTCGAGTACGTCCTGCCGGACTCGCTCGGCTACCGCCGGGTCACCGCCCGCGCCACGTACCTGGTCAACAACGTCAACTGGCCCGGCGCCCTGGTCAAGCGCGCGGGCAGCGTCCATGTGCACACCCACCAGGGCACCCCGCTGAAGTACATGGGAGCCGACCTGCGCGACAAGCCCGGCGCCCGGCACGGCTTCGACGTGCCGCAGATGCTGCGCCGCGCCGACCGCTGGGACTACAGCCTGGTCGCCAACCGCCACTCCGAACTGGTCTGGGACCGCGCCTACCCCTGCCACTTCACCTCGCTGCGCACCGGCAGCCCCCGCAACGACGTCCTCGTACGGGCCCGGCCCGAGGACGGTGCGGCGGTCCGCGCCCGCCTCGGCATCCCGGCCGGCCACCGGGTGGTGCTGTACGCGCCGACACGCCGCGACTACGTCCGCGGCGGACTCGTCGACCGGATCGACCTCGCCCGGTTCGCCGACGACCTCGGCGAGGGCCACACCCTCCTCGTACGGCTGCACCCCTCGCTCACGGACGGCCCCTCGCGCGGGATGGGCCTGTCCGAGCTGCACCGGCGCGGGGTCGTGCTCGACGCGACCGACGAGCCGCACGTCGAGGACCTGATGCTCGCCTCCGACGTGCTGGTCACGGACTACTCGGCCCTGATGTTCGACTACGCCAACCTGGACCGGCCGATCGTGATCCACGCGGACGACTGGGGCGCGTACGCCGCGAGCCGGGGCGCGTACTTCGACATCACGGCCGACGCGCCGGGCCATGTGACCCGCTCCTACCGGGAGCTGGCGTGGCTGTTCGCGTCCGGGGCCTGGCGGGACGAGGAGTCGGCACGGCTGCGGTCCGGGTTCCGGACGAGGTTCTGCGCGTTCGACGACGGGCGGGCGGCCGAGCGGGTGGTACGGACGCTGATGCTCGGCGAGCGCGTCGAGCACCCGGTGTCGGTGGCGGTGGTGCCCGCGCAGGCGGGACACGACGTCCTCACGTCGTCGTGAGCGCCCTCATGACCGTCGTGGGCCCGTTCGTGAAGCCGCGCCCGCCTCGGTTCTGGGTGGTCGTCCTGGCCGCCGTCTTCGCCGTGCTCCAGCTCGCGAACGTCACCGGCCGCGACACTCCCGACACCAAGAACTACCTCTCGTACGCCCTGAGTCTGCGTGGCGCGAGCAAGCACGAGGCGGCCGCTGCCACCATCGACTACGCCTGCTCCGGCCGGGCGTCCCTCGCACGCCGCGACCAGAGCGTCAACGTCGTCCACTTCCGCGAGCCGAGCCCCGCCGGGCGGGTCGTCGAGGAGTGCCGGCGCGACCAGTGGGGGTGGGTGTCGAAGCGGCTGAGCGCCGGGCAGACGGTGGGCCACACCGTGCCGTTCATGCCGCCGCGCTTCATACGGATCTTCGAGGCGCGCCCCGGCTACCCGGTCTTCCTGGTCCCCTTCATCACCGTCCTCGGCGTGAAGTGGGGCCTGTGGACGTCGAGTGTCCTCATCACGGTCACCGGGGGCGTACTCGCCTTCCTGGTACTGCGGACCCTGCGCGCCCCCACCGTCGCCGCGCTGACCGGACAGGCCCTCTTCTACGTCCTGCCGTGCGGCACGACCGCCATGCGGCCCATGACCGAGGGCCTGCTGCTGGCCCTGACACTGGCCGCGCTGTGGGGCTGCGCACTCGCTCTGGAGGGCCGGACGCGGGCCGCGACCGCGCTGGTCGGCGGATCCCTGGCCGCGCTCTTCGCCGTCAAGCACTCGCAGGCCCTCTTCCTCGGGCTGTGCTTGGCGGGCGCCTGCGCGGTGCTCGGCGTCCGGCGCGGCGGACTACGGCAACCGCTGCGGAGGCTGGCACGGCCGTTGCGGGAGGTGGGAATGGTGGCGGCCTGCGGGGTCGCCGTCACCCTGCTCGCGGCGAAGGTGCTGGGCTACCCGTCCGAGGCGGAGTCCCTCCAGGACCTGCTGACGGCCCACTTCTCCCGGCCCGACCGCAGCCGCCCGTGGCCGGAGTTCCTGGACCTGGAGGTCAACTTCTGGGTGGAGTGGCTGCGTCGCGAGCTCTGGCAGCCGTTCTTCCCGACGGCCCTGCTGGCCGGGGCCTGGGGTGCGCTGCGGCAGCGTCCGGCCTTCGGGGTGTTCCTGGTCGCGGGCGCGCTCACCGGCGTCCTCAACCAGGCCGGACACCCCGACATCAACATCTACGGCGACCGGCTGATCGTGCTGGCGTGGGTGCTGCCGGTGGTGGGACTTCCGCTGCTGCTGGAACAGGTCGTACGGCCGCGGGTGCGGGGGCTCGACACGGTGCCGGGCCCGCTTCGGACGGACGCGGGGCCGAACACCGCCATGGACGCCGGGGCGGGCGCCGGGCTGGACGCCGGAGTCGCTCGATGAGGTGAAGTTCGGCAAAGCCGTTGGCTTCGGTGGGCATATACGACAAATGACCCGAACAGCTCAGGCCGAGGTCGGCCTCCCCGTCCGGCGGACCGCCCGCGGCGCGACCGCGCTGCACGACGGCACCCCCTGGCGTCCCACGCCCTATCAGGTCTTCGGCGGACTGTTCTGGCTGGTGCTGTGCCTCGCCTCCTGGCGGGTGCCGATGTGCTGCGACTTCGGCCAGCACGCGGCGGTCGTCGAGCGCCTCAAGGCGAACCTCCTGCATCCGGCCCATCCGACGGCGGACCTGCCGGGCGAGGGCAGCCTCTTCTACTCGCCGTACACCGTGGCCCAGGGCGCCTTCGCCCGACTGACGGGCCTCGCGGGCTGGGAGGTGATCCGGCTCTCGGCGCCGCTGAACCTGCTGGTGCTGCTCACCGGGATCGGCCGCTTCGCGCGCGTCCTGGCGCCCCGCCGCCCCTGGGCACCGGTGTGCGCGCTGCTCGCGATGGTGCTGCTGTGGGGCACCGAGCGGGCCTGGTCGAGCGGCTACCTCGGGCTGATGTCGATGACGGGCAACCTCGGCTATCCGTCGACGTTCGCCATCGGACTCACCTTCTGGGCCTGGGCGTTCACGGGCACGCTCGCGGGAGGGATCGGCGGCCCGGTCCGGTACGTCGGCCCGAGCGGGCTGCGGAGCCTGTCCGGGTACAAGGGGCTCGGCGTCCTCTACGGCCTGATCGTGCTCGTCCATCCGATCACCGCGTCGGCGGCGGCGCTCGGGGCGGTGGCGTTCGTGGCCGGGTGGCAGCGGGGATGGCGGCCGGCCGTGGCGGCCCGGTGGGCGATCACGGGGGCGGCGGCGCTGATGGTCGCCCACCTCTGGCCGTACTTCGACGTCCTCGCACTGCCCGGGGACCACAGCATGGACGCGATGCACCGGCGGCTGTACGAGGGGGTGCCCGGGCACTTCTGGCTGGCGCTGATCGGGGTACCGGCACTGTGGCTGCGCGCGCGACGCTCCTGGCGGGACCCACTGGTGCTGATGTTCGCGCTGGACTGCCTGGTGGTGGCGTACGGCTGGGTCAGCGGGCACTACACCTACGGGAGGATCCTGGGACTCGCGCTCGTGGCGCCGCAGTTCGCGCTCGCGATCGAGCTCGCGGCGGCGCGGCCGTGGCCGGTGTGGCGGCGGGCGCTGGGGGTGGTGGCGGCCGTCGGCGCCTGCGTCGGCTTCCTCACGGTGCAGGCCGGTGCCGTCGTACCGCGTTCACTCGATCCGGTGAGTTTCGACCAGCCTCCGCGCTGGCCCTCGTACGACTGGGCGGCGCGGCACATCAAGCCCGGCGAGGTGGTGATCGCCGACGGGTACTACGCCGCCCGTCTGATCCCGGGCTACGGCCCGAACCTGGCCGCGCCCGTGTGGCCGGACGCGGGACTGGACGAACGGGAGCGGGTGCGGCGGCTCGCGGCCGTCCGGGGGTACCTCGACCCCGCGTCGACGCGGGCGCGGCGCTCCGCGGTGGTGCGCCGGTATCACGTGCGATGGCTGTTGCTGACGCGGTGGAGTCGGGTGCCGCAGGAGGCGACGGTGGTGGACTGGAGCCGGAGTACGGGCGAGGTCCTCGCGCGCGTGACCCCCGCGCCCCTGAAGGGGCACGGGGGTCACGCGTGATCACAAGATCCCGTACTACTCGATGACGAGCTCGACCGGGATGTTGCCGCGGGTGGCGTTGGAGTAGGGGCAGACCTGGTGGGCCTGCTCGACCAGCTTGCGGCCGATGGCCTCGTCCACGGAGTCGGGGAGCTCGACGCGGAGCGTGACGGCCAGGCCGAAGCCCTCACCCTGCTTGCCGATGCCGACCTCGCCGGTCACCGCGGCCTCGCTGACGTCGACCTTCGCGGCGCGGCCGACGAGACCGAGGGCGCTGGCGAAACAGGCGGCGTAGCCGGCGGCGAACAGCTGCTCGGGGTTGGTGCCCTGGCCGTTGCCGCCCATCTCCACCGGGATGGCCAGCTGCAGGTCGAGCTTGCCGTCGGAGCTGACGGCGCGGCCCTCGCGGCCGTGGGTGGCGGTGGCGACAGCGGTGTAGAGCGCGTCCATGGGGACCATCCCTCTCAAGTCAAGGTCTTGCCGGGGCGGCCGGTCCGACCGCCTCACGGCCTCAATTAGAGCACGCAATTCAATTGCGCACAACTTAATGATGGGCAAGAGCTATCCTGGAGTCATGACCGCCATGCCGACCCCGAGCACCCAGGCCCCGTCCGACGGGGACTACCTCCGTCTCGACCAGCAGATCTGCTTCTCCCTGAACGCCGCCTCGCGCGCCTTCGGGGGCGTGTACCGGGTGATCCTCAAGGACCTCGGGCTCACCTACCCCCAGTACCTGGTGATGCTGGTGCTGTGGGAGCACGGCGAGCTGCCCGTGAAGAAGGTCGGCGAGCATCTGCGGCTCGACTCCGGGACGCTGTCCCCGCTGCTCAAGCGGCTGGAGACGGCCGGTCTGGTGCGGCGCGAGCGCAGTGCGGTGGACGAGCGCTCCGTGCACGTCCATCTCACGGACGAGGGCGCGGCCCTGCGCGAGCGTGCGCTGCGTGTGCCACGCCGGATCGCCGCGGCGACGGGCGCGAACCTCGAGGAGATCCGGAAGCTGCAGGCGCGCCTCGACCGGCTCACGGCGGCGCTGGACGCGGCGGCGCTCGACCCCGCGGCCCTGGACGCGGACGGCGCGGACGTCTCCTAGGTTCCGATCCGCCGGACAGGTCCTGGCGGTGGCGTACGTACACCGGACGGGTTCCAGCGGTGGCGTACGTACACCCGACGGGCCCTAACGGTGGCGTACGTACAGGCGAAGGGTGACACCCCTGCGGACGATCTGCTCGCGCAGGGTGAATTCCCTGGCGAGTACGGCGCGTTTGGCCTCCTCGGTCGCGACCGAGGTGTCCGGATGCCAGTTCGGCCGGAACACGAACGGTTCGCAGACCAGCCACACCCGGTCGAGCCGCTCGAGCCGACTGCGCAGTTCGCGCGGGCCCACTTCCGTCCCGTACAGCGTCCCGGACGCCATGGCGGACGTCTTCAGGGCGACGTCGCGCACCCCGCGGAAGCCCGCCGGATAGGCCAGCGCCGAGCGACGTGTGAGCGACGGCATGTACAACACCGGATCACCGGGCCGTAGTTCGGAACCGGCGGCGGCGGAGACGGCGGCGAGGTTGTCGGGACGGTGCGCGGGATCGCGGTCCTTGCGGAGCAGGGGGAACTGGACGGCGAGGACGAGGGAGATGGCGAGGACACCTGCGAGGGCGACGAGGCGGGGAGCCGCGGCGCTCGGCAGCCGCGACACCCACCCGGTCAGCCGCTCCGCCCCCGCCGCGGCCAGCAGCGGAGCCCCGGCCAGCGCGTAGAGCACATACCGCTCGTCGTACAGCGGCCGGAAGCGGGAGACCGCGATCAGGACCGCCGGCGGGACCAGCAGCAGCGGCAGGGCGACCGACACGAGGTTCACCGCGCCACGCCGCGGGAACGGGCGCCACAGGGCGAGTGCGATCAGGAACACGTAGGGCACGAACACCAGTTGGGCCTGGCCGAGGAACTCGTGCGTCAGGTGGTCCACGCTCTTGCGGTTCGGCACCGCGAGCCATGCCACCTGCGCCGACTGCCGGTGGGAGACGAGCGCGAGCGGCGCCAGCACGAGCAACGTGCCCCCCGCCGCGACGCCCCATCGCCACCACACCCGCCACGGCATCCGCGTCAGCGCCAGGGTCGTCCCGTGCGCGAGCAGGAGGAACACGGCGAACTCGTGCAACAGGCAGGTGACCGCGACGGTCACGCCGTACGCCCACCAGCCCCTGCCCCCGCGCAGGGCCCGCACGAACAGCAGGGTCGCCGCCGTCGCCCCGGCCGCGACCAGGGCGTACGAGCGACCCTCCTGGGCGAAGTGCCCGGTCAGGGGGGTGACCGCGTACAGCAGCCCCGCCCAGAGGCCGACACGGGGGTTGCACAGACGGACCCCGAGGGCGCCGACGAGACCCGCGGTCGCGGCGGCGCCGACGACCGAGGGCAGGCGCAGGGCGACCTCACCCGGGGCGGGGGCGAGGACGAGATGCATGAAGAGGTAGTACAGGCCGTGCACCGCGTCGACATGGTGCAACAGATGCCAGATCTGCGGAACCGAGCGCCGCGCGACCTGGTAGGTGGCCGCCTCGTCGCGCCACATGCCCCCGCGGTCGAGTCTCCAGAGCCCGAGCGTGAGCATGACGAGCACGGGCAGCACCACGGCGACGACCCGCGCCACGGGCTCGGCCGAGACCCCCGAGGCCTCCGGAGCCTCCTGGCGGCCGGCGTCGGACCGTTTCATTAACACGCTTACCCCCATGTCCAATTTCTTACTATTAACTAATCTTCATTAACCTTTGATGTCGTATCGGCTCTCATGAGGCATCCGAGAGCTTACGATCCGGGCTTGATGAGCGCTTACCTGAGCCCCCGAGGCCGATCCCGTCTGCTCCCCCTCGCCGCCGCCTGGACGGCGACCCGCGCCCTGATGCTGTGGCTGCTCGCGCACGACAACCTCTCCGTGCTGGGCAGCGGCGGGGTCACCCGCGAAGCGAGTCACCTCTATTTCCGCTGGTACGAGACCCTGTCGCACGGCGCCTATCCGGCGGGCGACCGGCTGTGGCAGTACCCGCCGGGCGCGGGCCCCGTACTGCTCTCGCCCGGGCTGCTGCCGGGCCTGACGTACCTGCAGGCCTTCGTGGCCCTGACGCTCCTCGCGGACGCCGTGATCGCGCTGGCCCTGGCACGCGCGGGCAGCAGACCCGGCCGCAGCCTGCGCGGCGCGGCACTGTGGACGCTGAGCCTGCCGTTGCTGCTGCACATCCCGCTCGCCCGCTACGACGTACAGGTCACGGCGTTCGCCGTCGTCTCCCTGCTGGCGCTGAAGCGCTCCCCGCGCGCGGGCGGCGTGTTCGCCGCGATCGGCGCCCTGGTGAAGGTCTGGCCCGCGCTCGTCCTCATC
This sequence comes from Streptomyces sp. NPDC111656, assembly GCF_055656965.1. NCBI lineage: Bacteria > Bacillati > Actinomycetota > Actinomycetes > Kitasatosporales > Streptomycetaceae > Streptomyces > Streptomyces sp. NPDC111656. The sequence goes on from NZ_JBVKCA010000007.1 coordinate 450,924, forward strand.
GGCACACCCCGGGGCCGCACGACCCGGGAGGCCTGGACGTCGGCGGTGCTCACGGCGGTCACCCTGCTCGCCGTCCTCGCGACGGCCTTCAGCGACCCCTTCGACTTCCTGCGCCAGCAGGGCGGCCGGGGCGTGCAGATCGAGTCGCTCGGCGGCACCGTGCTCGGCTTCGCGCGCCACGCGGGCTGGCCGGGCAGCGTGCGCTACCAGTACGGCGCGATGGAGTTCGTGGGCCCCTACGTCCACACCGTCGCGACCCTCTCGCTCGCCCTGACGGCCGTGTCCTTCGCGCTGCTGCTGCTGTGGCGGGTGCGCGCACGGCACTGGACGGCGGCGACCCCCTGCGACGCCGCACTCGCCGCCGTGCTGATGTTCACGGTGACGAGCCGGGTGATCAGCCCCCAGTACATGGTGTGGCTGCTCGGTCTGGCCGCCGTGTGCCTGACCTCGCGGCACACCACACAGCGCCCGGTGGCGGCGCTCGTCGTCGCGGCGACGGCCGTCAGCTCCGTCGCCTACCCCGCCCTGTACGGGGAGGTCATCGACAGCACCTGGACAGGCTGTTTGCTCATGCTCATCCGCAACGGCCTGCTGGCGGCCGCGGCGGTGCTGTCCTTCACCCGACTCTGGCACTCCGGACTTCCCGTGCTCGTGGTGGATCGGCCGAAAAACGACGCGCAGAAAAGGAACCCCCACCCGATTCCTGTCGTCTTCCGGACCGGACACTAAGTACCTCTTAACGGATAATTACTGTCAAGTCCTACGATTTCGTCCCGTGGATCCTATGAAACCTCACCACTCGCAGGTCTGTGTCGTCGTCATCGGTTACAACGACGCCGACCACGTGACGGACGCGGTGCGTTCGGCACTCGCTCAGGGCCCGGCCGTCCTGGAGGTGCTCGCCGTCGACGACCGCTCGACCGACGGCAGCGCCGACCTCCTCGACCGCCTCGCCGCCGATGAGCCGCGCGTGAAGGTCATACGCCGCTCGGAGAACAGCGGCGGCTGCGGGAGCCCCCGCAACGACGGGATCGACGCGGCGACCGCTCCGTACGTGATGTTCCTGGACAGCGACGACGTGCTGCCGCCGGGCGCCGTGGACGCGCTGCTCGAAGCGGCGCGGGAACAGCGCACGGAGGTCGCGGCGGGTCTGTGCGTACGCCGCGAACTGCCCTCGGGCCGCGAGGTCCCCTGGGAGCGCGACCTCTACGCGAAGCCCGCGCTGATCCCCCACCCGACGCAGCGGCCCCGTCTGGTCCACGACACGCTGTGCGTCAACAAGCTGTACCGAACCGACTTCCTTCGTGAACACGCGATCCGCTTCCCCGAGGGCCGTCACCCCTACGAGGACTTCGTGTTCACCGCGCGCGTGCTGGCCGCCGGGCCGCGCATCGCGCTGATCCCCGACACGGTGTACGTGTGGCATGTGCGGCGCGGCGCCCAGCAGTTGTCGATCTCGCTGGACCGCGCGGACATCGAGAACTGGCGCTCCCGCACCGAGGCGCATCGCACGGCCTACGAGATCCTGTTCGGCGCCGGTGAGAAGCAGCTCGCCCGGGCCGCCAACGCGAAGTTCCTCGACCATGAACTGCGCATGTACGTCCGCGAGTTGGAGCTGCGCGACGCCGACTACCGGCGGGCCTGGTGGGAGCACACGCGCACGTACCTGTCGACGTTCGACGCAAGCGACCTCACCGTCAACCCGACCGCCCCCGGCCGGCTGATCGCCCGTGTCGTGCTCGCCTCCGAAGAGCCCCGCGACCTGCCGCGCCTCAAGGAACTCGCCGCCCGACCGGCCCGGTTGCGGCCGCCGTACGCCCGCGCCGCCGACGGCACGCCCGTCTGGTCGGACGACCTCCCGCAGGTCACGCTGGACCACTACCTGCAGCGCCCCGCGCAGGTGCTGCCCGCCGCGGTCGACGCGGAACTGCGTCCCCACGCGCGTGCGGCACGGCTGCGGCTGCGCCTGCACGACCTGTACGGACGGCTCGCGGAGGCCGGTCCGGCCTCGGCGGACGTGGAGTTCACGCACCGGGACGAGGGCCGGATCGGGCTGAGCCTGCCGGTCGAGCTGGCACCGGACGCGGACGGGGCCACCTGGTCGGGCGAGCTGCCGGTGGACCTGTCGGCGCTGGGCTCGGGCACCTGGGACCTGCGGCTGCGGGTCCACTACCGTGACGGTTCGAGCCGGGACGTCACCGCGCACGCGGTCGGCGGCGGGGGCCTGCTGCGCCGCCGCGCGATCCCCGACCTGCGGTACGGCGTCCTGCTGGTGCAGCCGTACCGCACCCACGCGGGGGCGCTGGCGCTGCGTCTGGCGCCCGGACTACGAGGCATGACCGACGTGGTACGCCGCCGGCTCAAGCGCCTGCTTCACTGACGTCACACCGACCCATCGATCTCACACCGACCTCACACCGATCACACTCCCGAGGGGACGACCGTTCATGACCTGGCTGATCACCGGCGGCGCCGGCTACATCGGGGCGCACGTCGTGCGGGCGATGCGGGACGCGGGCGAGCAGGCCGTGGTCTACGACGACCTGTCCACGGGCATCGCCGAGCGGGTCCCCTCCGACGTACCGCTCGTGGTCGGCTCGACGCTGGACGCCGAGCTGCTGGCCCGCACGATCGAGGAGCACGCGATCACCGGCGTGGTCCACCTCGCGGCGAAGAAGCAGGTCGGTGAGTCCGTCGAGCTCCCGCTGCACTACTACCGCGAGAACGTCGAGGGCCTGCGGGTTCTCCTGGAGGCGGTGACGGCGACGTCCGTCGGCTCCTTCGTGTTCTCGTCCTCCGCCGCGGTCTACGGCATGCCGGACGTCAACCTGGTGACGGAGGAGACCCCCTGCGCACCCATGAGCCCGTACGGCGAGACGAAGCTGGCGGGCGAGTGGCTGGTCCGTGCGACGGGCCGCGCCACGGGCCTGTCCACGGCGTCGCTGCGCTACTTCAACGTGGCGGGGGCGGCGACCCCCGAACTCGCCGACGTCGGTGTCTTCAACCTCGTCCCCATGGTCTTCGAGAAGCTCACGGAGGACGCGCCGCCGCGCATCTTCGGTGACGACTACCCGACGCCCGACGGAACGTGCGTTCGGGACTACATCCACGTGGTGGACCTGGCGGAGGCCCACGTGGCCGCGGCCCGCGCCCTCGATGCCTCGCCCGGCCGGGACCTGACCCTCAACATCGGCCGCGGGGAAGGCGTTTCCGTCCGCGAGATGATCGACCGGATCAACGCGATCACCGGCTACGACCGTCCCGCGGTCACCACACCCCGCCGCCCCGGCGACCCGGCGCGCGTCGTCGCCTCCGCCGACCGCATCTCGGTGGAACTGGGCTGGAAGGCGAAGTACGACGTGCAGGACATGATCACGTCGGCATGGGCGGGGTGGGTGCGGCTGCACCCCGGCGCGGCGCGCTCGTAGCGCCTGTCGGCCCAGGCCCCGCCGACCCAGGTCCTGCCGGCCCAGGCCTCGTCCGCCCAGGCCTTGTCCGGCGGACCGGACCTAGACGGAGACGGCCTGCGGGGTCCGGCTCTGGCTCTGTTCGGATTCCAGCCGGGGAAAGGTGACGCCGGTCAGTTCCTCGGAGGCCGCCCACAGGCGGACCGCGGACACCGGGTCGCTGGCCGCGGCCGAGCGGCCGACCAGTGCCGGCGCGCCGCGCATCTCGCCGAGCCCGTCGGGTCCCACATAGCTGGCGCCGGGCAGATCCTGCGTCGCGGCGTACAGCGTGGGCAGGGCGCCGGCCTTGTTGTCCTGGGCGATGAACCGGTTGCCCACCGCCATCAGCGTGCGCCGCAGCACACTGGCGTCCCGGCCCTGGAGACCGGTGGCGGCCCAGCCGGGGTGCGCGGCGAGGGCCCGTACGGACGAACCCGCGGCGGCCAGCCGGCTCTGGAGCTCCAGGGTGAACAGCAGATTGGCGAGCTTGGACTGGTTGTAGGCGGCGACGGGCGAATACTCGCCGGTCAGGTTCAGGTTCTCGAAGTGGATGCGGGTGCCGGGCATCTTGTGCACCCCCGAGGACACGGTGACCACCCGGTCGGTGAGATGCGGCAGCAGCAGGTTCGTCAGGGCGAAGTGCCCCAGGTGGTTGGTCCCGAACTGCATCTCGAAGCCGTCCTTCGTGCCGGCCTCGGGGATGTTCATGACGCCCGCGTTGTTGATCAGCAGATCGAGGTCTCCCCGCCAGGACGCGGCGAACTCGCGCACGGACGCGAGGTCCGCGAGGTCCAGTCGGCGCACCTCGACGCTTCCGTTGACGGTGCGGGCGGCGGCCTCGCCGCGCTCCGGATCCCGTACGGCGAGGACGACATGGGCGCCGCCCCGGGCGAGGGCGTCGACGGTGGCGATGCCGAGCCCGCTGTTGGCGCCGGTGACCACGGCCGTGCGGCCGCGCTGGTCACCGATGTCGCCCGCGTTCCACTTGCTGTTCCGGTCAGCCGAGTGCTTGGTAGCCATGCCCTGAATGTAGACGCCGACAACAATGATGTCAACGACAACAATGATGACGTTGCCAACAAAGCTGACAGCGCCAACAATGTAGTCGCCGGTTACATACCGGATAGACTGTCGGGCATGCAGACCCGCCCTCACCGCTACCACCATGGAGACCTGCGCGCCGCACTGCTGACCCGCGCCGAGGAAACTCTCGAGGAGAAGGGCCCCGGCGCCCTGTCCCTGCGCGAACTGGCCCGCGACCTGGGCGTCAGCCACGCGGCCCCGAGCCGGCACTTCAAGGACAAGCAGGCCCTGCTGGACGCGCTGGCCCTGGCCGGCTTCGAACGGCTCCTGGCCACGCTGACCGCGTCGCAGGAGACCGCGGGCGAGTCCTTCGCCGACCGGCTCGGCGCCCTGGCCCGCACCTACGTGGGCTTCGCCACCGCCAACGCGGAACTCCTCGACCTCATGTTCGCCGTCAAGCACGACCCGGAGGCGTCCGAGGCCCTGGTCAAGGCCGCCCAGAGCATGGGGGGCCTGGCCGCGGAACTCATCACGGAGGCCCAGCGCCGGGGCGAGGTCCGCGAAGGGCCCCTGGAAACCATCGCCATCCCGATCTTCAGCACCCTCAACGGCTTCGCGCGGCTCGCGGTCAGCGTCACCCTGCCCAGCGCAACCCTGGACAGGGACCTGGAACACGTCATCGCCCACACCCTCCGCGGCTGCGCCCCGGACTCCCCCGCACCACGCTGACCCCGTGCCCCGCCCTCAAGAACGCGCCGTCGGCACCGTTCTCGGCTCCGCCGTGGGAGACGCCCTAGGCGCGCCCTTCGAGTTCGGGCCCGAGGGAGCGTTCTCGGCCCGCTTCCCTGTCGCCGGGCAGGGCGGGGAAATGTGCGGAGGGGGTGGCTGGGACCCGGGCGAGGCGACCGACGACACCCAGATGGCGGTGCTCGTCGGCGAGTCCCTGACGGACCACGACGCCCTCGAACTCCCCGACATCTTCCGCAGATTCCGGCGCTGGGCCGCCGCCGACCCCAAGGACATCGGCCTGCAGACCGAGGCCGTGCTCACCGGCGAAGACCCCTGGGACCTCGCCGCGGCACTGCACTTCCAGGTCAGCCAACGGGCGGCCGGGAACGGGGCGTTGATGCGGGCGGCCACGTCCGCCGTGTACTTCGCGCGGCAGGGACGGGACGCCACCATGGAGGCCGGCCGCCGCATCGCCGCGCTCACCCACGGCGACCGCGCGGCATGGGAAGGCACCGCGATCTTCCACGAGTTGGTCCGGGTCGCGCTCGACGGCGGCGATCCGGCCACCGCCGTACCGGACGTCCTGGAGGCCGTGCATCCCGACCATCGGGCTCGGTACGCCGTCGTCCTCGCCGACGCCTGGCACCCCGATCAGGCGACGGAGTTCAACGGGGCGGTGTGGCCCTGTCTCGGGTCCGCCCTGTGGGCGGTGCGGAGCACGGGCTCGTACGAGGACGCCGTGCGGGCCGCCGTCGATCTCGGCGGCGACACGGACACCGTCGCCGCCGTCACGGGTGGACTGGCCGGAGCCGTCTACGGGGTGGACGGGATTCCGGGACCGTGGGTGGCGGCGCTGCACGTGCCGTTGCCGGGGTTCGACGGGCGGGTGCTGAGGGCGGCCGAACTCGTCGGACTGGCCCGGCGACTGGCGGGGTGAGTGCCGGCCGCCGGGAGCCGACGCGTACCCGGTGTGTACCGGGTACGGCTTACGCGTCCCTGTTGAGGTACGCCAGTACCGCGAGCACCCGGCGGTGGCCGCTGTCGCTCGGCGGCAGGCCCAGCTTCAGGAAGACGTTGCCGATGTGCTTGCTGACGGCGCGTTCCGTGACGACCAGCGTCTTGGCGATGGTCGTGTTGTCGCGGCCTTCGGCCATCAGCTTCAGGACCTCGCGCTCGCGGGGCGTGAGCGTGTCGAGCGGGTCGTCACGGCGCCGGGTCAGGAGCTCGGTGACGACCTCGGGGTCGAGAGCCGTACCGCCCGTCGCGACCCGGTCGAGCGCGTCGAGGAACTCGTCCACCCGGCCCACCCGGTCCTTGAGCAGATAGCCGACCCCGCTCGCACCACCGCCGAGCAGCTCGGCGGCGTACGACTCCTCGACGTACTGGGAGAGCACGAGCACCGGCAGGCCGGGCATCTCCTTGCGTGCCTCCAGGGCCGCGCGCAGGCCCTCGTCGCGGAAGCCCGGTGGCATCCGGACGTCCAGCACGGCGACGTCCGGCCGGTGCTCGAGAAGCGCCGGCAGCACCTCGGGGCCGCTGCCCGCGACGGCCACGACCTCGTGCCCGGCGGAGGTCAGCAGCAGCACCATCCCCTCCCGCAGGAGGGCGTTGTCCTCGGCGATCACCACACGCACGGCGGCCTCGTCTCCACTGTCCCGGTCACCACACGCACGGCAGCTCCACCTCGATCACGGTCGGCCCCCCGACGGGGCTGGTCATCAGCAGGGTCCCGTCGAGCGCGGCCACGCGTCGCCGCATCCCGAGCAGCCCGGAGCCACCCCCTTCTCCCCCAGAGCCGAAAGCCGGGGAGGTGCCCCCGGCTCCACCCCGTCCCTCGTCGGCGACCCGGACGCTCAGCCCGCCCCGGTTGCGCACCAGCCGCACCTCGGCGCGCTCGGATCCGCTGTGCTTGGCCGCGTTCGTCAGCGACTCGGCGACCACGAAGTACGCCGCCGCCTCGACCGCCGCCGGAGCCCGGGACCCGCTCTGCGCCCCGTCCTCCAGGCCGTCCACGACGACGGTGACGTCCAGCCCGCTGCTCGCGGCCAGCGCCCGTACGGCGCCGGCCAGTCCCCGGTCGGTGAGGATCGGCGGGTGGATGCCGCGGACGACGTGGCGCAGCTCGGTCAGCGCCTCCTCGGCCTGGCTCTGCGCGTCCTCGAGAAGTTTGAGTGCGGTCTCCGGGTCGCGTTCGTAGGCCCGTTTGGCGATACCGATGCGCATCGACAGGGAGACCAGCCGGGCCTGTGTGCCGTCGTGCAGGTCGCGCTCGATGCGGCGCAGTTCGGCTCCGTGCGCGGCGATCGCTCCGGCCCGGGTCTCGGTCAGCTCCTCGATCCGGACGGCGAGCAGCGCCTCCGGGGAGGGCTTGAGCAAGGCGGTGGACCAGGCGGCGTCGAGGTCCGCGAGGCGGCCGATCAGCGGCAGGACGAGCGGGGAACGGCCGAGCAGCCCCTGTCGTACGCCGTCGACGGGCAGGCCCAGCAGCCACAGCGGGGCGGTGAGCAGTCCGAGGAAGCCGTAGACGTAGTGGGAGATCATCCAGCGGAAGTCGCCGAGCGTGCCGGGGCCGCGGACCGCCGTGCGCAGTCGTTGCCGCAGCGGGCCCTCGATGGGCTGGTAGGCCTCGGGGATCACCGTGCCCGTCCACTGGGCCACCAGGTTCCGCTTGGCCCCGGCGATCCGCCGGATCAGCAGCACCGTCTCGGGCAGCAGCCCGGCGCCGACGACCGCGAGCGTCAGCGTGGCCGTGATCAGCAGCACGGTGATGAAGAGGATCGTGCCGAAGGCCAGCGCGGCGGACATGACGAGGCCGGCCGTGGCCCGCGACGCCCGCCGCACCGTCTCTCGCATGGCCACAGGTTAGGCGAACGGCAGTCCCCGTGGGCGAACAGGTGACCTGGTGAGGTGCAGCACCCTTCTCAAAGGCCGCAAGGAGGGACGGCACGCCGCCTGAGCAGCCTTCGAAAGGCGCCCGAACCCGCCGCCCGTCGGACAGGCGCCCGCACCATGCCCGCCCGTCGGACAGGCGCCCTCACAACGCCCGCAGCGCCGCCGCCGTGGCCCGGGCCAGGCTCGCCAGGTACCCCTTCGGCAGCTTGGGCCCGCGGACCACCACCGCCCGCCAGTACAGCGGACCCGACATGAGGTCGAGCGCGAGTTCCTGGTCGATCCCCTCGCGCACCTCGCCCCGCGCGGCCGCCGCCGCGACGATCCCGCTCGCCACTCCCTGCTGGCCTTCCCGCAGCGCCTTCTGCATGGCGTCCGCGATGTCGGGGTTGCGGGCCGCCTCCGCCTGGAGGTCCGGGATGATCTGGCCTGCCACGGGGTGGCGCAGCGCACGGGAGGTGACCTCGTACAGCAGGCGCAGGTCGCCCTCCAGGGAGCCCGTGTCGGGGACGGGCAGCCCCTGGACCGCTATGGCGGAGACCACGTCGAGCACCAGGTGCAGTTTCGAACGCCATCGCCGGTACACCGCCGTCTTGCCGACGCCCGCGCGGCGCGCGATGCCCTCGATGGACATCCGGGCGTAGCCCACGGCCGCGAGCTCCTCGAAGACGGCGGCCCGGATCGCCTCGGTCACGTCCTCACGCAGCACGGCCGCCCCCGCCGGAGCCCTACGACGCGGGGCCTTCCCGGCAGCACTCCCCGCCTTCGCGGCGGCACTCGTGGTGTCGGCGTTCGTCGTCATGCCTTCCAGCATAGGGCGTTACGACGAAACGGTTGCGTTCCGACGTCAAGAAGCCATAGTCTCGCGTTGCGACGATACGGTCCCGTCCCGACGTAAGAAGCTGGCAAAGCGGCAGTTAAGAAACGTCAAGGACGGCCCGCGCATCCCACCCCCGAGCGAAAGCAGCGGATGTGAGCCAGGTCCTCCACACACCGCCGACGTCGGTTCCCCCCACCGACGATCCCGCGGCGCTCGCCGCCCGGTACGGCCTCGCCGTCAGTGGCGCCCGCCCGACCCTGCCGGAGTACGTCCGCCAGCTCTGGGCACGGCGTCACTTCATCACCGCCTTCGCCACCGCCAAGCTCACCGCCCAGTACAGCCAGGCGAAGCTCGGCCAGGTCTGGCAGGTGGCGAACCCGCTGCTGAACGCGGCGGTCTACTACTTCATCTTCGGTGTGCTGCTCGGCACCAAGCACGGCGTGCCCGACTTCGTGCCGTTCCTGGTCACCGGCGTCTTCATCTGGACCTTCACACAGAGCTCGATCATGGCGGGCACCCGGGCGATCTCCGGCAGCCTCGGCCTGGTCCGAGCCCTGCACTTCCCGCGGGCCGCGCTGCCGGTGTCGTACGCCATCCAGCAGCTCCAGCAGCTGCTGTTCTCGATGGCCGCGCTGGTCGTCATCCTGCTCTGCTTCGGCATTCCCGTGAGCGCGTCGTGGCTGCTCGTCGTGCCGATCCTGACGCTGCAGTTCGTCTTCAACGCGGGCGTGGCGATGATCATGGCGCGGATGGGGGCCAAGACGCCGGACATCGCACAGCTCATGCCGTTCGTGCTGCGCACCTGGATGTACGTCTCCGGTGTCATGTGGAGCATCGCCTCGACGCTCAAGCACAGCCACATGCCGCACTGGGCGATGGTCGCGCTGGAGAGCAACCCGGCCGCCGTCTACATCGACCTGACGCGCTACGCGCTGATCGACAGCTTCCACGCCCACCAGCTGCCGCACCACGTGTGGGCGCTGGCGACCGGCTGGGCACTGCTCGCCGGAGTCGGCGGTTTCATCTACTTCTGGAAGGCCGAGGAGACGTACGGACGTGGCTGACATGGCTGACACCCTCACGCAGGACGCCCGGCCCCAGGATGCGGCCGGCAGCGCCGGCGCGCTCGTCCCCACCGTCGTCGCCGACCACGTGGACATCGTCTACCGGGTCAACGGCACCGGTGCGGGACGGGGCAGCGCCACCGCCGCGCTCCACCGCATGCTGCGGCGGGGGCAGACCGAGAAGGCCGCGGGCGTACGCAAGGTGCACGCCGTCAAGGACGTGTCCTTCACCGCCTACCGCGGTGAGGCCATCGGTCTGATCGGCACCAACGGCTCGGGCAAGTCGACCCTGCTCAAGGCGGTCGCCGGCCTCCTTCCCGTGGAGAACGGCAAGATCTACACCGACGGTCAGCCCTCGCTGCTCGGCGTCAACGCGGCCCTGATGGGCGACCTCACCGGTGAGCGGAACGTCTACCTCGGCGGGCTCGCCATGGGCATGTCCCGCGAGCAGGTCAAGGAGCGCTACCAGGAGATCGTCGACTTCTCCGGCATCAACGAGAAGGGCGACTTCATCACCCTCCCGATGCGGACGTACTCCTCCGGGATGGCGGCGCGGCTGCGGTTCTCCATCGCGGCGGCCAAGGACCACGACGTGCTGATGATCGACGAGGCCCTCGCCACGGGGGATCGCTCCTTCCAGAAGCGCTCCGAGGAGCGGATCCGGGAGTTGCGCAAGCACGCGGGCACCGTGTTCCTGGTGAGCCACAACAACAAGTCGATCCGGGACACCTGCGACCGCGTGCTCTGGCTGGAGCGGGGGGAGCTTCGCCTGGACGGGCCCACGGAGGATGTGCTCAAGGAGTACGAGAAGTTCACAGGGAAGTAGGGGCGACTCAGGGGGTGCGGGGAACTGCGCGCTGTCGGCTGCGGGTTGTGTGTGGCTGAGCGCGCAGTTCCCCGCGCCCCTTTTGGGGCGCCTCCGCTCACCTCTCCAAGAAGGTGAACAGGTCTTCCCACCGGCGGACGATCTCGTCCGTCGTGTAGCGCTGGATGTTGACGCGGGCCGCCTCGCCCATGCGGTCGCGGAGGTCCTTGTCGGACATCAGGGTGTCGAGGCGGCGGGCCAGTTCCCCGGTGTTGCCCAGGGCCGCCAGGAGACCGTCCTCGCCGTCCTGGACGATCTCGCGGACGCCGGGAGCGCAGTCGAAGGCGGCACACGGCAGCGCGGTCGCCATGGCCTCCATGAGGGCGAGGGGGAAGCCCTCGCCGCGGGAGGACAGGACGAAGACGGAACCGCCGCGCAGGGCGCCGGGTACGTCGCTGGTGCGGCCCATCCACTCGACGGAGTCGTCGAGGCCCAGGGCGGTGCACTGCTTCTTGAGGATCTCCTCGTCCTCGCCGGAGCCGAAGATCCGCAAGGTCCAGTCGGGATGGCGGGGCGCCACCTCGGCCCAGGTGTCGAGGAGCATGTCGATGCCCTTCTGGTCCGAGAGCCGGCCGACGCTGACGACGACGTTCTCGGTGCGCGAGGAGGGCACCTCGGGCATGAAGGGGATCGGGTTCGGCATGAAGGACGCGTTGTCGAGGCCCTGACGAATCCACAGGTCGGCGTCCTCGCGGGTGAGCGCGAGCATCCGGTCGACGTCCTTGTAGTGCTTCTGCACCCGTCCGAAGCGCGAGGTCGCCTTCGAATACGCGAAGGACTCGTGGCTCATGCCGATGACGGTCAGGCCGGTGGTGTCGGCGAGCTCCACCCACTCCATCGCCCACACCTGCGTGACGATCACGACGGCGCCGGGGCGCGCGGCCCGGAACAGCCGGGTCAGCTTGGCGGCCTGCTCGCGCATGCCCGCCGACCGGTCGGCGCGCAGCCTGCGCTCGGCGACGTTGAGCCGCCCCTTGATGCCGCGCGCGGAGCCCACACGCGGCGGATGGACGTCGTACAACGTCGTGGTGGGGTACGGGAGTTCACCGAGCTCCTGGACGACCGCGGGCTCGGTGATGCCGATGACGTGGACGCGGTGGCCGCGCTCGGTGAACAACCGGGCCATCTGGTGCGACCAGCTGGTCACGCCGCCGAGCTCGTCGACGCTGTTGGAGACGAGGAAGACGTCCCGCTCGCTGTACGCGGTCACGCGCGCCTCCACTGGGAGAAGAACTGGTCGACGATGCTCTGCGCGGCGTTGCCCTGGTCGAACTCGCCGAAGTCGGCGACGAACCGCTCGCGCGGGGCCGCGTACTTCACCTTCTGCTCCTCCAGCGAGTCCAGGACCGCGTGCAGCTCGTCCTCTGTGCGGACGACCGGGCCGGGGGCCCTCTCCAGCAGGTCGAAGTAGGTCCCGCGGCCCTCGTGCACGTACTCGTCGTAGTCGTACGTGAAGAAGAACATCGGGCGGTCGAGGAGGGAGTAGTCGAACATCACGGACGAGTAGTCGGTGATCAGACCGTCGGCGAGCGCCAGCAGGGGGGTCATGTCGTGGTAGTTCGTCACGTCGATGACCCGGCCGCGCACGGAGGGCGGCAGCACGACGTGGTTGAGGTAGTGCGAGCGGACCAGGAGGACATAGCGGTCGCCGAAGGTGTCGGCGAAGCGCTCCACGTCGAAGGGCAGCTCGAACCGGCGCTTGCCGCCGCGCTGACGGAAGGTCGGCGCGTACAGCAGGATCTGCTTGTCCTCCGGGATGCCGAACTCGGCCGCCAGTGCGCCGCGTTCCCGCTGCCCGGTGGCGTCCTCGTGCTCCTTGGCCTGGACGAGCGCGTCGTTGCGCGGGTAGCCCACCCGCAGCAGCGTCCGCTCCTGGAGCCGGAACGCCCGCGCGAGGGTGCGCACGTCGTGCTCGGAGCGGATCAGGAAGCGGTCGAAGCGGTCGAGGGTGCGCTGCTGCTCGGCCTGCTCCTCACGGGACTTGAGCTTCCACTCCGGCTCGTCGAAGCCCATCCGCTTGAGCGCCGAACCGTGCCAGGTCTGGATGTACGTCGTCTCGGGCCGCTTGGTGACCTTCAGCGGGTAGCTCTGGTTGTCGACCCAGTACTCGGCCTGCGCGAGCGCCTTGAGGTACGGCAGCGACCAGCGGCGTACGAGGGTGGCGTCGTCCGGGAAGCCCTGGGGACTGCCCGCGTAGGCCCACACGGCCTCGAACTGGAGGCCCTGGCGGCGCATCTCCTCGTAGATGGCCTTGGGGCTGTCGCTGTACTGCCGGCCCAGGTGGCTCTCGAAGACGACGAGGCCCTTCTTGACGGGCAGGCGGCTGAACACGTCGTGGTAGACGCGGAGCTTGGTGTCGCCGGAGGCGAGTTCCTTGCGCAGCGCCTTGACCTTGCGGTAGCCGGTCTTGGCGAGCCGCCCGGTCGGGCCCTGCACACCGCGCTGGACGAGTTCGTTGGCCTTCTTGTCCGGGACGAGCCGGAAGGAGAGGTGGCCGCGGGAGGAGACCTCGGGCTCGATGCGGTCGGCGACCAGCCGGGTCAGGCGGGGCCGGACGGGCAGGTGCCCCTGGGCCAGCTCGGGCTCGGAGGCCGTGAGCCGGGTCGTGGTGCGGACCGTCCCCGCGCCTTCGCCCTCACCGGCGACGACGAGGTGGAGGCGTACGTCCCAGACCGCGTCCACGATGCCGAGCGGGCGCAGGCCCTTGGCGAGGTCGGCCGAAGCCTCCCAGGCGATGGCGTCGCCCTCGTGCCGCACGGTGGCCACGGGGAAGCGGAAGGTCTGGAAGCGCACGCCCGGGCGGCGGGCGTAGAACTCCAGCTGCGCGGAGAGCCGGGCGTCGGACGGGATCACGCCGAGCGGGTTGGTGATGCGCCCGGCCAGCCGGACGGTGCCGTCGGTCTCCGCGTATCCGGTCAGCGCGTTGCGCAGGAACATCTTCTCGACCGGCCTGGTGTGGTAGCCGAGCTCGGTGACGTCCAGGACGTGCCGGGCGAAGGCGTCGTGCTCGATGTGCTCGGCGCACCAGTACACGCGCCCCTCGTGCTCGACGAGCGGCGAGGAGATCTTGTCGCGGTTGCTGAGCGTGTCCACGGCGGGCAGCAGGTTGTCCCAGTCGGCCTCGTGGAGGAGGTACGCGCAGATGGCGTGGATCGGCTCGATCTCGTCGAAGGCGATGCGGTCGATCGACTCCAGGTAGGTGCGCGCGATCTGCGCGAACTCCTGGCGGTAGGGCTCGTCGCGGAAAGGCAGCTCACGCAGGTGCAGCACCAGGTCGTGCTTGAGCCACTTGACGTCCTTGGCGAACTTCAGCTCCAGCAGGCCATGGTCGGCGAGGAGCTGGTCGACCCGGCGGTGGATCTCCATGCGGTGCGTGAAGTTGGCGATCTCGTCACGCCGGTTGCTGATGGACTTGGCGGCCGACTTCGCCGGTTTGTCTACGATCCGCCACTCATACACCCGGTTGGGGATGAGCGTGATGCGCTGCGCGGCCACGTAGGCCTGCGCGGAGAACAGCAGGTCCTCGTAGTGGATCCCGACCGGGAACTCGAGGCCCTCATCGAGCAGGAACTGCCTGCGGTAGCACTTGTTCGTCGACAGCGTGTCGAAGACCAGCAGGTCGGGCAGCTCGGAGATGGACTCCAGGGTGCGGGTGCGGTCGTACAGCCAGGGGTACCACTTGACCTCCTTGCCGGTGCGCGAGTCGACGTGCACACGCACGCACAGGCCGGAGACGAGGTCCGCGCCGGTGGACTCGGCGGCCTCCAGCATGTTGCGGCAGGCGTTGCGCTCCAGGACGTCGTCACTGTCGAGGAAGAGGACGTAGTCGCCGCGGGCCTGCTGGATGCCGTGGTTGCGGGGGGCGCCGCAGCCGCCGCTGTTCTCGGGCAGCCTGAAGGCCCGGACGCGGTCCGGGTGCGCGGCGGCCAGTCGCTGTGCCACGTCGTACGAGCCGTCCGTACTGCGGTCGTCGACGATGACGACCTCGACACCGCGCAGGGTCTGGTCGAGAACGGAGCGCACGGCCGTCGTCAGCCGGGACGCGTCGTTGTAGACGATCACGACCACGGACACGGCGGGCACGGCTGCTGTTTCTGCTGGCGGGCAGGGGTGATCCACACTCATCCTATTAATGCTAGACATTCCTGATGGTTCAACCTAGGCGATCTAGTCCATTTGCGTATCACCTAGGCAGATGCCGATCGCCCGCAAAGGGGTGCGAGCGGCTGTCTAGCGGCTGTGTTTCACCTGTTCGAACACCCAGGTGCGGTACACGAGGAAACGGAACGCCGACGCCAGCACGATCGACAGCGCCTTGGCCAGGTTGGAGCCGAGCGGGGTGTCCATGCCCAGACCGTGGTAGCCGATGTAGAACAGCGCGCTCTCCATGACGACGCCGATGCCGCTGAAGGCGAAGAACAGGGCGATCTGACGTCGGGTGCGCGAGGCCCGGTCACGGTAGGCGAAGAAGCGGAAGCCGAGGTAGTTGCTGCCCATGGCGACACAGCTGGCGATGACCGTGGCGGCCATCGGGGCCCACTTCAGACCGTGCAGGAGAAGGTTGAAGACCAGGAAGTTGACTGCGATACCGCTACCGCCGACGGCTCCGAACTTCACCACTTCGAGGACGATCCGCCGGGTCCTTTCGATCGCCCCGGGAGGAGTGGCGGCTGGTGCGGGCTGGGGAGGTGCGGGGGCCTGTCGGCCTACACGGGCCCGCCCCTCGGAGAGGTTCACAGTCACAATTGTCCCTTTTATCAGCAATAGGTAAATTCCAGTTCCGGTTTCCCCGAGAGATCCGCAAGAGCGAGGCAAGAGGGCGGCCAAGGCGCTTGCACCTACCTGCACAAACAGGGGCAGCCCCGGCCGTCCCGGCCGGGGCTGCCCCATCGACGTACATCCGATCGAGTGAAACAAGTGCACTCACGAGTGGGTCGAGCGCACTCAGAGGTGCCCTACGCGTGGGCCACAGCGACCCACGCGTGCGTCACCGCGACCCACGCGTGCGTCACCGCGATCTACGCGTGCGTCCGCAGAAGCGTCCGCATCGTGCGCATCGCCACCGACAGGTTCGCCAGGTCGAACGAGTCCGAGGTCTGGATCTCCTCCAGGGTGGTGCGGGCGCGGCCCAGGATCGCGGCGTTCTTCTCCTCCCAGGCCTTGAAGCGCTGCTCCGGGGTCGAGGTGCCGTTGCCGACGGCGAGCACGTCCGCGGTGAGCGCCGCGTGCGCCGCGTACAGGTCCTCGCGGATCGAGGCGCGGGCCATGGACTGCCAGCGGTCGGCACGCGGGAGCTCGATGATGCGGTCCATGAGCTGGGTGATGTTCAGGCGGTCGGCGAGGTCGTAGTACACCTCGGCGACAGCCATCGGGTTCTTGTCCATGCGGTCGGCCACCGCGACGATGTCCAGCGTCGGGAAGGCCGAGGAGAACCCGGCCACGTGCGTGGCCAGCTCCTCGGGGACGCCGGCGCCCGTCAGCTCCTCGAAGATCTGCTGGTACCACTCCAGGTCCGCACCGCGCAGCAGCTTGGGCAGCTCGCCCCAGACCTGCGCGACCCCCTCGCGGAAGAAGGAGATGTTCTCGGCGAGCTGGAGCGGCTGCGGCCGGTTGTTGAGCAGCCAGCGCGTGCCCCGCTCGACGAGACGGCGCGAGTGCAGCCGGATCCTGGTCTGGACGTCGGCGGCGACGACATTGTCGAGCGCCTCCACCGCGTCCCACACCTTGCTCGACTCGAAGATCGCGCGGGCCGCGGTCTGCGCCCGGACGATCTCCTCCAGGGACGCGCCCGTCTCCTCACGGAGGCGGTGCAGGAAGCTCGTACCGCCCGTGTTGACCGTGTCGTTGACCAGGACGGTCGTCACGATCTCGCGACGCAGCGCGTGCGCCTCGATCTGCTCGCGGAACTTCTCACGCAGCGCGGTGGGGAAGTACGCGAACAGCAGGCTCTGCAGGTACGGGTCGTCCGGCAGCGAGGTGGCGAGCAGCTCGTCGGAGACCGTGATCTTCGTGTACGCGAGGAGCACGGCCGTCTCCGGACCGGTCAGGCCCTGCCCGGAGTTGAGCCGCTCACGGATCTGCCGCTCGTTGGGCAGGAACTCCAGCGCCCGGTCGAGGTGACCCTCCCTGACCAGGAAGCGCAGGAAGCGCTGCTGGGCATGGAGCATGCTCGGCGACTGGGCCAGCGCGTTGGCGATCGCCACGTTCTGCGCGTAGTTGTTGCGCAGGACCAGGGCGCCGACCTCGTCGGTCATCTCGGCGAGCAGCTTGTTGCGCTGCTTGACCGTCTGATCGCCGTTGGTCACGACCGCGTTGAGCAGGATCTTGATGTTCACCTCGTGGTCGGAGGTGTCCACGCCCGCGCTGTTGTCGATGGCGTCGGTGTTGATCTTGCCGCCGTGCTGCGCGAACTCGATCCGGCCCAGCTGGGTCAGACCGAGGTTGCCGCCCTCGCCGACGACCTTGACGCGCAGGTCGGCGCCGTCGACGCGGATGGCGTCGTTGGCCTTGTCGCCGACGTCCGCGTGCGACTCGACGGACGCCTTGACGTACGTACCGATGCCGCCGTTCCACAGCAGGTCGACCGGCGCCTGGAGGATCGCCTTCATCAGGTCGGCCGGGGTCATCTTGGTGACCCCGTGCTCGATGCCGAGGGCCTCGCGGACGTGCGCGTTGACCGGGATCGCCTTGGCGGTCCGCGGGAAGACTCCGCCGCCGGCCGAGATCAGCTCGGTGTTGTAGTCGGCCCAGGACGAGCGCGGCAGCTCGAAGAGGCGACGCCGCTCGGCGTACGAGGTCTCCGCGTCCGGGGTCGGGTCGAGGAAGATGTGCCGGTGGTCGAAGGCGGCGACCACGCGGATGTGCTCGGAGAGCAGCATGCCGTTGCCGAACACGTCACCGGACATGTCACCGACGCCGACGACGGTGAAGTCCTCGGTCTGGGTGTTGACGCCCAGCTCCCGGAAGTGCCGCTTCACGGACTCCCAGGCACCGCGCGCGGTGATGCCCATCTTCTTGTGGTCGTAACCGGCGGAGCCGCCGGAGGCGAAGGCGTCCCCGAGCCAGAAGTTGTAGCTCTCGGCGACCTCGTTGGCGATGTCGGAGAAGGTCGCGGTGCCCTTGTCGGCGGCGACGACGAGATAGGTGTCCTCCCCGTCGTGCCGGACCACGTCCACCGGGGGCACGACCGCACCGGCGACCAGGTTGTCGGTGATGTCGAGCAGCGCCGAGATGAAGGTCCGGTAGCTGCGGATGCCCTCCGCGAGCCAGGCGTCGCGGTCCACGGACGGGTCGGGCAGCTGCTTGGCGACGAAGCCGCCCTTGGCGCCGACGGGCACGATGACGGTGTTCTTCACCATCTGCGCCTTGACCAGGCCCAGGATCTCCGTCCGGAAGTCCTCGCGCCGGTCGGACCAGCGCAGACCACCGCGCGCGACCTTGCCGAAGCGCAGGTGCACGCCCTCCACCTTCGGCGAGTACACCCAGATCTCGTACGCCGGTCGCGGCGCCGGCAGGTCCGGGATGGCCTGCGGGTCGAACTTCATGGAGACGTACTCGTGCGGCTTGCCGCCCAGCGCCTCCTGGAAGAAGTTGGTGCGCAGGGTCGCCTTGATGAGGGTGAGGAAGGAGCGCAGGATCCGGTCCTCGTCCAGGCTGGCCACCTGGTCGAGAGCGGCGTCCAGCTCCTCCATGAGCGCGTCGGTCAGCTCGACACCGGCGTGCTGGCGCTCCGGCGACATCCGCGCCTCGAAGAGGGAGACCAGCAGCCGGGTGGTGTGGACATTGTTTCGGAGGGTGTCCTCCATGTAGTCCTGGCTGAAGGTGGAGCCCGCCTGGCGCAGGTACTTGGCGTACGCGCGCAGCACCATCGCCTGCCGCCAGGACAGCCCGGCGCTCAGTACGAGGGCGTTGAAGCCGTCGTTCTCGGCCTCGCCGGTCCAGGTGGCGGCGAAGGCCTCCTGGAAGCGCTCACGGCCGTCGTCGCCGAGGTAGTCGCCGTTGCCGTTCAGCGACTTGGGCAGGCGCAGCCCGAAGTCGTAGATCCAGGCCGTCGTACGGTCCGAGCAGCGCAGCTCGTACGGGCGCTCGTCGGTGACCTCGACGCCCATGCGGTTGAGCGCCGGCAGGACCGCCGAGAGGGAGACCTGCTCGCCGGTGCGGTAGATCTTGAAGCGGCGCTCGCCGGGACCGGCACCGACCGGCTCGTACAGGCTGAGCGCGAAGTCCTTGCTCCGGTCGCGGGTGAGCTTCTCCAGGTGGACCAGGTCGGCGACCGCGGCACGCGGGGTGTGGTCGGCCTTGTAGCCCTCGGGGAAGGCGCTGCCGTAGCGGCGCAGCAGCTCGGCCGCGCGCTCCTCGCCGCACTCGGCGTTCAGCGCCTCGGCGAAACCGTCGGCCCAGGAGCGGGCGGCCTCGACGAGCCGCACCTCGAGCCTGTCCTTGTCGGCGTCGCTGAGCTGCGTCAGCTCGGTGCCCTGCGGGACCCGGACCACGAAGTGCAGCCGGGAGAGGATCGACTCGGTGTTCCAGGCGGTGAAGTCGACGCTGGTGCCGTTCAGCTCCTCCTTCAGGATGTCGATGATCCTGAGGCGCACCCCGGTGGTGTAGCGGTCGCGCGGGAGGTAGACGAGGGCCGAGTAGTAGCGGCCGTACTCGTCCTGGCGCAGGTAGAGGCGCAGCCGGCGCCGCTCCTGGAGGTAGAGGACGCTGGTGACGATGGAACGCAGCTCGTCGGCGGGCGTCTGGAAGAGCTCGTCGCGGGGGTAGGTCTCCAGGATCTGGAGCAGGTCGCGGCCGTCGTGGCTGTTGGGCGAGAAGCCCGCGCCCTTGAGGACCTCCTCGACCTTGCGGCGGACCACGGGGACGCGGCGCACGGACTCGGTGTACGCGGCCGAGGAGAACAGGCCCAGGAAGCGCCGCTCACCGACGACGTTGCCCTCGGCGTCGAACTTCTTCACGCCGATGTAGTCGAGGTAGGACGGCCGGTGCACGGTGGCGCGGCTGTTGGCCTTGGTGAGGACGAGCAGCTTGTGCTCACGGGCCTTGGCGCGGGCGTCGGCGGGCAGCCGCTCGAAGGACGGGCTGACCGGGTGGCTGTCGTCACCGCCGTGCTGCGGGTCGGAGCGCAGGATGCCGAGTCCGGTGCCGGGGACGGCGGCCAGCGAGTCGTCGTCGCGCAGCTCGTACTCGCGGAACCCCAGGAAGGTGAAGTGGTCGTCCGAGAGCCAGCGCAGCAGCTCACGGGCCTCCTCGACCTCCTGGTCGCGCAGGTCGTCGGCGGTCGGCTCGGTGGGCAGTTCCTCGGCGATGCGCAGCGCGGCGTCGCGCATCTTCTCCCAGTCCTCGACGGCCTCGCGGACGTCGGACAGGACGCGCAGCAGATCGGCGGTGATCTGCTTCAGGTCGGCACGGTCGGTCTCGCGGTCGATCTCGACGTGGATCCAGGACTCGACGTGCGCGTCGTGCGGCAGATCCTCGAGGGTGGGCCGGCCGGGCAGCACCTCGATGAGCTCGCCGGTCAGATCGCGCCGTACGACGAACTGCGGGTGGATGACGAGGTGGATGCCGCGGCCCTGTCGGGACAGCTCGTTGGTGACCGAGTCGACGAGGAAGGGCATGTCGTCGGTCACGACCTCGACGACGGAGTGGCTGCAGGTCCAGCCGTTCTCCTCGACGGTGGGCGTGTGCACTCGGACGTTGGCCGTGCCCTGGGGGCGGTTCTCGGCCAGTCGGTAGTGGGAGAAGGCGGCTCCGAAGACATCGACCGGGTCGCGGTCGGTCAGGTCCTCCGGGGCTGTGTGCAGGTAGTAGCGCTGGAGGAACGCGAGCACGGTGTCCTTGTCCGGAGTGCCCTCGCTCGTCGTCCCAGTCGGTAGGTGCCCCCCGACCGGGCTGTTCTCAGCTACCCGGGCAGCCCTCTCGAGCAGCTCGGCCTTGGCTTCGTCCAGCTTGGTCTGCATTGTCCTCTGGCTCCTGTCGCGCGCCGTTGCGTGACGTAGAAGGAAGTACGGTCTCTTCTCCGACGTAACGCCGTGACGCGGGGTGTCCGGTCTGGTCCGACGCTATGCCGCATGGAGAGATGAGCGGGGGGGTATCGGCCATTCTCGGCACCCTCGGCGACTGTGACGCTGATCTCTGCGTCGTCCGTCCCCGGGGTGTCCGCGGCCTACGGAGATCGCCGGCGATTCCGCTTGCGCCCGCGTTTTTGCTGGTGCTTGCCGCGGTCGCCGCTCCGTCCCGCCCATGAAGATCAGCGATCGCCGCCCGGTCACGGATGTCGTCCGTGCGCTCCGGGCGCGAGGCAGGGGCAACTGGGCCCCCGCGAGATATCGCGCTGATCACGCCACCAGGCTATCGCTCCCTACCCGGGGCCCGTCATGAGCCGTATGTGTACAAAACCGGGGGTGGAACTTTGACAGTATGCACAGGGACGAAAGGGACGGGAACGTGCAGTCCTCCGGTAACCCTCTCCTGGGGCACCCCGTTGACGAGGACGGTGGGGCAGAGGCGGAATAGAGCTGGGGCCCCGCTGAAGCTCCATCCAAGCTCCACCGAAGGGAGCGGCACCGACATGACACCGAAGATCCTGATGGTCACCGGCGACGCGGCGGAATCACTGGAGGTCCTGTATCCCTACCAGCGCCTGCGCGAGGAGGGCTACGAGGTCCATATCGCGGCCCCCACCCGCAAGCAGCTCCGCTTCGTGGTCCACGACTTCGAGCCCGGCTTCGACACGTACACGGAGAAGCCCGGCTACACCTGGCCCGCCGACCTCGCGTTCTCGGAGGTCGACCCCGGTCAGTACGCCGCCGTGGTGATCCCGGGCGGCCGC
The DNA here is from genome assembly GCF_055656965.1 of Streptomyces sp. NPDC111656. NCBI lineage: Bacteria > Bacillati > Actinomycetota > Actinomycetes > Kitasatosporales > Streptomycetaceae > Streptomyces > Streptomyces sp. NPDC111656. The sequence continues at coordinate 472,591 of NZ_JBVKCA010000007.1, forward strand.
GCGCCCGAGTACCTCCGCAACGACCCCGAACTCCGCAAGATCCTCAAGTCCTTCTTCGACGCCGACAAGCCGGTGGCCCAGATCTGCCACGGCCCGCTCCTCACGGCCGCCGCCGACGCCCTGAGCGGCCGCCGCGTCACCGCGTACCCGGCACTGGAACTGGACATGCAGGCCGCCGGAGCGACCTTCCAGGACGCGGAGGCGGTGGTCGACGGCACCCTCGTGTCCGCCCGCGCCTGGCCGGACCACCCGGCCTGGATGCGCGAGTTCCTCAGGGTGCTGAGGGCGAAGGCACCAGTGGGCTGAACGACTCGGGGCGGCGGTGACGTGGGAGGTGTGAGCCGGGTACGCGACTCAGCACCGGCGAGATCTGAGCCGGGTACGCGGCTGCCCCGCCGACGAGGGGCGCCGCACCCCCCGGGCGCCGCCGCACACCCCGGGCAGTGAGCTCGGACGACAGGCCTACGCCGCCATCAGTCGCTCGGCCTCCTCGACCGCCTCCTCCAGGCTGTCCACCACGGGCACGCCGACCCCTTCGAGGCTGGCGCGACTGTGCGAGCCGCCGGTGTAGAGGACGGCCCGCGCCCCCACGTGCAGCGCGGCCACCGCGTCGTCGGCGGCGTCCCCGATCACCACCGTGCGCTCCGGGTCCACGCCCACGAGCGAGCCTATGTGCCGGACCATGTGCTCGGCCTTGCTGCCGCCGGACGGTCCGACCCGCCCCTCCACCCGTACGAAGTGCGGCTCGATCCCGAACCCCCTGACCAGCGGCACCAGTTCCTCGTGCACGTACATGCTCAACAGCGACTGGCTGCGCCCCGCCGACCGCCAGTCCGCGAGCAACGTCGAAGCCCCCTCGGTGAGCTCGCACGTCACGCGGTGCTCCGCGTAGTACCGGTGGAAGGTGTCGTCCATGACCTCCCACTCGGCATCGGTCGGCAGTCGCCCCATCAGCCGCTCGTAGAACTTCGGCACCGGCACGCAGTACAACTCCCGGTACCGCTCGAGCGTGAGCGGCTCCAACCCCAACTCGGCGAACGCCGCGTTCGTCGCCCCGATGATCGCGGCGTTGTCGTGGAACAGCGTCCCGTTCCAGTCCCACACGATGTGCGCTGCTGCGCCCTGCTTCCCCATACCAAGAAACTACCCGCCCGCACTGACAACGCCCCGCGGGGCGCGGGCTCAGTCCTCCAGCCCCACCAGGTTGGGGATCTCCTGCGTCGCGAACCACAACAACTCGTGGTCCTCGGCCCCGTCCACGATGAACTGCGCGTCGTCGTCCCCGTGATCGGCCGCCCCGAGCGCGTCCACGGCGGCCGAGACGTCCTCCCCGGCGTCATCGGCGTCGACGTGCACCGCGGCCGCCTTGGACAGGGCCACGGGCCCCGACACCCGCACCTCACCGAGCGCCACCGGATCGAGCCCCCGGTCGGGATCGGCGACCGCGGCCCGGTCGGGAACGTCGACCGCGACGACCACCCTCCGCCGCACGGCCCCCGGCTCCCCCGCGAGCAGCCGCAGCGAGGCCAGCGCGGCCCGGTTCAGCGCCGCGTACTCGAGCTCCTCGATGTCGTCGGAGAGGTACCACTCGCGCAACGCGGGCGTGACGGCGTACGCGACGACCGGTCCCGCCGCCAGCTCCCCCGTCTTGTACGCCTCGGCGAGACCGGAGAGGGTCAGGGGGACGTAGACGCGCATGACTGGCCGCTTTCGTAGTCGGGAGGGTTCCCGGGTCGGAGGGCTCCCGGAAGGGCGGTCCCGCGCCTCCCGGGAAGGCCTTCAGGATACGTGCGGGCGTCCCCTTTCGGGTCCCGGCCCCTCCCCCGTACGGCGTCCACCCCCGGCCCGCGATTCACCCGGAACATCCCTTCCCCGCCAGGCCGCCCACCCCTCCCGCTCACTCTGATAGGTGAACCTTCCCGCCTCCGCGGCGCGCGCCCGGCGTCCTTGCGGGGACCCGCTCCTCCCTCGTAGAAGATCCCCAACACGAAGTTACCGCCCGGTATCAACCGGTCGCGGCGAGCGGGACCGACGCTGAACGGGACGACGCATGAACGGGGACGACGCATGAACAAGGTGATGACCAGGACGAAGCGCAGCCCGGGCACCCGCCCACCCGGCCGCCACGACACCCGCCGCCCCGGCACCACCCCACCGCGCACCCCGGGCGCGGGCGCACCCCGCCCGGCCCCGGGAGACAGCCCACCGCAGGCGCCCGCACCGCAGGCACCCCCGGCGGAGGCCGCATCCCGCACCCTCCTCGTGCCCCCACCGGCCGACCACCCACGGCCGTCGCCGCCGTCCTCACCACCGCCGCAGCCCCGCCCCACCCGACCTCTTCGCCGACCGCCTCCTCGCCGTGCTCAGCGGCCAACGCCCCGTCCACTGCATGCTGCGCCACACCGCGGGCCGGGCCTACGACGAGCTGGCCTGGCTCGCCGAACGCGGCCCCCTGCGCACCCGCGGCACCCGCCCGGTCGTCCGCGACATCGGCTACTACGTGCCACGGCCCGGCGCGATCGAGGCCTTCGCCCGCATCGGCGCGGGCGACCGGCTCCGCGCGATGGCCTTCCGCCTGGAACAGGGCCCCGACCTCCGCTGGCGCTGCACGGCGGTGGAACTGGGCGGCCCCCGCATGCCCCGCCCGGCCGACGACTGAGCAGCCCCTGAACCCTCACTGTCAACTCCCGCGGACCCCTGACCCCCCACTGAGCAACGCAAAGGGCCGGACACCCACAGGTGCCCGGCCCTTCACCGCTTCTCAGCTCTCATCGGCTCTCGCGAGCCGATCGGTCACTTCTTGCGGCGCCGCCCGTTGCTCTTCTGCTGCTTGCGGCGCTCCGCGCGGGTGAGGCCGTCCGCCTCGGAACGCACGGGCTCGTCGTCGTCGTTGGCGAAGTCGCCCTCGACGATGCCACCCTCACCGTCCACGGTCGGCGCGGAGAAGTGCAGCCGGTCGGGACGCTGCGGGGCGTCGAGCCCCTTGGCGCGGATCTCGGGACGCGCACCCGCGGGCACGACGTCCTCCTTCTTCTCCAGCGACGGCGCGGCGTCCTCGACCGGGACCTCCTCGACCTGCTGCTCGACCTGAACCTCCAGGTTGAACAGATAGCCGACGGACTCCTCCTTGATGCCGTCCATCATGGCGGAGAACATGTCGAAGCCCTCGCGCTGGTACTCGACCAGCGGGTCCTTCTGCGCCATGGCGCGCAGGCCGATGCCCTCCTGGAGGTAGTCCATCTCGTAGAGGTGCTCGCGCCACTTGCGGTCGAGGACCGACAGGACGACCCGCCGCTCCAGCTCCCGCATGATCTCGGAGCCGAGCTGCTCCTCACGGGCCGCGTACTGCTCGCGGATGTCGTCCTTGATGGACTCGGAGATGAACTCGGCGGTCAGACCGGCACGGTCACCGGCCGCCTCCTCCAGCTCGTCGACGGTGACCTTCACCGGGTAGAGCTGCCTGAAGGCGCCCCACAGCCGGTCAAGGTCCCACTCCTCGGCGAAGCCCTCGGCGGTCTCGGCCGCGATGTAGGCGTCGATCGTGTCGTCCGTGAAGTGCTGGATCTGCTCCTGGAGGTCCTCGCCCTCCAGGACGCGGCGGCGCTCGCCGTAGATGACCTCGCGCTGCCGGTTGAGCACCTCGTCGTACTTCAGAACGTTCTTGCGCGTCTCGAAGTTCTGCTGCTCGACCTGCGACTGGGCGGAGGCGATCGCGCGCGTGACCATCTTGTTCTCGATCGGCACGTCGTCCGGCACGTTGGCCATCGACATCACGCGCTCGACCATCTGGGCCTTGAACAGCCGCATCAGGTCGTCACCGAGCGACAGATAGAAGCGGGACTCGCCCGGGTCGCCCTGACGGCCGGAACGACCGCGCAGCTGGTTGTCGATACGACGCGACTCGTGGCGCTCGGTGCCCAGCACGTAGAGTCCGCCGAGCTCCTTGACCTCTTCGAACTCCGCCTTGACGGCCTGCTCGGCCTTCTCCAGGGCGGCGGGGAGGGCTGCGGCCCACTCCTCGATGTGCTCCTCGGGGTCGAGGCCACGCTGACGCAGCTCCGCCTCGGCGAGGTCATCGGGGTTGCCGCCGAGCTTGATGTCCGTGCCTCGACCGGCCATGTTCGTGGCGACGGTCACAGCGCCCCGGCGGCCGGCCTGGGCGATGATCGGGGCCTCACGGTCGTGCTGCTTCGCGTTCAGCACCTCGTGCTGGATGCCCCGCTTCGAGAGCTGCTGCGAAAGGTACTCGGACTTCTCGACCGACGTCGTACCGACGAGGATCGGCTGGCCCTTCTCGTGCTTCTCGGCGATGTCGTCGACCACCGCGTCGAACTTGGCGACCTCGGTGCGGTAGATCAGGTCCGACTGGTCCTTGCGGACCATCGGCTTGTTGGTCGGGATCGGGACGACGCCGAGCTTGTAGATCTGGTGGAACTCGGCGGCCTCGGTCATCGCCGTACCGGTCATGCCGGAGAGCTTGCTGTAGAGGCGGAAGAAGTTCTGCAGGGTGATCGTGGCGAGCGTCTGGTTCTCGTCCTTGATGTCCACCCCTTCCTTCGCCTCGATCGCCTGGTGCATGCCCTCGTTGTAGCGGCGGCCGGCGAGGATACGGCCGGTGTGCTCGTCGACGATCATGACTTCGCCGTCGATGACGACGTAGTCCTTGTCCTTCTTGAAGAGCTCCTTGGCCTTGATGGCGTTGTTCAGGTAGCCCACCAGCGGCGTGTTCACCGACTCGTACAGGTTGTCGATGCCCAGCCAGTCCTCGACCTTGGAGACGCCGGGCTCGTGGATGGCGACGGTGCGCTTCTTCTCGTCGACCTCGTAGTCCCCGGTCTCCTCGAGGCCCTTGAGGGGGTTGCCGGCCTCGCCCTTCTTCAGCCGGGTGACCAGCTTGGCGAAGTCGCCGTACCACTTGGTGGCCTGGTCGGCCGGGCCGGAGATGATGAGCGGCGTACGGGCCTCGTCGACGAGGATGGAGTCGACCTCGTCGACGATCGCGAAGTTGTGGCCCCGCTGGACGAGTTCGTCCTGCGACCAGGCCATGTTGTCGCGCAGGTAGTCGAAGCCGAACTCGTTGTTCGTGCCGTACGTGATGTCGCACGCGTACTGCTCGCGGCGCTGGGCCGGCGTCATGTTGGCGAGGATGCAGCCGACGGTCAGACCCAGGAACTTGTGGACGCGACCCATCATCTCGGAGTCGCGCTCGGCCAGATAGTCGTTGACCGTGATCAGGTGAACGCCGTCTCCGGAGAGGGCGTTCAGATACGCGGGCAGCGTGCCGACGAGGGTCTTGCCCTCGCCGGTCTTCATCTCCGCGACGTAGCCGAGGTGGAGCGCGGCGCCACCCATCATCTGTACGTCGTAGTGACGCTGTCCGAGGGCGCGCTTGGCGGCCTCACGCACGGTGGCGAAGGCCTCGGGGAGCAGGTCGTCCAGGCTCTCCCCATCCGCATACCGCTGCTTGTACTCATCAGTGAGGGCGCGCAGCTCGGCGTCGGAGAGGTCGACGAAGTCCTCTTCGATGGAGTTGACCTGGTCCGCGATGCGGTGCAGCTTGCGCAGGATCTTGCCTTCGCCTGCACGCATGATCTTCGAGAGGACGGACACGGGGGTTTGTCTCCTTGCCGGTCGGGCCTGGGACGGTCGGGTTCAATGTCAGATTCAAATCACAGCTTGAGCAACGGCCATCGTAAGCGAGGACCCCACCGCGCCGGGAGGTCTGCCAGTGACAGCCACTACGACAACGGACAGGGGTGGCGGAAGGTGCCGTACCAGCGCTGCGAAAAGTAACCGAACCGTCACTCGCCGCAAAGGAATGGCGCCCTTTCGGTGGCCCTAGCAGAATCGGCCGATGGACCCCGTCACGCTGAACACCGACCGGCTGCTCCTGCGCGCCGTGGACTCGCACGACACCGACTCGGTGTACGAAGCCGTCCAGGACCCCGACATCCAGCGCTGGACCACGATCCCCTCGCCCTATCTCCGCGAGCACGCGACGGGCTTCACGGACCAGATGGTGCCGGACGGCTGGGCGGACGGCTCCATGTTCACCTTCGGTGCCTTCCTCCTGTCGGGGGACCTGGCGGGCATGCTCTCCATCAGCATGCGTTCCCTGGGCGTCGGCGAGGTCGGCTTCTGGGCTGCCAAGGAGCACCGCGGCAACGGCTACATCACCGAGGCCACCCTCACCGCCGCCCGCTGGGCCTTCACGAGCCTCGCCGTGGACCGCCTGGAATGGCGCGCCGAGGTCGGCAACAAGGGCTCCCGCGCGGTCGCCGAACGCGCCGGCTTCACCCTGGAAGGCACCCTCCGCTCCGCCCTCAACAACAAGGGCGTACGCCGAGACTGCTGGATCGGCTCCCTACTCCCCTCAGACCTGGGCCTGGCCTCGACGGCCCCGTACTTGCCCGCCCCACCCGTCACCCCGTAAAGCCAATCCCCCTCCCCGGGCGGGTGCACCGCCCTGGCGGGACGGTGGGCGAGGCAAAACCCCGCGGTGCCCCGGGACGGCAGCCCCGGTTCAGTGCGAGGGCGCCAGCTCCGCAGAGGTCGGGGAGGCAGCCCCGGCGGGATGCATGGGCGCGGCCCCTGGCAGGGCCCGCCGCGAAGCCCTGCGGTGACCTGCGACAACAGCCCCACCCCAGCCCACGAAGCACAGCCCCTGCCGGATTCCGGAGGCACCGCCCCACGGGCGGTTCTTCGAGGGGTACAGGGGCGGAGCCCTGCCGGGGTCCGGGGCCGGAGCCCTGCCGGGGTGCAGGGGCGCAGCCCCGCCGGGATCCGGGCACGAAGCCCTGCCGGGGCGCAGGGGTGGAGCCCTGCCGGGGGTCCGGGCACGAAGCCCGACCCGGGTGCGAGGGCGGAGCCCCGCCGAGGCCCAGGGCCGGAGCCCCTGGCGGGGTGCAGGGGCGGAGCCCCGCCGGGGTCCAGAGGCGAGCCCTGCCGGGGTCCGGGCACGAAGCCCTGCCGGGGCGGCAGGGGCGGAGCCCTGCCGAGGTCCGGGGTCGCAGCCCCGGCCGAGGTCCGGGGCCGGAGCCCCTGGCGGGGTGCAGGGGCGGAGCCCCGCCGGGGGTCCGGGGGCGGAGCCCCTGGCGGGGGCTGGGGCGGAGCCCCTGGGATGGGACGGGTAGGGGCGGCGGGGGCGAGTCCACTGTCAGTGGCACCGCCTACGGTGTGGAACATGACGAGCCTCCCGCGTCCCACCACCGACCTCTCCGCCGAAGAAGCCCGCCGCATCGCCCTACGGGCCCAGGGCTTCCTGGGCGCCCCCGACCGCAGGGCCGGCGTCCGCGGAATCCTGCGACACCTCGGCGCGGTCCAGCTCGACACGATCTCAGTCCTGGCCCGCTCCCACGAACTCATCCCGTACGCCCGCCTGGGCGCGGTAGGCCGCAAAACCGTCGACCAGGCCTACTGGACCGACACCCACGCCTTCGAGTACTGGTCCCACGCCGCCTGCATCCTCCCCGTGGAGGAATGGCCCCACTTCGCCTTCCGCCGCCGCGCCTACCTCTCCCGCCCGCACTGGAACCACGACCTGCCGGACGGCACCTACGACCAGGTCATCAAGCAGCTCCGCACGGAAGGCCCCCTCACGGCCACGGAGTTGGGCGGCGCGAAGAAGACCAGCGAGTGGTGGGACTGGTCGGGCACCAAGGTGGCCGTGGAGCGCGCGCTGATGTACGGCGAGGTGGTGTGCACGGAGCGCCGCGGCTGGAAGCGCGTGTACGACCTCGCCGAGCGCGCCGTCCCCGAGGCCCTGCTCCATGACGAGCTGGACGACACGGAGTGCCTACGCCGCCTGGTCGGCCTGGCCGGCAAGTCCCTGGGCGTCGGCACGCGCGCGGACATCGCCGACTATCACCGTCTCAAGGGCGAGCAGGTCGACGCGGTGATCGCGGACTCGGGCCTGGTCCCGGTGACGGTGGAGGGCTGGGGCAAGCCCGCGTGGGCGGACCCGGCCGCCCTGGAGACACCGCCGCGCGGCCGCCACCGTACGACGCTGCTGTCCCCGTTCGACTCACTCATCTGGGAGCGGGCCCGCACGGAGCGGATCTTCGGCTTCACCCACCGTCTGGAGGCGTACACGCCCAAGCCGAAGCGGGTGTACGGCTACTTCGCGATGCCGGTCCTCGCCGGGGGCCGGCTCGTCGGCCGCGTGGACCCCGCCCGCGAGGGCCGCACCCTGGTCGCCAAACAGGTCACGCTGGACGGCGCCAAGGCGGTCCCTGCCGTGGCCCAGGCCCTCCTGGAGGCAGCGAGCTGGGTGGACTGCACAAACGTACGCGTGGAACGAGTGGACGCCCCGCACCTCCGCGAGCCCCTCGCGAAGGAACTCGCCCGCGCACTGGCCTGACCTGACCGGCCGACCCGAGGCCGACCCGACCAGCCTTACGCAGACTCACCGGATCTCAAGGATCTTCTCCCGCATCGCGTAGACCACCGCTTCCATCCTGGAGTGCAGTTGCAGCTTCTCCAGGATGTTGCGTACATGGTTCTTCACGGTGTTCTCGGAGATGAACAACTCCTTGGCGATATCCCGGTTGTTCATCCCGGTCGCGACGAGCTTGAGAACCTCCAGCTCGCGATCCGTGAGCCGCGGCGCGGGCACGAGTCGGCGCTCGTCCGTTCGCTGAATCATGGACTTGAACTCGGTGAGAAGTTTCGACGCCATCGACGGGCTGATCTGCGACTGTCCGTCCGCGACCGCGCGAATGGCCGTGGCCACCTCGTCCGTGGAGATCTCCTTGAGGAGATAACCGGTGGCGCCCGCCTTGATCGCGTCGTAGAGATCGGCTTCCTCGTCGCTGATCGTCAGCATGATGATCTTCGCGCTCGGAGCCACCTCCTTGATGGAGGTGCACGCCTCAATGCCGCCCCGCTTCGGCATACGTACGTCCATCAGCACGATGTCGGGAAGCAGGTCCGCCGCCTTGTCGACCGCCTCGGCCCCGTCACCCGCCTCGCCGACGACCTGGATGTCCTCCTCGGCCGCGAGCACGATCTCCAGGCCGCGGCGGAAGAGGGCATGGTCGTCCACGACGAGGACCCGAATGGGCTCCTTGCGTGAAGAGCCCGCGTCCGGGCCTATGCCGACGACGCCGCCGTCGGCATCCCCGTCACGCATCGGTCCGAAGCTGTCCGCCATCGTTCCTCCCCCTGAAGGCCGTGGCCTGCGTTCCTGTGCCATCGCCGATCCGAGGCAACGACCCACCAATTGGGGCCGGTTCGGCCATGATTCCATGCCCGGACGACAGTGGGGTGACAGAGCGGGTCGCGAAGTGGTCGCACACCGGTGCCCCTGGGGGCGCACGCGCGCTCCAGGGGCACCGGCTCAGCCGTCATCGGGGCGGGTCAGCCGCCGAGCGCACCGCCCGGCGCGTCCGGTCCGGCCTGGGTGACCATGGGGTCCGTGCTGAGGTGGATGACGCCGTAGTCGTACGCGTGCCGCCGGTAGACGACACTGGGTTCCTTCGTCTCGGAGTCGACGAAGAGATAGAAGTCGTGCCCGACCAGCTCCATCTCGTAGAGCGCCTGGTCGAGCGTCATCGGGGCGGCCACGTGGGTCTTCTCGCGAACGATGAGGGGGCCTTCGCCCATGACCTCGAGCGAGCCGATCTTCTTCGTCGGCACGCTGTCCGTGTCGTCCTCGTGGACGACGGTCCCGTTCCCGTTGAGCGTCGCGGCGCCGGGGACGTGGTCGGCGACCTCCGCGGCCGAGAGCCGGCCGTTGCCGCGGCGGGTGTAGCGCTTGTCGTGCTGCTTGCGCAGACGGGCCTCGAGTTTGTCCGCCGCCAGGTCGAGTGCCGCGTACGGGTCACTTGCCGCCGCCTCCGCCCGGATCACCGGACCGCGGGAGTGGAGCGTGATCTCCACTCGGTCGCAACGGTCGGCCTGCCGAGGGTTGGGCTCCTTGGACACCTCCACGTCGAGGCTGATCACCTTGCCATCGAGCTTCTGGATCTTCTCCAGCTTCAGCTTCTCGGCCACGTGCTTGCGGAACCGCTCGGGCACCTCGGTCTTGCGGCCCTTGACGACGATGTCCACGCAGAACTCCGTTCCCGGATTGCTCCGCTGCACTGGCGGAGCGTCTCCCTTTTGCACCAGGCCCCGGTGAGTGCCGGAACCTCGGACTTGGTGACTTTCACCTCCTCCTCCCCCATGGGCAAGATCTACACCCCATCGCTACGGGTGATTCAGAAACCCGCAGCACGACATTCGGATGGGCGAGGTACGGCCTGCGCCATTGCCTCACAACCGAACATATCTCGCCTGGACGGATGTCGTCACCCTCTACTGCGGCGTACCTCCGTTCAGGTGAATTGACCTGCTCATTACCTGCAACGATGGAAGTTCCCGGTCAGTTCCGGTTTATTTCGAAGGAGTCCGGCGAGGCCGCGACCACAGCCGCGCAGATCATGTCGTCGACTCCGCTCACACCCACCATTCCCCGGGCTCCTTGTGTCCGATCGGTATCCGCTGTCGTTGCCTCGGTCATCCGTGCCCCCGTTGCTTCCCCCGCTTCCGCGACGCATGCATCGATGTCCAGGTATGGATCGATCTCCGCCACCGCCGCCCGTACGGCACGGGCCGCCTCCGTCATCGAGGCGCCCGTCGTCATCAGGTCGTCCACGAGCACGACCCGGCCCCCGCCCGCCAACAGCCGGGCACCTCCGGCTGCCACCTCCAGGGCGCCCGCGAGATTGTCCAGTCGCTGCCGCGAGTTGAGCCCCGCCTGGTCGGCCACGGCGCGCCGCTGCCGCAGCACGGCCAGCACCCGGGCCGGTGTCCCCGTGCGCCGCAGCTCCCCCGCCGCCGCGAGCGCGATCCGCCGCGCCGGATCATGGCCGCGCGCCCGCACCGCCTGCCGCGAGGACGGCAGGGGAACAAGAAGCAGAGAACCTGTGCCGGAGAGCGGCGCGCGCGCCTGACCACCCCCGGGCCTCAGTTGTCCGTTGCCGCCCCTCAGGCGCCCGTCCCAGGCCGTGGGCAGCCCCTCCGGGACCGGGAGGCGCAGGTGCCCCAGTCCTGCCCGTACAGCCCCCGCCAGGGCCGTCCCCAAAGGTCTCGCAAGTGTCAGTGCCCCCCGTTCCTTGTGGGCGAGGAGCGTCGCGCGCACCTCGTCCTCGTATGGGGCCGCCGCGTGCACGACCGGCAGCCCGGGCGGCTCCGGATCCGGTCGCACCCGGCGCGGTGCGGCCCCGCTCAGGGCGGCACGGCACTCCGGGCAGAGCACCGTGCGAGGCCTTCCGCAGCCTCCGCACTCGGCCGGCAGCACCAGATCGGTGAGGTCCTGCCACCACCCCCGCATGCCCACCACTGTGCCAACCCGCGGGCCGACCGGCCACCCCTGTGGACAACCGCCTGTGGACAACTCCACGGCCATCACCCGTCCGGTGGACCCGACGCGCAATGGCGGCCAGGTCCACCCCATAAGACGGCGAGGTCCACCCCGTACGACGGCCAGATCCACCCCCGTACGGCAGCCGGGCCTGCCCGAAAAGGGAGGCCCGGCAAGTCCGTACCCAGAAGAAAGAAGCCGCTACCCGGGATACACCGGCGCCGTGCCGTCCTTGACGATCTTCTGCCACTGCTCCCCGGACGACAGCCGCACGATCCCGTCCTCCTCCGAGTGCGCCACCAGCGGCAGCCGTTCGTCCTCGGACGCGGCGACCTCCTTCACCCCCGTCAGCGCGGAGGGTGCGGTGCCCACCGGAGTGGAGCCGTCGACCTGGACGTAGCGCATCTGCTGCACCCCGCCGGACTCGCGCCCGACGACGACGAGGCGGCTGTCCCCGGCCCACGACATGGCGGTGACCTCCTCCAGCTGCGGCGCCGCGGAGCGCAGCTCGAGGATCGAGACGAGAGGCCGTCCGCCGGTCTCGGTGTCACGCTGGATGCGCCCGATCTGCAGCGAGCTCTTGCCGTCCTTCTGCACGATCAGCGCGATCCGCACCCCGTCGGCGGCCACCCGCACCGCCTGGACACGGCCGTCGATGCCCGGCGCGGTGACCGCCAGCGGAGTACCCGCGCCCTTCTCCAGCAGGAGCAGTCGCGGGTTCTTCGGATCGCGGTCGGCCACCCACAGGTCGCCCTGTCCGTCCCAACTGGGCGTCGTCAGCCGGTCGTCCGCCTTCGCCCCCTGGCTGTGCAGCACCGCGTCCCCCAGCGAGGCGCCCGACACCAGCGATCCGACGTACAGCGAACTCCCGTCGGCCGACACGCCGGCCGCGCTCTCCTCGCTCCGCGACACCGCGGCCGACCGCAGCTTCTTGTCGCCCACTCCCAGCGCACCGGGTACCGGCTCGGGCTGCTTGTCACTGTTGCCGCTGGGCAGCCGTACGAGCCGCTGCTTGGCATCGATGAAGTACTCGTACTCAGGGTGCCTGGCCGTGCCGTGCGAAGCGACGGTCTCCGCCCGGCTCTCGGTGACCACGCACAACTGCGAACCGTTCGACCGCTGCAGCTCCACCTCGTCGACGCCCGTGGGCGTCAGATCCTGGAGCGTGAAGAGGAGTTGGGTCGCCATCTTGTTGCACTGGGTCTCGCCGACCCGGTCGGCCCTCTTGTTCAGCGGGACCGTCACCCTGTTGCGGTCGTCGGGCGACAGCGACGTGACGCCCTTCTTCAGCTCCGTGTCGGAGGGGAAGCTCGACGTCACCACCGGATCCAGCCAGCGCGTGGGCCCCTTCAGGAGCGACCGGACCATCTCCGTCATCGGGTCCACCTTGTTCCGCACATAGACGGGATCGGCGACGGTCCCCAGCGGTCCGCCCGACCCGGAGGTCACATTCGAGGCGAAGTAGTACTTGTTGACGGACACGTAGTTGCGCTGGAAGTCGGAGTTGCCCATCACCACGCCCTGCGGCAGCGCGTCGATGCGCCACTGCTTGGTGTCCTTCTGCAGCGTGAGGTGCACCGTCGTCCGGTACGAACCGGCGTCCGGCGCATACGCGTGCTGCTCGTCCACCGTGGCGACCTTGCTGCCGGAGAGCGTGTACGAGCCGTCGCCCTCCCTGGTGCCCGAGTGCTCCGACTCGGGGTTGGGCCCGTCCGCGAGGACGGTCGTCGAGCGGTACGGATCCCACGTTTTGCGGGCGCTCGCCGTCAGATACTTGCGCGCCGTCTCGTACTGCGCGTCGTCACTGGTCAGTGCCTCCAGGAAGCCCTGCACGATCTCCGCCGGCGGGGCGTCCTCGCGGGGCGGCAGCGCGAAGACGCGGACCTGCGAGTCCTGCCTCGGCGTGGACTCGACCCCGCGCAGATCCCCGCTGTCCGGCATCGAGGCGCACCCGGTCAGCAGCAGTGCGCCGCAGCCGATGTACACCCCCACGCGCGCGGGACGCCGACGGCCGCTCCCCTCGCGGTCAGCGACCACGAAATGCCTCCCCTTGCCCGAGTTCCTCGGGCTCTGTTTGTCCGAGTTCTTCAGGCCCGCCGCCGTCCCGGCCACGCTCCTGAACGCTCCGTTCCCCACCCGCGGCGGGCATGTCGTCCGGCCGCCGCACGGCCCCGGCGGGCCTCGGCACCACACGCGCGCCGTTGCCCGGCAGCGCCGTCGGATCGGCCGTGGGCGACGCCCCGGCCAGTCGCGGCACCACGGACGTCCGCTGCATGGGCGGCGCCGCCTTCCCACCCGCGGCCTGCATCGGCACCGTGGCGAGCTTGTCGCCGCCGCCGGAGGGCAGTCCCGCGTCATTAAGTCCACGATTACGCCGCGAGTCCATGGGCTCCAGGGGTATCGGAGACCCCCGCAGCGGCTCGTCCGCGGTACGCGGCAGCGTCAGCCGGAACTGCGAACCGCCGCCCGGCTCACCCCACGCCTGCAGCCAGCCGCCGTGCAGCCGGGCGTCCTCCAGGGCGATGGACAGCCCGAGGCCCGTGCCGCCGGTGGTACGCGCGCGTGCCGGATCGGCACGCCAGAAGCGGCTGAAGACCCGGGTCGCCTCTCCGGGCTTGAGGCCGACGCCGTAGTCACGCACCGCGATGGCGACCGCCCCGCCCGCCGTGGCGAGCTTGACCACCACTTCCTTGCCGTCGCCGTGCTCCACGGCGTTGACGACGAGATTGCGCAGCACCCGCTCCACCCGCCGGGCATCCGCCTCGGCGACCACCGGCTGCTGGTCGCCGACGACACGTATCTGCGAGCCCTTGCGCTCGGCGAGCGGCTCAGCACCGCTGACGACACGCCGTACGACTTCCCGGAGGTCTATCGCCTCGGCCTCCAGCGCCGCCGCACCCGCGTCGAACCGGCTGATCTCCAGCAGGTCCGCGAGCAGCGTCTCGAACCGGTCCAGCTGATCGGCGAGCAGCTCGGCCGACCGAGCAGTCACCGGATCGAAGTCCACGCGCGCGTCGTGGATGACGTCGGCCGCCATCCGGACGGTCGTGAGCGGCGTACGCAGCTCGTGCGACACGTCGGACACGAACCGTCGCTGCATCCGCGACAGGTCCTCCAGCTGCTGGATCTTCAGCTGAAGGTTCTGCGCCATCTTGTTGAAGGCCTCGCCGAGCCGCGCGATGTCGTCCTCGCCGGTGACCTTCATCCGTTCCTGCAGGCGCCCGGCGGAGAGCCGCTCGGCGATCCCGGCCGCCATCCGCACCGGAGTGACGACCTGGCGCACCACGAGCCAGGCGATGGCTCCCAGAAGCACCACGACGAACAGTCCGGCCGTCGCGAGCGTCCCCTTGACCAGGCTCAGCGACTTCTCCTCCTGCGTCAGCGGGAAGAGGTAGTAGAGCTGGTACGCGTCTCCGTTGGGGTCGAGTACCTGCTTGCCGATGACCAGCGCGGCCTGCGACTCCTTGCCATCCTTGTAGACGACCCTGGTGTAGCTCTGGGCCGCCATCGTGTTGCTGTCGACGCGGGCGCGCAGGTCCTCCGGGATGCTCACGGTCGGATCGACGTCACCCGAGGAACGCGGACCCCGCCCGGCCCCGCCGTTGCCGGCCACGGTGGAGCTGAGCGTCACCACGTCGAAGGCGCCCTGGCCGCCGCTGGAAAGGGAGACGACGAGGTCGTTCATCCACTGGCTGACGTTCTTGGACGGACGGCCGTCCGCACTCGAACCGTCGTCGCCATTGGCCGTGGCGGCCGCGTCCGCCTTCTGCTTGGCCACCGAGAAGCCACCCGTGGCCTGGCTCTGCGAGGCCTTGACCTTGGCGTCCAGCAGACCGTTGCGCACCTGCCCGATGACCACGAAGCCGAGCAGCAGCACGACACCCAGCGACATCAGCAGCGTCGTGACGACGATCTTGAGCTGGATGTTGCGCCGCCACAGCCGCATCACGGGCAGCAACGGACGGCGCACCCAGCGCATGAACAACCGAAGGACCGGGCTGCCCTGGACTCCGCCCTGCAGCAGCCCGCCCTCCAATACACGTCCCCAACGGGAGCCCGTCACCTTCCGGCCGACAGGCCGCCCCGAACGGACCCCCGACTCACCGGGCGCCGAAGCGGCACTGTCCCGGGACATGTCAGCTCGGTCCGGCCTTGTAACCGACACCACGGACGGTCACCACGATCTCCGGCCGCTCCGGGTCCTTCTCGACCTTGGAGCGCAGCCGCTGGACATGGACGTTGACCAGTCGGGTGTCCGCCGCATGCCGGTAGCCCCACACCTGCTCGAGGAGAACCTCCCGCGTGAACACCTGCCACGGCTTGCGGGCCAGTGCTACGAGCAGATCGAACTCCAGCGGCGTCAGGGCGATCGACTGCCCGTCCCGCTTCACAGAGTGACCGGCCACATCGATCACAAGATCGCCGATGGCCAGCTGCTCGGGCGCCGGTTCCTCGGAACGACGCAGCCGCGCCCTGATCCGCGCCACCAGTTCCTTTGGCTTGAACGGCTTCACGATGTAGTCGTCGGCGCCGGACTCGAGGCCGACCACGACATCGACGGTGTCGCTCTTCGCGGTGAGCATCACGATCGGCACCCCGGACTCCGCCCTGATCAGGCGGCACACCTCGATACCGTCCCGGCCGGGAAGCATCAGGTCCAGGAGCACCAGATCAGGCTTGGTCTCACGGAAAGCGGCCAGCGCCTTGTCGCCGTCGGCTACGAAAGACGGCTCAAAACCTTCACCACGCAACACAATGCCGAGCATCTCGGCCAGTGCGGTGTCGTCATCGACGACAAGGACTCGTCCCTTCATAAACGACATCATCCCATTAACTAAATCGTTACCTGGCGTGACCTGTCACACAGCTCAGCGAGTGCCTCTGCTGTCACGGGCGACACAGCGCCCTCTTCGGTCACGATCGCCGTCACCAACTCGGGGGGCGTCACATCGAACGCCGGGTTGTACGCCTGGGTCCCCAGGGGTGCCACCGGTATCCCGCCTCCCGCTTCCACTCCCGCCACCGGCACCTGAGGTGCTGTGACCTCGGTCACTTCATGACCGGGACGCTGCTCGACCTCGATGGATGCTCCATCCGGGGTGTCCGGGTCCACCGTCGTCACCGGCGCCACCACGATGAAAGGCACATGGTGATACCGGGCCAGCACCGCGAGCGGATAGCTCCCCACCTTGTTCGCCACCGAACCGTCGGCAGCGATCCGATCGGCCCCGATGAGCACCGCGTCCACCTCCCCCGCCGCGAACAGTGATCCCGCCGCGTTGTCCGTGAGCAAGGTGTACGCCATTCCGTTGCGCGCCGCCTCGTAAGCCGTCAGGCGAGCACCTTGCAGCAACGGACGCGTTTCGTCCACCCACAGCCTCCGCAGCTGCCCCGCCCGATGCGCCGCGAGGGCCACGGCGAAGGCCGTCCCCTCCCCGCCGGACACCAGCGCCCCGGTGTTGCAATGCGTCAGAATCCGGTGCCCGCCACCCGGCAGCAGCTCGTCGAGCAGCGCCAACCCGTGCTCGGCCATCCGAGCACTGGCCGCGGCATCCTCCCGGTGCAGCGCCCGCGCCGCCTCCAGCGCCGCCCCGGCGGCCCGCCGCTGATCACCGCCGCCGGAGAGCGCGGCACGATACGCCGTCTGCGCCCGGCGCACACCGACAGCGAGGTTCACCGCGGTGGGCCGCGCGCCCGCCAGCGCCCGGGCGGCATCGTCCACGTCGAAGCCGCGCACGGCGGCGAGCGCGACTCCGTATGCCCCGGCGATACCCAGCAACGGCGCCCCTCGCACGGCCAGCGTGCGGATCGCCTCCACCAGCGCGGGAGCGTCCGTGCACACCAGCTCGACTTCCTCGGCCGGCAACCGTGTCTGGTCGAGAAGGACCAGCACCGGCCCTTCGGGCGGCTCGTCCCAGCGGATCGCCGGTATCTCCAGTAGCCCGTCGCCCTCGCGGAATTGCGCGTACTGATCAGCCATCCGCCCAGTCTGCCCCGTAGCAGGCGGACAATTGAAGGTGTCCACCCCATACGGGGGCCGGTCCCATGCCGGGCACACCGTGGCACGATGGCTGCCAACCTGCCGCCGCGACCGCGGACGGGCACCGTGAAGGAGCGACGATGAAAGACACTCCGGGCTGGGCCTCGCCCGGATCTGCCCCCTCCGACGGGCAGGAGCCGGACAACTCCGGCGCCGCCGAGCCCCCGGAGCAGCCCGCGGACCAAGGTGGCACGAACCAGCCTGAGCCGCCCTCGAAGTGGTCCAAGGAGCAGCCCCCGCCCGGCCAGTGGTCCGCTCCCAGCCCAGAGGGCCCCGGCCAGGCCCCGCCGCCACCGCCCCCCGGCCCCGGCTGGGGTGGCCAGCAGCCCCCGGGCGCGGGCGGCTACGGAGGCCAGGGCGGCGGCTACGGCGGCTGGGGAGGCCCCGGCCGTGGCTACGGAGGCCCAGGAGGCCCCGGTGGCTGGGGCGGCAACTGGGGCGGGCCACCGCCCGCCGCCAAGCCCGGCGTGATCCCCCTGCGCCCGCTCGGCGTCGGCGAGATCCTCGACGGCGCGGTCTCCACGATGCGGACCTACTGGCGCACCGTCCTGGGCATCTCGCTCACCGTCGCCGTCGTCACACAGATCGCGGTCATCCTGCTCCAGGGCCTGGTCCTGGACGACAGCGCGAGCACGGACGTCCTCAACGACCCGAGCGCCACAGCCGGCGAGCTGAGCCGCGCCCTGGGCGACACCCTGCTGAGCTCCGGCGTCGTCGTGCTCATCGGCCTGCTCGGCACCATCGTCGCCACGGCCCTGCTCACCTCCGTGACCAGCCGCGCGGTGCTCGGCAAGTCGGTGACCACCGCCGAGGCCTGGCGCGACGCCAGACCCCGGCTGCCGAAACTGTTCGCCCTGACCTTCCTGCTGCCGCTCATCGCCGTCGCGATCATCACCGTCGGCACTCTTCCCGGCCTGCTCATCGCCGTCGCCGGCTCGAGCAGCGCGGGCGCCGCACTCGCGGTCCTCGGCGGGCTCGGCGCGGGCGTCGTCGCCCTCTGGCTGATGATCCGCTTCTCGCTCGCCTCGCCCGCCCTGATGCTGGAGAAGCAGGGCGTCCTGAAGTCGATGAGCCGCTCCGCGAAGCTCGTCCGCGGTTCCTGGTGGCGAGTCTTCGGCATCCAGCTGCTCGCCACGATCATCGCCAACATCGTGGCGTCGATCATCGTGATCCCCTTCGCGCTCATCGCCTCCGCCCTGAGCGGCGACGGCGTCGCCGGTTTCCTTGGCAGCGGCGGCAGCCCCGGCTGGACGTTCCTCATCGTCAGCGGAATCGGTTCGGTGATCGGCTCCATGATCACCTTCCCGATCTCCGCGGGCGTCACCGTGCTCCTCTACATCGACCAGCGCATCCGCCGCGAGGCCCTCGACCTCGACCTGGCACGCGCCGCCGGTGTCCAGGACTACGGCTCCAGCACCCCCGGCACCACTCCGGGGAGCTGATGCGGTGAGTCCGGCGGGGGGAGTTCTCACAGCGGTACTGGCACTGACACGCACCGGCGCCACGGCCGTACTCGCGCTGCCGCGCGACGACGAACCACCGGTGACGATCCCGCGCGACCCCGCGCGGGAGGCGGCCAAGCGCGAACTGTCCAAACGGATGTACCACGAGAACGACCCCAGCCCGGTGCAACGCGCTCTGAACGCCTTCTGGGACTGGGTCGACAAACTGTTCAGCGCCGCCTCCACGGCGACTCCCGGCGGCACGCTCGGACTTGTCGTCATCGTGGTGGCGGTGCTGGCGGTCGTGGCCGCCCTCTGGTGGCGCCTCGGCACCCCGCACCGCACCCCCACCTCCTCCGCCGCACTCTTCGACGATCGCCCCCGCAGCGCCGCCGAACACCGCGCGGCCGCCGAAGCGCACGCCGCCCAGGGCCACTGGAACCAAGCCGTGCAGGAACGCATGCGCGCCGTCGTGCGCTCCCTCGAGGAACGCGCCCTGCTCGACCCACGCCCCGGCCGCACCGCGGACGAGGCCGCCGCCGAAGCGGGCCGCACACTGCCCTCCCACTCGGACCGACTGCGCGCCGCCGCCCGGGACTTCGACGAGGTCACATACGGGGGCCGGTCCGCGGGCTCCGACACATACCACCGCCTCACCGAACTCGACCGCGACCTCGAGCGCACCAAACCCGTACTCACCAGCAGCGCCCAGAGCACGGACCACAACAGCCGCCAGGGGGCCGCCTCATGACCGAGGCCACCCTCACGTCCACCTCGGCCTCGCCCACCGTCCGCCAGGTGTGGACCCGCACTCGAGGCATCGTCCTCGCCGTCGTGATCCTGCTCGCGGCCGCCGTCGCGATCGCCGCGATCCGCTCCGGCGCCCAGCACGGCCGCCTCGACCCACGCTCCGCCGACCCCTACGGCAGCCGCGCCACCGCCGAACTCCTCGGCGACCGCGGGGTCTCCACGCGCGTGGTCACCACCCTGGACGAGGCCCGCGCCGCGGCCGGCGCCGACACCACTCTCCTCGTCGCCGCCCCGGACCTGCTGACCGACCATCAGCAGGCCGGCTTCCGCGCGGCGACCAAGAACTCCGGCGGCCGCACGATCCTGATCGCCCCCGACTCGCCCTCCCTCGGCACCCTCGCCCCCGGAGTCACCGCCGATCCCGCGATCAGCTTCCACTCGACGCTCGCCCCCGACTGCGACCTGCCCGCCGCCCGCCGCGCGGGCGGCGCCGACACCGGCGGCATCCGCTACAGCACCGCCGACCCCGGCGCCGACGTCTGCTACCCCAGCGACGGCCTGCCCACCCTGCTCCGCATCCCGGCGGCCACCGGGAACGGCGACACCGTCGTCATCGGCGCCCCCGACATCCTCTACAACAACCGTCTCGACAAGCAGGGCAACGCCTCGCTCGCCCTCCAACTGCTCGGTTCCCGCCCCCACTTGGTCTGGTACCTCCCCTCCCTCTCCGACACCTCGGCCACCGACGCGGGCCAAAAGACCTTCCTCGACCTGCTCCCCTCGGGCTGGCTCTGGGGCACTCTTCAGCTCTTCATCGCGGCAGGCCTGGCCGCCCTGTGGCGGGCACGCCGACTCGGCCCCCTCGTACCCGAACGCCTCCCCGTCGCGATCCGCGCCTCCGAAACCGTCGAAGGCCGCGCACGCCTCTACCGCAAGGCCAACGCCCGCGACCGCGCGGCCGCCGCTCTGCGCTCCACCACACGCACCCGACTCGCCCCCCTCGTCGGCGTATCCCCCGCTCAGGCGCACGCGCCCGAGGCACTGCTCCCCGCCCTGTCCGCCCGTCTCGACAGCGATGGACAGGCCCTGCACACCCTCCTCTTCGGCCCGCCGCCCAGCGACGACGCGGCCCTCATCTCCCTCGCCGACCAACTCGACGCCCTCGAAAGAGAGGTACGCCGTTCATGATGGCCCCGACCACTGACAACGCCGGGTACGCCGGGGATCCGGGCACCGCCCGCTCCTCCCTGGAAGCCCTGCGCGCCGAGATCGCCAAAGCCGTGGTCGGCCAGGACCCCGCCGTGACCGGCCTCGTCGTCGCCCTCCTCTGCCGCGGACACGTTCTACTAGAAGGAGTCCCCGGAGTCGCCAAAACGTTGCTCGTCCGCGCGCTCGCATCTGCGCTCGAACTCGACACCAAGCGCGTCCAGTTCACTCCCGACCTGATGCCGAGCGACATCACCGGCTCACTCGTCTACGACGCCCGCACCGCCGAGTTCTCGTTCCAGCCCGGCCCGGTCTTCACGAACCTCCTGCTGGCCGACGAGATCAACCGCACCCCGCCCAAGACCCAGTCGTCCCTCCTCGAAGCGATGGAGGAGCGTCAAGTCACGGTCGACGGCACACCCCGCCCGCTCCCGGAACCCTTCCTGGTCGCCGCGACCCAGAACCCGGTCGAGTACGAGGGAACGTATCCTCTGCCCGAAGCCCAACTGGACCGCTTCCTCCTGAAACTGACGATCCCTCTGCCGTCCCGTCAGGACGAGATCGACGTCCTCACCCGCCACGCCGAGGGCTTCAACCCGCGCGACCTGCGCGCCGCCGGCGTACGCCCCGTGGCGGGCCCGGCCGACCTGGAAGCCGCCCGCGCCGCCGTGGCCAAGACATCGGTGTCCCCCGAAATCACCGGCTACGTCGTCGACATCTGCCGCGCCACCCGCGAATCGCCGTCCCTCACCCTCGGCGTCTCCCCGCGCGGTGCGACCGCCCTCCTCGCCACCGCCCGTGCCTGGGCCTGGCTGACCGGCCGCGACTACGTCATCCCCGACGACGTGAAGGCCCTGGCCCTGCCCACCCTCCGCCACCGCATCCAGCTCCGCCCCGAGGCCGAGATGGAGGGCGTGACAGCCGACTCGGTCATCAACGCGATCCTCGCCCACGTCCCCGTCCCCCGCTGATGGCACTCACCGGACGCGCCGCCCTGCTGGCGGCCCTCGGCACACTCCCCGTCGGCATCTGGGAGCCCAGTTGGACGGGCATCCTCGCCGTGAACGCTCCTCTGGCCTTGGCCTGCGCCTGCGACGCCGCCCTGGCCGCACCCGTGCGCCGCCTCGGCCTGGCTCGCTCCGGCGACACTTCTGTACGCCTCGGCCAGACCGCCGATGTCACCCTGACCGTCACCAATCCCTCCGGCCGCCTCCTGCGCGCCCGCCTCCGTGACGCCTGGCCTCCCAGCAGCTGGGAGCCGGGCACCGAGGTGGCCGCCTCCCGCCACCGCCTGACGGTCCCCGCCGGCGAACGTCGACGCCTCACCACCCGCCTGCGCCCCACCCGCCGAGGCGACCGCCAGGCGGACCGCGTCACCATCCGCTCGTACGGCCCCCTCGGTCTCTTCTCCCGCCAAGGCAGCCACCAGGTGCCCTGGACGGTACGAGTCCTGCCACCCTTCACCAGCCGCAAGCACCTCCCCTCCAAACTGGCCCGCCTACGCGAACTCGACGGCCGCACCAGCGTCCTGACCCGCGGCGAGGGCACGGAATTCGACAGCCTGCGCGAGTACGTCCCCGGTGACGACACCCGCTCCATCGACTGGCGCGCCACGGCCCGCCAGACCAAGGTCGCCGTACGCACCTGGCGTCCCGAGCGCGACCGCCACATCCTTCTGGTCCTCGACACGGGCCGAACCTCGGCCGGTCGCGTGGGCGACGCCCCGCGTCTGGACGCCTCCATGGACGCGGCACTCCTCCTGGCCGCCCTGGCCTCCCGGGCCGGCGACCGCGTGGACCTCCTCGCGTACGACCGCCGAGTACGCGCCCTGGTCCAGGGCCGCTCAGCCGGCGACGTCCTCCCTTCCCTGGTCAACGCGATGGCGACTCTGGATCCGGAGCTCGTCGAAACGGACGCCCGCGGCCTCACCGCCACGGCCCTCCGTACGGCCCCTCGCCGCTCCCTGATCGTGCTGCTGACCAGCCTCGACGCGGCCCCCATCGAAGAGGGCCTGCTCCCCGTACTCTCCGGTCTCACCCACCGCCACACAGTCCTCGTGGCCTCAGTGGCCGACCCACACATCGCGCACATGGCTACGGCTCGGGGAAGCGTCGAGGCGGTGTACGAGGCGGCAGCCGCGGCCCAGGCCCAGACGGAACGTCATCGCACGGCCGAACAACTCCAGCGCCACGGAGTAACCGTCGTCGACGCGGTTCCGGACAACCTGGCGCCTGCCCTCGCGGATGCGTATCTGGCACTCAAGGCGGCGGGACGGCTGTAAGCGGGCACAAAAAAAGGGGCCTCTCGATTCGAGAGGCCCCAAGAAAAGATCCTGAACGCAGAAAACCCCCGTACCGATTTCCCGGTACGGGGGTTCTCCCTACAATTAGTTCGGCGGCGTCCTACTCTCCCACAGGGTCCCCCCTGCA
>NZ_JBVKCA010000008.1:0-463027 GCF_055656965.1 Streptomyces sp. NPDC111656
CCCCGGCGCAGAACGACCCGGCCGCACGGGAATCGGCCCGCGTCTGACCGTCCCGTGTACCGGAGGGCCGCCCGTGCCGAGCACGGGCGGCCCTCGCCCCGTACCCCCGACAGGAACCGGTGATGATCGCCAACTGGCAGCGACACGTACGAAGCAGTCCCCGCGCCCAGGACACGACAACGGCCCTGCTGCTGTTCGCCGTCTCCTTCCCCGGCAGCCTGTACGTCGCCACCGGCTCCCCCGACCCGGCCGCCCCGTGGTGGACCGCCGCGCTCCTGTCCTGTGTCTCCTGCACCGCCCTGCTCTTCCACCGCGACCACCCGCGCAGCGCACTGGCCCTGACCACCGCCGCTGCCGTGACCTCGGCCGCGCAGGGCCGGCTGCTCACCGTGCTGTCGCTGGGCCCGCTCATGGTGGCGCTCTACTCGTTCGCCCTCCGCACCGAGCACAACGCCCTGCGCAGGAGCTACGCCTTCGGTGCCGCCGCACTCCTGATGACCACGGAACTCATCGCCGGGCCCGCCGACCGCCCGTTGGACCTCAAGACGGTCGGCCCCGCCGCCTGGGTGCTGATGCCGACGGCTCTGGGCAGCGCGGTCCGGCTCCGGCGCGCCCACCTGGACGCCGTCCGGGCCCGCGCCGAGCACGCCGAGCGCACCCGTGAGGAGGAGGCCAGGCGCCGGGTCGCCGAGGAGCGGCTGCGCATCGCCCGCGAGCTGCACGACGTCACCGCCCAGCACCTCGCCCTGGCCAACGCCCAGGCCGGCACCCTCGCCCACCTTCTGCGCGGCCAGCCCGACCAGGTCCACAAGATCCTCGCCGACCTCGCCACCACCACCTCCGCGGCGCTGCGCGAACTCAAGGCCACCGTCGGTCTGTTGCGGCACGAGGGCACCGAGAACACTGAAGACACCGAGGACGCCGAGGGCGCATCCCCGCCGACCGCTCCCGGACTCGCCCGCCTGGCCGACCTGACCGCCTCCTTCCGTTCCGCCGGTCTCGATGTCGCCGTCAGCACCGAGGGGGAACCCCGGCAGCTCACCCCGGCGGCGGATCTCACCGCGTTCCGGATCGTGCAGGAAGCGCTCACCAACGTCACCAAACACGCGACCGCCAAGACCGCCCGGGTCCGGCTCGCCTACTCCCACGACCGGTTGACCCTCACGATCGCCGACGAGGGAGGCACCATCGGGTCTGCCCCGCCCACACCTCCGGTCCCGGGCGGCGGCTTCGGTCTCGTCGGCATGCGCGAACGCGCGCAGTCCGTGGGCGGCCGTCTCCGGGCCGGGCCCCGGCCCGGAGGCGGCTTCGAGGTCAGGGCCGAACTCCCGCTGGGCGAGACCGCCTTGACGATCCGTGAGACCGCCTTGGCGATCCGCTCCCGCCCTGACGCTAAACCGCCATCAGCGGCGCGTCCTTCTTCCACTTGAGGATCTTGTCGAAGCTGACCACCGCGCCGCCCCGCCCCGGCTCGTTGCCGATCTGGACGTGATCGGCGAGTTCCCGGATCAGGCAGAGCCCGCGGCCGTGCTCCGCGTCGCCGCGGACCGGGCGGAGTGCGGGACGCGCACGGCCCGGGGCGAAGCCCGGGCCGGAGTCGGAGACCTCGATGCGGCACTTCTCGCCGTCGAGGTAGGCGGTGACCCGATAGGCCTCGGACGCGGTACCAAGAGCGGCGTCGCCGCCGTGCTCCACGGCGTTGGCGCAGGCCTCGGTGAGGGCCACGGAGAGGTCGTACGAGACGTCCGGATCGACACCCGCCGTCTCCATCGTGCCGAGCAGCAGACGTCTGGCGAGCGGAACGCTCGCAGCCTCACGCCGCAAATGGAGTGACCACCAGATGCTCATGCTCCAGCCTCCCGGCCGCGGCTCGACATACCGTTACGTATTGCCGCAACCACCTGTGCGCAATCGCCTGCATGACGTGATGCCGCCCATATGGCGGATGCGCACGCGACAACGATCGGTGTATGTGCGGGTGGTTCAGCCCAGATCGTGATCTTCCGGACCAGGGCTCGCGGACCGTCATCTTGCGGACCTGCCGTAGGGAGCGGGCGGGTCGAGTGCGATGATGAGCCCGCCATGACTGCCCCCCACCAGCGCAGGGCGCGCTCCGGACACGAGCTCCGGATTCTGCGGGCCGCGGTGTTCGCCGCGGTCTGTGTCGTGCTGGCCGCGGCCGGTCATGGGCTCGCCTCCTGCGCCACCGTCCCGCTGTGGACGCTCGGCGCCGGATTCCTCGCGGTCTTCGCCGTCGCCGCCGCGCTGGCGGGACGGGAGCGTTCGCTGCCGGGTATCGCCGCGCTGCTCGCGGGCGGTCAGACCGCCCTGCACACGCTCTTCGGGCTCGCCGGGACCACTACGGCGGGCTCGGGCTCCATGTCGATGGCCGACACCTCACTCGTGGAACGCGCCGCACGCCTCGTGTGCGGCACGACCGCGGCAGCGATCAGCCCGGCTCAGGCCATGAAGATCCTCGCCGACGCACGGCTCGACACGGGCACGACCCCGTCCACGTCCATGGCCATGCCCCACTCCTCGGACGCGATGTCGGCCGCCACGGGGTCCTCGATGTCCGTGTGGCCGTCCCTGCCGATGCTGCTCGGCCACGTCCTCGCGGCCGTCGCCGCCGGCTGGGTGCTGCGCCGTGGTGATCTGGCGCTGCTGCGGCTGATGCGGCTGTCCGCGCACGGAGTCGCGGAAGGGGCGCTCGTACGATCCCTGCGCGGAGCGCTCGCGCTCGTACGCGCCCTGCGGGCCGGACTGCCCGGTGCGCCCGACGCGACACCGCGCGCCCGGCGCGCCGCGCTTCTGACGCCGCCCGAGCTTCGTACCGCCGAGCTCCAGCACAGCGTCGTCCGCCGCGGACCGCCTCACTCCAGCGCTTTCGTCCTCGCCGCCTGACACGACGCGCCACTCCGCCGGACCGATCCGAAGGATCCGTCCGGACCGATCCGAAGGATCCGAAGGGGATGCCGTCGTGCGGCACGCGCGCGCGCACGCGAAAACACCCCCAGGGGCCCGTCGCACCTGTCGCACGCGCACCCCTTCTCTTCTCATCGGACTGAAAGTGGAGTGCTCTCTTCCATGAAGGCTTCCCGTATCGCCGCCGCCGGTGCCGTCGCCGCCTCGGCCGTCCTCGCCGTCTCCGCCCCCGCCTTCGCGCACGTCAGCGTGCAGCCGGAGGGCGAGGCCGCCAAGGGCGGTTACGCCGTCGTCGACTTCAAGGTCCCCAACGAGCGCGACGACGCCTCGACCAACAAGGTCGAGGTGAACTTCCCGACCGACCACCCGCTCGCCTCCGTCATGCCGCAGCCCCTCGACGGCTGGTCGGTGAAGGTCACCAAGACCAAGCTGGCCAAGCCGCTCACGATGCACGGCGAGAAGATCTCCGAGGCCGTCAGCAAGGTCACCTGGACCGCCACCGGCAAGGGCATCGAGCCGGGCTTCTTCCAGAAGTTCCCGCTCTCCGTCGGCGCGCTCCCCGAGGACACCGACGAGCTCGTCTTCAAGGCGATCCAGACGTACGACAACAAGGAGGTCGTGCGCTGGATCGAGCCGCAGCAGGAGGGCCAGGAGGAGCCCGAGAACCCGGCTCCGGTGCTCACGCTCTCCGAAGCGTCCGCGGACGGCCACCACGGGTCCTCCGGTTCCGCCAAGGATGCCTCCGACACCTCGACGGCGGCCCCCGCCTCGTCCACCTCCGCCTCCTCCGCGGACAGCAGTGACACCACCGCGCGCGTCCTCGGTGTCGTCGGCATCGTCGTCGGCGCGGCGGGCGTGGCGTACGGCGTTCTGGCCGGCCGTCGGCGCACCGAGGCCTGAGGCCCACCGCACCCCTCTTTGTGCACCGGTAGGTCGTACGCCCTCGTCAAAGAGGTCGTACGACCCCGGTGCACACCGGAGCCCTCACATCTGGGACATTTTTCTATGCGCAAGACGACGTATGCCGCGGCCGCCCTGTTCGCCGCCGCCGCACTGACCCTTTCCGCCTGTGGCAGCGGCGACGACAGCAACAAGCCGGTCGCCGACGTGTCCGCCGAGGCCGGCACGGGCAAGGCCGCCACGGTCCTCGACAAGGCGTTCGAGAAGCCCGACCTCGTCCTCACCGACACGAACGGCAAGAAGTACGACTTCCGGGCCGAGACCAAGGGCGTCCCGACGCTGATCTACTTCGGCTACACCCACTGCCCCGACGTCTGCCCGACGACGATGAGCAACCTCGCCGTCGCCAAGAAGCAGCTGCCCAAGGCCGAACAGGACAAGTTCAAGGTCGTGTTCGTCACCACCGACCCGGCCCGCGACACCCCCGCCGCGCTCGGCAAGTGGCTCAAGGGGATCGACCCCACCTTCGTCGGCCTCACCGGCGACTTCCCCACCATCCAGGCGGGCGCCCGCACCCTGGGCATCTCCATCGAGCCGACGGCGAAGGACAAGAACGGCAAGCTCGTCTCGGTGCACGGCACCCAGGTCATCGCGTTCTCGCCGAAGACCGACGGGGGCTATGTGATCTACGGCGAGGACGCCACCGTCGACGACTACACCAAGGACCTCCCCAAGCTCATCAAGGGAGAGAATCCGTGAGCCGTCCCGGAGCCCCTTCGAGGCGCCTCGCGGGACGCGTGGCGCTGACGGCCACGGCGCTGGCGCTGGCGCTGGCGGGCTGCGGCTCCGACGACTCCCCCTCGAACAACGCGGGCAAGCCCGAACTGAAGATCACCGGCGCCTACATGCCCGCCCCCGTCATGGACACCATGGCGGCGGGCTTCTTCACCGTCACCAACTCCGGCGGCGCCGACACCCTGACCTCCGTCACCAGCGACCTCGCCCCCGACGTCACGCTGCACTCCACCAAGGGCGGCGCGATGGAGGAGCAGAAGTCGTTCGCCGTGCCCGCCGACGGGTCACTCGACTTCGCGAGCGGCGGCAACCACCTCATGTTCGAAAAGCTGACCCACAAGCCTCTGGAGGGCGAGAAGGTGTCGGTGACGCTGCACTTCACCAAGGCGGGCGCGGTGAAGGTCTCCATGCCGGTGAAGTCCGCGACGTACAACCCCAAGACCGGGCACTGAGGGAGGGATCACCGTGACACAGGCCATCGCTCCCCGTGCGGCTGCCACCACCACTGGAGGGGTCGCTTTTCGGGTACGGGTACTGCTGTTGCTGCTCCTCGCCGTGATCGGCGCGGTCCTGGCCGGCGCGGCGCCCGCCTCCGCGCACGCCGCGCTGACCGGCAGCGACCCCCAGCAGGGAGCGGTGGTCAGCCAGGCACCCACCCAGGTCTCGCTGACGTTCTCCGAGAAGGTCGCGATGTCCGACGGCTCGGTGCGCGTGCTCGACCCCAAGGGCAAGCGCGTCGACACCGGCAAGGCGACCGACCTGGGCGGCACCACCTACGGCGTGAAGCTCCACTCGGGGCTGCCCGACGGCACGTTCACCGTCACCTACCAGGTGGTGTCGGCGGACAGCCATCCCGTCTCGGGCGCCTTCACCTTCTCCGTCGGCGCGCCCTCGCAGACCTCCGTCGCGCTCTCCGACCCTGCCGTGGGCGGCGGAGTCGTCGGCGCGCTCTATGGGGTCGGGCGGTATGTCTCGTACGCCGGATTCATCCTTCTGGTGGGTGGCGCGGCCTTCGTACTGGCCTGCTGGCAGCGCGGCGCCGGGGTCCGTCCGGTGCAACGGCTCGTGGTCTCCGGGTGGCTCGCGCTGACCGGCGCCACCCTCGCGCTGCTGCTCCTGCGCGGTTCCTACGTCGGCTCCGGCAAGGTCGGCGACATCTTCGACCTGACGCTGCTCGGGCAGGTGCTGCAGACCAAGTCGGGCGCGGCACTGGTCTCGCGGCTACTGCTGCTCGCCGCGGGCGCGCTGTTCATCGCGGTGCTCTTCGGGGCGTACGCGCGGCGGGACGAGGCCGACGTGACCGACGCGTCCGGCAAAGGCGACGGGTCCGACAAGGGCGGTGTCGATGTCGATGCCGAGAAGAGGGACCTCACCTTCGGGCTCGCGATCGGCGGCGCCGTCGTCGCGGCGGGCCTGGCGGCGAGCTGGGCGATGGCCGAGCACGCCTCCACCGGTATCCAGGCGGGCCTCGCGATGCCCGTCGACGTGCTGCACCTGCTGGCGGTCGCCGTCTGGCTGGGCGGCCTGTCGACGCTGCTCGTGGCGCTGTTCCGGGCGCCCGCCGAGACACAGATCGACGTGGTGGCCGTACGGCGCTTCTCGCGTCTCGCGTTCGGCAGCGTGACCGTGCTGGCCGCGACCGGGATCTACCAGTCCTGGCGCCAGGTCGGCTCGTGGTCGGCGCTGACCGGAACGTGGTACGGGCAGTTGCTGCTCATCAAGATCGGCCTGGTGGCGGTCCTCGTCGGCCTCGCGTGGATCTCGCGGCGCTGGACGGCCCAGCTGTCCGAGGCGCCGCAGACGAAGGCCATGGCGACGGCCGGGGCCAAGGCCGGGGCGAAGGCTCTCGCCGAACTGCGGACGAAGCAGCCGACGAAGGTGCCCGCGAAATCCAGGGACTCCAGCTCTGAGGGCTCGGATTCCACGGACTCGGATTCCAGGGGCGCCAACTCCGGGGGCTCGCACTCCGCGGGCTCGAACTCCGGAAACTCCCGGCGCGCCGCTCAACTCGCCCGGCAGCAGGCCGCCGTGGCCACCGCGCGTCAAAAGCGCCTCCGCGACGCCGACCCGGCCCGGGCGGGCCTACGCCGCTCGGTGCTCGCCGAGGCCGGCGTCGCCGTCGTCCTGCTGGCCGTGACGACCGTGCTGACGTCCACCGAGCCGGGGCGCACGGAGGAGGCGGCCCAGCAGGCCACCTCGTCCTCCTCGCAGCGGTCCGGGCCGCTCTCCCTGAAGCTCCCGTTCGACACGGGCGGCCAGGACGGCAAGGGCACCGCGGAGGTCACCCTCGACCCGGCCCGCGTCGGCGGCAATGAGATGCACGTCTTCGTGGAGCGACCGAACGGCAAGGCCTTCGACGTCCCCGAGGTGAAGGTCGCCTTCACCCTGGCGGCCAAGAAGATCGGCCCGCTGCCCGTGACCCCCGACCGCATCGCCACCGGCCACTGGTCGGCGATCGGGGTGCAGATCCCCATGGCGGGCGACTGGGAGATCGCGGTGACCGTGCGCACCTCCGACATCGACCAGACGACCGTCTCCAA
This sequence comes from Streptomyces sp. NPDC111656, assembly GCF_055656965.1. Taxonomy (NCBI): domain Bacteria; kingdom Bacillati; phylum Actinomycetota; class Actinomycetes; order Kitasatosporales; family Streptomycetaceae; genus Streptomyces; species Streptomyces sp. NPDC111656. The sequence goes on from NZ_JBVKCA010000008.1 coordinate 7,161, forward strand.
GAACGCGAAGATCGGCTGAACCTCACCATGGCTGACCAGCCCACTCCGGAAGCCACCACGGAAAAGACCCCTCCAGGAGAGGCCGTTTCCCAGAAGCCCTCTTCTGGCGGGGTCTTTTCCCGGCGCCGGCTCCTCGGCACCGCCGGTGCCACCGGACTCGCCCTGGGCGCGGCCGGAGGTGCCGCCGGGTACGCGGCAGCGCCCGCCGCCGACAAGGCCGCGCCCCTGACCACGCTCGGCGCGGACACGGTGATGTTTCACGGGAAACATCAGCCCGGCATCACCACCGCTCTCCAGGCCCGTGGCCACCTCGTCGCCTTCGACCTGGCCGCGGGCGCGGGCCGCAAGGAGGCCGCCGCACTGCTGCGGCGCTGGTCGACGACGGCCCAGCGGCTGATGGCGGGCGAGGCTGCCGCGCAGGACGACACGGACGTCGCCCGTGACGCCGGACCGTCGTCCCTGACGGTCACCTTCGGCTTCGGAAACAGCTTCTTCGCCCGGACGGACCTGGAGAAGCAGCGCCCGGTCGCCCTCGACCCACTGCCCGACTTCTCCTCCGACCACCTCGACAAGACGCGCAGCAACGGCGACCTGTGGGTGCAGATCGGCGCCGACGACGCCCTGGTCGCCTTCCATGCCCTGCGCACGCTCCAGAAGGACGCGGGCAGCGCGGCCCGGGTGCGCTGGCAGATGAACGGCTTCAACCGCTCGCCCGGCGCCACGGCCCAGCCGATGACGGCCCGCAACCTGATGGGCCAGATCGACGGCACCCGCAATCCGAAGCCGTCCGAGTCCGACTTCGACCGGCGCATCTTCGTGCCGGCCGCCGGCGACCCGGCCTGGATGGTGAACGGCTCCTACGCCGTCGTACGCCGCATCCGGATGCTCCTGGACGACTGGGAGAAGCTGTCGATCAAGGCCCAGGAGGACGTCGTAGGGCGGAAGAAGTCCACCGGGGCGCCGCTGACCGGTGGCGCGGAGACGACCGCGATGAACCTCGACAAGACCGACGCCGACGGCAACCTGGTCGTCCCCCTGAACGCGCACGCCCGGATCACCCGGCCCGACCAGAACGGCGGCGCCGCGATGCTGCGCCGCCCGTTCTCCTTCCACGACGGCTTCGACACGGACGGGGTGCCCGACGCGGGCCTGCTCTTCGTCTGCTGGCAGGCGGATCCGCTGCGTGGCTTCGTCCCGGTGCAGCGCAAGCTCGATCGCGGCGACGCCCTGTCGACCTTCATCCGCCACGAGGCGAGCGGGCTGTTCGCGGTGCCGGGCGGGGCAGCGGAGGGGGAGTACGTGGGGCAACGGCTGCTGGAAGGGTGATCCGTGCGGGACGGGGCCCATTAGGGTGACGGGTATGTCGGCGACGCGCTACACCTATCTCGGCCCCGAGGGAACGTTCACCGAGGCCGCCCTCCGTACGCTCCCGGAAGCCGCGACACGGGAGCTGGTACCCATGGTGTCCGTGCCGGCCGCGCTCGACGCCGTGCGCGCGAGCGAGGCCGCGGGCGCCCTCGTCCCGATCGAGAACTCGGTCGAGGGCGGTGTCACCGCCACCCTCGACGAGCTCGCCAAGGGCGAGCCGCTGATGATCTACCGCGAGGTCGTCCTGCCGATCGCCTTCGCCCTGCTGGTCAGGCCCGGCACGGCCCTGAAGGACATCAAGACGGTCACCGGCCACCCGATCGCCCAGCCGCAGGTACGCAACTGGCTCGGCGCCCACCTGCCGAACACCGTGTGGGAGTCGGCGGCCTCGAACGCGGACGGTGCCCGGCTGGTCCAGGAGGGCCGGTACGACGCGGCCTTCGCGGGCGAGTTCGCGGCGGCGACCTACGGGCTCGAGCCGCTGGTCACCGAGATCCACGACGCGGCGAACGCCGAGACCCGCTTCGTACTGGTCGGCCGTCCGGCCCGGCCCGCGGCCCCGACCGGCGCCGACAAGACGTCCGTGGTCATCTGGCTCGGCGACGACCACCCGGGTGCGCTGCTCGAACTGCTCCAGGAGTTCGCCGTGCGCGGCGTCAACCTGATGCGGATCGAATCACGGCCGACCGGCCAGGGCATCGGCAACTACTGCTTCTCCGTGGACGCCGAGGGCCACATCACCGACCGCCGTGTGGGCGAGGCGCTGATGGGCCTCAAACGCATCAGCCCCCAGGTGCGCTTCCTCGGGTCCTATCCGCGGGCCGGGGTCGCCCTGGAGGGCGTACGGCCGCTGCGGCCCGGGACGTCGGACAGTGCGTTCTCGGCGGCGTCGGACTGGCTGGCACGCTGCCAGGACGGACGGTTCTAGAGCGGATCAGGCCCCTTCGGGTTCCCGCGTCGGCGGCTCGTCGGCGCGGGCTTTTCCACTGCTCTTCTCCGCATTCCACCAGTCCTACCTGCCGATTTTCGTCATCCACAGACGTTATCCACAGGTGTGCTTCTCGACCTGGGGACAAGTCGACAACGAAGCATTGCATCATCGACAAATCGGCCTACAGGGCCCAAGTTCGTCCACAGCCCCGCACGTCACCCCTCGTCCACTCTTTTCCCTTGATCAATCCTTTGGAGCGAAGCATTTCCACTCGAACGTGGGTGTACGGATGGTTTGACCCGGGAATTCTTCGCCCCACATGCGGCTTTCGGAACGATCACCTCCGAAGTCCACAGATCTTCCGCACAGCCTGTGGATAACTCTGCGGGAGCGTGGATCCCTGTGGACAACCCCTCCTCAAGTACCGCTCCCCACAAGGGAATCCAGTCAACCCCCTGATTACCGTCTGCCCCGTTTCAGGGAGTACCGTCCCTTTTATTGACGCGGATCGGCACTCATGGGTGATCATTGGCGATCAAGGAATATCGATACGGCATTTCACTCATAACGTCACAGAAGTGACGGAGCGGAATATCGAGTCGATGGCCGGAAGCGCGCACCGGTAGCCTTGAGGGGTGATTGACCTTCGCCTGCTCCGTGAGGACCCCGACCGTGTTCGCGCCTCCCAGCGCGCCCGTGGAGAGGACGTCGCCCTCGTCGACTCCCTCCTCTCCGCCGACGAGCGGCGCAGGTCGTCCGGCGTCCGCTTCGACGAGCTCCGATCCGAGCAGAAGTCGCTCGGAAAGCTGATCCCCAAGGCATCCGGCGACGAGAAGGCCGAGCTGCTGAAGAAGGCCGGGGAGCTCGCCGCCGCCGTCAAGACCGCCGACGCCGAACAGCACGAGGCGGACGAGGAGACCAAGCGTCTGCTCCTCCAGCTCGGCAACCTGGTCCACCCGGACGTCCCGGTCGGCGGCGAGGAGGACTTCGTCGTCCTGGAGACGCACGGCACGATCCGCGACTTCGGTGCCGAGGGCTTCGAGCCCAAGGACCACCTGGAGCTCGGCGAGGCGCTCGGCGCCATCGACGTCGAGCGGGGCGCCAAGGTCTCCGGCTCGCGCTTCTACTACCTGACGGGTGTCGGCGCGCTCCTGGAGCTCGCCCTCGTCAACGCGGCGATCGCGCAGGCCACCGAGGCCGGCTTCACCCCGATGCTGACCCCGGCCCTGGTCCGCCCGCGCGCCATGGAGGGCACCGGCTTCCTCGGCCAGGCCGCGGAGAACGTGTACCACCTGGAGAAGGACGACTACTACCTGGTCGGCACCTCCGAGGTCCCGCTCGCGGCGTACCACATGGACGAGATCCTCGACGCCGACCAGCTCCCGATGCGCTACGCCGGCTTCTCGCCGTGCTTCCGCCGCGAGGCCGGCACCTACGGCAAGGACACCCGCGGCATCTTCCGCGTGCACCAGTTCGACAAGGTCGAGATGTTCTCGTACGTCGACCCCGCGGACGCGGAGAACGAGCACAAGCGGCTCCTGGACTGGGAGAAGCAGTGGCTGACCGGCCTCGAGCTGCCCTTCCAGGTCATCGACGTGGCCTCGGGCGACCTCGGTTCCTCGGCGTCCCGCAAGTTCGACTGCGAGGCGTGGATCCCGACCCAGGGCAAGTACCGCGAGCTGACCTCGGCCTCGAACTGTGACGGCTTCCAGGCCCGCCGCCTGTCCGTGCGCATGCGCGACGGCAAGAAGGTCCAGCCGCTCGCCACGCTGAACGGCACGCTGTGTGCCGTCCCGCGCACGATCGTGGCGATCCTGGAGAACCACCAGCTGGCCGACGGCTCCGTGCGGGTGCCCGAGGTGCTGCGTCCGTACCTGGGCGGCCGTGAGGTGCTGGAGCCGATCTCCAAGTGACCGCCGCCGCCGGGTCGACCGGTCCGACCGGATCCACCGGTCCGACCGGATCGTTCCCCTACAAGCTCGTCGCGACCGACCTCGACGGCACGCTGCTGCGTTCCGACGAGACGGTCTCGGAGCGCACGCGTGAGGCACTCGCCGCGGTGACCGCGGCGGGCGCCGCGCACATCGTCGTCACCGGGCGCGCGGTGCCCTGGACCCGGCACATCCTCGACGACCTCGGCTACGCGGGCCTCGCGGTGTGCGGCCAGGGCGCACAGGTGTACGACGCGGGGGAGCATCGGCTGCTCACCTCGGTGACGCTGGACCGGCAGCTGGCCGGGCTCGCGCTCGCCAAGATCGAGGCGGAGGTCGGCCCGCTGCTGCTGGCCGCGAGCCGCGACGGGCTCGACGGCGAGGTGCTGGTCGGCCCCGGCTACCGCAGGCAGGACGGTTCGCTCCCGGTCGTCCCGATCAGGGACGTGACGGACCTCTGGTCGGCCCCTCTGAACAAGGTGTACGTGCAGCACCCCACGCTCTCCGACGACGAACTGGCCGCGGTGGCCGCCAAGGTCGCGGGCGGCCTGGTCGGCGTCACCATGGCGGGCGCGGGGATAGTGGAACTCCTTCCCCTCGGCCTCTCCAAGGCCACGGGGCTGTCCCTCGCCGCCCGTCGGCTCGGTGTGAAGGCCGCGGACACGATCGCCTTCGGTGACATGCCCAACGACATCCCGATGTTCGCCTGGGCGGCTCGCGGCGTGGCGATGGCGAACGCCCACGACGAGCTCAAGGCTGTCGCGGACGAGGTGACGTCCTCGAGCGAGGAGGACGGCATCGCGGTGGTGCTGGAGCGGTTGCTGGGTTAGCGGGTGAGGGCACGGCCTGCGGGCGCCGGCTGCCCCGTCGGGCCCCGACTCTGCCGAGTCCCTGTGACAACGTCTCGCGGAGGATGCGCGGATCGAACGCGCGCGGGGTTGACCCCGACCACGGCTTAGCAAGCCGGTGCCTTACCTCTCGGCCAATCCTCCGGGTGGGCGGCCCGCGCGGCGTACGCGCGCTCGAAGCGGCCGCCCCGGGCAGCCCCCCGTGCGGGCGGGCTCCACGGAGGGGTAACTACTCCTGAGCCTGCCGCGGGCTGCCCTGTAGGGAGCTCGACGGACTGCTACTCATGGGCATCGTCGCGCTCCTCTCCCAGAACGTGGCGCCGACTCGATGCGGCGACGTGGACATAACTACTGTGCCCGTACGCCGACTTGGGCGCCACTGAATAAAGCCGCCCCTCAAAGGGGGCGTCGGCGGCTCAAGGGGGGTTATCGGCGGCGCCACCTGCGCCGACGTGCCTTGCTGAAGAACCACCCCGCGGGCGGCTCGTCGGAGCGCCAGGGCTGCGGGTCGGGTCCCCCTTCGCGCCAGCGGGCGGCGAGCATACGGGCGCGGGCGGACGGCTCGGTCGTCTCCGCCGACCGTATGAAGCTCTCGTCAAGTACGAGGCCGTCCCAGACGTCCTCGGTCTCCCTCTGTCCCTCACCTTGCGGTTCCGCCATCCCCGTTCCTCCTAGCCGCGCGTCCCTCTGCCCAGTGTGCCGGGACAGAGGTGAAGCCACTGTCAAGAAAAAAGGGGGGCGCCACCCGCGCGTGCTTGGCGACAACCGGCACGCGCGCGTGGCACCCCCGGCTCACTCCTCGCCGGCCAGCGTCAGCGACCGCAGCCGCTGCCCGGCGTACCAGGTGGCGAGCACGGTGACCACGACCAGGAGCACCGTCGCGGTGGGCAGGCCCACGTCCGAGGTGACGAGGTCGCCGCCGGTGACCTTGTGGCCCACGGCGAGCGCCCACTGCTGGACGCTGAGCGTGCGCGCGCCGGACACCAGCGACCCGAACAGGGCCTCCCAGACCAGCGCGTAGACGAGCCCGAACACCACCGCGTGCCGGGTGACCGTCCCGAGCAGCAGGAACAGCGCGGCGTACGCGATCGAGGCGACCAGCGCCGCCACGGTGTAGGCGACGGCGACCTGCTGGCCGTTGCCGTTCAGGATCATGCCCGCGATGAACGTCGGCAGGGCGGAGAACGCCATGGTGACGGCGATCGCGACGATCAGCTTGGTGAAGATGATCGTCGGCCGCTTCAGGGGCTTGGCCAGCAGATACACCACCGAGCCGTCGTCGATCTCGGGGCCGATCGCGCCGGTGCCGGCGATGACGCCGATGATCGGCACCATCGTGGCGAGCGCGAAGCCGCCGAGCAGGTCCGATGCCACCTGGTCGTCGGCTCCGGCGAAGCTGCGTACGGCCGCGGAGATCACGATGAGCAGGACGGGCAGCGCACTGAGAATGAGGGCCCGGCGGCGGCCGAGCAGGGCTCGATAGGTGAGCCGGGCGACTGTGGGGTCGTACATCTTGGCCTCCTACGCCGCGACGAGATACGAGAAGACGGACTCGAGGGACTCGTCGGACGGCGAGACCGTGAGCAGCCGGATGCCGTGCTCGCGCGCGACGCGCGGCAGCAGCGCGGTGAACCGGCCGAAGTCGACCGCCTGGATGCGCAACGCGCCCTCGGCCAGGTCCACTTCGATGCCGGACGTCGACGGATCGGCGATCAGCGCGGCGGCCAGTGCCCGGTCGTCGCTGGAGCGCACCAGGTAGCGGTGCGGGCGGTCGGTCATCAGGCGCCGGATGCGGCGGAAGTCGCCGCTGGCCGCGTGCCGTCCCGCGACGATCACCTCGATGTGGGCGGCGAGCTGTTCGACCTCTTCGAGGATGTGGGACGAGAACAGCACCGTGCGGCCCTCGTCGCCCATGCGGCGCAGCAGGTCCATGAGTTGCATGCGCTGGCGCGGGTCCATGCCGTTGAAGGGCTCGTCGAGCAGCAGCAGGGACGGGTCGTGGACGAGCGCGGAGGCCATCTTCACGCGCTGCCGCATGCCCTTGGAGTACGTCGAGATCTTGCGGTCCTGCGCGTACTCCATCTCGACCGTGGCGAGCGCCCGCTGGGCGGCCTTCGCTCCGAGGCCGTGCAACTCGGCGTTGGCGACGACGAATTCCTGGCCCGTGAGGAAGTCGTACATCGCCTCGCGCTCCGGGACGATGCCGATGTGCTTGTAGATCTCTTCGTTGCGCCAGACCTGTCGGCCGTCGAGGGTGACGGTGCCGGTGGAGGGGGCGAGGAAGCCGCCCATCATGTTGATGAGGGTGGATTTCCCGGCGCCGTTCGGGCCGAGCAAGCCGGTGACGCCGGGGCCGATCGTCATCGTGATGTCGTTGACCGCCACCACGTTGCCGAACCAGCGCGAGACATGGTCGATGTTGAGCGTGGTCACAGCCCGACCTTTCGGTAGCGGCGCATCAGGAGGCCGTAGGAGCCCGCGATGAGCCCCAGGACGACGACGAGGTAGACGACTCCCTGTCCGGACGAGGGGCCCTCCCCGCCGGGGAAGGCGGAGGTGGCGCCGAGGAAGGCCGTCTGCACCCCGTCGATGAGCGTGATGGGAGAGAAGAGGCCGAGCCAGGGCACGGCCGAGGAGCTGGACTGTTCGAAGGCGATGGCCTGGACGGTCGACACGGCTCCGTAGGAGATGGTCAGCGCAGCGATGACGGCCGCGATGCCGAAGCCGCGGCGCGGGGTGACCGACGAGATGACCAGGCCGATCCCGGCGAAGAGAAGCGACAGCAGCGCCACGGAGACCAGCCCCTGTCCGAAGCCCTTCGTCTGGTCGGCGAAGTCGAGCTTCGCCAGAAGCGCCCCTACGTAGAGCACGATCAGCGGCGCGGCCGTCAGGACGAACAGCGCCGAGGCCAGCGCCGCGTACTTGGCGCGTACGTAGTCGACGGTCTCGATGGGGCGTGAGAAGTACAGCGGCACGGTCTTGAAGCGCAGGTCGCGCGAGACGGACTGCGGTCCCTGTGAGGCGACGTACAGGCCGATGACGGCCTGCATGATGACCGCGTAGCGCGTGTAGTCGACCGGCAGGGCCTTCGCCTTGGTGGCGACCGCGACGGCCACCATGATGAGTGCGGGGACGCACATCACCACGAAGAGCAGCATCGGCAGCACCTTGGACTTGACCGAGCGGCCCAGGCCGTAGGAGCCGCGCAGGGACTGCGAGTACAGCGAGCGGCGGGCGTAGGCGCGGCCCAGGCGCGGGCCGTCGTAGTGGCGGTAGCCGATGTCGTGGATCCGGGTCTGCTCACCGCGGGGGGTGAGGGACTGCTCAACTGCCATGGCCCACTGCCTCCTTCCGTACGCCCTGCACGTCCGTCCCGTCCGTCTGTTCCTCGCGGAAGACCTCCGCGATGTGGTGCCGGCGCTGTTCCATCCGGATCAGGCCGAGGCCGAGGTCGGCGACGACGTCGCGGACGAGGTCGTAGGTCTCCTCGCCCTCGGCGGTCAGCAGCAGGATGTGACCGGCGCCCGGCAGCCCGCTGCCGTCGTGGGTCTCGACCCCGCGCGCGTGGAGCGCCTCGCGGACCGCGCTGGTGCCGTCCGGGTGCTCGTCGGTGTCGGTGACCTCGATGGCGAGGGTCGTCGTGGTCTGGGTGAAGTCCGTGGTGGAGCTGGACCGCAGCAGCTTGCCGCCGTCGACGACCACGACGTGGTCGCAGGTGCGCTCCAGCTCGCCCAGCAGGTGCGAGGTGACCAGGACCGAGATCCCGAACTCGGTGTGGATACGGCGGATCAGGCCGAGCATCTCGTCGCGGCCGACCGGGTCGAGGCCGTTGGTCGGCTCGTCGAGGAAGACCAGCTGGGGGTCGTGGACGAGGGCCTGCGCGAGCTTGACGCGCTGCTTCATGCCCGTCGAGTAGCCACCGATGGGGCGGTAGCGCTCCTCGTACAGTCCGACGTGGCGCAGGGTGTCCGCGGTGCGCTCGCGGGCCGCGGCCGGCGGGAGCCCGGACATGCGCGCCATGTGGACGACGAACTCGGTGGCCGAGACGTCGGGGGGCAGGCAGTCGTGCTCGGGCATGTACCCGACCCGCTCGCGGATGGCGCCGCCTTGGGTGGCGACATCGAGTCCGAGCACTTCGGCGCGGCCCTCGGTGGCGGGGGAGAGACCCAGCAGGATCTTGATCAGTGTGGACTTGCCGGCTCCGTTGGCTCCGACGAGTCCGGTCACACCGGGTCCGACGTCCACGGAGAGCCGGTCAAGAGCGGTCACCCGTGGGTACCGCTTGCTCAGGCTTTCGGTCGCGATCACAGTCACGTTGTCGAAGGTAGTGGCGCACGCCACAGCGGTCGTCAACCCACGGAGCTGGATCCGCGTCAGACTCCAGTCGTACGGGCCCGTAGGGGTCCCCCTGAAGTCGAACAACCGGCGGGGGTCTATCCACATCGGACCGGTTGTCCACAGGTGCCGCGCAAGTCTATTGACGCAGCCTCTAACAACTGTCACATTCGCCAGTGTCACGTTACGGACACGTACCGTGCGGCGCTGGACGAAGGAGAAGTGACTCTCGTGACTCTCGAAGGCGCGCGCGAGCGCCGGGTGCGGACGGGCGGGATCGAGCTGTGCGTCGCCGAGCTGGGCGATCGGGCGAGGCCCACGGTGGTGCTCGTGCACGGCTATCCGGACTCCAAGGAGGTCTGGTCCGAGGTCGCGACCCGTCTCGCGGAGCGTTTCCACGTGGTGCTGTACGACGTCCGTGGCCACGGCGGATCGACGGCCCCGCAGCCACTGCGGGGCGGGTTCACTCTGGAGAAGCTGACGGACGACTTCCTGGCCGTCGTCGACGCGGTGAGCCCCGACCGCCCGGTGCACCTGGTGGGGCACGACTGGGGTTCGGTGCAGTCCTGGGAGTTCGTCACGGTCGCGCGCACCCAGGGCCGGATCGCCTCCTTCACCTCCATGTCCGGGCCGTCCCTCGACCACTTCGGCCACTGGATCAAGCAGCGTGTGCGGCGGCCCACCCCGCGCCGGGTCGGCCAGCTCCTCGGCCAGGGCGCCAAGTCCTGGTACGTGTATCTGCTGCACACGCCCGTGCTGCCGGAGCTCGCCTGGCGCGGCCCCCTCGGCAAGCAGTGGCCGAAGATCCTGCGGCGGGTCGAGAAGGTGCCCGCGGGGGACTATCCGACCTCCTCGCTGCCGACGGACGCGGCGCACGGCGCATGGCTGTACCGCGACAACGTACGGCCCCGGCTGAGCAGGCCACGCCCGGACGCCTACGCGCACGTGCCCGTGCAGCTCGTCACACCCCTGGGGGACGGGTTCCTCTCCGAGCGGCTCTACGACGACCTGGAGGAGTGGGCCCCGCAGCTGGTGCGTCGCACCCTCCCGGACAAACACTGGATCCCGCGTACGCGGCCCGACCAACTGGCCTCCTGGATCGCGGACTTCGTGCGCGCCAACGAGGACGGCGTGCCGGTGCGGGACACCATCGCCTCGGGCAGGTACGCCGACCGGTTCGGCGGGCAGCTCGTGCTGGTCACCGGCGCGGGCAGCGGCATCGGGCGGGCCACCGCCCTGGCGTTCGCCGAGGCCGGCGCGCGCGTGGTGGCCGTCGACCGGGACGCGGAGGGCGCGGCGCGCACGGCGGAGATGTCCCGGCTGATCGGCTCCCCCGAAGCGTGGGCCGAGACGGTCGACGTCTCCGACGAGCAGGCCATGGAGAAGCTCGCCGAAAGGGTCGCCGGCGCGTACGGCGTGGTGGACGTGCTGGTGAACAACGCCGGGATCGGACTGTCCGGGTCCTTCTTCGACACGACTCCGGAGGACTGGAAGAAGGTTCTCGACGTCAATCTGTGGGGCGTGATCCACGGCTGCCGGCTCTTCGGCAGGCAGATGGCCGAGCGTGGGCAGGGCGGCCACATCGTCAACACCGCGTCGGCGGCGGCGTACCTGCCCTCGAAGGCGCTGCCCGCCTACAGCACCTCGAAGGCGGCCGTGCTGATGCTCAGCGAGTGCCTGCGCGCGGAGTTGGCCGGGCAGGGCATCGGCGTCTCGGCGATCTGCCCGGGTTTCGTGAACACGAACATCACCTCGACCGCGCACTTCGCCGGGGTGGACGCGAGCGAGGAGAAGCGCCGCCAGAAGAAGTCGGCGCGGCTGTACGGGCTGCGCAACTACCCGCCGGAGAAGGTGGCCGACGCGATCCTGCGCGCGGTCGTCCGCAACCAGGCGGTCGTGCCCGTCACCCCCGAGGCGCGCGGTGGGCGCCTGATGTCCCGGCTGGCGCCGAGGGCGCTTCGCGCGTTCGCGCGGATGGAGCCACCGCTGTGAGGTTCGTGGGCGCCTGCAACAGGGCTGTACGCAAGGGCCTGTTGCCCACTCGGGAGGAGCTCGGCACGGCCATGTCCCGCTGTCCGCGGCGGTCGTACCATCCCTCGCAGGAGGGCTCGCCGCGCGGGGCCGTCGCGTAGTACCCAGGGGGTCGGGAGGCAGGCAGCGTGAACGACGAGCCGGTCCGGGTCGCGTACCGCATCGAGGATCTGTCGCATCACAGCGGCGCCACGGTCCGGACGATCCGCGCCTACCAGGACCGCGGGCTGCTCCCCCGCCCCGAGCGGCGCGGTCGCGCCAACGTGTACGCGGACGCGCATCTGGCCCGGCTGCGGCAGATCGCCGACCTCCTGGACCGCGGCTACACCCTGGCCTCCATCAAGGAACTCCTGGAGGCCTGGGACGCGGGCCGGGGGCTGGGCGGGATCCTCGGGCTGGTCGCGGAGGTCGACGGACCGTGGACCGACGAGGAGGCCGTGCGCATGTCGCGGGCCGAGCTGGACGAGCGGTTCGGTGGCAGTCCGGACGACGCGGCGGTGGCGGAGGCGGTGGAGCTCGGAGTGCTGGAGCGCGTCCCCGGCGAGGGCGAGGTGTACCTGGTCCCGAGCCCTCAAGAGCTGGCCGTGGCAGTGGAGTTGTATACGGCGGGCGTTCCGCTGTCCGCGATCTCGGGCCATCTGCGGGAGTTGAGGGGCAAGGTCGAGCACATCGCCGCGCGTTTCCTGGAGTTCACGACCGAGCACGTCTTCGCGCGCTACCTCGGTGAGCATCCGCCGAGCGACGCGGAAGCGGCCGAAGCGGCCGCCCTGGTACGCCGTCTGCGACCGCTCGCGCAGCAGACGGTGGACGCGGAACTGGCCCGCGCCATGCGGCTGTTCGCGACGCGACACCTGCGTGAACGTCTTGGGGCGGGGTCGTCCCAAGACGCTATGGACGAGACGTGTTCCGTTCAGCTCCCGGTCGCCACAATGCGGGCCTTGGAGACCCTGGTTGGATCCGAGCAGGTGGCGGCCTTCGTCGCGGCTTCCGTCGAACGAGAGGTCCAGGCCAGGACATTGGACCATCTCACCTCAAATTACAACAATCACAATACTGTTGATGAAACGCCCTAAATCTCCCGCGCGTTGTCCACAGATTCGTCAATTCGCCTGTGGATAACCGGACTTGCTTGTGGATCAAACCTCCGAGCCAAAATCAAATGCGTGATCCACCTCTCGCCAGGCACGCTGGCAGGATGAACGAACCGATGGATGAAAGACGCACCGTGAAGGTGTCGAAGTACCTCTCGAAGCATCTGCGGCATCAGCCCGAGCGGATCGGGCTCACGCTCGGTGAGGGGGGCTGGGTCGAGATCGACACGCTGATCGCGGCGGCGGCGGAGCACGGCTTCCGGATCACCCGCGAGGAACTCGACCATGTGGTGGCCACGAACGACAAGCGGCGCTTCGCCGTGGAGGGCACCCGCATCCGCGCCAGCCAGGGCCACTCCGTCGAGGTCGACCTCGGACTGCCCCCGGCGACTCCGCCGGAGTACCTCTACCACGGGACCATCGCCCGCAATCTGGACGCGATCCGGGCCGAGGGCCTGCGGCCCATGAACCGGCACGACGTGCATCTCTCGCCCGACCGCGAGACCGCCACCCGCGTCGGCGCCCGCCGCGGCCGGCCCGTCGTGCTCGGCGTGGACGCCGCCGCCATGCACCGCGACGGCCATGTCTTCCGGGTCAGCGCGAACGGGGTGTGGCTCACCGAGGCCGTGCCGCCGAACTACCTGCGCTTCCCCGGCCCGCACTGATCGTCCGCCGACCGGCCGGCCAAGGGGCACCGGTGGAGCGATCACGCGGTGGCCACGACCACCCCGCGGCTCCGCTTACGCTCGATGCATGAGTCTGCGTCTGAGCACTGTGATCCTGCCGTACCTCCGCTGGCACGAGGGCGGGCGCGCCGCCTGGCAGCGTGCGGAGCAGCTCGGCTTCCACACCGCGTTCACGTACGACCACCTGTCGTGGCGGACCTTCCGGGACGGCCCCTGGTTCGGTGCCGTGCCCACGCTCACCGCCGCGGCCGCCGCCACCGACCGGCTCCGTCTGGGCACGCTCGTGACCTCGCCGAACTTCCGGCACCCGGTGACCCTCGCCAAGGAACTGATCTCCCTCGACGACATCTCGAACGGCCGGATCACCCTGGGCATCGGCGCGGGCGGCAACGGATTCGACGCCACGACGCTTCTGAAGAGCGACCAGGAGCCCTGGACCCCGCGCGAGCGCGCCGGCCGCTTCGGCGAGTTCGTACCGCTGCTCGACCGCCTCCTCACCGAGGACTCGGTCTCCTACGACGGCGACTTCTACTCGGCACACGAGGCGCGCAACATCCCGGGCTGTGTCCAGCGGCCCCGACTGCCCTTCGCGGTGGCCGCCACCGGCCCGCGCGGCATGAAGCTCGCCGCCCGCCACGGACAGGCCTGGGTGACGACCGGTGACCCCAAGTTGTACGAAACGGGCACCCCTGAACAGTCGGTTCAGGCCATTCACGGACAGGTGGAGAAGCTGGCCGCCGCCTGCGCCGCGGTCGGCCGTGACGTGTCCGAACTCGACAAGATCCTGCTCACCGGCTTCACCCCGGACCGTGGCCGTCCGCTGGAGTCCCTCGACGCGTTCGTCGACTTCGCGGGCCGGCACGCGGAGCTGGGCTTCACCGACATCGTGATCCACTGGCCCATCCCCGACTCGGACTTCGCCGCGGACGAGAAGGTCTTCGAGCGCATCGCCATGGAGGCCCCGGCGCAGCTGGCCTGACGGCCAGAGCCACCGCGGATGGCGACAACGGGGTGTAACGGTACTGGTGAGAGCGGTAACCACTCACCTGTGCGGGCTCCCGCACGGCCGTGCGGGCATATGCGCGAGAATGGCCCGGTGACCTCAGCGACCCGACAGCCAGAGACCCCGGCAGCCGCCCTTCCGCCGCGCCTGATCGCCACGGACCTCGACGGCACCCTCCTGCGCGACGACAAGTCCGTGTCCGAGCGCACGGTCGCCGCCCTCGCCGCCGCCGAGGAGGCCGGCATCGAGGTCTTCTTCGTGACCGGCCGCCCGGCCCGCTGGATGGACGTCGTCAGCGACCACGTCCACGGCCACGGCCTGGCGATCTGCGGCAACGGCGCCGCCGTGGTCGACCTGCACGGCGGCCCCGGCGCCCACCGGTTCGTCAAGGTCCGGGAGCTGGCGCGGGAGAACGCGCTCGACGCCGTACGACTGCTGCGGGAGGCCGCGCCGGGCACCGTGTTCGCCGTCGAGCAGACGTACGGCTTCTACCAGGAGCCCGCGTACCCCAAGCTGCACATGGAGATCCCCGACACCCTCGCGCCCGCCGAGCAACTCCTGGCCCCGGACGCCCCCGGCGCCGGCGAACCGGTGCTCAAGATCCTCGCCTTCCACCGCGAGCTCGACCCCGACGCCTTCCTCACCGTGGCCCGTCGCGCCGTCGGCGACCGCGCCACCATCACCCGCTCCAGCCCCAGCGCCCTGCTGGAGATCAGCGGTCCCGGCGTCTCCAAGGCCAGCACGCTCGAACTGTGCTGCGCCGAGCGCGGCATCTCCCCCGAGGAGGTCGTCGCCTTCGGAGACATGCCGAACGACGTCGAGATGCTGACCTGGGCGGGCACGTCATACGCGATGGGCAACGCGCACCCCGCCGTGATCGCCGCGGCCTCCGGTCGCACGGTCGCCAACAACGAGGACGGGGTGGCGGTCGTCATAGAGAAGATCCTCGCCGAGCGGTTGTAGGCGCGGCTGGGCATGCAGGAGCGGCTGGGCAGGACCGGCGGTTCCACAGCGGCCCGGGGTTCTAAAGCGGTTCCGCCTGCGGAACGTGCGGCGCCTGCCACACCACCGTCGTACCGTCGCCGTCGCCTCCGGGCCCCGGTCCGTACCAGCTGTCGCCGCCCAGCGACTCGGCGCGCCGCCCGAGGTTGCGCAGGCCGCTGCGCCGGCCGCCCTCGGGGATGCCGATGCCGTTGTCCTCGACGGTCAGCCGGACACCCTGCCGACCGTCCGGCAGGACGACGGACGCGTCGACGACGACGTCGATGCGGGAGGCCCCGGCATGCCGGAAGGCGTTGGACAGCGCCTCGCGCAGGGCCGCGATGAGGTTCTTGCCCGTGAGTTCACCGACCGCCGTGTCGACGGGCCCGACAAAGCGGTGCGTGGGCTTGAAGCCGAGCGGCACGGCGGCCATGTTGATCTCCCGCAGCACCCGGGTGCGCAGCCCGGACGGCACTTCGGCAGGTTCCTGTTGGAGCGCGAAGACGGCGGTGCGGATCTCCTGGATGGTGACGTCGAGTTCGTCGACCGCCTTTTCGACGCCCTGCCGCACCTCGGGCACGGCCGAGTTCCGCTGTGCGCTCTCCAGCATCATCCCGGTGGCGAACAGCCGCTGGATGACGAGGTCGTGCAGGTCACGGGCGATCCGGTCACGGTCCTCGTAGACCGCGAGCCGCTCCCGGTCGCGCTGTGCCTCGGCCATCATCAGCGCGAGCGCGGCCTGCGAGGCGAAGTGCGCGGCGAGGGTGCGCTCGGTCTCGGTGAAAGGACGCCCGCCCCGTTCCCGGGGAGTGACGAGGGCTCCCAGGAGACGGCCGTCGCTCTGCAGGGGAAGCATCATCGTCGGCCCGTACTCGCGGGCGAAGTCGGTGACCATGCGCGGGTCGGTGGCCGCGTCGTCGAGGAACACGGCCTCTCCGTCGAGGAGTTCGGCGACCAGTTCGCTCTCCGGCGGGACGACGGCTCCCAGCACCTGGGACGGGCGGTCCTTGGCGACCGCGCTGATCTCCAGACCTCCCTCCACGGCGGGCAGCAGCACGATCCCGGCCACCGATCCGGAGAGTCTGCGGGCCTGTTCCGCGACGACCTGGAGCGCGTCCTCGGCGTCGTCGGCCGACAGGAGTGCCCGGGTCACGGCCACCGAGCCGTCGATCCACCGCTCGCGCTGCTGGGCGGCCTCGTACAGCCGGGCGTTGCCGATCGCGATACCCGCCTCCGCGGCCAGCACGCGGACCATCTTGAGGTCGTCGTCGGTGAACGGGCCACCGTCGCGTTTCTCGGCCAGGTACAGATTCCCGAAGATCTCCCCCCGCACCCGGATCGGAGCCCCCAGGAAACTGCGCATCGCCGGATGGTGCTCCGGGAATCCGCACGCGCGCGCGTCCTCGTCCAGCCGCGCGAGCCGTACCGGCGCCGGGTCGTGGATGAGCGCCCCGAGCAGCCCCTTGTGTCCGTCGGGCAGCTGCCCGATCCGCCGAGCGGTCTCCTCGTCGACGCCGTGGAAGACGAAGTCCGCGAGTCCCTCACCGTCTTCCGCCACGACTCCGATGGCGGCGTAGCGCGCGTCCGCCAGCTCGGCCGCCTTCTCGCAGATCCGGTCCAGCGTCGAGTGCAGCTCCAGCCCCGACCCGATCGACCGCACCGCCTCCAGCAGCCGCGGCACGTCCGGGCCGCCGTCCGGGCGGGGGGAGGCGGGGACCATTGACATGCCTCGAGAGTAGTTAGTCCCCTTTGGAGCGGAAAGTCGGACTGTTTAGGCCGGAAAGCCGGACCCTTGCCCGGGGAGTCGCTAGCGCGCCGCCGCCCCGACCAACAGATCCCCTGCAGCCTCCCGTTCCAGCATCTCCCGCAACGGCCCCTCCACCACCGACAGCTCCGCGTACGCACCCCGCTGGGCCACCCGCCCCGCCGCCAGCACGATCACCTCGTCCACCGCCGCGAGACCGGCCAGCCGATGCGTGATCAGCAGCGTCGTACGGCCCTCGGTCGCGGTCAGCAGGTCCGCGGTGAGCGCGTCGGCCGTCGGCAGGTCGAGGTGTTCCGCGGGCTCGTCGAGGACGAGCACGGGGAAGTCGGCCAGCAGCGCGCGAGCGAGCGCCAGCCGCTGGCGCTGACCACCGGACAGCCGCGCCCCGTGCTCGCCGATCAGTGTGTCGAGCCCGTCGGGCAGTCCGTCCGCCCACTCCAGGAGCCGGGCCCGCGCGAGCGCGTCGCGCAGCTCGGCCTCGGTGGCGTTCTTCCGGGCCAGCAGGAGGTTCTCGCGCACCGTGCTGTCGAAGAGGTGCGCGTCCTGGGCGCAGAGCCCGACCAGTCGGCGCACGTCGTCCCCGTCCATCCCGTACGCGTCCGTGCCGCCCAAGGTGTACGTCCCCGCCTCCGCGTCCAGGAACCGCAGCAGCACCTGTGCGAGCGTGGTCTTGCCGGAGCCGGAGGGGCCGACGACGGCGACCCTGCGGCCCTGTTCGAGGGTCAGGTCGAAGCCGGCGAGCGCGTCCCGGTCCTGTCCGGCATGGCGCGCCCTGAGCCCCCGTACGCGCAGCGGGAACGGTGTCGCGGGCGCCGACTGCGGGACCTCCGGTTCGCGTACGGGATCGGGGGCGTCCAGCACCTCGTACACACGCTCCGCGCTCCTGCGCACCCGCTGCCGGTACTGGACGGCGAGCGGCAGCCCCAGGACGGCCTCGAACGCCGCCAGCGGGGTGAGGACGACCACGGCCATCGCCACGCCGCTCAGGCGCCCGCCGGCGACCGCCTGGGCGCCCACGAGGGCGGTCGCCGCGACGGTCAGTCCGGTCGCCAGCGCGGTGAGCCCGTCGCCGAGCGCGGTCGCGGTGGCGGCCCGGGAGGCGATGCGGGTCAGCACGGTGTCGGCCCGTCGCGCCTCGGCCGTACGGGTGGGCAGCGCGCCCGCGACCGTCAACTCGGCCGTCCCGGTGAGGAGGTCGGTCACCCGGGTCGCCAGGGCGCCGCGAGCGGGGGACAGCCGGTGCTCCGCGCGGCGCGCCACGCCGCCGGTCAGCAGCGGGACACCGACCCCGGCCGCCAGCAACCCGGCGGCGAGGGCGGCCCCGGCCTCGGGGAGCAGCCAGGCGGTGAAGCCGACGGAGGCGGCGGACACGAGGAGCGCCGCCCCGGCGGGCAGCAGCCACCGCAGCCAGTAGTCCTGCAGGGCGTCCACATCGGCCACGAGCCGCGACAGCAGGTCGCCCCGCCGGGCCGTGCGCAGTCCGGCGGGGGCCAGGCGCTCAAGACGTCGGTAGACGGCGACCCGGGTGTCGGCCAGCATCCGCAGCACCGCGTCGTGCGACACGAGCCGCTCCGCGTACCGGAAGACGGCCCGGCCGATCCCGAACGCCCGCGTGGCGGTCACGGCCAGCATCAGATACATCACCGGCGGCTGCTGCGACGCCCGCGAGATCAGCCACCCGGAGGTGGCCATGAGCCCGACGGCACTTCCGAGGGCGAGGCTCCCGAGGAGAAGGGCGAGCGCGAAACGACCGCTCCGGGGGCCGGCCGTCGCGCGGACCCGGGCAAGCACGCCTCCGCGTCGCGGAGGGGCCGCGTGGGCCTCTTCCGTAGCGGCCGCGGGCACGCCCTCCGGCTCGACCGTCGGGAGCTCCTTCGTGCCCTCACCGTGGACGGTACCCGTCGCGACGACCGACGCCGCGGCCTCGAGCCGCACCACCCGGTCGGCCACCTCCAGCAGCGCGGGCCGGTGCACCACCAGCAGCACCGTCCGGCCGACGGCGAGCCTGCGCACCGCCGCCACGACCTCCGCCTCCGTCGCCCCGTCCAGCGAAGCCGTCGGCTCGTCGAGCAGCAGCACGGGCCGGTCCGCGAGAAACGCCCGGGCCAGCGCGAGACGTTGACGCTGCCCGGCGGAGAGTCCGCTGCCGTCCTCACCGAGGACCGTCCCGACCCCGTCGGGCAGGGCGTCCACGAACTCCAGCGCCCCCGCGTCGGCCAGCGCCCGCCGCACCGCCGCGTCGTCGGCGTCGAGCCGGGCGAGCCGTACGTTCTCGGCGATCGAGCCGGCGTAGAGGTGCGGCCGCTGAGGCACCCACGCCACCCGGGACTGCCATTCCTCCACATCGGCCTCGGCGAGATCGACTCCTCCGATCCGCACCCGCCCCGCGGCGGGCTCCACGAACCCCAGCAGCACGTTCAGCAGCGTGGACTTGCCCACACCGCTCGGTCCGACGAGGGCCACCGTCTCACCGGGCCCGACCGAGAAGGAGACATCGGAGACCGCGTCCCCGGAGCGTCCCGGATACCGGACCGTCACTCCCTCGAAGCCGATCTCCCCCTCCGGCGCGAGGAGCGAACCGGAGGGCGGCACCGGGGTCTCCAGCACCGAGAAGATCTCCTCCGCCGCCGCGAGCCCCTCGGCGGCGGCGTGGTACTGCGCCCCCACCTGCCGCAGTGGCAGATACGCCTCGGGAGCGAGGACGAGGATGACGAGCCCGACGTACAGATCCATGTCGCCGTGAACGAGCCGCATCCCGATGGTCACCGCGACCAGGGCGACCGAGATCGTGGCGAGCAGCTCCAGCGCGAAGGACGAAAGGAATGCGATCCGCAGCGTCCGCATGGTCGCCTGGCGGTACTCGCCGGTGATCCGCCGGATCGACTCGGCTTGTGCCTTGGCCCGCCCGAAGACCTTGAGCGTGGGCAGACCGGCGACCACATCCAGGAAGTGCCCCGAGAGCCGGGACAGCAGTCGCCACTGACGGTCCATCTGGGACCGGGTCGCCCAGCCGATCAGCGCCATGAAGACGGGGATGAGCGGCAGGGTGACGACGATGATCGCCGCCGACACCCAGTCCTCGGTGACGATCCGCGCGAGCACGGCCACGGGCACCACGACCGCGAGTCCCAACTGGGGGAGATAGCGCGAGAAGTAGTCGTCGAGCGCGTCCACTCCCCGTGTGGCGAGGGCGACGAGCGACCCGGTTCGCTGCCCGCTCAACCACCCGGGGCCGAGCGCGGCGGCCCGCTCCAGCAACCGTCCCCGCAACTCCGACTTGACCGCCGCGCTCGCCCGGTGCGCGGCGAGTTCGGTGAGCCAGGAGACAACCGCTCGCCCGATGGCAACCGCGACCAGTAGGACCAGGGGCGTCCGGAGTTCGGAAACCGAATGACCGTGCTGGAAAGCGCCGACGACCACTTCGGCGATGAGCATCGCTTGGGCAATGACCAGCGCCGCCCCGGCCGCGCCCAGCCCCACGACCGCCAGGAGGAAGAAGCGAGTGGCGCGGGCGTAGCGGAGCAGACGCGGATCGATTGG
Source organism: Streptomyces sp. NPDC111656 (assembly GCF_055656965.1). Classification (NCBI taxonomy): domain Bacteria; kingdom Bacillati; phylum Actinomycetota; class Actinomycetes; order Kitasatosporales; family Streptomycetaceae; genus Streptomyces; species Streptomyces sp. NPDC111656. The sequence continues at coordinate 27,671 of NZ_JBVKCA010000008.1, forward strand.
TTTCACGTGAAACACACCCTTGGCTCATCCGGCATGTTTCACGTGAAACATGCTCTTGGATCGGACTTGGTCCATGAGGTCGGATTCAGCCCATAAGGCCGGGCTCAGTGCGCAACATCCGCGGCGATGTGATGCGTACCGATCCTCTTGCGGAACACCCAGTACGTCCACGACTGGTAGAGCAGGACCATCGGTGTGGCGATTCCCGCGCACCAGGTCATGATCCTCAGGGTGTAAGGAGACGACGAGGCGTTGCTGACCGTCAGGCTCCAGTCCGGGTTGAGCGAGGACGGCATGACGTTCGGGAAGAGCGTCAGGAAGAGCATCGCGACGGCTGCCACGATGGTGAGCCCCGACAGTGCGAACGCCCAGCCCTCGCGCCCCGTCTGGGCCACCGCGATCGCGGCGACGAGGGCGACCACGGCCACGATCAACGCGGCCAGGGACTTCGCGTCGCCGTTGTCGGCCTGGGTCCAGATCAGGAAGACGAGTGCCACCACGGCGGCCACCAGCCCGACCCCGAGCGAAAGCTTGCGCGCCCGCTCCCGTATGTCCCCGACGGTCTTGAGCCCCACGAACACGGTCCCGTGGAAGGTGAACAGTGTCAGCGTGACCAGACCGCCCAGGAGCGCGTACGGGTTGAGCAGGTCACCGAAGTTGCCCACGTACTCGAAGTTCTTGTCGATCTTCACTCCGTGCACGATGTTGCCGAAGGCCACGCCCCACATGAACGCGGGGACAAGCGAGGTCCAGAAGATCGCCGCCTCCCAGTTGCGCTGCCAGTTCTCCTCGGGCCGCTTCACCCGGTACTCGAAGGCGACTCCGCGCACGATCAGGCAGACCAGGATGAGCAGCAGCGGCAGATAGAAGCCGGAGAAGAGCGTGGCGTACCACTCCGGGAAGGCGGCGAAGGTCGCGCCGCCCGCCGAGAGCAGCCACACCTCGTTGCCGTCCCAGACGGGTCCGATGGTGTTGATGAGGACCCGCTTCTCGGTGCGGTCGCGGGCCAGCAGTTTGGTGAGGACGCCGACCCCGAAGTCGAAGCCCTCCAGGAAGAAGTAGCCGGTCCACAGGACCGCGATGATGACGAACCAGACGTCGTGGAGTTCCATGACTCAGCAGCTCCCTGGGCCTAGTAGGAGAAGGCCATCGGCTTGTCGGCGTCATGGGGGTCGCCGCCGATCTTGGTGGGCGGGTTGAGGTCGGCCTCGGTGAGCTCCGGCGGACCCTGCTTCACGTACTTGAGCATCAGCTTCACCTCGATGACGGCGAGGATCGCGTAGATGAGGGTGAACACGATCAGCGAGGTCAGCACCTCCCCCTGGGAGACCCCGGGCGAGACCGCGTCCCTGGTCCTCAACAGGCCGTACACCACCCAGGGCTGACGCCCCGTCTCGGTGAAGATCCAGCCCCAGGAGATGCCGATGAGCGGGAAGATCAACGTCCACTGGGACAGCCGCCACCACCAGATGCCGAGCTTCGGCGTCAGCTCCATGTTCTTGGTGAGCATGAGCTTCGGGACGTCCTCGTCCCCGGTGCGGTGTTCCGGCGCCAGCCAGAACTTCCGCCTGGTCAGCCAGAGGCCGGCGGCGCACAGGGCCATCGAGACCCCACCGAAGCCGATCATCCAGCGGTACGCCCAGTAGGCGGTGGGGATGTTGGGCCGGTAGTCACCGGGCCCGAACTTCTCCTGTTCGGACTTGTTGATGTCGTTGATGCCGGGGATCTTGGCGTTGAAGTCGTTCTTGGCGAGGAAGGAGAGTATCCCCGGGATCTCGATGGCGACGGTGTTGTGCCCCTTGGCCACATCGCCGTACGCGAAGAGCGAGAAGGGCGCGGGCTGCTGCGAGTCCCACAGGGCTTCGGCGGCCGACATCTTCATCGGCTGCTGCTCGTACATCACCTTGCCGAGGGTGTCGGCGCTGACGACGGTGAGGAGCGTGCCGACCAGCGCGGTGACCAGGCCGAGCCGCAGCGACATCCGCATGGTGCGCACGTGCCGCTTCTTGCGCAGGTGGAAGACGGCGATGCCGGTCATGAAGGCGCCGCCGACCAGGATGGACGCGCTGATCACATGCCAGAAGTTGACGAGCGCCGTCTCCTGGAAGAGCACCTTGGGGAAGTCGGTCAGCTCGGCGCGCATCGTGCCGTCCGCCTTCTTCACCAGCCGGTAGCCGACCGGATGCTGCATGAAGGAGTTGGCCGCCATGATGAAGTAGGCCGACAGGATCGTGCCGATGGAGACCACCCAGATGCAGGCGAGGTGCACCTTCTTCGGCAGCTTGTCCCAGCCGAAGATCCACAGCCCGATGAAGGTGGACTCGAAGAAGAAGGCGATCAGGGCCTCGAAGGCAAGCGGGGCACCGAACACGTCACCGACGAAGCGCGAGTAGTCGGACCAGTTCATGCCGAACTGGAACTCCTGCACGATGCCGGTCACGACACCCATGGCGATGTTGATCAGGAACAGCTTTCCCCAGAACTTGGTCGCCCTGAGGTAGTGCTCCTTGCCCGTCCGCACCCAGGCGGTCTCCAGAATCGCCGTGAGAGCGGCGAGCGAGATCGTCAGAGGGACGAAGAGGAAGTGGTAGACGGTGGTGATGCCGAACTGCCACCGAGCCAGAGTCTCCGGTGCCAAAGCCAGTTCCACGTCGTCAGTCTCCTTACGCCGCCGTGGTTACAGCGGCAGTTTGCCCCTTTTGCTGCATACATCACGGGACAACCGGGACACGCTTGTGAACGCGTTCACATTCACAAGCAATTATGACGCACTGGCTTTCGACCCTCGAAGGGGGGTCCCCCTTTGCGTCAACCCCTCGGAAGGTCTCGAACACACCAAGGTGTCCTCCGGACCACACCACGGTGTCCTCCGGACCGACGACGACAACCCGCCGCTCCGGCGCCGCGAGGCACCGGAGCAGCGGGGACGTGACGTCAGAGCTCCTTGCGGAACCCCTCGGTCGTCTTGAGGAAGATGTCGTTCGCCTCGGTCTCGCCGATCGTCACGCGCACCCCTTCCCCGGCGAAGGGCCGCACGACGACCCCGGTCCGCTCGCAGTGGGCGGCGAATTCGAGCGTGCGCTCCCCCAGCCTGAGCCACACGAAGTTGGCCTGCGTCTCGGGCACCGTCCAGCCCTGACCGCGCAACGTCTCGACCACGCGATTGCGCTCGCACACCAGCGCGCCGACCCGGCCGAGCAGTTCGTCCTCGGCGCGCAGCGAGGCGACCGCCGCGTCCTGCGCGAGCTGACTCACCCCGAAGGGCACCGCTGTCTTGCGCAACGCCGCGGCGACCGGCTCGTGCGCGATCGCGAAACCGACCCGCAGGCCCGCGAGCCCGTACGCCTTGGAGAAGGTGCGCAGCACACAGACATTGGGACGGTCACGGTAGATCGAAACGCCGTCCGGCACCTCGACATCCCGGATGAACTCGCGGTACGCCTCGTCCAGGACCACCAGGACGTCGTCGGGCACCCGGTCGAGGAATCGCTCCAGCTCGGCCCGGCGCACCACGGTGCCGGTCGGGTTGTTCGGGTTGCAGACGAAAATCAGCCGCGTCTTGTCGGTGATGGCGTCGGCCATGGCGTCCAGGTCGTGCACCTCGTCCGAGGTCAGCGGCACCCGCACCGAGGTCGCCCCGCTGATCTGCGTGATGATCGGGTACGCCTCGAAGGACCGCCAGGCGTAGATCACCTCGTCGCCCGGTCCGCTGGTCGCCTGCAGCAGCTGCTGGGCCACCCCGACCGAACCGGTGCCGGTCGCCAGGTGCGAGAGAGGGACCCCGAAGCGGTCCGACAGCTCACTCATCAGTCCCGTGCACGCCATGTCCGGGTAGCGGTTGAACGTACCGGCCGCGGCGGTCACGCTCTCCATCACCCCGGGCAGCGGCGGGTAGGGGTTCTCGTTGGAGGACAGCTTGTACGCCACCGCGCCGGCCGCGGCGGGCTTGCCCGGCTTGTAGGTGGGGATACCCTCCAGCTCGGCACGCAGCTTGGGGCTCGTCTCGCTCACCGCAGTCCTCCTCGCGACCACCGCTGGCTCATGACCACCATCGGCTACCAATGCTTCTCACCTTATGAGGATTCGGCGCCGCTGCGAATGGGCCGGGGACAACCACGCGACGCCCCTGGCCCGGTCCGACGACCCGCCGCGTACACCCTGGTGATCATCGTCATACTCCCCGGCGACCGTCTCCGTGCGGACTCCGCGGTCATCCTCGTACGAAGGCGTACGAATCGGGGGGCGCGTTGCCTTCAAGGCTGTGCGCTGGTGGCTCACGCCGTGGCGCGCATCACCCGTGCAGGTGAGTTGAGACCTCTTCGAAACATGACCCACTTGGCAGGCCCATGCGCGCCGACGCGTCACGTACTGCCATTGGATCGTTTAACTGACTTGGTTTCAAAGGGAGTAGGGCATTGTTGATCATGCAGAAACGTGCCTGTCAACGCGTGCATATGCGTCCGCACTACCCCACCGCATGAGCCCTACTATCGGCTCGCCATGACAGCAGCAGGGAAGCACCAGGTGAGCCGGGCGGAGACTACCCGCCGAGGCGGTCGACCGGGCCGGGCGGGAATCAGAGACGTCGCCGCGGCCGCAGGCGTCTCCATCACAACCGTCTCCGACGCCCTCAACGGCAAGGGCCGGCTCCCGGACGCCACCCGACGCCACGTCCGCGAAGTCGCCGACCGGCTGGGCTATCGCCCGTCGGCCGCCGCCCGCACCCTCCGTACCGGCAAGTCCGGCCTCATCGGCCTGACCGTGACCACCTACGGGGATGAACCTTTCACCTTCACCGAATTCGCCTACTTCGCCGAGATGGCCAGAGCCGCCACCTCCGCCGCACTCGCACGCGGCTACGCCCTGGTCATCCTCCCCGCCACCTCACGCCACGACGTCTGGTCCAACGTCGCCCTCGACGGAACCGTCGTCATCGACCCCTCCGACCAGGACCCCGTGGTCAGCGAACTCGTCCGTCAGGGCTTACCCGTCGTCTCCGACGGCCGCCCCGCCGGCACCCTGCCCGTCACCGCCTGGGTCGACAACGACCACGAAGCCGCCGTCCTGGACATCCTCGACCACCTCGCCGACGCCGGCGCCCGCCGCATCGGCCTCCTCACCGGCACCTCCACCGACACCTATACCCACCTGTCCACCACCGCGTATCTGCACTGGTGCGAGCGGGTCGGACAGGATCCGGTGTACGAGGCCTACCCGGCCCACGACCCGTGTGCGGGCGCCGTCGCCGCGGACCGGCTGCTGGCCCGGCCCGACCGCCCCGACGCGGTCTACGGCCTCTTCGACCCCAACGGCACCGATCTGCTGGCCGCGGCCCGGCGCTACGGACTGCGCGTCCCGGACGACCTGCTGCTGGTCTGCTGCAGCGAGTCCACCGTCTACGCCAGCACCGAGCCGCCCATCACCACCCTCTCGCTCAAACCGCGCCGCATCGGCACCGCCGTCGTCCAGCTCCTCATCGACGCCATCGAGGGTGCGGAAACCGACCAACCCGTCGAACAGGTCATACCGACCGAGCTGATCGTGCGGACCTCCTCCGAGCGGCGTCCACCCCGTACGACGGTCAGCCCGCCCCGGTCACCCGAGAAGGGGTAGTCCGGGTCACCCGGGGAGGAGTGGCCCGGCGTACGCTGAGGTTGACGTCCGTCATATCGGCGGCGGGGCATCCAGCAGGGAAAGCCCCGCCCAATTCGGGCGAAAACCGTGGCGAACAGGGCTCCTGCTCCGATTCACCACCCCTGGGTCATCACATGGCGCGATCCGCATTCCTATGATGGGCCCACGACACCGCGGGCCGCTGCGACCAGGCAGTCCGATCCGGTGCAGATGCGGCGCGATGGTGGTGGAGGGGTCGATGACTCAGGGGGCCGGTCAGGGACCCGAGGCGGTGCGGACGGAGACGTTGCGCGACTTCCGGGTGCCCGCGTACATCCACGAGACCGGTCCGTACCCGCCGAGCGCAGCTCCCGGCGAGGCGGCCGGAGTCGGCGAGGAGCCCGAGGGCTACACGCCCACCCGGCGCGACCTGCCCGTCATCAACCGGGGCGACACGGTGCAGGTCGTCATGGACCCCGCCGCCGTGGCGGCCCCCCAGCCCGCCGACGGACCGGGTCCGCTGTACGTCGTGGGCGACGTGCACGGCTATCTGGACCAGCTGGTCGCCGCGCTCCAGGAGCAGGGCCTCCTCGACGCCGCGGGCAACTGGTCCGCCGGGACCGCGCGCCTGTGGTTCCTCGGCGACTTCACCGACCGCGGCCCCGACGGCATCGGCGTGATCGACCTCGTGATGCGGCTGTCCGCCGAGGCGGCCGCGGTCGGCGGCTACTGCAAGGCGCTCATGGGCAACCACGAGCTGCTGCTGCTCGGCGCCAAGCGGTTCGGCGACACCCCCGTCAACTCCGGCGCGGGCACCGCCACCTTCCAGGCCGCGTGGCTGCTCAACGGCGGCCAGAAGACCGACATGGACCGCCTCCAGGACCACCACCTGCAGTGGATGGCCCGCCTGGACGCCATGGAGCAGGTCGACGGGCACCTCCTCGTGCACTCCGACACCACCGCCTACCTCGACTACGGCGACTCGATCGAGGCGGTCAACGACACCATCCGCGAAACCCTCACGCGCAACGATGCGGACGAGTGCTGGGACCTCTTCCGGAAGTTCACCAGACGCTTCGCCTTCCGCGACGAAGGCGGCGCCGAGGCGGCGCTGTCCCTGCTGGACACCTACGGGGGCACCCGTGTCGTCCATGGCCACAGCCCCATCCCGTACCTCCTGGGCGAGGTCGGCTCGGAGGACGGCGAGGACGCCGCGGGCCCCGTGGTCGAGGGACCACATCTTTACGCCGACGGACTGGCCATCGCGATGGACGGCGGAGTGACCATGGCCGGAAAACTGCTGGTCCAGCAACTGCCCCTGGATAGCTGAGGGTTCTTCGGGAAGGCATCCCCCACGAAGGACAGCGCTGGCCAGGGGGCAATTTCTGGAAACCCCCTGTCACGGCGTGCCGTCACCGCTCTACCATCGGCTTATCCGTAGCAGGCTCCCCTCCGTTTCTGCCCGACGGCTCGTCAGCGTGCGAGCCACCAGCCCTACGGAGCATCGGGGGATGCACATGAACAGCGTTCCGCAGCACCTGCTGAGCGAGGACCGCCAGGAATACGAGCGGATCCTCGATGAGGCGCTGCGCTCCGCCCCACACCGCCCGGAACTCGCCGCTGTCGGCCAGCGGCTCAACACCGAACAGCTGCGCACCATGGCGCTCAACGCCACCGCACTCATCACGGCGGCCGCGGCGACCGAGTACGCGCACTACGTGAAGGTCCGCGAGGAACTGCGCCGCCCGGCGCCGTCCACCCCAACCGTGAGCGAAGACGCCGGCTCCGTGGAGCCCGGCGCGACCGCGATGGGGCTCGCCGCCACCATGGGCGAGGTCACCGAGACCGCCGGAGCGGGCGCGATCGCCGTCGTCGCGGTGCTCGCGCCCGTCCTCGCCGGAACAGCCGCGGCGATCTTCCTGCTCGTGGGATTCATCCTGAAGGTCCTCACCCCCGAGCTGGCGTTCGCCCAGACCCTGCTGACCACCGGGTGGGTCTTCGGCGCGGTCACGGCGGCCGCGATCCTGGTCGCCGCGGTCGGGCTGCTGCTCACCGCTCTGCGCAACGGCTCGTCCTCGCTCCAGGCCGGAGCGCCCGGCGAGCTCAACGCGGAGGTGGCCCGGGCCAGGGAATCCTGGCGCGAGGCCCTGCTGGAGCGCGGCATCATGCCGTTCCTCCGGGAGGCCCTCGCCGATCCGGGCACGGCGGCACTGACCCGTCCGTCACCGACACCGACCACCGGCCGCATGCCGCACCTCGGCTACGACCGGCCGGGGTTCAGCAGCCCCGACGGCGGACCCGCGGCGGGTCCGCGCCCGAGCTTCACCAGCCCGGACTTCACGAGCCCTGACTTCGGGGGGCCCGAGCACCAGCCGGAGTGACACCCGGCGGGCCGACACCGGGGTGACGGGAACGAGGGGCCTGCGCCGATACGGCGCGGGCCCTTTTGCCGCTGCCCGCCCCTTCACCGGCGCCCGCCCCGCTCGTCCCGCTCGTACGGTCCCGGCGCGCCCCGTCAGATGATGCCGAGCCCCCGGGCCGCCGTCATCCAGGCCGGGAACTGGGAAAGCAGCCGGTCGTACAACTCCGGATCCGGTACGACGCTGATGTCGTCCACCGCGAAGAACCCCACGTTGTCGACGCGCCGACCGGGCAGCGTGTCGAACCGCTCCAGCACGCCGTAGTTCGACCGCCCCAGGCCCACGAACTGCCAGAAGATCGGCTCCTCCACCGCGGCCCTCAGCTCCTGCTCGATCGCCTTGTTCCGATAGACACCTCCGTCGGAGAAGAACAACACCAGGGTGGGATCGACAGCCGGGTGCTCTCGTACATACGTACGCACCTCGGCGATCGCCTTCTGCTCCTCGTTCTGGATACCGACCGACCGCATGTCCACCTGTCCCGACAGCAGGCCCTTCCGCGGCTTGTTGCTCCGCCGGAACAGACTCAGCTCACCGACCCGGACATGGAGCTCCAGCCACTCGGGCAGCTCGCCCAGACTCAGGTCCGGCAGCCGGGCGGCATGGGAGGCGAACGTCCACGCCTGCATCACCCCGTCGTCGTCCAACTGCGCCGCCACCGCGGCCATCCGCTCCACCACGTCGGCCACGACGCCCTTCGAGTACAGGAACGACATGGAACCGGAGGCGTCGAGGATCAACACGACGCGCGCCGTGACCCCCTCCGCACCGTGCTTCCGCAGGCTGACCGCCACCTGCTCCTTGCGCAACGAGAGCCGCTTGCGCATGTCCACGGGCAACCGTTCCTCGCCCTTGCTGAGACGCGGGGAGGACGCCGGGGACGCCGGCGGGGCGCCCGCGGCGCTGGAAGCGGCCGTCCGCGAGCCCGTCGGCGGGAGCGCGGGCGAGACCGCCGCTGTGCCCTCGGGCGAAACCGCCGACTTCGGCCCGGACGCACCGGCCCCGTCGGACTCCACGCTGATACCGAAGTCGATGGCGAGACCGGCCAGCCCGGACGCATATCCCTGCCCGACCGCCCGGAACTTCCACCGACCTCCCCGCAGATACAGCTCGCCCCCGATGAACGCCGTCTCCGTCGTGGCCTCCATCTCGAAGCACGCGATCTCGTGCTGCCTCCCGGCATCGAGCAGCCGCAGCGTCAGTCCGGACAGCCCGCCGAAGGTGCCGCCATCGGCCGAGGCGCACAGGACGACCCGCTCGATCTCCGGTTCCAGGGCGCGCAGGTCCACCTCGACGGTGTCCGTCGTGGCAGCGCCGTCCCGCTGCTTACCGAGATGCCGTACGGCGCCGGAGGCGTGCTGCGGCTGGTTGTAGAAGACGAAGTCCCCGTCGTCCCGCACGCGTCCGCCCGGGCCGAGCAACAGCGCCGAGGCATCCGCGTCCGGCGCACCGGCCCCTCCTCTCCAGCCGAGCACGGCCCGCACCGCCCCGGCGGCGACGGGAAGGTTGGCGCCCTTGCTCATGGATGTCGGTGTCATGGGCCCAGTCTGCCGAGAGAACCCGGCCCGGGAGCCGTTCGTTGCGCCTGATGTACGCCGCGAACGGCTCCGGGCACGCCTGCGCGTGCGTGCGGCTCAGTCCGCGAGCGGCAGATAGACCCGGTTGCCCGCGGCGGCGAACTCCCTGGACTTCTGCAACATCCCCTCGGCGACCTCTTCGGCCGACGCCCCCGCGGCCGCCGTACCGCCGAACTGCTCGTTGATGCTCTGGCTGATCTTCATCGAGCAGAACTTCGGGCCGCACATGGAGCAGAAGTGCGCCGTCTTGGCGGGTTCGGCCGGCAGGGTCTCGTCGTGGAACTCCCGTGCCGTGTCCGGGTCGAGGGCCAGGTTGAACTGGTCCTCCCACCGGAACTCGAAGCGGGCGTCGGACAGCGCGTCGTCCCATTCCTGCGCACCTGGGTGCCCCTTGGCGAGGTCGGCTGCGTGGGCGGCGATCTTGTAGGTGATGACGCCGGTCTTGACGTCGTCACGATTGGGCAGGCCCAAGTGCTCCTTGGGCGTGACATAGCAGAGCATGGCCGTGCCCCACCAGGCGATCATCGCGGCACCGATGCCGGAGGTGATGTGGTCGTACGCCGGCGCGACGTCCGTCGTCAGCGGGCCGAGCGTATAGAACGGAGCTTCATCACAGATCTCCTGCTGAAGGTCGATGTTCTCCTTGATCTTGTGCATCGGGACATGTCCCGGGCCCTCGATCATCGTCTGTACATGAAAACGCTTCGCGATCGTGTTGAGTTCCCCGAGCGTCCTCAACTCCGCGAACTGAGCCGCGTCGTTGGCGTCCGCGATCGAACCGGGTCGCAGCCCGTCGCCGAGCGAGTACGTGACGTCGTACGCCGCGAGGATCTCGCAGAGTTCCTCGAAGTTCTCGTAGAGGAACGATTCCTTGTGGTGCGCGAGGCACCAGGCCGCCATGATCGAGCCGCCGCGCGAGACGATGCCGGTCTTGCGGTTCGCGGTGAGCGGCACGTACGGCAGCCGCACGCCCGCGTGGACCGTCATGTAGTCCACGCCCTGCTCGGCCTGCTCGATGACCGTGTCCTTGTAGATCTCCCAGGTCAGCTCCTCGGCGCGGCCGTCCACCTTCTCCAGAGCCTGGTAGAGCGGCACCGTGCCGATGGGGACGGGGGAGTTGCGCAGGACCCATTCCCGCGTGGTGTGGATATTGCGACCGGTGGACAGGTCCATGACCGTGTCCGCGCCCCAGCGGGTCGCCCAGGTCATCTTCTCGACCTCCTCCTCGATGGAGGAGGTGACGGCGGAGTTGCCGATGTTGGCGTTGACCTTCACCAGGAACCGCTTGCCGATGATCATCGGCTCGATCTCCGGGTGGTTGACGTTCGCGGGCAGCACCGCGCGACCGGCGGCGATCTCCTCGCGTACGACCTCGGGGTCGACGTTCTCGCGGACCGCCACGAACTCCATCTCGGACGTGATCTCGCCCCGCCGGGCGTACGCGAGCTGTGTGACCGCCTCTCCGGGACGGCCTCGACGCGGCTGGCGCGGCCGCCCCGGGAAGACCGCGTCGAGGTTGCGCAGGCCCCCACGCGGCGAGGTGTGCTTGATTCCGTCGTCCTCAGGACGGACGGGACGGCCCGCGTACTCCTCGGTGTCACCGCGGGCGATGATCCAGTTCTCGCGCAGTGGCGCGAGGCCCCTGCGTACGTCGGTGTCGACGATCGGATCGGTGTACGGGCCGGAAGTGTCGTACAGCGTGACGGACTGCCCGTTGGTGAGGTGCACTTGACGGACCGGCACCCGCAGATCGGGGCGCGAACCCCCGATGTATCCCTTGTGCCAGCCGATGGACTTCCCGACATCCCGAGGCTGTTCGCCCTCGGGCGCGGCAGGCATCCCGCCCATCTGACTGGAGGCAGGCGTGCGTACGTCCTTGTTGGTCATGAGACCTACTCCCTACGCCGGCATTACCCGGTAACAGGTTCGGCGGTCGACGCAGCGGATTCCGTCTGCCGACGTCCCTTGTGAAACATCACTCGTTCCACGTGAAACATCGCTAAGACGGAGGTCAGCGCCCTCTCAGCCCGGTGCTCCGAGCTCCCGCGTGTGCAAAGGTGACTCCACGCTAGCGTCATATCTGGCGCGGTGAACAGGGGGCCCTCGCCGTTCTTGCGATGATCGGTCGGTGACCACAACGCAGCAGCCCCCGTTCCCGCCGTCCGAGCCGCCGCGCCGACGCGGTCCCGGAGACGGCTATGGACCTGGCTCCGGAGACGGCCGCGGACGCGGGCCGGGCGGTGGCCCCGGCCCCGGCCCCGGTCCAGGAGGCGGGCATGGGCACGGACCGGGTGAGGGACACGGGCACGGCCCAGGGGACGGACACGGGTCCGGGTCTGGGGACGGGCCCGGGAAGGGACCTGGGCCGGGGAACGGGCACGGCCGTGGAGACGGGCACGGGTCTGGGGACGGGCACGGGTCTGGGCACTCGCACAGTCACAGCCATGGGCCCGCCGCGCCCGTCTCAAAACATCTGCGCAAGGTCATCGCGGCCATCCTGATCCCCTTCGCCGCCGCGGTCGTTGTGGGTCTCGCGGTGCTCTGGCCCGGTGGCGCCCCTTCCCACGAGCGCACCGGCGTCGGCTTCGACCGGCAGACCCAGCAGGCCACGGTCACCAAGGTCGACAAGGTCAGCTGCAAGTCCGTGAACGCGTCGGGGGAGACCCCGACCGGCGACACGTCCACCGCCGAGGGCTCCTCCGCGCAGCAACAGGCGACGGGCGACTGCAAAAAAGCGACGATCCGGATCGACACCGGCAAGGACAAGGGCCGTACGTTCACGGAGATCATCCAGCCCGACCAGTCACGGCAGTTGCACGAGGGCGAGAAGGTCGTGGCCGCGTACGAGCCCTCCGCGCCCAGGGACCTGCAGTACTCGGTCACCGATGTGAACCGGAAGTTCCCGATGGCGCTGCTCGCCGGGATCTTCGCGCTGGCCGTCGTGGTGGTGGGCCGGATGCGCGGTGTCATGGCGCTGGTCGCACTGGCCATCAGTTTCCTGATCCTGACCTTCTTCATCCTGCCCGCGATCCTGCAGGGCTCGAATCCGCTGATCGTGGCCGTGGTCGGGGCGAGCGCCATCATGCTGATCGCGCTCTACATGTGCCACGGCCTCTCGGCCCGTACGTCGGTGGCGGTGCTCGGCACCCTGCTCTCCCTGGTGCTGATCGGCATCCTAGGCTCGGAGTTCATCGACTGGGCGGCCCTGACCGGCAACACGGACGACAACACCGGTCTGATCCACGGCCTGTATCCGTCCATCGACATGAGCGGTCTGCTGCTCGCGGGCGTCATCATCGGTTCGCTCGGTGTGCTCGACGATGTGACGGTGACGCAGACCTCGGCGGTCTGGGAGCTGCACGAGGCCAGTCCGACGATGGGCTGGCGCGATCTGTACCGCGCGGGCATCCGGATCGGCCGTGACCACATCGCATCGGTCGTCAACACGCTCGTCCTGGCGTACGCGGGTGCCGCGCTTCCCCTGCTGCTGCTCTTCTCGATCGCGCAGAGCAGTGTGGGCACGGTCGCCAACAGCGAACTGGTCGCCGAAGAGATCGTGCGCACTCTGGTCGGCTCGATCGGCCTGGTCGCCTCGGTGCCGGTGACCACACTGCTGGCCGCCCTGGTGGTCTCCGCGGACCGTCCGGCAGTCCCGGCCGCCGCCACGGAGCCGATCGAGAGCAGAGCGCCGGCACGCGGCGGGAAGGGCCGTCGCCGTAAGCGCTGAAACCTCCTCACGCTCGCGTCACCGGTGAGGAGGCGCACTCCGCTTGGGGGGTGCTGGGGGGCTTCAGCCCGCGCTCTGCTCCTCCGCCAGGATGCGGTCCAGCGCCTCGTCGAGATGGGCGTCGAAGTCCGCGAGAGAACGCTCCTGCCCCAGTGGCACCAGCTTGTCCGTGCGGTCGAGGAAGGCCACGAGCGGCGCCGCCCCGGACCGGAACAGCGCGTGGTCGCCCCCCACCTGGAGCCGGATCAGCACCTCACCGAACGCCTCCGGGTCGGCGGGCGCGATGTGCACATCCCCGTCACCGCACGGCCGCCCTACGCCGTCGATCAGCAACTCCCGCCCGAACGCCCAGGTCACAGGGGCGTCGCCGGGCAAGTGGAAGGTCAGCCGCACGGCGTAGGGATCACAGGTCTCGTATCGCAGCTCCACCGGAATGCGGAAAGAGAGCTCCTCCGAAACGAGGAAGCTCATCATGACCTCTGCCTGTACCGACTCGCGCATCGCCTACCCCGTCGTTTTGCCGTCGACCGGCCAGGAATCATCCCCCTGACTCTGCTGAAATATTGCTCAACGTGCACACGAGATCACAAGGAGTGAGTTTTCAGATGCTGATAGAGATCGCGAGTGTCCCCAGTAGTCTGCCGATCTCGCCTTGCAATTGGTGCGCCGCGGGCAGCAGTCGGTCGGCCTGGTGAAGAGGGAGAGAAAAGGCCATGGCGGCGGCAGTTGTGCCGACCGTGAGGGGAAGGGCCGCACAGACCGTGCCCAGCGCATATTCCTGGCGCTCGATGACGGGCTCCATCCGTCCCGTCCGCTCCAGCCGCCGCAGCAGACTGACGTTGTCACGCACCGTATAGGGAGTGATCGACTGCACGGGGTAGCGGTCGAGATGATCCCGGCGGGCCTTCTCGTCGAGCTGGGACAGCAGACACTGGCCGATCGCATGGGCGTGTCCCGTCTCCCTGAAGTCCGCCCACTCCTCCACCGCCGGATTCCCTGGGGTGTCGGCGACACACATGACCTCGATCTCACCCTCGCGGTAGACCGCGTAGTACACGGGCGCACCGATCGAATCGCGCCACTGGGCGAGCGTCTCGCTCACCGTGGTGCGACGTTTCTGCTGCGCTCCGCTACTGCCCAACCGCTCGGCAGCCTCCCCGAGGAAGAACAGCCCCTTCTCACGGCACAGATAGCCCTCGTGGACCAGGGTCCGCAGCAGGTGGTAGGCCGTCGGCAGCGCGAGCCCGGCCTCCCGGGCGAGCTGCTTCGCGGGCGCCCCGTTCTGGCGCGCGGCAACGGCCTCCAGCAGGCGCATCGCCCGCTGCACGGAGCCGATCAGGGTCGTGGGATGCGGCTCCGGCGAGACGGCTCGCAGGGGAGGAGTGCGCACCTCCGGCAGGGGGGTACGCGCCTCGGCGGGCGAGGTGCGCGGTTGGGTGGGTGGGAGACGTGTCCCCGCGGAAGCGCTGGACCGCTGGAGGGGTGGGGCGGGTGATTGTGCGGGTGCGGTGTCAACCGTGGCCAAGGGGCACTCCCGAAGCGCGAGGGGAACCGCCCGTGCGGGGGGACACGGGAGGGGGCTGTGCGCTGCCCGCGGGGGGTCGGCCCCGCGTCGAATTCCGGACTGTAACCGCCCATCACCGCATGCAGACGGCCTCGCCGGAAAACTTCCCTCGGCCGAGGGAACCTTGAGTTCCCTTTCCTGACCTGCCCGTTACCCGTTACTCACCCGGTTGTGTCTCACCAGTCGCTGCGTGACGACGAACTCGACATGAACTTCCGTACCACGTAGATCAATCCGCCGACGAGGGCGACGAAGATCAGGACCTTGAAAAGCAGGCCGATCAACACACTGAGCACGCTGACTATCACCGTGCCGAACACGACCAGAGCGATGACCGGCACCGCGATCCACTTCACCCACCACGGCATCCCGCCGAAGATCTCTCGCATCGCCCTTGTCCTTAGCCTCTCTACGCCCGTGGCCCCAAGTCCGGGACTCCGATTCCGGGTTCTGTGATGTCCTGCATTCGATGCTAGGGCCGCGAAGGTGCCGACGGGGGCCCCGCACCCCTTGTCCTCCCCTGACCGTCCCCCTAGGGAACCCTGAGACCCCCGTCAGCTCTCGGGCGGAGAGAACACCACCAGAACCCGCAGATCCTCGGTGATGTGGTGGAACTTGTGGGCGACCCCCGCGGGTACGTAGACGACGCTGCCACGCGCGACCTGGGTGGTCTCCAGGCCGACCGTGATCGAAGCGCGGCCGCTCACGACGAAGTACACCTCGTCCTGCTGGTGCGGCTTCTGCGGGTCGGGCGCACCCGCGTCGAGCGCGTACAGGCCGACCGACATGTTCCGTTCACGCAGAAACTGCAGATAAGCACCGTCGTTGGCGGCCCGTTCCGCCTCCAGTTCGTCCAGCCGGAATGCCTTCATCGCCCTCGTCCGCTCCCGTGCTCCGAAAGCTGTGTCCACAGCCTTGCTCGCCAGTCGATCTCTTCTGCCACGATCAGACACATGAAGAATTTCGTAGTCAAGACGATCGCCAACGCGGGGGCCCTGGCCGTCGCGGTGTGGCTGCTCGACAAGATCACCCTGACAGGGACCAGCACCGGCAAGAAGGTCGGCACGCTGCTGGTGGTCGCCCTGGTCTTCGGTCTGGTGAACTTCCTGGTCAAGCCGGTGGTGAAGGTGCTGACCTTCCCGCTCTTCATTCTGACGCTCGGCCTGATCACCCTCGTGGTCAACGCCCTGATGCTGCTGCTCACCTCGTGGCTGGCCGGCAAGCTCGACCTCAGTTTCCATGTGGAGGGCTTCTGGACCGCCGTGGTGGGCGGCCTGATCATCTCGGTCGTGTCCTGGGCGCTCAATGTCGTGCTGCCCGACGGCGAGGACTGAGAGCGTCCGATGTCCTATCGCGTCTGTTTCGTCTGTACCGGCAACATCTGCCGCTCGCCGATGGCCGAGTCCGTCTTCCGTGCCCGCATAGAAGAAGCCGGACTCGACGGCCTGGTAGAGGTCGACAGCGCGGGCACGGGCGGCTGGCACGAGGGCGACGGTGCGGACTCGCGCACCGTCGCCGTCCTGGAGGCGGCCGGCTACGAGAGCGGCCATGCGGCCCGTCAGTTCCACGCCTCGTGGTTCTCCCGCCTCGACCTCGTGATCGCCCTCGACTCCGGCCACCTCACGGCCCTGCGCCGGCTCGCGCCCACTCCCGAGGACGCGGCGAAGGTCCGGCTGCTGCGGTCGTACGACCCCGACGCGGGCGACGACCTGGACGTTCCCGATCCGTATTACGGACCCATGGACGGCTTCGAGGAGTGTCTTGAGATGGTGGAGGCGGCGAGCCCCGGACTGCTCGCCGCTGTACAGCAAGAACTGGAGGGACGGGCAGCATGACGTCAGGGGACTTCGTCACGGGAAGCGGCGACGGCACACGAGCGGTACGGGCGGGGCTGCCCGACCCCGTCAAATACGAGCCGACGCTTCCGGGCCCGGTCTTCGCCGCGCACTTCCATCTGCCGGGCGATCCGACCGGCCCGTACACCTACGGTCGTGACGAGAACCCGACCTGGACGCTCCTGGAGCGTGCCATCGGCGAGTTGGAGGCGCCCGGGCAGGACGGTGTCACGACACTCGCCTTCCCCTCCGGGATGGCCGCCATCTCGGCGGTGCTCTTCTCCCAGCTGAAGGCCGGAGACGTGGTGGTCCTGCCCGTCGACGGCTACCAGGTGCTGCCACTGGTGCGCGAGCAGCTCACCGCGTACGGCATCGAGGTACGCACCGCCCCGACCGGCGGCGACGCCCAGCTCAAGGTGCTCGACGCCGCGAAGCTGCTGTGGATCGAGACCCCGTCGAACCCGGGGCTCGACGTCTGCGACGTACGACGCCTCGTCGCGGCGGCCCACGCGCAGGGCACCCTCGTCGCGGTCGACAACACCCTGGCGACTCCGCTCGGGCAGCGCCCGCTGGAGCTGGGTGCCGACTTCTCGGTCGCCAGCGGCACCAAGATGCTCACCGGGCACGGCGACATCCTGCTCGGATACGTCACCGCGCTCGACGCCGACCTGATGGCGCCCGTGCGGCGCTGGCGGAAGATCGTCGGAGCGATCCCCGGGCCCATGGAGGCCTGGCTGGCCCATCGCTCCCTCGCCACGCTCCAGCTGCGTGCCGACCGGCAGAACGCCAACGCCCTGGTGATCGCCGAGGCGCTGCGCGGTCGGCCCGAGGTGACCGGGCTGCGCTATCCGGGACTGCCCGACGATCCCTCACACAAGATCGCCTCGCAGCAGATGCGGCGCTTCGGATGCGTGGTGTCCTTCACACTGCCCACGCGCTCGCGGGCCGACCGTTTCCTCGATGCGCTGCGCCTGGTGGACGACGCGACGAGTTTCGGCGGGGTGCGGTCCACCGCCGAGCGGCGCGGCCGGTGGGGCGGCGACGCCGTGCCGGAGGGCTTCATCCGTTTCTCGGCCGGCGCCGAGGACCCCGAGGACCTGGTGGCCGACGTACTGCGCGCGCTCGACGAATCCGCGGAGTGACCCCTACCTGAACGACCGGTGAGTATCGTGCGGAATCCGTCCAGGCTGTCCGCTTAGTACCTCGCTACGTACAACGGACGGTCCGAGCCTCCCCCCTCGTGGCTCGGACCGTCCCGGTTCTGCGCGCGAAGAACCGCGCGAACAAGGCTAGTTGACTCTGTGTCAGTGTCCAATCACAGTAGCGACAGAGACCTATCGACTTATTTATAGTTGGGGCTCGGTCGGGGGTGCTGAGAGGGGAGGGGCACCATGGATTTGGCCCTGTTGCGCACATTTCTGACCGTGCACCGGGCCGGTTCCTTCACTCGCGCTGCCGCGCTGCTCGGTCTCTCGCAGCCTGCCGTCACCTCACAGATCCGCACGTTGGAGCGGCAGTTGGGGCGACCGCTCTTTCTTCGCCAGGCCCGTGGGGTGACCCCCACGACGATCGGTGACGAGCTCGCCCACAAGGCCGCGCCGCATCTCGACGCCCTGGTGGAGATCGCCGAGACCGGACTCGACGAGGACTCGTCACTGCGCACCCTGCATCTGGCCGGGCCACCGGAGTTCACCGCCGAGCGGGCGCTGCCCGCGCTCACGGAGCTGACGGGCGAGGACGGCCAGGGTTTCGCGCTGCGCGCCTCCTTCGGCAACGCCGAGGAGACACTGGAAGGGCTCGCCGCCGGACATCATGATCTGGCCATCACCACGGCCCGTCCCCGTGGCACCCTGCTCACCGCGACTCCGCTCTGCGACGAGGAGCACGTGCTGGTCGCCGCCCCGCGCTGGGCCGCCCGTATAGGTGCGGGAAAGCTCCGCCGAAAGGGCTCGCCGGCCCTGGAGAACTTCCCCGTGGTCGAAGTGCACGAGTCGCTGCCGCTCGTCGCCCGCTACTGGGCATCCGTCTTCGACTCCCATCCGGCCGCTTCGGGCACCGTCGTCGTCCCCGATCTGCGCGCCGTGCTCGCCTGCGCCGCCACGGGCGCGGGCCTCGCGGTGCTGCCCCGGTATCTGTGCGCCGGAGCCCTGGAACGGGGTGACGTGGTCGCGCTTCTCGACCCGGCGGTGCCTCCGCTGCGTACGTACTTCCTGGTGGTCCGCACCGGCACGCTGGCCATGCCGCACATCGCACGGGCGCATGACTGGCTGCTCCACGCCGCGGCCGACTGGTCCTGATGCCCCCCGAGCCTCCCCGGGCTCCCTGAGCCTCCCAGGGGGCTTTCTGGGCCCTTCCTGAGTGCCTCGGGGCTCCGCGATGTTTCACGTGGAACCAGCCGGGCCACATTTCTCCCATGACCGTCCGACCCGTGGTCAAGCGCACCGCCCGCGCCGTCCTGCTCGATGGCAACGACCTGATCTTGATCAAGCGCACCAAACCCGGCGTCGATCCCTACTGGCTGACACCGGGTGGCGGGGTCGAACCGGAAGACACGACTGTCGTCGACGCACTCCATCGTGAGGTGCACGAGGAACTCGGTGCCAAGATCACCGATGTGGTGCCCTGCTTCGTCGACACCGTCGAGCACATCGGTGATGACGGCGGCGCGACCGGCGTGAAAGTGCAGCACTTCTTCGTCTGCCGTCTGGAGTCCATGGATCCGTCCCAGCGGCACGGCCCCGAGGTGGACGAGCCCTGCGGCGAGTACGAGATCGTGCGGGTCCCGTTCACCCGGGTCGGCATCGCCTCCGTCCACCTCGTACCGCTGTCCCTGCGGCACTATCTCGACGGGAACATCGAAGGCGTACGGGCGATGCACGCACCGGACCTGGGCTGAGGCTCTTCGGGCCGGGGTCGTGACCCCGTCTGCCGGATGGACCCGGTCAGTCCCCTGCTGCGACGAGTTCCTCGACCGAGTCGTGGCGTATGCGGTCCGACGGGATGCCCGCTTCCCTCAGAGCGTCCACCCCGCTGCGGATCATGCCGGGTGGCCCCGAGAGATAGGCGTCGTACTCGTTCCACGGGCCGTACTCGCGTACGGCGTCGGGCAGATGGAGATGCGCCCGCTGGTCGACGACCGGGCGTACGGCAAGCCATGGGTGGCTCTGCTGCAGCCGCAGCATCGTGTCGATGTCGTACAGGTCGTGATCGGTGCGGGCACCGTAGAAGACCTCGACCGGCCGCCGCTCCCCGTGCTCGGCAACGTCCTCGACCAGCGCCTTGATGGGCGCGATGCCGGTGCCGCCGCCGAGGCAGAGCAGTCCGCTGTCGGTGGTGTGATCGACGGTCATCGATCCGGCCGGCGGCCCGAGCCGGATGATGTCGCCGGGACGGGCACGGTGCACCAGCGCGTTGGAAACCCAGCCCGCCGGGACCGCCTTCACATGGAAGGACAGCAGTCCGTCGGACCGGGGCGCCGAGGCGAAGGAGTAGTGCCGCCATATACGCGGCCACCACGGTGTCTCCAGGCTTGTGTACTGCCCGGCGAGGAAGGGGTACGGCTGGTCGGGGCGGACCGTGATGACGGCGATGTCCGGCGTCCTGAGGTCGTGTGCGACGACTTCGGCGTACCACCAGGCCGGGGCGCGCAACTCGTCCGCGGCCGCCGCGTCGATCATCACCTGGGAGATCGTCGTGTACGCGCGCACCCACGCCGCCTCGGTCTCGGCGTCCCAGATCGCCGAGGCGAACCGGCTGAGCGAGCCGATGAGGCACTCACCGACGGCCGGGTAGTGCTCGGGCCGGGTGCCGTACTTACGGTGGCCACGGCCGAGGTTCTGCAGGTAGTCGACGAGAACCGGAGTGTTGTCGATGTGTTCGGCGGCCGTCAGCAGCGCCTTGAGCAGTCGGTCTCGCTGGGTGTCCATCGCCGCGGGGAACAGCGGCCGTAGATCCGGGTGGCGCACGAAGAGGAGTGCGTAGAAGTAGGAAGTGACCTTGTCGGCGACGGGGCCGACCTCGGCCATGGTCCGGCGGATGAGCACGGCGTCCGGAGACGGCTGCGGAGTGGGGGCGGACCTCTGGTCGGGCAACCGCGGCTCCGGGCCGGACGGTCCCGGCTCGGGCGGCGAGGGCGCCTGAAGGGAGACGGGAGGCTCCGGCGACCGCGGCTTCTGAAAGGGCTCGGGCGGCTCGGGCGACCGCGGCCTGTCGAAGGGAGCCGGAGGTTCAGGCAACCGAGGCCCGTCGAAGGGCGTAGGAGGCTCGCGAAGCCGCTGCTCCTGGACCGGGACCCGAGGCTCGGCAAGGCGCTGCTCCTGGGAGGGTACACGCGGCTGTGAGCCGGGGCCGGACTGCTCATACCCGGGATCCGTCCGCTCCCGCCCGAACACGGACTGCTCCGGGCCGGCATCAAACTGTGCAGAGGAGCCGTGGTCGGGCACGGCCGGACCTGACCACGGCCGAGCGGACGTGTGGGCGGGCTCCGGCTCGGGGGGTGGGGCCTCAGTGGGCGCGGCCTGCTGGAAGGTCGGCTCTGCCTCCGCGGCGGAGGATATTCGTTCCTGCTGTGTCGTTCCCCGACCCGCGGCGGGTCGGCCGACCGGGCGCATCGCTGCCAGACGGCGGCCGTCGGCGGGCTCCTTCTCCCCATCGGACGCCAGTGGTTCCTTGCGCGGCGTGAACCAGCCGCCCCCGCCATTGCCTCCGGAAGTGCCGTTGTCGGCCGACGCGGTGGTCGGAGCGTCCATGGTGTGCCTCGCCTCGAACATCTTTCGGTCGGTCTGCGCACTTCCGTGGTCGGAAGATGCCTACTTTCCCCCGTAGACGACTTGCTTTCCTGCCCCGTTCAGTCCCCACCGGCCAATGCAGCCATATTCAACCCGGATTGCCACTCTCTACGGACAAGTAAGGCGAGAATGTGACATTGGCCGCACTACCCTCACTGCAGCATCCCACTCCGAGCCAGCACCCGGACGCATAACGGAAAATACGGGTCTTCGATCTCTCCGTCCCGTTACGCTGCATTGGCCTGCGTTCGTGCCCCACGAGACGTGCGTACATCACGATGGACGCGAACCGGAGTCGACCATACCGGCAGCCGACCCACAAACAAGTACCCCCCGCCTTCCGCCCGAAGATGGGGCGCCCCACTCTCAACTGCCGTAATTACAAGGCGCGTCGGATCAATTCATAGGCATCCCACAGGTCCCGTCCCACGTAGGAGTGCGTGGCAAGGCCTGCCAGATGCCGATCCGCATTGACCGCGACAGAGACCGGCACCGTCTCGAACAGGTCCTTGTCGGACAGCGAGTCGCCATAGGCGACACAATCGGCCCGCATCACCCCGAACTCTTCACAGAGCCGGTCCGCGATCTGCACCTTCGCCGCGGCAGTGAGAATGCCCGCGAGATCAACGGGCTCGCTGAACGGCAGAGCGGGAAAGCGCGAACCGTATGCCGCATGCGCACCCCACGCCGTCAGTCGTTCGACGAAGAAAGAGGGCGAGAGGGAGATGAGGGCGCAATAGTCGCCGTTGCCTCTGATCTCCGCCCAGACGTCCTCGATGCCGGACAGCCACGGCGCGCCCGCGAAGGCCGCCGCCACATGTTCCTCCCTGAGATCCGCCCACAGGGCGTGCGCCTGTGTGGCGTACTCCGGCGGGCCGATCCGTCCTGCCGAGATCGCTTGGTCAAGCGCAACAATCTCGGCCTCCAGGCCGATCTGCCGTGAGATCTCCTGGGGTGCGGAACTCCCGTACAGCAGCGTTCCGTCAAGGTCGAAGAGATGAAGTCGTGGCATGGAAGCCGAGGCTAGCGGCCCGGGCACCTTTCGCTGTTTCACGTGAAACATCTGTCCGTGCGCTGTGGGAAGCGACGCTGCCTCCATGCCCGCGCCTGAGGCATGACATGGCCAAAAACGCATAGGACCCTGGGCAAACAGGTGGACGTCAGGGGTGGATGTCAGACAGCCTGACCTGCGTGTCGACACCTTCCCCCGCCCTTCTGCCCATCCGCCGACTGACGCCTCGCGATCTCACCGCCTGCGCCGATTTGTCAGAGAACCGGGGGTGGCCCCGTGAGGAACACAAGTGGGGTCTGCTCCTCACCGCCGGGACGGGCTACGGCATCGACGACCCCGACGGCGGTCTCGTCACCGCCTGCGTCGTGACCAAGTACGGAACGCCGGAGAGGCTTGAACTGGGAGCGATCGGAATGGTGCTGGTCGCCGAGCGGCATGCCCGCCAGGGTGTCGGTCGACGCCTGATGCGGCATGTCGTGGCAGAGACGGGCACCACCCCGCTGACCCTGCACGCGACTCCTCATGGCCGACCGCTCTACGAGGAGCTGGGCTTCAAGGTCACGGGCCGCGCCGAGATGGTCCGTGGCCACTTCGTCCCTGGCGGGCCGGACCCGAAGGTGGCCACGCGCCCCGCCACCGCCGAGGATCTGACCACGATTCTTCGGCTCGACGCCGAGGTCTTCGGTTCCGACCGCACGCATGTGATCACGCGGCTGCCCGCCTTCTCCGACCAGTTGCGTGTCGCCGTGGAGAACGGCCGGATCATCGGCTACGCGGCGGCCTGGCCCAACATGCACACCCATGTGGTGGGTCCACTGATCGCCCGTGACACCAAGACGGCGAAGGCACTCATCGCCTCGCTCGCCGCCCACACCGACCGCCCGCTGCGCACCGACATCGACGTACGGCACGAAGAGCTGCTGTCCTGGGCGAAGGAACACGGCCTGGAACCCACGAGCTTCAACGCGGTCATGACGTACGGGATCTCGGAGTTGCCCGGGGACTGGACGCGACGCTTCGCTCCGCTCACGGTGGCGGCGGGCTGAGAGCCGCCGGGTGCAGTCGCATCCACCGCCCGGAGAATCACTCACCGCGTAGAGAAGCGCCGGTCCCCGCCGTCTGTGGGGGACCGGCGCTTGTCTACGAGGGTGCGGTCAGACGAGCGTCTCCACCGCCGCGACGGCGAAGTCGTGGTCCTGGTCGGGCGCTCCGCCACCGACCCCGATCGCCCCGATCAGACGACCGTCGCGACGGACCGGAACACCGCCCGCGATGAACAGGAGGGGGCGGTCGAGCGCGGTGGGCAGGGTGTGGAAGAGGCCGCCGGGCTGGACGGCGTCGACCAGTTCCCTGGTGGCGGAGTCCAGCTGGAGGGCCGTGTAGGCCTTGCGCGTGCTGGTCTCGCCGGAAATCAGTACGGCGCGGTCGTCGCGCCGGAAGGCGAGCAGATGGCCGCCCGCGTCGAGGACGGTGACGCTGACCGTGACTCCGGCGGCCTCGGCGGCACGGTGGGCCGCGGAGACGAGAGCCTCGGCGTCCTGGATGGTCAGCGGAGCAACGGCGACGGTGGTGCTGGTCATAAGAGACTTTCTCCTTGAGGTGCTGTTCGGGTGTGGCCGATCAGGGTGGTGGGCTCAGCCGTGAGGGGCCGGCTGCTACTCGGTGACTCAGTGGTGGACGGCGGTCCGCTGCTCGATGGGCGGGCTTGCGGCGGCGACGGTGCCGGCGGCCTCGGCTCGGCGCTCCAGGGCTGCCGAGACGACGGCGAGAACCAGGGCTCCCGCGGCGAGCGCCGCGCCGACCCAGTTGGGGGCGGTGTAACCGAGGCCGGCTGCGATGACGAGGCCACCGAGCCAGGCCGAGAGGGCGTTGCCGAGATTGAAGGCACCTATGTTCACGGCCGAGGCCAGGGTGGGGGCACCGTGAGCCTGGTCGAGGACGCGCTTCTGCAGCGGCGGCACGGTCGCGAACCCGAGGGCGCCGATCAGCGCGATCGTGAGGGCCGCGAGGATCTTGTTGTGCGTGGTCACCGTGAACAGGGCGAGCACGATGGCGAGGCCGCCCAGGGACACGTACAGCATCGGCATCAGGGCGCGGTCGGCGAACCTGCCTCCGATGAGGTTTCCGACGACCATGCCGAGGCCGAAGAGGACCAGCAGCCAGGTGACGGAGGTGTCGGCGAAGCCGGCGACGTGGGTCATCATCGGCGCGATGTAGGTGATGGCCGCGAAGACACCTCCGAAGCCGAGCACGGTCATCGCCATGGCCAGCAGGACCTGGACGTTCTTGAAGGCAGCGAGCTCGTGGCGAAGATGCACACCCTCGGGCTTCGGCATCTCGGGGACCAGCTTGGCGATACCGAGCAGACCGATCACTCCGAGCGCGGCGACTCCGGCGAAGGTGACCCGCCAGCCCGCGGACTGCCCGATCAACGTACCCAGGGGGACACCGACCACATTGGCGATGGTGAGACCGCTGAACATCATGGCGATCGCTCCGGCCTTCTTCTCCGGCGCGACAAGCTCGGCGGCGACGACCGATCCGATGCCGAAGAACGCGCCGTGGGCGAGAGAGGCGACGACTCGGCCCGCCAGCATCAGCCCGAAGGCCGGGGCGACGGCGGAGAGCAGGTTGCCGACGACGAACAACCCCATCAGCAGCATCAGCATCCGCTTGCGGGACACCTTCGTGCCGAGCGCGGTCATGATCGGGGCGCCGATCACCACGCCGAGGGCATAGCCGGTCACCAGCAGTCCGGCCGTGGGGATGGAGACACCGAAGTCTCCGGCGACCTCAGGCAGCACACCCATGATCACGAACTCGGTGGTTCCGATTCCGAAGGCCCCGATCGCGAGGGCCAGAAGCGCGAGAGGCATGGTGGGGACACCTTCCCAAACGATTGCAGGAGCGCTTTGCGTGCGTTCACAATAGTTGCACACGCGGTATAAATGCAAGAGCGGACTATTGCGCCCGTGCTCTACCCTGGTGTCAGCTGCTCCGGGACGGAGGAACACGCCATGACAGCCACGGACCCCGCTCTCACCGCCCTTGCTCAGGGGTGGTGCGCCCTCTCCCTGCTGCACGGGAGGATCGAGGCCCACATCGAGCGCGCCCTGCAGACCAAGCACGACCTCAGCGTGAGGGAGTACTCCCTGCTCGACGTGCTCAGCCGACAGCACGACGGCGAAGGTGGTCACCTGCAGATGAAGCAGGTCGCGGACGCGGTCGTGCTCAGTCAGAGCGCCACCACACGGCTCGTCACCCGGCTCGAGGACCGTGGTCTGCTTGCCCGCTATCTGTGCCCGACCGACCGCCGCGGCATCTACACGAATGTCAGCGAGGCCGGCCTCAAGCTCCTCGAAGAGGCACGGCCCACCAATGACACCGCCCTGCGCGAGGCGCTCGACGAAGCGGCCAAGTCCCCCGAACTGGCCCCACTGGTCCGCGTCGTGGAGTCGGCGAGTGTGTCCGCCTAGGCAGGGACGACCTCCCGTCCCCCTGCCGGGTGCCCACACAGCCCGTACAGGTGCCTGGATACGCTGTGGCCATGGGAGATCTTGAGATTCGACCGGCCGCTTCGGACGATGTCCCCGCCATCGTCGCGATGCTCGCCGATGATCCGCTTGGCGCCCAGCGGGAGTCACCCGACGACCTGACCCCCTACCTGGCCGCACTTGAGCGGCTGAGCGCCGACCCGAATCAGCACCTGGTGGTCGCGGTGCGCGAGGGACGCGTCGTCGGCACCCTGCAGCTCACGGTCCTTCCCGGGCTGTCCCGCAAGGGCTCGACCCGTGCTCTCATCGAGGGCGTGCGCATCCACTCCGACGAACGCGGCAGCGGTCTCGGCACCTGGTTCATCGAGTGGGCGATCGAGGAATCCCGGCGGCAGGGATGCCAGTTGGTCGAGCTGACCTCCGACGCCACCCGCACTGACGCCCACCGCTTCTACGAGCGGCTCGGCTTCACGGCCTCACACGTGGGCTTCAAGCTGGCGCTCTGAGCCACCTGTGTACGCCGGGGGTCCGTTTCACGTGAAACAGACCCCCGCATGACAGCGGCTACTGAATCCCTCGCCAGCCCTCGGGGTCCACTCCACCCGGCACAGGAGCGCCCTCGTCGTACGGCTGACGCGTGAAGACGAACGAACCGAGGTCGAGGTGACTCAGGGACCCGTCCGGGCGCCGTACGGCCCGTAGCGGCTCCCCCATGTAGTAGCCGTCGAGTCCCGTCCAGGTCCCGTCACCGTTCGCCCGGAAGCGCGAACCGCGGCCACCCCCGGCCAGCGGGCCCAGCTCGACCATGCCATCGGCCCTCAGACGAAGCGCGCACGCCTGGGTACCCCAGTACCAGGGGCCGGCCAACTCCAGGACGGACTGATCGACTTCGGCGGCCGGACGCCATGGCTCGGGAATGCGCGGCTCGGCCTCGGCGACGATCCGTACGAGATCGGTGGCCACGGTCAGCGCCCGCGGACCGGAGGTGCAGTTGGACAGCACCACCGCCGCCACGTCGTCCTCCACACCGATCGCGAGTGCCGCAAGGAAGCCTGGCAACGACCCCGAGTGGCCCACCAGGATGCGGCCCGACCGATGCAGCACCTGCAGTCCCAGCCCGTAGGAGTCCCCCGAGGCGAGCTGATCGGCCTCCAAGGGGGCCGCGGGCGTACGCATCTCCCGCAGGGACTCCGCGCTGAGCACCGCCGCGTGCCCCGTGGCCAGGA
This sequence comes from Streptomyces sp. NPDC111656, assembly GCF_055656965.1. Classification (NCBI taxonomy): domain Bacteria; kingdom Bacillati; phylum Actinomycetota; class Actinomycetes; order Kitasatosporales; family Streptomycetaceae; genus Streptomyces; species Streptomyces sp. NPDC111656. The sequence goes on from NZ_JBVKCA010000008.1 coordinate 54,926, forward strand.
AGACGGCGAAGCGTGCCAAGTCCCCCGTGGTGGACCACAGTTGCCCGGCCGGAGCCATCCGGCCGAGGTCCTCGCAGGGCTCCGGCATCATGACGTCCGCCCACGGATGCACGGCCCAGCCGCCCGCATGGGGCGCCTGCGGCTGCCCACTCGTGCGGTGCAGGCCCAGCGGGTCGAGCACCTCGCGCCGCAGGGCCTCTTCCCAGGGAACCCCCCTGAGTTCCTCGATCAGTGCGCCCAGCAAGGTGTAGCCGGGGTTCGAGTAGTGATGCAGCCGCCCGGCCGGATGCAGGAAGGGCTGCTCACCCAGCACGTCGGAGAGCTCGGGGCGCAGCGAACCGGGTGTGCGTTCCCACCAGGGGCCGGGAGTCTCGGCCGCCAGCCCGGCGGTGTGCGCGAGGAGCTGGGCGATGGTGGCCTCCCCCGCACCGGTGCCCGGAAGATGCTTCTCCAGCGGGTCGCCCAGGTCGAGCAGTCCCTCGTCGCGCAGCCGCAGCACCAGCACGGCCGTGAAGGTCTTGGTGATCGAACCGATCCGGTACTGCACGTTCTCGTCCGGTCCGTGCCCGTCCACCGAGGTGCGCGACCCGTGCCACACCGGCTCCCCGCCCCGGACGACCGCCGCGACCAGCGACGGCGCCCGCCCCTCGGCCTGAGCGGCGGCGATGCGGTGCAACAGAGCCCGGCGCGTGCCGGGTAGGAGCTTTTCCTGGGGTGTCGTCATGCCCCCAGTCCACCCGGCCCGGCACCGCACGTCGAGTGCATTTCCCCGAAGACCGGGCGCATGTCTTCCGCACCGCGCCCAGGAGGGTGGATCAGGTCTGTGCCATGTCCACGAAGCGCGAGTAGTGACCCTGGAAGGCCACGGTGATCGTGGCCGTCGGGCCGTTACGGTGCTTGCCGACGATGATGTCCGCCTCGCCCGCGCGCGGTGACTCCTTCTCGTAGGCGTCCTCGCGGTGCAGCAGGATCACCATGTCCGCGTCCTGCTCGATCGATCCGGATTCACGCAGGTCGGAGACCATGGGCTTCTTGTCCGTGCGCTGTTCGGGACCACGGTTGAGCTGCGACAGCGCGATCACCGGCAGCTCCAGCTCCTTGGCCAGCAGCTTCAGGTTTCGCGACATGTCGGAGACCTCCTGCTGTCGGCTCTCGGACCGCTTGCCGCCCGACTGCATCAGTTGCAGATAGTCGATGACGACGAGCTTCAGATCGGCGCGCTGCTTGAGGCGCCGGCACTTGGCGCGGATCTCCATCATGGACAGGTTCGGGGAGTCGTCGATGTAGAGCGGTGCGGCCGAGACGTCGGGCATCCGGCGCGCGAGTCGCGTCCAGTCCTCGTCGGTCATCGTGCCGGATCGCATGTGGTGCAGGGCCACGCGGGCTTCGGCCGACAGCAGGCGCATCGCGATCTCGTTGCGCCCCATTTCGAGCGAGAAGATCACGCTGGGCATGTTGTGCTTGATCGAACAGGCCCGCGCGAAGTCCAGCGCCAGCGTCGACTTACCCATCGCGGGACGAGCCGCGATGATGATCATCTGGCCCGGGTGCAGACCGTTCGTGAGCGAGTCGAGGTCGGTGAAGCCGGTCGGCACACCGGTCATCTCCCCCGACCGTGAACCGATCGCCTCGATCTCGTCGAGCGCGCCCTCCATGATGTCGCCCAGCGGCAGGTAGTCCTCGGTGGTGCGCTGCTCGGTGACCGCGTAGATCTCGGCCTGGGCGGTGTTGACGATCTCGTCCACGTCGCCGTCGGCCGCGTATCCCATCTGTGTGATGCGCGTGCCGGCCTCGACCAGGCGGCGCAGGACCGCGCGCTCATGGACGATCTCCGCGTAGTACTCGGCGTTCGCCGCCGTGGGGACCGTCTGGACGAGGGTGTGCAGATACGAGGCACCACCGACCTTGGTGATCTCACCCCGCTTGGTGAGCTCGGCCGCGACCGTGATCGGGTCGGCCGGCTCGCCCTTCGCGTACAGATCGAGGATCGCGGTGTAGATGGTCTCGTGGGCGGGCCGGTAGAAGTCGTGGCCCTTGATGACCTCGACGACGTCGGCGATGGCGTCCTTGGACAGGAGCATGCCACCGAGAACGGACTGCTCGGCATCGAGGTCCTGGGGAGGTACGCGCTCGAAGGACGAACCTCCGCCTTCCCACGGCCCGTTGTCCCGGTCGCGGTCGTGCTGTTCGTCACGGCCCCGGCCACCCTCGCGGCCTCGGCGGGAAGCGGGCAGACGATCACTGGGACCGCTGTCGGCCCACGGGTCGTCCAAAGGCTCGGAGATACTCACCGAGCCACCTCCTCCCGTCCGCCGAGCGGACCTAACCGTGCCTCTCATTTCTACGGCACGGCACTGACAACTGAGAGGCCCAACTCCGGTTCTGACGTGTCGGTTTTGCGAGGTTTCCGAGGGCAGAAAAGAGAGCGGGCGCCGCACCACGTTAGGCCCGCGGGCACCGACAGCCAATCTGGTTATCCACAGGCCATGTGGACGACGGCCCGGATGCTGTGGAGAACTCCACAAAACCTGTGCACGACCCGGTGGACAGGCCTGTGAACAAGCCCTCAACCACTCGAAAGAAACCGCCCTGACCTGCTCGTTAACCATCCACCGGCTGTGCAGAAGAAAAACTTTCCCGGTCGGACAAAGATCGCTGCAAACGGTACACGGCGACACGCCCGACGGGAGCACAGGTAATGGTCACTATCACGTTGCATCTCTTACCTGTGGAAGATTAGATTGGTGCCCATGACACAGGCTCCCCCGGCACCCGAGGCCGCCCGACGCCGGCACGACCGAGAGATCGTCGCGCTGGCCGTTCCGGCCTTCGGCGCACTCGTCGCCGAGCCTCTGTTCGTGATGGCCGACAGCGCCATCGTCGGACACCTAGGCACCGCGCAACTGGCCGGCCTCGGTGTCGCCTCCGCCCTCCTCACGACCGCCGTCAGTGTTTTCGTCTTCCTCGCGTACGCCACCACCGCCGCCGTCGCCCGACGGGTCGGCGCCGGTGATCTGCGGGCCGCGATACGCCAGGGCATGGACGGCATCTGGCTCGCGCTGCTGCTCGGCGCGCTCGTCATAGCCGCCGTCCTGCCCACGGCACCCGCCCTCGTGGAACTCTTCGGCGCCTCGCACACCGCGGCCCCGTACGCGACGACCTATCTGCGCATCTCCTCGCTCGGTATCCCCGCGATGCTCATCGTGCTCGCGTCCACCGGGGTCCTGCGCGGACTGCAGGACACGAAGACCCCCCTCTATGTCGCCGTCGGGGGCTTCGTCGCCAACGCCGCGCTCAATGCGGGCCTCGTCTACGGCGCCGGACTGGGTATCGCCGGCTCCGCCTGGGGCACCGTCATCGCCCAGTTCGGGATGGCCGCGGTGTATCTGTTCGTCGTCGTCCGCGGAGCCCGGAAGCACGGGGCCTCGCTGCGACCGGACGCCGCCGGGATACGGGCCTGCGCTCAGGCCGGTGCGCCCCTGCTCGTGCGCACGCTTTCGCTGAGGACGATCCTCATGATCGCCACGGCTGTCGCCGCACGGCTCGGGGACGCCGACATGGCCGCACACCAGATCATCCTGTCCTTGTGGAGTCTGCTCGCCTTCGCGCTCGACGCGATCGCCATCGCCGGACAGGCCATCATCGGACGCCATCTCGGTGCGAACGACGCTCAGGGTGCTCGCGAGGCCTGCCGCCGCATGGTCCAGTGGGGCATCGCTTCCGGTGTCGTCCTCGGCCTGCTGGTGATCGCCGCCCGCCCGATCTTCCTTCCCCTGTTCACCAGCGACTCGGCCGTCCAGAACACAGCGTTTCCCGCACTGGTTCTGGTGGCCGTCTCGCAACCGATCAGCGGGCTCGTCTTCGTCCTCGACGGAGTCCTGATGGGCGCGGGAGACGGGTCCTACCTGGCGTGGGCCATGCTGCTCACCCTGGTCCTCTTCACTCCCGTCGCACTGCTGGTGCCCACGCTCGGGGGCGGGCTCACCGCCCTCTGGGGAGCGATGACGCTGATGATGACGGTGAGGATGCTGACCCTGTGGCTGCGCTCCCACTCGGGACGCTGGATCGTCACGGGCGCGACGCGCTGAACCAGCGCATTGGCCGTTTCACGTGAAACGGCCGGCCCGGTCGGCCAACCCGACCTGGCCCTGCCCCTCGTCCAGGCCGTCGCCGACGCCATCCCTGTCACCCTCGCCCTCAGACCCGTTTCACGTGAAACACAGAGCAGCTGGCAGCCGAACGAACTCGCTCTCACAAACTCGCTCCTGCCGAACGAAGAAGGGCCGTACCCAGCTGGGTACGGCCCTTCTCTCGGCTATGCCGAGCGCAGCGGTCAGGCCGCGACGACCTCGATGTTGACCTTGGCGGCAACCTCGGGGTGCAGACGCACGGACGTCTCGTGGGCGCCCAGGGTCTTGATCGGCGAGCCCAGCTCGATGCGGCGCTTGTCGACCTCGGGGCCACCGGAAGCCTTGATCGCCGAAGCGATGTCGGCCGGGGTGACGGAACCGAAGAGACGACCGGCGTCGCCGGAGCGGACGGCCAGACGGACCTTCACGCCTTCGAGGCGGGCCTTGATCTCGTTGGCCTGCTCGATGGTCGCGATCTCGTGGATCTTGCGAGCACGACGAATCTGCTCGACGTCCTTCTCGCCACCCTTGGTCCAGCGAATCGCGAAGTTCCGCGGGATCAGGTAGTTGCGAGCGTAACCGTCCTTGACGTCGACGACGTCGCCCGCGGCACCGAGGCCGGAGACCTCGTGGGTGAGGATGATCTTCATTAGTCGGTCACCCTTCCCTTATCGCGCGGTGGAGGTGTAGGGCAGCAGCGCCATCTCACGGCTGTTCTTCACGGCCGTGGCGACGTCACGCTGGTGCTGCGTGCAGTTGCCGGTCACGCGGCGGGCACGGATCTTGCCGCGGTCGGAAATGAACTTCCGCAGCATGTTCGTGTCCTTGTAGTCCACGTACGTGACCTTGTCCTTGCAGAATGCGCAGACCTTCTTCTTAGGCTTGCGCACAGGCGGCTTCGCCATGGTGTTTCTCCTGTGTGATCAAGAAGTGGGGATACAGCCCACCCTCGGCCCGGGGGCCTAGAAGGGGGGCTCGTCCGAGTAGCCGCCGCCAGAGCCGCCGGAACCGCCGGAGTTTCCACCCCAGCCGCCACCGCCGCCGCCCTGGTTGCCACCGGCAGGAGCGCTGGTCGCCCAGGGGTCCTCCGCGGGAGCACCGCCGCCGCCCTGCTGGCCGCCGCCGGAGCCTCCGCCCCAGCCGCCGCCCTGCTGGCCGCCGCCGCCACCGCCGCCGTAGCCGCCCTGGCCACCTCGACCGGTGGTCTTGGTGACCTTGGCCGTGGCGTTCTTCAGGCTGGCGCCGACTTCCTCGACGTCCAGCTCGTAGACCGTGCGCTTGACGCCCTCACGGTCCTCGTAGGACCGCTGCTTCAGCCGGCCCTGCACGATGACGCGCATGCCTCGCTGGAGCGACTCGGCGACGTTCTCCGCCGCCTGACGCCAGACCGAGCAGGTCAGGAACAGGCTCTCGCCGTCCTTCCACTCATTGGTCTGACGGTCGAAGGTGCGGGGGGTGGACGCGACACGGAACTTCGCGACCGCCGCACCGGAAGGGGTGAAGCGCAGCTCGGGGTCGTCGACAAGATTGCCGACGACCGTGATGACGGTCTCGCCTGCCATGGGGGAACCTCTCGGCGGGTTTGCTGCTGGCTGCTAGTGCTGCTACTCGATGCCCGAGATCAGCTGAGCTGCAGAGCTCAGTGGGTCTCGGGGCGGAGGACCTTGGTCCGGAGGACCGACTCGTTCAGGTTCATCTGGCGGTCGAGCTCCTTGACGACCGCAGGCTCGGCCTGCAGGTCGATGACCGAGTAGATGCCCTCGGGCTTCTTCTTGATCTCGTACGAGAGACGACGACGGCCCCAGGTGTCGACCTTCTCGACCTTTCCGTTGCCCTCACGGACGACGGAGAGGAAGTTCTCGATCAGGGGGGCGACAGCGCGCTCCTCCAGATCGGGGTCGAGGATGACCATCACCTCGTAGTGACGCATGTGGAACCCACCTCCTTTGGACTCAACGGCCACGGCGGTTCCGTGGCAGGAGGGTTGTGATGCGTTCGCAACGGTATCCGCCGCCACTGACAACGCCACTGACAAGAGGACTCCGTCGATGTACCGAGTGATCGGTGAACCGAAGGGGAATCCTTGTCGTGACCTGGCCATGGCTTGGGCAGACACCGGTGCAGAGGGTACAGAGTACCTGCACACCCGCTTCCGGTTGAAATCCGGCCGTGGTCACCGTCAATCTGTACACATCGGGTGTGTATGGCGCTACGATGCGCCGCCTTCCGCAGGAGGTGCCCTATGGCACAGACGCGACCCACCGTTGCCGGCTCTCTGTTCGCGACGGACAACAAGCCCCACCCCCTCCAAGACACGCTGCTCGCGGTGACTCTGATCCTCGGAGTCACCGCTCTCATCACGGCAGCCTTCAACAGCCTGCACCTCATCAGCTCGTGGGCAGGCCTGATCGGGATCATCACCGGCGCCTCCGGGCAGTTCATCTCGGAGACGACCCGGGAACGCTTCGGCCTGATCCTGGGTCTCGGTGCCTCGGCCGTCGGCTTCTTCCTCGGCATGGCGCACGGCGGCCTCTTCGGCGGCATCATCGGCTGAGGCAGCCGGACACAACCTCGTCCGGGCGGCCGGAGACACCACCGCCTGCCGATACAGCCGGACACATCACCTCAGAACGTCCTGACCACGCTTCGGTCGGGACGCAGGTTCAGTACGGCCCAGTCGGGGCGCTCCCGGGGCGCAGTAGGCTTCGGCGCGAGAGCCGGAGCCCCTGTACCCATGGGGACACACCAGCCCGAGGAGCGCCCCGAATGAGCCTGACCCTGAGGACCATCAGCCGAGAGCAGCATCTGGCCTACATCCAGAGCCTGCCCGCGGCCAGCCACATGCAGGTTCCGGCATGGGCCGATGTCAAGGCGGAGTGGCGCTCCGAGAGCCTGGGCTGGTTCGACGAGCGGACCGGCGAGATGGTGGGCGCCGGGCTGGTGCTGTACCGCCAGCTGCCCAAGATCAAGCGCTACCTCGCCTACCTCCCCGAGGGCCCGGTCATCAACTGGTACGCGCCGAACCTCGACGAGTGGCTGCAGCCGATGCTCGCGCACCTCAAGCAGCAGGGCGCCTTCTCCGTGAAGATGGGCCCGCCGGTGATCATCCGGCGCTGGGAGGCCACGTCCATCAAGGGCGGCATCCAGAACCCGGACGTGAAGCGCCTGCGCGACATCGAGGCGGACTTCATCGAACCGCGCGCCTTCGAGGTCGCCGACAAGCTGCGCCGCATGGGCTGGCAGCAGGGTGAGGACGGCGGCGCCGGCTTCGGCGACGTACAGCCCCGCTACGTCTTCCAGGTGCCGCTGGCCAACCGCTCCCTGGAAGAGGTCCACAAGAACTTCAACCAGCTGTGGCGGCGCAACATCAAGAAGGCCGAGAAGGAGGGCGTCGAGGTCGTCCAGGGCGGCTACCACGACCTCGAGGAGTGGCAGCGGCTGTACGAGATCACGGCGATCCGCGACCACTTCCGGCCGCGCCCGCTGTCGTACTTCCAGCGCATGTGGTCGGCCCTCAACACCGAGGACCCCAACCGGATGCGGCTCTACTTCGCACGGCGCGGCGGCGTGAACCTGTCCGCGGCCACGATGCTGGTCGTCGGTGGGCACGTCTGGTACTCGTACGGCGCATCGGACAACATCGGGCGTGAGTTCCGGCCCTCGAACGCGATGCAGTGGCGGATGCTGCGCGACTCGTACGCCCTGGGTGCGACCGTCTACGACCTGCGCGGCATCTCCGACTCGCTGGACGAGACGGACCACCTCTTCGGTCTGATCCAGTTCAAGGTGGGCACGGGCGGGCAGGCCGCCGAGTACCTCGGCGAGTGGGACTTCCCGCTCAACAAGCTGCTCCACAAGGCGCTCGACATCTACATGTCGCGCCGCTGAGCCCGTACAGGTCGCGCCGCTGAGCCGGCCCGGAGCGCATGCCGAGCCGCCCATCCGGCCCGGCGTGGCACCGTCGGACCGGCGGATCCGCCACAATTTCCCTACCTCTGATTCACCGCAGCCACGAGAAAGGTTCCGGGACCGGCCATGGCGCTCACGCTCTACGTCGACACCGCGCGCTGGCGGGCACACCACAAGCAGGTGTCCGAGCAGTTTCCGGGGCTCGTCCCCGTCTGCAAGGGCAACGGCTACGGCTTCGGCCACGAGCGGCTCGCCGACGAGGCCACCCGCCTCGGCTCGGACATCCTGGCCGTCGGCACCACGTACGAGGCCGCCCGGATCAAGGACTGGTTCGGCGGCGATCTGCTGGTCCTGACGCCGTTCAGGCGGGGCGAGGAGCCCGTACCGCTGCCCGACCGCGTCATCCGCTCGGTGTCGTCCATCGACGGCGTGTACGGCCTCGTGGGCGCCCGTGTCGTCATCGAGGTGATGTCCTCGATGAAGCGGCACGGTGTCAGCGAGCAGGATCTGCCGCATCTGCACTCCGCCATAGAGAACGTCCGGCTGGAGGGCTTCGCCATCCACCTGCCGCTGGACCGCACCGACGGCTCGGACGCCGTCGAGGAGGTCATCGGCTGGATGGACCGGCTGCGCGCGGCCCGGCTGCCGCTGCACACGATGTTCGTCAGCCACCTCAAGGCCGACGAGCTCGCGCGGCTGCAGCAGCAGTTCCCGCAGACCCGCTTCCGCGCCCGTATCGGCACCCGGCTGTGGCTGGGGGACCACGAGGCGACCGAGTACCGCGGAGCCGTCCTGGACGTCACCCGTGTCTCCAAGGGCGACCGTTTCGGCTACCGGCAGCAGAAGACGGCCTCCGACGGCTGGCTGGTCGTCGTGGCGGGCGGTACGTCGCACGGAGTGGGCCTGGAGGCTCCCAAGGCTCTGCACGGCGTCATGCCGCGCGCCAAGGGCGTCGCCCGGGCCGGCCTGGCGACGGTCAACCGGAACCTTTCTCCGTTCGTCTGGGCCGGCAAGCAGCGCTGGTTCGCCGAGCCGCCGCACATGCAGGTGTCGATCCTCTTCGTGCCGTCGGACGCCACGGAGCCGCGGGTCGGCGACGAGCTGGTGGCCCATCTGCGGCACACCACCACGCAGTTCGACCGCATCGTGGAGCGCTGATCCCGGGACAGGGACACCTGTCTCTGCCCCTGAGGAAGCAGCAGAAAGGCCGTACACACATACCGTGTACGGCCTTTCGCGTTGCCCGTCGGAGCCGGGCCGAGCCCTGTTCGCTCAGAGCGAACTGTCCTCCCGGGCCGGCCCCCCGCCGTTGCCGCCCCATTCCACCTGGGGCCCGTCGAAGTGCGCCGCGTGCCGCGGTGGATGGGCCGCCGCGCCGAGCACGAAGACGTCCTCCGCGCCGTCCAGGACGCCTCCTGAGGGATCGTCCTCGCCCGCCCTGCGCACGACGTCCCGCTCCGGCATGAGGATGTCGCGTACGACCACGGCGCACAGGTACAGCGTGCCCAGGAGGTGGGCGGCGATCGCGAACTGGTACCCGTGGGAGGAGAGGCCCTTGTGGGCCTCCCCGCTGGTCGTGTACGCGAGGTACATCCAGATCCCCAGGAAGTACGCGACCTCGCACGCCTGCCAGATCAGGAAGTCCCGCCACTTCGGCCGGGCCAGCGCGGCCAGGGGGATCAGCCACAGCACGTACTGGGGGGAGTAGACCTTGTTGGTGAGGATGAAGGCCGCGACGATCAGGAAGGCCAGCTGGGCGAAGCGGGGGCGGCGCGGGGCGGTGAGCGCGAGCGCGGCCATGGCCACGCAGACGAGCACCATCAGGACCAGCGCCCACGCGTTCGCCGTCTGGTAGCTGATCGGGATCTTCCACCAGGTGGAGATGAACAGAAAGACCGAACCGAAGTCGATCCCCCTGGTCTGGCTGAAGCTGTAGAACTTCGCCCAGCCTTCCGGCGCGAGGTACATCACGGGAAGGTTCACCACGAGCCAGGCTCCGACCGCGCCCATGAGCGCGTTCCCGAACTCCCGCCACTTGCCCGCCCGCCAGCACAGCACGAGCAGCGGTCCCATGAGCAGGAACGGGTAGAACTTGGCGGCCGTGGCGAGCCCGAGCAGGACGCCGAAGGCGAGGGAGCGGCCACGCGACCACATGAGCATCGCGGCGGCCAGCAGGGCCACCGCGAGGAGGTCCCAGTTGATGGTGGCCGTGAGCGCGAAGGCGGGCGCGAGGGCGACCAGGAGGCCGTCCCAGGGGCGCAGGCGGTGGGTGCGCGCGGTGCATACGGCGATGACCGCCGCGCACACCATGAGCATCCCGGCGTTGACCATCCAGTAGATCTGCTCCTGGTGCTGGATGCTGCCGCCGCCCGGCGTGAGCCAGGCCGCGACCTCCATGAACAGACCGGTCAGGACCGGGTACTCGAGGTAGTCCATGTCGCCGGGGAGCTTGTCGAAGTACGGCACGAGCCCGTCGGCGAAACCGCGTCCCTGGTAGAGGTGCGGGATGTCCGAGTAGCACGCGTGCGTGTACTGCGTGCTGGCCCCGAAGAACCAGCCACTGTCGTAGCAGGGCAGTTTCTGCACCATACCGAGGGCGAACATGCCGATCGCGACGAGCGCGATCACCCGTACCGGGGTCCACCAGGACGCCCCCAGCAGCGCTCTCCGTCCGATGGGGCCGCCGATCAGCTCACTTCCGGCCGCGGCGACCGCATCGTCCTTGGTCGGCCGCACCGGCTCCGGCTCGCGCACGCTCGTTCGCGTCGTCTCTGCACTGGGCATGGCGCACATCCTGCCGTACGCGTCTGAGAATGGCCGCAGGGGCGGTAAGAGAACAGGGGCCGTCAGCCACAGCTGACGGCCCCTGCTCCTCGGGTCACGCGTCTATCTATCCGCCGCCCTGTCCGGCGAAGATGCCGCCGTTGCCATTGCCTCTGGTGTTCCCGCTGGTATTGGTCGCCGTCGCCGTGGGCGACGTGCTTCCGGTCGGACCGCCGCTGCCCCCCGCATCCGTCCCACCGTTGTTCCCACAGTTCCAGCTGAAGTTGCCGCAGGTGTCGGTCGGCGAGGCCGTGGGAGAGCTGCTGAGGGACGGGCTGGGCGAGGTACTCGGCGTCGGACTCGCCGTCGGTGACGGCGTGGTCGACGGGGTCGGGCTCGGGCTGGGGCTGGCGTTGAGGATCTCGCCCAGCGGTTCGGCCGGCGGGAACTCCTCGTGCTTGGAGTTCTTCAGGGCCACGGCCATGTAGTCCTTCCAGACCTGGGCCGGGATGTCACCACCGTGGACGGACGCCACACCGCCGGTGCCGTTCATCGATTCCAGCTTGCTCGTCTTCGGGTCGGACCTGAACAGGGTGACGGCCGTGGACAGCTCCCTGGTGTAGCCGACGAACCACGCCGACTTGTTCTTGTCGGTCGTACCCGTCTTGCCGGCCACGGGGAAGCCCATGTCGGCGACCTTCTTGCCGGTTCCGTTCTGGACCACGTTCTGCAGGACGTCGGTGACGTTGTTCGCCACGTTCTCGGACATCGCGGTCTTCTCGGCGGGCGGCTTGAACTGGGGGAGCGGCTTGCTGTCCCTGACCACCTTGGTGACCGAGTACGGCTCGTAGTGCGAGCCCGACGCGGCGAAGGTGCCGTACGCGTCGGCCATGCGAATGGCGCTCGGGGTCGACGTGCCGAGGGAGAAGGAGACGTTGTTGAGGTTTCCCTGGTCGAAGGAGTCCGGCAGGATGCCCATGGACTCCGCGACCTTCCGGGTCTTGGAAAGGCCGACGTCGACGCCCAGCTGCGCGAACGGGGAGTTGATGGACTGCTCCATGGCCTTCTTGAGCGTCACCATCCCCCAGGCCTTGGTGCCCTCGTTCTTCTGCCGGAACGGCTTTCCGTTGTTACCCATGATCGGGTCGTTGTTCTGGTCCTTGATCACCAGGAGGTCGTCGCCGTTGTAGCGGGCCATCGGCGAGAGGGCCTGTGGGGTGGTCTTGTAGGTTCCGTACTGCATCGCGGTGGCCAGCACGATCGGCTTCCAGGTCGATCCGACCGGCACGCCCGTCGTGTTGGCGTTGTTGGAGTAGTGGCCCTTGTCGAAGCCGTCGCCCCCGTAGAGCGCCACGATGGCGCCGGTCTTCGGATCGACCGACGCCGCGCCGAACTGCACGTCCTTGTCGGTCTTGGGCCGCGCCTTGGTGTCGAGGAAGCTCTTCTTCGTCGCCTTGACGGCCTTCTCCAGCTCAGTGACCTTCTTCTTGTCGAAGGTCGTGTAGATCCGGTAGCCGCCCTTCTCCAACTGCTCCGGCGTGATGCCGGCCGTCTTCGCCACGTACTCCTTGGCGATGTCGACGAGGTAACCGGTCTGGCCGGACAGGGTCGAATTCGCCTTCTTGAGCGTGGGGAATGTCTTGATCTTGGTCCGCTCGGCCTGGGTCATGTTCCCGACCGTGACCTCACGGTCGAGGATCCATGTCCACCGCTCCTTGACCCGCTTGGTGTTGGAGTCGGGATCGGCCAGCGCCCCCACACCCCCGTCGGGGTTGTACAGGTTCGGACCCTTGAGGACGGACGCGAGGAAGACGCACTGCTCGGTGCTGAGCTTGTCGGCGTCCACACCGAAGTAGGCCTGGGCCGCCGCCTGGATCCCGTAGGCGTTGCGCCCGTAGTACGCGGTGTTCAGGTAGCCAGCGAGGATCTGGTCCTTGCTCAGCTTCGAGTTCACCTTGATGGAGATGAAGAGCTCTTTGAACTTGCGCGTGATGGTCTGGTCCTGGTTCAGGTACGTGTTCTTCACGTACTGCTGAGTGATGGTCGAGCCACCCTGCGTCTCGCCGCCCCGGGCCATGTTGACGAAGGCACGCGCGATGCCCTTCGGATCGACGCCCCGGTCCTTGTAGAAGGACGCGTTCTCGGCGGAGACCACCGCGTTCTTCATGGCCTTCGGGATCGCCTCCGGCCCCACGATCTGCCGGTTCGTCTGGCCGCCGGTGGCTGCCATCTGAGTGTTGTCGGACCAGTAGAAGACGTTGTTCTGGGCCAGGGCGGTGTCGTTCGGGTTCGGGACGCCCACCATGGCGTACCCGATGCCTGCCGCGACCAGCAACCCCCCGCAGAAGGTGAGGAACGTGCCCGTCACCAGCTTCCAGGAGGGCATCCAGCGCGCGGCTCCGGACTTACCCGCGCGCGGGTAGTCGATGAAACGCTTCTTTACAGGGCCAGAGGCCCGCGCGCGCCCGGGTCCGTCAGGACCGCCGCGGCGGCCGCCGGGCCCTGTGGCGTCGGCGCCTCTGCGGCGGCCGCCACCGCTGCTTCTCTGGGCTGCGCGCCGGGCCTCGGCGCGGCCGGTGTAGGGGCGCTCCTCCTCACCTCCCGACTCATAGGAGTCGGCAGGGGACCCGGTGGCGCCTCGCGGTGCCGCACGGCGGCCGGAGGACGGGCCGGTCTGGCCGCGTCGGGCCGCGGCACGTCCGCCGCCCTGTGGCTGCGACGGTTTGCGACGGTGCTCGCTCATCGAACGATTACTCCTCGGGCAGGCGCACCCGTGCGCGCCTGGAAACGGCAGCTGGTTTCCGGTCCCCCCGAAGTACGGATGCGGTCGTTTGCGCATTCACCCGTACTGCACCAGGGACGAGGACGCCCTCAGGCGTCACTCGGTTCCCGGTGTTTTTGCATGGCGCACAGACTACGCACCGTCAAAACCCCCCTAATCCTGAAGTTCACCCCAAATCAGGCAACTTGCTTCGTATGAATCGGTGATGTGACGCCGTTCACCATGACCCCCCTTGTCGCAGACGGACGGCCGATCTATCGTGCTGATGTATCGAGTCGATACATCAGCTCGGCATAAAGAACGTGTCGAGGACACCGCGGCAGTGAGGAGGCGATATGAGCCGGCGTTCCGGGATCCTCGAGTTCGCCGTCCTCGGCCTGCTTCGCGAGTCCCCGATGCACGGCTATGAGCTGCGCAAACGACTCAACACGTCACTGGGTGTGTTCCGTGCGTTCAGCTACGGGACGCTCTACCCCTGCCTCAAGACGCTGGTCACGAGCGGCTGGTTGATCGAGGAATCGGGGAGCACCACCGAGGACGCCCTCGCCGCCCCGCTTGCTGGGCGTCGCGCCAAGATCGTCTATCGGTTGACGGCTGAAGGTAAAGAGCACTTCGAGGAGCTGCTCGCGCAGACGGGGCCCGACGCGTACGAGGACGAGCACTTCGCCGCTCGTTTCGCGTTCTTCGGGCAGACGTCACGCGACGTGCGCATGCGCGTACTGGAGGGCCGCCGCAGTCGGCTCGAGGAGCGACTGGAGAAGATGCGTGCCTCGCTGGCACGCACCAGGGAGCGCCTCGACGACTACACCCTTGAGCTCCAGCGCCACGGAATGGAGTCCGTGGAGCGCGAAGTGCGCTGGCTGAACGAGCTCATCGAGAGCGAGCGAGCAGGACGGGACGTCAAGGACTCCGCCTCCGAAGGCACCTCACGAGGTGTCCCCGAAGGCAGCTCCCCGGGCGCCTTCGAAGGCTCCGCTCAGCAGAACAGCACATCTGGAGAGACGGGCGGCCTGCCCCGGCACCGGGACCAGTCCCGGCCGGATCCGTCCGACGACACCACCACGTGAGGTCCAGTCGGGGCTTCACCTCGTACACACAGGGAGCAACCGGAATGGGTTCGGTTCGCGTAGCCATCGTCGGCGTGGGCAACTGCGCCGCCTCGCTGGTGCAGGGCGTCGAGTACTACAAGGACGCCGACCCGGCGTCCAAGGTCCCGGGTCTGATGCACGTCCAGTTCGGCGACTACCACGTCGGTGACGTCGAGTTCGTCGCCGCCTTCGACGTCGACGCGAAGAAGGTCGGCCTCGACCTCTCCGACGCCATCGGTGCCAGCGAGAACAACACCATCAAGATCTGCGACGTCCCGAACAAGGGCGTCACGGTCCAGCGCGGCCACACCCTCGACGGTCTCGGCAAGTACTACCGCATGACCATCGAGGAGTCCGCCGAGGCGCCGGTCGACATCGTCCAGATCCTCAAGGACAAGCAGGTCGACGTCCTCGTCTGCTACCTGCCCGTCGGTTCCGAGGACGCGGCGAAGTTCTACGCCCAGTGCGCCATCGACGCCAAGGTCGCCTTCGTCAACGCCCTCCCGGTCTTCATCGCCGGCACCAAGGAGTGGGCGGACAAGTTCACCGAGGCGGGCGTCCCGATCGTCGGCGACGACATCAAGTCGCAGGTCGGCGCCACGATCACGCACCGTGTGATGGCGAAGCTGTTCGAGGACCGCGGTGTCCGTCTTGAGCGCACCATGCAGCTCAACGTCGGCGGCAACATGGACTTCAAGAACATGCTGGAGCGCGACCGCCTCGAGTCGAAGAAGATCTCGAAGACGCAGGCCGTCACCTCGCAGATCCCCGACCGCGACATGGGCGAGAAGAACGTCCACATCGGTCCCTCGGACTACGTGGCCTGGCTCGACGACCGCAAGTGGGCGTACGTCCGTCTCGAGGGCCGCGCCTTCGGTGACGTCCCGCTGAACCTGGAGTACAAGCTCGAGGTCTGGGACTCCCCGAACTCCGCGGGTGTCATCATCGACGCCCTGCGTGCCGCGAAGATCGCCAAGGACCGCGGCATCGGCGGCCCGATCCTGTCGGCGTCCTCGTACTTCATGAAGTCCCCGCCGGTCCAGTACTTCGACGACGAGGCCTTCGCCAACGTCGAGAAGTTCATCAAGGGCGAGGTCGAGCGCTAGCAAGACAGGCCTCCGCGCGCCGTCGAGACACGGCGCGGAGCGCCGAGGGGCTTTTCGCTCCTGCCCGTCGAGGGTCCCTGGGTCTTTGACCCGGGGACCCTCCTCGTATGTGAGGCTGTGCCCCATGGCTGTCGTGCGTGATCTGCGCGTCCTCCTGCGCTTCCAAGGCTTCAGACGCCTGCTCGGTGTCCGGTTGCTGTCCCAGGGCGCCGACGGCGTCTACCAGGTCGCGCTCGCCACGTACGTCGTCTTCTCACCGGAGAAGCAGACCTCAGCGGCCTCTATCGCCTCCGCGATGGCGGTACTGCTCCTGCCGTACTCCCTGGTCGGCCCCTTCGCGGGTGTCCTGCTGGACCGCTGGCGGCGCCGCCAGGTCCTCCTGTACGGCAATCTGCTGCGGACCGCGCTGGCCTGTGTGACGGCCTTGCTGATGCTGAGCCATGTCCCCGACTGGCTCTTCTACGCCTCCGCGCTGTGCGTCACCGCGGTCAACCGGTTCGTCCTCGCGGGCCTCTCGGCCGCCCTGCCCCGTGTCGTCGACTCCCACCGGCTGGTCATGGCCAACGCCCTGTCGCCCACCGCCGGAACACTCGCCGCGACCGCGGGCGGCGGTCTCGCGTTCGTCGTACGCCTGGTCGCCTCGGACTCGGACGCGGCGGTCGTCCTCCTCGGTGCGGCCCTCTATCTGTGCGCCGCGCTCGCCTCGCTGCGCATGGCACCGGAACTGCTCGGCCCCGATCAGGAGTTGGTGCAGCCGAGCTTGCGTACGGCGCTCACCGGCACCACGCGCGGTCTCGCGGCCGGTGTGCGCCATCTCGCCGAGCCCGCGCGGCGGGAGGCGGCCTGGGCGCTCCTGTCGATGACCCTGATGCGCTTCTGCTACGGCGCCCTGACCGTCATGGTGCTGATGCTGTGCCGGTACGCCTGGTCGTCCGGCTCCGACGGCGGGGTCGCCCTGCTGGGCCTGGCGGTGGGCATCTCCGGGGCGGGCTTCTTCGTCGCGGCCGTGGTGACGCCCTGGGCCGTGGGACGACTGGGCCCCGGTGGCTGGATCGCCGCGTGCGCGGCCGCGGCGGCGGTCCTGGAACCGGCGCTCGGCCTCCCTTTCGAGGCAGCACCCATGCTGGCCGCCGCCTTCGTTCTCGGCCTGACCACACAGGGCGCGAAGATCGCCACCGACACGATCGTGCAGTCCTCGGTCGACGATGGTTACCGCGGCCGGATCTTCTCCGTTTACGACGTCCTGTTCAACATCGCCTTCGTCGGCGCGGCCGCAGTAGCCGCCCTGATGCTGCCTCCTGACGGCCGCTCAGCTTCCCTCGTCGTCACGCTGGCCGCGGTCTACGCAGCAATTGCTGTTGCTATGGCCCGCTTTGAGATGCAGTAAGTGTCACATCAGGGCCACAGAGCCTCTCTGGACTACTGCGTTGTCAGTCGGTCCCGATAACTTACGTGCGTCTTATTCACGCCACGCGCTTACGTTCTAGGGGGACCCCTAAGTGACCACTCCGCCGCCCCAGGGCCAGAACCCGTTCGCCCAGGGCCAGCCGCCCCAGGGTCAGGCTCCGTACGGGCCGCCGCCGCAGGGGTATCCCCAGCAGCCCGCCCAGCCGGGCTTCCCGCAGCAGGGACCGATTCCCTACGCTCCGGTCGCACCGCAGCGCCCGAAGCGCGGCGTCAAGTGGTACCTGCGCATAGTCCTTGCCATTGCGGGCCTCAGCGTCGTCGTGGGCGGTTTGGTGCTCAATAACGACAGCGAGGACGCCAAGAAGCTGGCCGTGGGCGACTGCCTGTACAACAAGGGGACCGCCAACGACCCGGACGTCATCCAGGTCGACTGCACCGACTCCAAGGCCACGCACAAGGTCCTCAAGAAGGCGGACGGCGCCTCGCTTCCTTCACTGACGTGCCAGAACGTCACGGGCACGACGGCGACGCTGACGTGGAAGGAAACCGGCGAGTCCTTCACGCTGTGCCTCGGGGCCAACAAGTAGCCCAGCGGATCTGAATGTGCCAAGGGGCGGTGTTTCACGTGAAACACCGCCCCTTGTTGTTCCCGGCACGGGCCGCGTGGGGTCATGTTTCACGTGAAACATGACCCCACGCGGCCCGTTCTGTGAGCCTCAGCCCTGCTCGGCCCACCACTCCTTGAGCGCCGTCACCGCAGCGTCGTGCCCCATGGGCCCGTTCTCCAGCCTCAGTTCCAGCATGAACTTGTACGCCTGGCCGATCGCCGGGCCAGGGCCGATGCCCAGGATCTCCATGATCTGGTTGCCGTCGAGGTCGGGACGGATCGCGTCCAGCTCCTCCCGCTCCTGGAGCTCGGCGATGCGCTTCTCCAGGCCGTCATACGCCTGAGAGAGCGCCGTCGCCTTGCGCTTGTTGCGCGTGGTGCAGTCGGAGCGGGTCAGCTTGTGGAGGCGGTCGAGGAGCGGACCCGCGTCACGGACGTAGCGACGGACCGCGGAGTCCGTCCACTCGCCGGTGCCGTATCCGTGAAAGCGCAGATGAAGTTCGACCAGACGCGAGACGTCCTTCACGAGGTCGTTGGAGTACTTGAGCGCCGTCATCCGCTTCTTGGTCATCTTCGCGCCCACCACCTCGTGGTGGTGGAAGGAGACCCGTCCGTCCTTCTCGAAGCGCCGCGTCCTCGGCTTGCCGATGTCGTGCAGCAGCGCGGCGATCCGGAGCGTCAGATCCGGACCATTTTCCTCGAGCGCCATGGCCTGTTCCAGGACGATCAGCGTGTGGTCGTAGACGTCCTTGTGCCGGTGGTGTTCATCACGCTCCAGTCGCAGCGCGGGAAGCTCCGGCAGCACATGGTCGGCGAGGCCGGAGTCCACGAGCAGCGTCAGACCCTTGCGCGGGTGAGCGGAGAGGATCAGCTTGTTCAGCTCGTCCCGCACCCGCTCCGCCGAGACGATCTCGATGCGGCCGGCCATGTCCGTCATCGCGGCGATGACGTCGGGGGCCACCTCGAAGTCAAGCTGCGCGGCGAACCGCGCGGCCCGCATCATCCGCAGCGGATCGTCGGAGAAGGACTCCTCGGGCGTACCCGGAGTGCGCAGGACCCGCGCGGACAGGTCGTCCCGACCGCCGTACGGATCGATGAACTCCTTCTCCGGCAGCGCCACGGCCATCGCGTTCACAGTGAAGTCGCGGCGCACGAGGTCTTCCTCGATCGAGTCGCCGTAGGACACCTCGGGCTTGCGCGAGGTCCGGTCGTACGCCTCGGAGCGGTACGTCGTGATCTCGATCTGGAAGGACTGCTGCACGTCGTCCACGCGGGCGTCCTTCTGCGCACCGACGGTGCCGAAAGCGATCCCGACTTCCCAGACGGCGTCCGCCCAGGGCCGCACGATCTTCAGTACGTCATCGGGGCGGGCGTCGGTCGTGAAGTCCAGATCATTGCCGAGCCGGCCAAGGAGCGCGTCCCGGACCGAGCCGCCGACCAGGGCGAGTGAGAACCCCGCCTCCTGGAAACGGCGGGCGAGGTCGTCGGCGACAGGGGACACCCGCAGCAGTTCACTCACCGCGCGGCGCTGCACCTGACTCAGGGCACTGGGATTGTCTTCGTTGGCGTTCGGCACAACAGAAAAGGGTACGTGGCCGAGGCACTCGCGGGCGCCTCCATAAAACGTGCACAGCCATCCCCTTCTCATCGGGGATCAATACTTACGCATACAGGACACTCGACCCTGTCTACTGATCTTGTGAAGCGGTCCGCGGCACTTACCCTCAGCGCACATCGTTACCATGCGTGGACGCACATTCCGACGACCACTGACGATGACGAGGGACGGACGAGCGCGTGGCCGAGGCGGCAGACTTCCAGGGGATGAGTCCCTCACCTGCCCGCCGGTGGCTGCGGCGCACCGGCACACTGCTGGCCGGTGCGCCCCTGCTGGCCGGCGTGCTCCAGCTGCCCTCCTCCCCGGCCGCACACGCCGCTCAGACGGCCGCTGTGGCCGACGCCACCGGGTCCGGCACGGTGGACATCTCCCTGGACTCGCTGACCCCCAGCGCGCCCACGGAGGGCGACACGATCACCGTCTCCGGCTCGGTCACCAACAAGGGCAAGCAGACCGTCACGGGCGCGCACGTGGGCCTGCGGGTGGGCCCGACCCTCCAGGGCCGGGTCGCCATTGACGACGCGGAGAAGCGCACCGGGTTCCAGCTGGGGCCTGACCCCCTGGAGGTCGGCGGCAAGTACGTCGAGAAGTTCTCCAAGCTCGCCGCGGGCGTCTCGCAGCACTTCAGCATCTCGGTGCCCGTCAAGGACCTGAACCTCGACTCCGACGGGGTGTACCAGCTCGGCGTCTCCCTCACCGGCCAGACCGCCGCGCAGCCGTGGGACCAGGTGCTCGGCATCAAGCGGACGTTCCTGCCCTGGCAGCCCACCGGCGCCGACACGAAGACGAAGACGACGTATCTCTGGCCGCTGATCTCGACGGTCCACCTGCGGGCGGAGACCGGCTCCGACGCGCAGCAGACGCCTGTCTTCCAGAACGACGACCTGGCCAAGGAGATCTCCCCCGGCGGCCGCCTGGACCAGCTCCTGTCGCTGGGCAGCGACCTCGACGTCACCTGGGTCCTCGACCCGGATCTGCTGGCCTCCGTCGACGCCATGACGCGTAACTACCAGATCAAGAACGGCGACACCACGACGGCGGGCAAGAACCAAGCTGTCGCCAAGGCGTGGCTCGACAAGCTCGAGAAGACCGTCGCGGACAAGGAAGGGGAAGTCGTCGCTCTCCCCTTCGCCGACCCCGACCTCGCGTCGCTGGCGCACAACGGCAAGGACGTCACGGGCTCCCTCAGCCACCTCAAGGACGCCACGGACGTGGCCTCCAGCACGGTGCAGACGATCCTCCATGTGAAGCCGAACACGGACTTCGCCTGGCCCGCCGAGGGCGCGGTAGATCCGTCGATCGTCAAGGTCGCCACCTCCGCCGGCGCCGACAAGGTGATCGCCCGCAGCGACAGCCTGCGCGAGACCGGCGGGCTCACCTACACGCCCACCGCCGCCCGCCCCATCGGGGGCGGCACGACGGCGGTGGTCGCGGA
This sequence comes from Streptomyces sp. NPDC111656, assembly GCF_055656965.1. Taxonomy (NCBI): domain Bacteria; kingdom Bacillati; phylum Actinomycetota; class Actinomycetes; order Kitasatosporales; family Streptomycetaceae; genus Streptomyces; species Streptomyces sp. NPDC111656. The sequence continues at coordinate 75,771 of NZ_JBVKCA010000008.1, forward strand.
CTCCAGGCTGTCGACCGCGTTCGAGGGCGACATGGCGAAGGCCGACAACTCGACCCTCGCCGTGCAGGAATTCCTGGCCCAGAGCCTGATGGTCGATCTGCAGGAGCCGAGCAAGCAGCGGAGCATCGTCGTCGCCCCGCAGCGCATGCCCTCCGTGAGCCAGGCCCAGACCATGGCGACGGCGGCGAGGGCCCTCCAGGACGGGAACTGGTCCGACTCCCAGAGCCTCTCCGCGGCCGCCAAGGCCAAGCCGGACCCGAGCGCCACGACGAAGGTGCCCTCGGCGTCCTCGTACCCTTCCTCGCTGCGCAAGCAGGAGCTGCCGCGGTCGGCCTTCGAGCAGATCCAGCGCACACAGAGCACGCTCGACAACTTCAAGGTCATCCTCACCGACAAGTCCCGCGTGGTCACTCCCTTCGGTCGGGCCATAGACCGAGGGATGTCCACGTCCTGGCGCGCCCGTGCCGACCAGGCCCGGACCTTCCGCAACGGCGTCGAGTCGTACCTCGACGACCTCACCGGTCTCGTCAGGCTGATCGACAAGTCCGACGCGAAGCTCTCGGGCCGCAGTGCCACGATCCCCGTGACGGTGCAGAACAACCTCGTGCAGGGCGTCCACCACCTGGTGCTGCGTCTCACCTCACTGCAGCCGACCCGACTCAAGATCGGCAACGACGCCTTCGACGAGCGGCCGATCCAGGTCGCGGGCGAGCACAGCCAGTCGGTGAAGTTCACCACCTCCGCCCAGGCCAACGGTCCGGTGACGGTCGTCGCGCAGTTGTTCACGGACGACGGCCAGGCGTACGGTCCCCCCGTCAAGTTCGAAGTGAAGGTCACCGAGATCACTCCCACGGTGATGCTGGTGATCGGCGGTGGCGTCCTGCTGCTCGTGCTCGCCGGATTCCGGATGTACACCCAGCGCAAGCGCGCGGCGGCCCGCCAGGCCGAGGAGGAGCAGGAGAACACCCCCGACACCGAGGGCGGGGCCGAGGCTCTGAACGGCGTGAACGCGGACGCCGAGGGCACCGTAGACACTACTGAGGACACCGAGCGCTCCAAGGACGGTCCCGACGGGGAGTCCACGACGGAGTCCGGGGCAGACGACCCGGAGCACCCGAGTGACCCGACACCGGACACCGCACCGGAAAGCACCGACCCGTCCGGCACGGGTGAGAGAGTGGACCGTTGAGCGATGTCGTGGCCGGTGGGCCCGGGGACGATGAGGTGGGGTAACCATGAACGCGCCGTACGACGGTGACCGCGGCCAGGGCGCGGGCAACTCGGGCTACCCCGAGGGCTACCCGGACCAGGCCGCGGGCGGCTCGGGCTACCCGGACCAGGGCATGGCCAACACTGGCTACCCCGAGGGGTACCCGGAGGGGCCACCGGCCGACCCCGCGCAGCAGCCGCAGGGGCAGTACCAGGACATGTACTTCCAGGACGCCTACACCCAGGACCCGTACCGGGCGCAGGACCTCGCCGCCCAGGATCCGGTGACCGAGGCGCTCTACGACCGTGCGGCGCACCCCCCACCGCCCCCGGGCTCCTACTACCCGCAGCAGCCGCTCTACGCCCAGCCGCCCACCTCGCAGTACACCCCCGACCCCCGTGTGTGGGCCCAGACGCCCCCGCCGGAGCCCGCGGGCCCGACGCGGCACCTGCCCTACGGCGAGGACGCCCGCACGACCCAGTTCGTCGGCGTGGACGACCTCGTGACCCAGGCCGGCGAGCAGCAACACGAGCCGGACGCCTTCGCCCACCTTTTCCGCGACCAGGGCCAGGCAGGCACCCGTACGTCCGTCGCCCCGCCCGGCGTACCGTCGCCGGCCCACGAGCCGACTCCGGCCGCCCCGCAGACCCCCGCGCCCGAACCGGCGCCCACCGCGAAGAAGCCCGGCGGACGCGCGTCGGGCCTGCTGAAGTCGAGCGCGGTGATGGCGGCGGGCACGCTGGTGTCCCGGCTCACCGGCTTCATCCGCTCCGCGCTGATCGTCTCTGCCCTGGGGATCGGCTTCCTGGGCGACTCCTTCCAGGTCGCCTACCAGCTGCCGACGATGATCTACATCCTCACCGTGGGCGGCGGCCTCAACTCGGTCTTCGTGCCACAGCTGGTACGCGCCATGAAGGACGACGAGGACGGCGGCGAGGCCTTCGCCAACCGGCTGCTGACCCTCGTCATGGTGGCGCTCGGCCTACTCACCGCACTCGCGGTCTTCGCCGCCCCGCTGCTCGTCCGGATGCTGTCGACGTCGGTCGCGGACAACCCCGCGGCCAACGAGGTCGCCGTCACCTTCACCCGCTACTTCCTGCCCACGATCTTCTTCATGGGCATCCACGTGGTGATGGGCCAGATCCTCAACGCGCGCGGGAAATTCGGCGCGATGATGTGGACCCCGGTCCTGAACAACATCGTCATCATCGTGACGCTCGGCATGTTCATCTGGGTGTACGGCACCGCGGCGAACTCCGGCATGGAGGTCACGAACATCCCGCCGGACGGGCAGCGGCTCCTCGGCGTCGGCGTCCTCCTCGGCCTCGTCGTGCAGGCCCTCGCGATGATTCCGTATCTGCGCGAGACCGGATTCCGGATGCGGCTGCGCTTCGACTGGAAGGGCCACGGCCTCGGCAAGGCCGCGATGCTCGCCAAGTGGACCGTGCTCTTCGTCCTCGCGAACCAGGCCGGCGCCCTCGTCGTCACCCAGCTGGCCACCGCCGCCACCAATGACAGCAAGGTCAAGGGTGTCGGCTTCTCCGCCTACGCCAACGCCCAGCTCGTGTGGGGCCTGCCGCAGGCCATCATCACGGTCTCGTTGATGGCGGCGCTGCTGCCGCGCATCGCCCGTTCGGCCCATGAGGGAGACGGCGGAGCCGTCCGGGACGACATCTCTCAGGGACTGCGCACGACTGCCGTGGCCATCGTGCCGATCGCCTTCGGCTTCGTCGCCCTCGGCATCCCGATGTGCACCCTGATCTTCGGTTCCTCGGGCACCAGCGAAGCCACCAACATGGGCTTCATGCTCATGGCCTTCGGCCTCGGCCTGATCCCGTACTCCGTGCAGTACGTCGTCCTGCGTGCCTTCTACGCGTACGAGGACACGCGCACCCCGTTCTACAACACGGTCATCGTCGCCGCCGTCAACGCCGTGGCCTCCGCCGCGTGCTACTTCGTGCTTCCGGCCCGCTGGGCGGTGGTCGGCATGGCCGCCTCCTACGGTGTCGCCTACGCGATCGGCGTCGGTGTGGCCTGGAGCAGGCTGCGCAAGCGGCTCGGCGGTGACCTGGACGGCACCCGCGTCCTGCGGACGTACGCCCGTCTCGGCATCGCCTCGGTGCCCGCGGCCCTGCTGAGCGGCGCGGCCTGCTACGGCATCGGCCACACCCTCGGACAGGGCGTCGGGGGCTCCCTGGCAGCCCTCCTCGCGGGCGGCATCGCCCTGCTCGGCGTCTTCTACGTCGCCGCGCGGAAGATGCGCATCGAAGAACTCAACTCAATGGTCGGAATGGTCCGCGGGCGCCTGGGGCGCTGAGGCGGGGGTACGCGCACAACCATCGTCCGTCGCCGTGTGTCGTGCATAGCGCCGGACTGTGGGCACAATTGGTTTCTGCGTCGGACAGCGCGCAACGAATGGGGAGGCGGGAACGACGGTGGCGGAACGGAGCACGGCTGCCGTCGACGTGGCAGACAACAGCGGCGACGAGCCGCTGACCGCCAAGGCGGACCAGTCCACGTCCGACGGGGTGGCCCAGAACCGGGAGCGGGAGACGGACAGCGAAGAGGCACAGGGGAGCGGCGGGACCGAGAGTCCCGGAAAGGCCTCACCGCCCGAACTGCACAGCGGACACAAACTCGCCAGGCGCTACCGCCTCGAGGAGTGCGTCACCCGTGTGGACGGCTTCAGCAGTTGGCGTGCGGTGGACGAGAAACTCCGCCGCGCCGTCGGTGTGCATCTCCTGCCCGCCGACCATTCACGGGCCCGCTCCGTACTGGCGGCGGCCCGTTCCTCGGCCCTGCTGGGCGATCCCCGGTTCGTCCAGGTCCTGGACGCGGTCGAGGAGAACGACCTCGTCTATGTGGTGCACGAGTGGCTGCCGGACGCCACGGAGCTGACCGCGCTGCTGGCCTCCGGCCCGCTGGAGGTGCACGAGGCCTACCAGATGGTTAGCCAGGTCTCCCAGGCCATGGCCGCCGCGCACCGTGAGGGCCTCGCGCATCTGCGGCTGACGCCCAGCGCCGTGCTGCGCACCTCGACCGGCCAGTGGCGCATCCGTGGGCTCGCCGTGAACGCCGCGCTGCGCGGCATCAGCTCGGACACCCCGCAGCGCACCGACACGGAGGCGATCGGGGCGCTCCTGTACGCCGCGCTCACCCAGCGCTGGCCCTACGACAACGACGCCTACGGTCTGTCCGGGCTGCCCAAGGGGGTCGGCCTGATCGCCCCCGACCAGGTACGTGCCGGTGTCCACCGCGGCCTGTCGGAGCTCGCCATGCGTGCGCTCGCCAACGACGGCGCGACCGCCTCCCGCCACGAGACTCCGTGCACCACGCCGGAGGAACTGGTGAAGGCGATCGCCGAGATGCCCCGCATCCGCCCGCCGGAGCCCACGTTCACGGCCCCGCCGGAGTACCAGCGCACCTCGTACCAGCAGGGCTACGGCCGCCCCGCGCCCCACATGGGCGCCACGCAGCCCGTAGCGGCCCCGCCGCCCCCGCTGCAGAGCCGCACCGGCAAGGCCCTCAAGTGGGCCGTGTCGGCCCTCCTGATCGCCGCCTTGGGCCTCGGCAGCTGGCAGCTCGCGGATGCCCTGATGGACCACAAAAAGTCCGACGACACACAGAAGCCCAAGACGACGGACGGCAACGGCAAGGGCACCGACAAGACCAAGCCGGTCAAGCCGATCGCCATCAAGGATGCGCGGGAGTACGTCGCGAAGGGTGACGCCCAGGCGCCCGGGGACGTGGGCAAGACGTACGACGGCGACAGCTCGACGTACTGGCGGAGCAAGAGCTTCGTGGACGGTCCGGAGATGAAGCCGGCCTTCAAGCCCGGCGTTGGCATCGTCTACGACCTCGGTTCGCAGCAGACCGTCACGGCGGCTTCGATAGGGCTCCGGTACCCCGGTGATCACACGACGATCACCCTCTATGGGACGGACTCGATGGATTCCTCGACGTCGGTGGATTCGATGACGAAGATCGGGACCATCACGACGAGCGGCACCAGCGCGAAGATCACGGTCAACCAGAAGGCGAAGACTCAGTACGTGCTGCTCTGGATCACGGCGATGCCCTACGCATCCGGTGATCAGTACAGCGGCGCCGGCTACAAGCAAGCCATCACGGACGTGAAGTTCAACGGCTGACGTTCGTCGACGAAGGGGAGGGGGTCCGATGGCCGATGAAACCGGATACGGCAACGCAAGCGATCAGGACCTCCTCGCCCGTCACGTAGAGGGCGACCACGAGGCCTTCGGCGAGATCGTGCGGCGCCATCGCGACCGCCTCTGGGCAGTCGCCCTGAGGACGCTGGGAGACCGCGAGGAGGCCGCTGACGCCGTCCAGGACGCGCTGGTCTCCGCCTACCGGGCCGCCCACACCTTCCGCGGCCAGTCGGCCGTCACGACCTGGCTGCACCGCATCACGGTGAACGCCTGCCTGGACCGCGCGCGCAAAGCCGCATCCAGGAAGACGTCTCCCGTCGATGACACCGAACGCCTGGAACAGCTCCTCGAACCGCACGAGTCCGCCTCCGCCCCGGCCGAGCGCAACGATCTGCACCGCGAGCTGCTGGCGGCACTGAGTACGCTCCCGGCCGACCAGCGTGCCGCTCTCGTCCTCGTGGACATGCAGGGCTACCCCGTGGCGGAGGCGGCTCGCGTCCTCGATGTGCCCGTGGGCACGGTGAAGAGCCGTTGCGCACGGGGCAGAGCCAGACTGCTGCCACTGCTCACCCATCTCCGTACGGAGAACGGAAGCGGCGGGGGCGGCAACAAGTCGGGCGGCGGAAGGAACCGGACGCAGGGGACATCCGTCCCACCGGCAGCGGGACCGCACGATGCAGGTCCACGCGAGGCAGGACCAAGCGATTCAGCTGCTGTGAAGGGCGGAGGTGGGCGAGCGTGACATCCACGACGGATACGGCCGGGCACCCGGATGTCGCGGAGATCTCCGACCTCTCCGAGGGGCTGCTCCCGCCTTCCCGCACCGCGGACGTACGGCGACACCTCGACGAGTGCGTGCTCTGCGCCGACGTGTACGACTCCCTGGAGGAGATCCGGGGACTGCTCGGCACTCTGCCGGGCCCCACGCGCATGCCCGATGATGTGGCCGGCCGTATCGATGCCGCCCTTGCCGCGGAGGCTCTGCTGAGTGCCACGGCGCCCGACCGCGAAACGGTCGAGGGCGACAGCGCGAGCGTTTCACGTGAAACATCGCTCGCCGGGGTTTCCCACGCGTCCGGCGAACCGAGCCCCGCTTCCCTCACTGACCGTCCCTCGGGACGTCCCCACGCTGCCACCGGCCCCGGTCGCTCACGTCGGGGCCGCCGTGGGCGACGCAGGGTGGTCGTTCTCGGCACGGTGTTCACGGCCGCCGCTCTCGGGCTGGGCACGATCCTCGTACAGTCGCTGGGCGACGGCTCCGGCAAGAGCCCGCAGACCGTGACGCAGCAGGGAGCGAAGGACACTTTTTCCGAGGGGAAGCTGAAGACTCAGGTCGCGGATCTCCTCGCGAAGAACAAGAGCGCGCGCACCCCCTCCGCCAGCCCGAAGCGTCCTTGGGGAGTCCAGTCCAACGAAGCGGGCAACGGGTCCGCCGGGGTCGACACCTTGATCACGCCCACGGTGCAGGTCCCTGACTGCATTCAGAAGGGGACCGGAAGCACGGCGACGATCCTCGCGGCGCAGCAGGGCACCTACAAGGGGACGGCGGTGTATCTCGTCGTAGTACCCGACGCCTCCGACAGCACGAAGGTCACGGCGTACATCGTCGAAGCCGCGTGCGTAAAGCAGGCTTCGGCGACCCCTGGCAAGCTCCTGCTGACGCACTCGTACGCCCGCTCCTGAGCGCCTCCGCCTCGACCGGCCGTCTCCCCAATATCCCCATGGGATCTCTGTACGGTGTCTGGTCTCCGTGTGCCCGGACACAGAGGGAATGCACGCCCCTTAGGATCCGTTGGGTGGGGTGAGAGTTCTGAGAGAGGCTCCCACCAGTAGTACGCAGCAGTCTCCAGAGACGAGGAATCAAGCCGTGAGCGACGTCCGTAACGTGATCATCATCGGATCCGGGCCTGCCGGCTACACGGCAGCGCTCTACACCGCGCGCGCGTCGCTGAAGCCGCTGGTCTTCGAAGGCGCCGTCACCGCCGGTGGTGCGCTGATGAACACCACCGAGGTGGAGAACTTCCCCGGTTTCCAGGACGGCATCATGGGCCCCGAGCTCATGGACAACATGCGCGCCCAGGCCGAGCGCTTCGGTGCCGAGCTGATCCCGGACGACGTCGTCGCCGTCGACCTGGCGGGCGAGATCAAGACCGTCACGGACACCGCGGGCACCGTGCACCGCGCCAAGGCCGTCATCGTCACGACGGGCTCGCAGCACCGCAAGCTCGGTCTGCCCAACGAGGACGCGCTCTCCGGACGTGGCGTCTCGTGGTGCGCGACCTGTGACGGCTTCTTCTTCAAGGACCAGGACATCGCCGTGATCGGCGGTGGCGACACCGCGATGGAGGAGGCCACCTTCCTCTCCCGCTTCGCCAAGTCCGTGACGATCGTGCACCGCCGTGACACCCTGCGCGCCTCCAAGGCGATGCAGGAGCGTGCCTTCGCCGACCCGAAGATCAAATTCGTCTGGGACAGCGAGATCGCCACGATCGAGGGCGAGCCCAAGCTTGCCGGCCTGAAGCTGCGCAACCTCAAGACCGGTGAGATCTCCGACCTGGCGGTGACCGGCCTGTTCATCGCGATCGGCCACGACCCGCGCACCGAGCTCTTCAAGGGCCAGCTCGACCTGGACGAGGAGGGCTACCTCGAGGTCGAGGCGCCTTCGACCCGGACGAACCTGACCGGAGTCTTCGGCGCCGGTGACGTCGTCGACCACACGTACCGCCAGGCGATCACCGCGGCCGGCACCGGCTGCTCCGCCGCCCTCGACGCCGAGCGCTACCTCGCTGCCCTCGCGGACAGCGAGAGCGCCGCGGCTGCCACCGTCTGACCCCCGTCCGCCCCACCGCACCAACCAGTTAAGGAGCCCGCCGTGGCCGGCACCCTGAAGAATGTGACCGACGATTCCTTCGAGCAGGACGTCCTCAAGAGCGACAAGCCCGTCCTGGTGGACTTCTGGGCCGCCTGGTGCGGTCCGTGCCGCCAGATCGCGCCGTCCCTCGAGGCGATCGCCGCGGAGTACGGCGACCAGATCGAGGTCGTCAAGCTCAACATCGATGAGAACCCGGGTACGGCCGCCAAGTACGGCGTCATGTCCATCCCGACCCTGAACGTCTACCAGAGTGGCGAGGTCGCCAAGACCATCGTGGGTGCGAAGCCGAAGGCCGCGATCGTCCGCGACCTGGAGGACTTCATCACCGAGGGCGCCGAGAAGACCGTCTGATCGAAAGCGCCGTCCTGCAACGGCGGCGATGTTTCACGTGAAACACGAATGGGCCAGCCCGGAAGGGCTGGCCCATTCGCATGACAGAGGGGTTGCGTCGGCCGGCGGCATCACGGCTACAGAGGACGAAGCGCTGGTTCCTTCTGTACCGCTCCCAGAAGACGGTCCAGAGCCAACTCCACATCTTCCTTCCAGGAGAGCGTCGTCCGCAGCTCCAGCCTCAGGCGGGGGTACCTGGGGTGGGGGCGTACCGTCTTGAAGCCGACCGCGAGGAGATGGTCGGCGGGGAGCACGCAGGCCGGTTCCTTCCACCGCGCGTCCCCGAAAGCCTCGATCGCCTTGAAGCCTCGACGCAGTAGATCCTTGGCAACTGTCTGCACCATCACCCGGCCGAGACCTTGGCCCTGGTAGCCCGGCATGATGAAGGCGGTCATCAGCTGGACGGCGTCCGGTGAGACCGGGCTCGTGGGGAACGCCGTAGAGCGGGGTACATAGGCCGGGGGTGCGTACAGCACGAAGCCCACCGGTACGTCGTCCACGTAGACGACGCGGCCGCAGGATCCCCACTCCAGCAGGACGGCGGAGATCCACGCCTCCTTCTCGAGTTCGGGCCTTCCCGCCTTTACCGCGGCTTCCCCACTGACGGGATCCAGTTCCCAGAAGACACACGCGCGACAGCGCTTGGGAAGGTCCGGAAGGTTGTCCAGCGTGAGCGGTACGAGCCTGCGCCCCATGAAGGATGTTCCTCGCTTCCTTCGCCCGCAGCATCGCGAGCGGCTGACAGAGCGCTTCGCTCCCTGAGCAGGCTGCCGATGAACCCACCGACCGCCCCCAGTCCCAGGCCCGCGGTCACCAGTCCGGTACGGCTCACGGTTTGCATGGCCCCCGCCTCCCCAATGAAGGTGCCGCCAGGTGGATGCGCCATACCCGATCGCATCGTATCCACGATGCGATTGCATCGATACTGCCTGAAAGCAAAGAGCAGGCCGTGTTCCGGTACACACCGGACACGGCCCGCTCTTGTGGTCGACCAACGGGATGTCGCCGCGCGACTCAGGCCTCCGTGTCCTCGGAGTCGTCGTCCAGGAGACTCCTCTGGAGAACGCCTCCCTCACCGGGGGCGAGAGAGCTGAGGATCCGCTCGAGGTCGTCCATCGAGGCGAACTCGACCGTGATCTTTCCCTTCTTCTGCCCCAGGTCGACCTTCACCCGGGTCTCGAAGCGGTCCGAGAGGCGGGTGGCAAGGTCGCTCAGTGCCGGGGAGAGACGGGTGCCGGCCCGTGGTCCCTTGGAGCGCGCTGCGGTCTGGGGGCGCGATCCCATGAGGGTGACGATCTCCTCGACGGCCCGCACCGACAGTCCCTCGGCCACGATGCGGTGGGCCAGCCGGTCCTGCTCCTCCGAGTCCGCGACGGAGAGCAGGGCGCGGGCGTGGCCCGCGGAGAGTACTCCTGCGGCGACACGACGCTGAACCGCCGGCGAGAGCTTCAGCAGCCGCAGGGTGTTGGAGACCTGCGGGCGCGAGCGGCCGATACGGTCCGCCAGCTGGTCGTGCGTGCAGTTGAAGTCCTGCAGTAGCTGGTCGTAGGCGGCCGCCTCTTCCAGCGGGTTCAACTGAGCACGGTGCAGGTTCTCCAGCAGCGCGTCCAGGAGAAGCTTCTCGTCCTCCGTGGCCCGCACGATCGCGGGAATGGCCTCAAGCCCCGCCTCACGGCAGGCACGGAAGCGCCGCTCACCCATGATGAGCTCGTAGCGCGCCGGACCCACCTGACGCACGACGACCGGCTGGAGAAGCCCGACCTCCTTGATGGAGGTAACCAGCTCGGCAAGAGCGTCCTCGTCGAACACCTCACGGGGCTGACGCGGGTTGGGGGTGATGTAGTCGAGAGGCAGTTCAGCGAAGTGAGCGCCGACAGGCGAGGAGAGCGCCTCCGGGGTCCCGATCGTCGCCGGCTCCTCTGTTTCATGTGAAACAGGCGGCAGTGTGGTCACCTTCGCCGCGGCGACCCCCCGCTCTGCCGTGAGCACGGGTCCAGCCGCCGACGAGGCGGAGGCTCCGCCTGCCGGCGAGGGAACCGTCTTCTCTGTCGGAGCCGCGGGGATCAGTGCGCCGAGGCCCCGCCCCAGCCCTCGTCGTCGCTCACTCACTGGATCCCCTCCACCATGTTCTGACTGTTCTGTACGCCCACATGGGCGTTCTGCGCGTCGTACGCCACTCCGACTCCGCGGAGGGCGATTTCTCGTGCGGCCTCAAGATACGAGAGGGCACCACTCGACCCTGGATCGTAGGTCAGCACCGTCTGGCCGTAACTCGGGGCCTCGGAGATACGGACCGAGCGAGGAATACTCGTCCGCAGCACCTCGTCACCGAAGTGGCTGCGCACCTCGTCCGCGACCTGGGACGCAAGGCGCGTCCGGCCGTCGTACATGGTGAGCAGGATCGTCGAGACATGGAGGTTGGGGTTGAGATGCCCCCGCACCAGGTCGACGTTACGCAGGAGCTGGCCCAGGCCTTCCAGCGCGTAGTACTCGCACTGGATAGGAATGAGGACCTCCGCACCGGCGACCAGCGCGTTGACCGTCAGAAGGCCGAGCGACGGCGGGCAGTCGATGAGGATGTAGTCCAGCGGCTGCTCATACGCCTGGATCGCTCGCTCCAGCCGGCTCTCCCGTGCCACCAGGGACACCAGCTCGATCTCCGCACCGGCGAGATCGATCGTGGCAGGCGCACAGAAGAGGCCCTCGACATCGGGGACCGGCTGGACAACTTCGGAGAGCGGCTTGCTGTCAATCAGCACGTCGTAGATGGAAGGCACCTCGGCGTGATGATCGATGCCGAGCGCGGTGGAGGCGTTGCCCTGAGGGTCGAGGTCGATCACCAGGACACGGCCGCCATGCAGGGCAAGCGAGGCAGCAAGGTTGACCGTGGTCGTGGTCTTGCCCACCCCACCCTTCTGGTTGGCGACGACCATGACGCGGGTCTGTTCGGGCCGTGGCAGACCCTCACCGGCGCGACCCAGCGCCTCCACCGCCAGTTGGGCAGCACGACCAATAGGAGTGTCGTCCATTGGGGGCGGTGTTTCACGTGAAACATCCTCCCCCATCGACTCGGTACGGGGACCGGGGACCGGATCGGTCATCGGTCCCGCGATGTTGGCGTCGGACCGCAAGGATTCACTCTCCTCGACTTCAGGCTCGCAATGAACAGAGCCTCCCATGTCTTCGGGGTCATGAACCAGCGAGGCCCGTTCTTCTGTGGAGAAATCCACCTCTGTGGACAACTCCGCACCCTCCGCGAGTGAACCGAGAGGCTTCCGGTCGCGGGGTTCGGCCGCGGCGCGGCCGCGACTGATGATGCCGTGCAGCAGTGAGCGACGTTTCACGTGAAACACGATGCCTAGCGGCCAGGGCCATGGCGGCGCGACACTCCGAGATGCGTAGGTTTGGCAGCTTGTGTGGAGTACGGCTCGTCGTCAGGAAGGATCAGCCGGAGTGATAAAGAACTCCCGGCTCCGCCCTGCGGAACCGGGAGTCCACGATCCATTTCGCGGTCAGGATCAGCGCCGTCGGCGTGTTCGACCCGTCCGGGCCGCCTTCGCCCTCTTCGCGGCGAAGCGCACGCCACCCGGGCTCTCCCCGACCTCGACCCGCACCACGGTCGACAGCGGGTCCACAATGCCCTCACCGACGTGCAGGATCGACGTCTCCACGGCGCCGAGCTTGCTGAGGGCCGTCGCGGCGCTCTTCAGCTCTTCCTCCGCGGTGTCGCCCTTGAGGGCCAGCATCTCGCCGTACGGGCGGAGAAGCGGGATGCCCCATGTCGCCAGCCGGTCCAGTGGAGCGACGGCCCGCGCGGTCACCACGTGGACCGCCGGCAGCGTCCCCATGACCTCCTCGGCACGGCCGCGCACGACGGTCACATGGTCGAGGCCGAGGAGCTCGACGACCTCGGTGAGGAAGTTGGTCCGCCGCAGCAGCGGTTCCAGCAGAGTGATCTTGATGTCGTCACGGACCAGGGCCAGCGGAATGCCGGGCAGGCCCGCGCCGGAGCCGACGTCGCACACGGTCACGCCCTCGGGCACGACCTCGGAGAGCACCGCACAGTTCAGCAGGTGCCGCTCCCACAGCCGGGGCACTTCACGGGGGCCGATCAGCCCTCGCTGCACTCCTGCCTCGGCCAACAGCTCCGCGTACCGGACCGCGTCCTCGAAGCGATCGCCGAATACCTCGCGCGCCTGCTCGGGCGCAGGGGGAAGCTCCGCTGCCTCCGTCACGGGGACCGTCCTTCCGTACTGCATAAGCGCGCTGAGCGCTGACCACCAGAACTACCAGGGACTACCAGGGACTACCAGGGACTACCAGGCTGACAAAGTTCGGCCCCGCCTGCTGAACAGACGGGGCCGGAGGAACCTTCGTACCGATCAGGCGGGAAGCACGACGACGAAGCGCTGCGGCTCCTCGCCCTCGGACTCACTGCGCAGACCCGCGGCCTTGACCGCGTCATGGACGACCTTGCGCTCGAAGGGCGTCATCGGCTTCATCTTCACCGGCTCGCCGGAGCTCTTCACCTCGGCCGCGGCCTTGGCGCCCAGCTCGGAGAGCTCCTCGCGCTTCTTGGCGCGGTAGCCCGCGATGTCCAGCATCAGCCGACTGCGGTCCCCGGTCTCCCGGTGAACGGCCAGGCGCGTGAGCTCCTGAAGGGCCTCGAGCACCTCGCCGTCGCGACCGACCAGCTTCTGCAGGTCACGGCTGCTCGCGTCGCTGATGATCGAGACAGCGGCGCGATCGGCCTCGACGTCCATGTCGATGTCGCCGTCGAGATCGGCGATGTCCAGCAGACCCTCGAGGTAGTCCGCCGCGATCTCGCCTTCCTGCTCAAGGCGGGTCAGGGTGTCGCCCTCAGCGGCGGCGGAGGTGGTGCCTTCCGTCACGGGATGGACTCCTTCTTACTTCTTGGACGGGGACTTGGGCCGCTGCGGACCCTTGCGCTGTCCGGACTGGGCTTTGCTGCGGGTACCGGTGCCCGGCTTGTTGCCGCCGCCTGCCGGCTTGGTGGCGGGCTCGGCGTCCTGCGGCTCGTCGGACTTGGTCAGCGAGGTCTTCGGCTCGGCCTCACCCGCCGCCTTCGCCCCACCGGCCGCCGTGCCCGACTGACGCTGGGACTTGGACTGGCGCTTGGGCTGCTGACGCTTGGGAGCGCCACCCGTGGTGGTCGTGGTGCCGTCCTCGGCCTCGACAGTCGCCTCGGCCTGACCTTTCACCACAGTGCCGTCAGCCTGGGCCACCAGGCCCACCTTGGTCAGGCTGTTGATGAACTTGCGCTCGAACTCGTTACGGTCGCGGCCCTTGGCGACGATCGCCTTGACGATGGCTTTCTCGCCACGGCTGCGCGTCTTCTCGTGGTGCGTGACGTGCTTCTGCAGGCGCTCGAGGTACGCGGCCTGAGCCTTGGAACCCGGGGTCGGGTTGTTGCGGATGACATACATCTGCTGGCCCATGGTCCACACGTTGGTGGTCAGCCAGTAGACGAGGACACCGACCGGGAAGTTGATGCCGAAGACGGCGAACATGACCGGGAAGACGTACATCAGCATCTTCTGCTGCTGCATGAAGGGCGTCTTCACCGTGGTGTCGACGTTCTTCGTCATCAGCTGGCGCTGCGTGTAGAACTGCGAGCTCGACATCAGCACGATCATGACCGCGGTGACGACCCGGACATCGGTCAGCGTGGCACCGAGCTGGGCGACCTTGTCGGCGCCGTCGGTGAACTTCGCCGCGAGCGGTGCGCCGAAGATGTGCGCCTTCTGCGCACTCTCCAGCAGGCTCTGGTTGATCACACCGATCGTCTTGCCCGTGGCGATGCCGTTGAGCACGTGGTACAGGGCGAAGAAGAACGGCGACTGCGCCAGGATGGGAAGACACGAGGAGAGCGGGTTGGTACCCGTCTCCTTGTACAGCTTCATCATCTCTTCGGACTGGCGCTGCTTGTCGTTCTTGTAGCGCTCCTGGATCTTCTTCATCTCGGGCTGCAGCGTCTGCATCGCCCGAGTCGACTTGATCTGCTTCACGAAGAGCGGAATGAGGCAGATACGGATCAGGATCACCAGGGACACGATGGACAGGCCCCAGGCCCAGCCCGTATCGGGACCGAAGATCTTCCCGTACACAGAGTGGAACTGGACGATGACCCAGGAAACGGGTGTCGTGATGAAGCTGAAAAGACTGGCAATCGTGTCCACTAATCAGGCTCCTTGAGCATGGGACGGGGTCTCGGCGGCCGGGCTCGAGGGATGGTCGGACATTCCATGACCCTCAATGGCCGGTTCGGCGGCGGAGTTCCCGCCCTTGCGTGCGCGCCAGGCGTTACGCAGCATTTCGTGCCACCGCGGACGCTTGCGCGGCGGAACATGGTCCACGCCGCCCAGCGACCACGGATTGCACCGGAGGATGCGCCAGGCGGTGAGTGCCGTTCCCTTGATCGCACCGTGCCGGTCGATGGCTTGGTAGCCGTAGTGGGAGCACGACGGGTAGTACTTGCACACCGGCCCGAGCAGCGGGCTGATCGTCCACTGGTACAGCTTGATAAGAGCCAGCAGCGGGTACTTCATCGCGCGCCCCCTCCCAGCAGCCGCTGAAGGGCGGCATCCAGGTCTCGGGCCAGCTGTTCATGGTCGGCGTCGCCCGCACCGGGCAGCGCTCGTACGACTACCAGGCTACCGGGGGGCAACTGGGCGACTCGGTCACGCATCAAATGGCGAAGTCTGCGCTTCACCTTGTTGCGGACGACCGCTCCGCCCACGGCCTTGCTCACGACGAAACCCGCACGCGTCGGGGGAGCGCTCTCCCCAGGCGCGTGCGGGTCCGTTGCACCGCTACGTAGATGGACGACGAGGAGCGGGCGTCCGGCCCGGCGTCCTCGGCGTACCGCGGTCGCGAAGTCCTCGCGCCGCCTCAGCCGATGCTCGGTAGGCAGCACGACATCATGACCTGTTGTTATCAGGCGGACAGGCTGGCGCGACCCTTGCCACGGCGGTTCGCGAGAATCGCGCGGCCGGCACGGGTGCGCATCCGCAGGCGGAAGCCGTGGGTCTTGGCGCGACGACGGTTGTTCGGCTGGAAGGTGCGCTTGCTCACTCGGGGGCTCCAGAAAGAATCGGTGGTGGCGGGGTGCCGCCTTGGCTGTCACCGTGCGCCCACGAGGTAGCTCGTAATTACGCCCGAGTGCACCGCTTCCCGATCACTCGACGTGACCTGTGCCCATCGGAGGCAGGCGGCAGCAGCCATCGACAACTCGACCTGGTCACGGTACGCGCGGCTACGCCATCCGGTCAAACCGGCTCCTGGCGGGAGACACTATCCACAGGCTGGGGACAACAACTTGAACCGCAGCGGTCGCCCTGACTACCGTGGCTGAACTCCGATTCGTTCCCTTCCCACCGCCCCAGCGGATTCGTTCCCACTGCCCCACCCGACTGACTTCCCAACCTGTTCCCAGAACCACACGTTCGTGGGACCCGTGAGAGAGCGTGCCCTGTGGCTGACGTACCTGCCGATCTTGCCGCAGTGTGGCCACGAGTACTGGAACAGCTCCTCGGTGAGGGCCGCGGTCAGGGTGTGGAGGCGAAGGACGAGCACTGGATCAAGCGCTGCCAGCCGCTGGCACTGGTCGCGGACACCGCTCTGCTCGCGGTTCCGAACGAATTCGCGAAGGGCGTCCTCGAAGGACGTCTCGCGCCGATCGTCAGTGACACGCTGAGCCGCGAGTGCGGCCGCCCGATCCGCATCGCGATCACCGTCGACGACTCGGCCGGGGAACCCCAGCCTCCGACGCCGCCCGCCCCCCAGGCCCGGTACGAGGAGTCCGAGCTCCCCTCCGGCGCGGGCCAGGGCCGTGACGCGTACGACAGTCAGGGTGGCGACGAGCGGAACCCCTACGGCGGCCAGGGCGGCGAGGACCGTAACAGCTACGGCGGCCAGGGCCGTGACGAGCGCCACGCCTACGACTCCCAGGGCCGCGAAGACCGGGGCGGCTACGACTCCCCGGGCCGTGACGAGCGCAACCCCTATGACGCTCAGCGCCGCGACGGGTACGAGGGGTACGGCCGCCACCGCGCCGACGACCACCGGGGTGACCACCGAGGCGGTCGCTCCGACCAGCTCCCGGGCGCCCCCGGCGACCAGCTGCCGCCCGGCCGCTCCGACCAGTCCCGCGCGGACCACCTGCCGACCGCCCGCCCCGCCTACCCGGACTACCAGCGCCCCGAGCCCGGCGCCTGGCCGCGGCACACCCAGGACGACTACGGCTGGCAGCAGCAGCGCCTCGGCTTCCCCGACCGCGACCCGTACGCCTCGCCCTCGCAGGACTACCGGCCGCAGTCGATGGAGCGCCCGCCCTACGAGCAGCAGCGCCAGGACTACGACCAGCCGCGCTCCGAGTACGAGCGCCCCGACCGCCGCGACCTCCAGGAGCCGTCCTCGGGCGGTGCACCGCCACACCGCGGCGGCCCCTCGCTGCAGTCCTCCGGCGGCGCTCCCGGCCCGCTGGGCGCGAAGCCCGCGCCGGCGTCCGGTCCGGGCGAGCCCACCGCGCGCCTCAACCCGAAATACCTCTTCGACACGTTCGTCATCGGCGCCTCGAACCGCTTCGCGCACGCGGCCGCGGTCGCCGTCGCCGAGGCGCCTGCGAAGGCGTACAACCCCCTCTTCATCTATGGGGAGTCGGGTCTCGGCAAGACGCACCTGTTGCACGCGATCGGGCACTACGCGCGCAGCCTCTACCCGGGCACGCGGGTGCGGTACGTGAGCTCCGAGGAGTTCACCAACGAGTTCATCAACTCCATCCGCGACGGCAAGGGCGACAGCTTCCGCAAGCGGTACCGCGAGATGGACATCCTGTTGGTCGACGACATCCAGTTCCTGGCGGACAAGGAGTCGACGCAGGAGGAGTTCTTCCACACCTTCAACACGCTCCACAACGCGAACAAGCAGATCGTGCTCTCCAGCGACCGGCCGCCCAAGCAGCTGGTGACCCTGGAGGACCGGCTGCGGAACCGTTTCGAGTGGGGTCTGATCACGGACGTCCAGCCGCCCGAGCTGGAGACCCGTATCGCCATCCTTCGTAAGAAGGCGGTCCAGGAACAGCTCAACGCCCCGCCGGAGGTGCTCGAGTTCATCGCGTCCCGGATCTCGCGCAACATCCGTGAGCTGGAGGGCGCGCTGATCCGGGTGACGGCGTTCGCGTCGCTCAACCGGCAGCCGGTCGACCTCGGCCTGACCGAGATCGTCCTGAAGGACCTGATCCCCGGCGGCGAGGACTCGGCTCCGGAGATCACGGCCACGGCGATCATGGCGGCCACCGCGGACTACTTCGGCCTCACGGTGGACGACCTGTGCGGGTCCTCACGCAGTCGCGTGCTGGTGACCGCGCGGCAGATCGCCATGTATCTGTGCCGCGAGCTCACCGATCTCTCGCTGCCGAAGATCGGCGCGCAGTTCGGCGGCCGCGACCACACGACCGTCATGCACGCCGACCGCAAGATCCGCGCGCTGATGGCCGAGCGCCGCTCCATCTACAACCAGGTCACCGAGCTCACCAACCGCATCAAGAACGGCTGACAGGCGCGGCGGTACGCCGCCGAGGGCGCCCCGGGACACGGTCCCGAGGGCGCCTTTCGCTGTTCTGGCGCGCTGTTCTGGCCCGCGGCTCCGACCCCCGGCTCTCGCATGCGCGCCGCGAGGGATTCCGGCAGCTGTCGCAGAGCCTCCGGCACCCGCTCCGAGAGGACCACGGAAGGCTCTGGGCCTCGCTCCGAGGGGCCACGCGAGCTCCTGGGACACGGTCCCAAAGGGGCTCCGAGGGCTTCCGGGGCCTGTTCCGGGGCCGTCGGCTCTCGTTTCACCGCTACCGGAACGACATCAACTGTTCGAATACGAGCCGGGTTACGGCCACTCTCCACAGATTCGGTGACTTTCTGGCGTCCACATCCTGGGGACCGCGAAGTTGTCCCGATCGTGTCCACAGGGGTCACTGTCGAAAGACCATCAGCCCAGGTCAGCCCCCTGTGGATTCGTGGACGAAGACTCTCCACAGACTGTGGACGAAGAAAAGATCCACAGGGTGTGCACGAAGTTGTCCACCGCCGACCCACAGGCTGGAGCTGGTTGTCCCCAGCCATCCCCCGCTTCTCCACACCCCTGTCCACTGTTCGGCAACGTGACGCGCCCGATCACCGTGTCGAGTGAAAGGCGTCACATCAAGGTGCCGGATTGGCCTGTGGGGAACGTGGGTAAAGCTGGGGACGGATCTGGGGAGAAGTGGCCCGAGGCTGTGCATCGAGTGTGCAGAACTTTTCGTCGTCCACAGAGACCCCCGGTTGTCCACCGCCTCCGCCCACAGGGGCAGTGGACAAAAAATCCCGGCTGACCTGCGAAAACGGGGTTATCCACGGTTTCCACAGGCCCTACTACTAAGACCAACTAGATAGAGGCTGGGAATCGTTTCGAAGACGGGGCTGTGCACAACTCGCTCTCGGAGGCTCTGGTGCCGCTCGGCACGACTTGACCCCGAGGGGCACCGACTGTCAGTGCGGTGCGTCAGACTGGTCCCCGGTGTCCTTCCCGCCACAGGGCTGAACGACACCGAGTCAGACGACGAAGGCCAGCAGGGCGAGAGCGCCGGCAACAGACGGAGGCGGCAACGGTGAAGATCCGGGTGGAACGCGACGTACTCGCGGAGGCAGTGGCCTGGGCGGCACGCAGCCTCCCGGCCCGTCCGCCGGCGCCTGTGCTCGCCGGCCTCCTTCTGAGGGCCGAGGAGGGCGCCCTGAGCCTCTCCAGCTTCGACTACGAGGTCTCGGCACGCGTCTCCGTGGACGCGGAGATCGACGAGGAGGGCACGGTCCTCGTCTCCGGCCGCCTGCTCGCGGACATCTGCCGCGCCCTCCCCAACCGGCCGGTGGAGATTTCCACAGACGGTGTACGAGCGACCGTGGTCTGCGGCTCCTCGCGATTCACACTCCACACCCTGCCTGTGGAGGAGTACCCCGCGCTGCCGCAGATGCCGTCGGCGACCGGCACCGTCCCCGGTGAGGTCTTCGCCTCCGCGGCCGCCCAGGTGGCCATCGCGGCGGGCCGTGACGACACGCTGCCCGTGCTCACCGGTGTGCGCATCGAGATCGAGGGCGACACGGTCACGCTGGCCTCCACCGACCGCTACCGCTTCGCGGTCCGCGAGTTCCTGTGGAAGCCGGAGAACCCCGAGGCGTCCGCGGTGGCCCTGGTGCCCGCCAAGACGCTCCTGGACACCGCCAAGGCCCTCACGAGCGGCGACAGCGTGATCCTGGCGCTGTCCGGCTCGGGCGCCGGCGAGGGCCTCATCGGCTTCGAGGGGGCAGGCCGGCGTACGACCACCCGCCTGCTGGAGGGCGACCTGCCGAAGTACCGCTCGCTGTTCCCGACGGAGTTCAACTCCATCGCGGTGATCGAGACCGCCCCCTTCGTGGAGGCCGTCAAGCGTGTCGCCCTGGTCGCCGAGCGCAACACCCCGGTGCGTCTGAGCTTCGAACAGGGCGTGCTGATCCTGGAGGCGGGCTCCAGCGACGACGCACAGGCTGTGGAAAGGGTCGACGCGCAGTTGGAGGGCGACGACGTCTCGATCGCCTTCAACCCGACGTTCCTGCTCGACGGCCTCAGCGCCATCGACTCGCCGGTGGCGCAGCTCTCCTTCACGACGTCCACGAAGCCCGCGCTGCTGAGCGGCAAGCCCGCGGTGGACGCCGAGGCGGACGAGGCCTACAAGTACCTGATCATGCCGGTGCGTC
Source organism: Streptomyces sp. NPDC111656 (assembly GCF_055656965.1). NCBI lineage: Bacteria > Bacillati > Actinomycetota > Actinomycetes > Kitasatosporales > Streptomycetaceae > Streptomyces > Streptomyces sp. NPDC111656. The sequence goes on from NZ_JBVKCA010000008.1 coordinate 96,192, forward strand.
TGAGCGGCTGAGTGAGCTGAGTGAGGTGAGCCCGCCGGACGGTCGTTCTGATCGGTCCGGCGGGAGCATCCACAGGTGGGCCGAACGCCTGAGCGGCTATGCCCACAGGTGTGCGTGAGCGTCCGGGTTTAGGCTCAGACACAGGTACGAAAGTGCCCTCACGCCACGTCGAAAACCTAAGGAACAACTGATGGAGCTCGGTCTCGTCGGCCTCGGCAAGATGGGCGGCAACATGCGCGAGCGGATCCGCCGCGCAGGCCACACCGTCATCGGATACGACCGCAACCCGGACCTCGCCGATGTCCACAGCCTGGAAGAGCTTGTGGGCAAGCTCAAGGGTCCGCGCGTGGTGTGGGTGATGGTCCCGGCCGGTGCCGCCACGCAGTCCACCGTCGATCAGCTCGGCGAGCTCCTGGAGCCCGGGGACGTCGTCGTGGACGGCGGCAACTCCCGGTGGACGGACGACGAGAAGCACGCGGAGGAGCTGGCGGCCAAGGGCATCGGTTTCGTCGACTGCGGCGTCTCCGGCGGCGTCTGGGGCCTGGAGAACGGCTATGCGCTGATGTACGGCGGCGACGCCGAGAACATCGCCAAGGTGCAGCCGATCTTCGAGGCACTCAAGCCGGAGGGCGACTTCGGCGCGGTGCACGCCGGCAAGGTCGGCGCGGGCCACTTCTCCAAGATGGTCCACAACGGCATCGAGTACGCCATGATGCAGGCCTACGCCGAGGGCTGGGAGCTCCTGGAGAAGGTCCACTCCGTCACCGACGTGCGCGAGGTCTTCCGCTCCTGGCAGGAGGGCACGGTCATCCGTTCCTGGCTGCTGGACCTGGCGGTGAACGCCCTGGACGAGGACGAGCACCTGGAGAAGCTGCGCGGCTACGCACAGGACTCCGGCGAGGGCCGCTGGACGGTGGAAGCCGCCATCGACCACGCGGTGCCGCTGCCCGCGATCACCGCGTCGCTGTTCGCGCGGTTCGCCTCGCGGCAGGAGGACTCGCCGCAGATGAAGATGGTCGCGGCGCTGCGCAACCAGTTCGGCGGCCACGCGGTCGAGACGAAGTAATCCACAGATCCACAGGCCGTGCGGCGGTGGATCCACAACCCTGGGGGAGGTCGGCGAACGACCATGCACGTCACGCATCTGTCGCTGGCCGACTTCCGCTCGTACGCCCGGGTCGAGGTCCCGCTCGACCCGGGCGTCACCGCGTTCGTGGGCCCCAACGGACAGGGCAAGACGAATCTGGTCGAGGCGGTCGGCTATCTCGCGACCCTCGGCAGCCACCGCGTCTCCTCCGACGCGCCGCTGGTGCGCATGGGCGCCGACCGGGCGATCATCCGGGCCAATGTCCGCCAGGGCGAGCGCCAGCAACTCGTCGAGCTCGAGCTCAACCCCGGCAGGGCCAACCGTGCCCGCATCAACAGGTCCTCGCAGGTCAGACCCCGTGATGTGCTTGGCATCGTGCGCACCGTGCTGTTCGCGCCCGAGGATCTCGCGCTGATCAAGGGCGACCCCGGTGAGCGGCGCCGCTTCCTGGACGAGCTGATCACCGCCCGCTCCCCGCGGATGGCGGGCGTCCGCTCCGACTACGAGCGGGTCCTCAAGCAGCGCAACACCCTCCTGAAGTCGGCCGCGCTGGCCCGCCGTCACGGCGGCCGCACCATGGACCTCTCCACGCTCGACGTGTGGGACCAGCACCTCGCGCGCGTGGGCGCCGAGCTGCTGGCCCAGCGGCTCGACCTGGTCGCCGCGATCCAGCCGCTCGCCGACAAGGCGTACGAGCAGCTGGCCCCCGGTGGCGGACCCGTCGCCCTGGAGTACAAGCCGTCCGCGCCCGGTGAGGCGCACACCCGCGAGGACCTGTACGAGCAGGTGATGGCGGCGCTCGCCGAGGTCCGCAAGCAGGAGATCGAGCGGGGCGTGACCCTCGTAGGACCCCATCGGGACGATGTGGTCCTCAAACTCGGTCAGCTGCCCGCCAAGGGATACGCCTCGCACGGCGAGTCCTGGTCGTACGCGTTGGCGCTGCGCCTGGCCTCGTACGACCTCCTGAGGGCCGAGGGCAATGAACCGGTGCTGGTCCTCGACGACGTCTTCGCCGAGCTGGACAGCCGCAGAAGAGAACGCCTCGCCGAACTCGTCGCTCCCGGCGAGCAGGTCCTGGTGACGGCCGCGGTCGACGACGACGTACCGGACGTACTGACGGGGACGCGGTACGCCGTCTCCGAGGGCATGGTGGAGCGGGTATGACGGAGAACACACCCGGCGGATCAGCCGCCTCCGAGGGAGCCCCGGAAAAGGGCCCGGAAACGGCCTCCAAGAAGACCCCCGAGCACTCCGGCGTCGACCTCGCGCGCGTGGCGTTGCGCGCCGCGAAGGAGCAGGCACGCGCGCGGGGGGACGCGGCGCAGCAGAAGAAGCAGGCGCGGCGCGGCGGCCTGCGCTCCGGCGCGCGCGCCGACGGGCGTGATCCGATGGCGCTCGGCGCCGCGATCAACCGGCTGCTCACCGAGCGCGGCTGGGAGACCCCGGCCGCGGTGGGCGGTGTGATGGGCCGCTGGCCGCAGATCGTCGGCGAGGACCTGGCCAAGCACTGCGTCCCGCTGAAGTACGACGACGACCCTGACGAGCGGGTGCTGAGCGTGCAGTGCGACTCGACCGCCTGGGCCACCCAGTTGCGGCTGCTCGCCCCGCAGGTGGTCGCGCGGCTGAACCAGGACCTCGGGCACGGCACGGTGCGACTGATCAAGGTGCAGGGCCCCAACGGTCCCGCGCGCCGTTTCGGCCCCTTGCGCGCCCCTGGAAGCACGGGTCCCGGCGACACCTACGGGTGACAGAGGCCACATCGACCGGCCCCTGCGCGGGAGTGCACGCGGTTGCGAACACCGACCTGACTCCGCGGTAGCCAAGGGTTGACACCCGGAAGCGCTGAGTGCCGCTGTAAGCCTCTTTGAGCCCGGGTCCACATATGGGGAGTCGGGAGAGACCGGTTCAGGGCGGCACATGCGGACTCAGGTACCGGCAAACCCCCATCACTGTCGGCGCTACCGGTAGACTGGAAGCTAATCCCGCCCCGCTTGCGGGGACCGTCCGGGAAAAGCTGAGCAACGCTGATCAAGGCTTACCAACGCAACGTGCCGCAGCCGCTCCGGCAACCCGCCGACGAGCTTGGCTTGTGCTGTGCCAGAAAGGGCGCTTCGTGGCCGATTCCGGCAACCCCAACGAGAACACCCCGTCCACCGACGCCGGCGACAACGCCGAGGCCACGACCTCGAACGGCGAGGTCACAGCCTCGTACGACGCCAGCGCCATCACCGTCCTCGAGGGTCTGGACGCGGTTCGCAAGCGACCCGGTATGTACATCGGCTCGACCGGCGAGCGCGGACTGCACCACCTCGTGTACGAGGTCGTCGACAACTCCGTCGACGAGGCGCTGGCCGGCCACGCGGACACGATCGACATCACGATCCTCGCCGACGGTGGCGTGCGCGTCGTGGACAACGGCCGCGGCATCCCCGTGGGCATCGTTCCCTCCGAAGGGAAGCCGGCCCTCGAGGTCGTGCTGACGGTCCTGCACGCGGGCGGTAAGTTCGGCGGCGGCGGTTACGCGGTCTCCGGTGGTCTGCACGGCGTCGGCGTCTCCGTCGTGAACGCCCTGTCGAGCAAGGTCTCCGTCGAGGTCAAGACCGACGGACGGCGCTGGACGCAGGACTACAAGATGGGCGTCCCGACCGCCCCTCTCGTCGAGCACGAGGCCACCGACGAGACCGGCACCTCGGTCACCTTCTGGGCCGACGGCGACATCTTCGAGACGACCGAGTACTCCTTCGAGACGCTCTCGCGGCGCTTCCAGGAGATGGCGTTCCTCAACAAGGGTTTGACGATCAAACTCACTGATGAGCGCGAGTCGGCGAAGGCCACGGCCGGTGCGGACGAGGCGGGTGCGGACGAGAAGGCCGAGGTCAAGACCGTCACGTACCACTACGAGGGCGGCATCGTCGACTTCGTGAAGTACCTCAACTCCCGCAAGGGAGACGTGGTGCACCCCACCGTCATCGATCTCGAGGCCGAGGACAAGGACAAGAGCTTGTCCCTCGAGGTCGCGATGCAGTGGAACAGCGGCTACAGCGAGGGCGTGTACTCCTTCGCCAACATCATCCACACCCACGAGGGCGGTACGCACGAGGAGGGCTTCCGTGCGGCGCTGACCTCGCTGATCAACAAGTACGCGCGCGACAAGAAGCTGCTGCGTGAGAAGGACGACAACCTCACGGGTGACGACATCCGTGAGGGTCTGACCGCGATCATCTCGGTCAAGCTGAGCGAGCCGCAGTTCGAGGGCCAGACGAAGACCAAGCTGGGCAACACGGAGGCGAAGACCTTCGTCCAGAAGGCCGTCTACGAGCACCTCAACGACTGGCTGGACCGCAACCCGAACGAGGCCGCGGACATCGTCCGCAAGTCCATCCAGGCGGCCACCGCGCGCGTGGCGGCCCGCAAGGCCCGCGACCTCACCCGCCGCAAGGGTCTCCTGGAGACGGCGTCCCTGCCGGGCAAGCTGTCCGACTGCCAGTCGAACGACCCCACCAAGTGCGAGATCTTCATCGTCGAGGGTGACTCCGCCGGCGGCTCGGCCAAGTCCGGACGCAACCCGCAGTACCAGGCGATCCTCCCGATCCGAGGCAAGATCCTCAACGTCGAGAAGGCGCGGATCGACAAGATCCTGCAGAACCAGGAGATCCAGGCGCTGATCTCGGCCTTCGGCACCGGGGTCCACGAGGACTTCGACATCGAGAAGCTCCGCTATCACAAGATCATCCTGATGGCGGACGCCGACGTCGACGGCCAGCACATCAACACCCTGCTGCTGACCTTCCTGTTCCGCTTCATGCGGCCGCTGGTCGAGGCCGGGCACGTGTTCCTGTCGCGCCCCCCGCTGTACAAGATCAAGTGGGGTCGGGACGACTTCGAGTACGCGTACTCGGACCGTGAGCGCGACGCGCTGATCGAGCTGGGCAAGCAGGCCGGCAAGCGCATCCGCGACGACTCGGTCCAGCGCTTCAAGGGCCTCGGCGAGATGAACGCCGAGGAGCTGCGGATCACGACCATGGACCAGGAGCACCGGGTCCTCGGCCAGGTCACACTCGACGACGCCGCCCAGGCCGACGACCTGTTCTCGGTCCTCATGGGCGAGGACGTCGAGGCCCGGCGCGCGTTCATCCAGCGCAATGCCAAGGACGTCCGCTTCCTCGACATCTGAGTCGGTCTCAGCTGACCGCAGCAGAAAGGATCCTCACCAGCAATGGCCGACGAGAACACTCCCAGCACGCCTGAAGAAGGCGGCGAGATCACCCTGCGCGTCGAGCCCGTCGGGCTCGAGACGGAGATGCAGCGCTCGTATCTCGACTACGCGATGTCCGTCATCGTGTCGCGCGCGCTGCCCGATGTCCGGGACGGCCTCAAGCCCGTCCACCGCCGCGTCCTGTACGCCATGTACGACGGCGGCTACCGGCCCGAGAAGGGCTTCTACAAGTGCGCCCGCGTCGTCGGCGACGTCATGGGCACCTACCACCCGCACGGTGACTCCTCGATCTACGACGCGCTGGTCCGCCTGGCGCAGCCGTGGTCGATGCGGATGCCGCTGGTGGACTCCAACGGCAACTTCGGCTCTCCGGGCAACGACCCCGCGGCCGCCATGCGCTACACCGAGTGCAAGATGGCGCCGCTGTCCATGGAGATGGTCCGTGACATCGACGAGGAGACCGTCGACTTCACGGACAACTACGACGGCCGCAACCAGGAGCCGACGGTTCTGCCGGCCCGCTTCCCGAACCTGCTGATCAACGGTTCGGCGGGCATCGCGGTCGGCATGGCCACCAACATCCCGCCGCACAACCTCCGTGAGGTCGCGGCCGGCGCCCAGTGGTACCTCGAGAACCCCGAGGCCAGCCACGAGGAGCTGCTCGACGCCCTGATCGAGCGCATCAAGGGCCCCGATTTCCCGACCGGCGCCCTTGTAGTGGGCCGAAAGGGCATCGAGGAGGCGTACCGCACGGGCCGTGGCTCCATCACGATGCGCGCGGTCGTCGAGGTCGAGGAGATCCAGAACCGCCAGTGCCTGGTGGTCACGGAGCTCCCCTACCAGACCAACCCCGACAACCTCGCGCAGAAGATCGCCGACCTGGTGAAGGACGGCAAGGTCGGCGGCATCGCGGACGTCCGCGACGAGACCTCCTCCCGTACGGGCCAGCGGCTGGTCATCGTCCTGAAGCGCGACGCGGTCGCCAAGGTCGTCCTGAACAACCTCTACAAGCACACGGATCTGCAGTCGAACTTCGGCGCCAACATGCTGGCGCTGGTGGACGGCGTTCCGCGCACGCTCTCGCTCGACGCGTTCATCCGCCACTGGGTGACGCACCAGGTCGAGGTCATCGTCCGTCGTACGCGCTTCAGGCTGCGCAAGGCCGAGGAGCGCGCGCACATCCTGCGCGGTCTCCTGAAGGCCCTGGACGCCATCGACGAGGTCATCGCGCTGATCCGGCGCAGTGACACCGTCGAGATCGCGCGTGAGGGCCTGATGGGCCTCCTGGAGATCGACGAGATCCAGGCCAACGCCATCCTCGAGATGCAGCTGCGCCGACTGGCCGCCCTGGAGCGCCAGAAGATCATCCAGGAGCACGACGAGCTCCAGGCGAAGATCACCGAGTACAACGCGATCCTCGCCTCGCCGGAGCGCCAGCGCGCCATCATCAGCGAGGAACTCGCGGCGATCGTCGACAAGTTCGGCGAGGACCGTCGCTCCAAGCTGGTGCCCTTCGACGGTGACATGTCCATCGAGGACCTGATCGCCGAAGAGGACATCGTCGTCACCATCACGCGTGGCGGCTACATCAAGCGGACCAAGACCGAGGACTACCGCTCGCAGAAGCGGGGCGGCAAGGGCGTACGCGGCGCGAAGCTGAAGCAGGACGACATCGTCGACCACTTCTTCGTGTCGACCACGCACCACTGGCTGCTGTTCTTCACCAACAAGGGCCGCGTCTACCGCGCGAAGGCGTACGAGCTCCCGGACGCCGGGCGTGACGCGCGTGGACAGCACGTCGCGAACCTGCTGGCCTTCCAGCCGGACGAGGCGATCGCCGAGATCCTCGCGATCCGTGACTACGAGGCGGTGCCCTATCTGGTGCTGGCCACCAAGGGCGGCCTCGTGAAGAAGACGCCTCTGAAGGATTACGATTCCCCGCGCGCCGGCGGTGTCATTGCGATCAATCTGCGCGAGACGGAGGACGGTTCCGACGACGAACTGATCGGAGCCGAACTCGTATCGGCCGAGGACGATCTGCTGCTGATCAGCAAGAAGGCGCAGTCGATCAGGTTCACGGCGACGGACGACGCCCTGCGGCCCATGGGTCGTGCGACCTCGGGCGTCAAGGGGATGAGTTTCCGCGGGGGCGACGAGCTGCTCTCGATGAATGTTGTTCGACCCGGTACGTTCGTGTTCACTGCTACGGACGGCGGGTACGCGAAGCGGACCGCCGTCGACGAGTACCGCGTTCAGGGTCGTGGTGGCCTCGGTATCAAGGCCGCCAAGATCGTCGAGGACCGCGGGTCCCTCGTCGGCGCGCTGGTGGTCGAGGAGACGGACGAGATCCTCGCCATCACCCTGTCCGGCGGTGTGATTCGCACGCGAGTCAACGAGGTCAGGGAGACGGGCCGTGACACCATGGGTGTCCAACTGATCAACCTGGGCAAGCGCGATGCCGTGGTCGGCATCGCTCGTAACGCCGAGGCCGGTCGCGAGGCGGAGGAAGTCGACGGCGAGATCGCCGAGGACGAGACCGCCGAGGGCGTCGAGGCCGTCGGTACGGACGAGGGCGAGCAGTCCTCGCCCGAGTAGCGCGAGGAGTGAGTCATCGTGAGCGGAGCCACGGGCGCCGGATCGACCGGTACGGATACGGACGGCGGCCGTGGCTCCGCCGCGGAGGCGGCTGACTCCCATGACTCTCATGGATCCCAGGGGGGAACTGTGACGGACACCCGAGGCCCGCAGGCCCAGCAGTACGCGGCCGGAGCGGGCCCGGCGGCGGCCGGTCCGGCAAGGACCAAGGCCGCGCCCGGTGCGGCGCCTGGTGCGGCGCCCGCTTCGGCGGCCCCACCGGGGGCTCCTTCGGCCGGTTCGACCGCTTCGGCGGCCCCTGCCGGGGCAGCACCCGAGGCCGGCTCCGCGCTGCCGGGGGAACGGCAGCCGCAGCAGCCCGCGCAGCCGTACCACCCGCCGCAGGCGTACCCGGCTCAGACGCCGTCCGGCGCCGTACGCCGGCCGCGGACCGGAGCGCGCACCGCGCCCCGCACCCGCAAGGCGCGGCTGCGGGTGGCCAAGACCGACCCCTGGTCGGTGATGAAGGTCAGTTTCCTGCTCTCCATCGCGCTCGGCATCTGCACGATCGTGGCGGCGGCAGTGCTGTGGATGGTCCTGGACGCGATGGGCGTCTTCTCGACGGTCGGCGGCACGATCTCCGAGGCGACGGGTTCGAACGAGTCGAACGGCTTCGACCTGCAGTCGTTCCTCTCCCTGCCGCACGTCCTGATGTTCACGTCGATCATCGCGGTCATCGACGTCGTGCTCGCCACGGCGCTCGCGACGCTCGGCTCGTTCATCTACAACCTCTCCGCGGGCTTCGTCGGCGGTATTGAACTGACCCTCGCCGAGGACGAGTAACAGCAGCTCGTCGGGCCCGGCCAGGAGGCCTGGGATACCGATTTTGGGACTGGCCGCGTCGTGCGCTAATCTTCAGAGGTCAGCGCGCGGGACACACACCGCAGAGCGCGGCGGGGCTATAGCTCAGTTGGTTAGAGCGCATCCCTGATAAGGATGAGGCCACAGGTTCAAATCCTGTTAGCCCCACCAACCAAAAACCCCCGGGTGATCACACCCGGGGGTTTTGGCATCCACGGCTGACATCAGTGTGGGCTCGGGAAAGCGATGATTGCGCAGAGCGCCGCACCGGGTCGGCCGGTGGAGTTCGCCCGGGAGGCGAATCCGGCCCCCGCAAAGACGAACAGCGCCATGCCGATCAGCGTCGACGCCGCGTACTTCTCGGTGCGGGCCGGGCTCGCCCAGCAGGCCCACGGCGTGGCTGGTGTGCCGGACAGGGCGAGGTGCCGGACATGGCGAAGTCCCGGCAGCTCTTTCGAGGTGCCGGGCCTTCGGATCCGTGAGTGCGGTGTACGCAAGTTCGCCGCTACGTCGGGGGAGAGGGGCTGGGGGATGAGGCGGAGCCGCGTCTGTCAGCGCTGCAGGCGGGTCTCGGGCTCGGTGTGGGGCTCAGGGGCGTAGAGCGACGCGAGATCGGCCAGAGCGGCCTCGGTGGCCTCGGTCGGCGGGCGGTGCCGGCAGCTCGGTGAGGAGCCGTGGGCCTCGGCGCGGATGCGTTGCTTCATCGTGGGGGGCAGGGCCCGGCTGTGTGGACCGACCCAGGGAGAGATCGTCGGCACTGTCGTGGAGACCGTGCTGTTGCGCGTCGCTTCGGCCTGCGGTACGGCCGCGGCCGCGGTGGTCGTGATGAAACCGAGCGCCGTGCACAGCGCGACGAAGGCGGTGACGATGGCGGTCCACAGCTTCATGACCTTGTTCTGGGTCATGGCCCCTCACTTTCGGGTCAGGCGATTTGCGTACTTTCCTCATGATGTGTATGCGGGCTGCGAAGTGGTGGACCGACGCCCGTGGCGCGTCGATGTTCAGATCAACACCACTCGGATGGACGCAAGAGGGCAGAAAAGTGCCTGGAAGGTACGAGAGGGTGCTGGAAGTCGCTGTACGTGAGGTGTGATCACCCTGCGATACGACCGTGGTCGGAGCGGCCGGATCCGCTCCTACTGCTCTCCGCCGGGCGGCAGTTGGGGGCCGATGCAGGTCACCGATCGATATCGGTCGGTGTGTATAGTCGGGCGCCAGAGGTCCCCTACGTCAACGAAAGACGAGGTCGCGCGGTGAAGAAGCTTCTCCTGGTCGCACTGGCCGCCATCGGCGGGCTCCTCGTGTACCGCCAGATCCAGGCGGATCGCGCCGAGCAGGATCTGTGGACGGAGGCGACTGACTCCGTGCCCACGGGTTCGTGAGAATCGACACCAGTCTCAGATCAGACCCCGGCCGCCCTTGCGGTCGGGGTTTTGTATTGCCCCGATTCATCCTGAATTCGCTTCAGTGAACGAATTGATTGCGTAAGCGAAGGTATCGGCCTTTGGGTGCGTCGTTTCGGCCGCTTGTACGGATAGCGGGGGTGGCTCCGTGACCGGCGGGGCAGGATGGGCCACGGTCCGGGGCGACGACGAGGGGTGGCGCGTGATGGGGCGGCGCACGGCATGGTGGCACGGCGGTCGGCCGCTCGCGATCGTGGCAACGGTCTTGTGCGCGACGGCGGCCCTGCCCGGGCGGCCCGCCGCGGCAGCCGAGACCGGCACACCGAAGCCGTACGCCTTCGCCCAGGACGCCACGACGGTCCAGGGCGCCACGGGCACCACGGACGCCGTACGGCTGGAGCCCGGCGGGACGTACCGCAGTTCCCTCGGCAAGGACGGCAAGCTCTACTACCGCCTGGAGCTCGACGCCACCTCCAACGCGTACATCGCCGCCACCGCCGTCCCCAGGCCCGGCGCCGAGGTCGCCTACTCCGACGGCGTCAAGGTCTCCGTGCAGGACGGCAACAGCGGCAGCTGTTCCTCCTCCACGACCGCCCACTTCGGCGCCTCCCAGAGCCCCCACCCCATCGCCGCCTGGGCGTCGCGCGAGATCGGCCCCGGCAAGTACGCCTGCCAGGGGGCCGGAACGTACTACGTGGTCGTCGAGCGCACCGCGGCACCCGTCTCTCCGGCCTCCCCGCCCTCCTCCCCCGACGCCTGGGACCTCGAACTGAGCTATGTGTCGGAGCCCCGCTTGAAGAGGGCGGGTTCGACCAGTGCCCCCGAGACCTGGAACTCCGCCTCGCCCGAAGCCCTCCAGGGGGACGCACGGCCACGCCGGGGCGGCGCGGGGTTCACCACGGCCGGCGCCCTCGAACAGGGAGTCTGGAAGGACGGGATCAGCCCCGGGCAGACGCTCTTCTACAAGGTGCCGGTCGACTGGGGACAGCAGTTCCACGCCACCGCCGAACTCGGCAGTTCGAGCGGCGGTGAGGGATTCATGGGCACGGCTCTCGTCATGTCCCTCTACAACCCCGTGCGCGGACTCGTCACCGACGTGGGCGCGGGATACGACGGCAGCCAGCGGTCGGCCGCCCTGGATCCGCTGCCGCCCGTCGAGTACGACAACCGCTACGCCTTCAACGACCGGACCAGCGGCATGCGGTTCGCCGGTTCGTACTACCTTGTCGTACACCTCGCGGCGCAGGTCGCCGACAAGTTCGGCGACGGGCCGTTCGGACTGACCCTGCGTGTACGGGTGGACGGTGCCGCGCAGACCGGCCCGGCGTACGCGGGGCGGGCCGTACCGCAGGACGTGTTCGACTCCGGGACCGGTGACTCCGTGCCGGCCACGGGTGGGATGGCGCCTGCCGGAAGCGGCGGGAGTGACGACGCCACCACCATGAAGCTGGTCGCCGTGGGCGGTATCGGCACCGGGACCGTCCTGGTACTGGCGCTCGGGGTGTGGACGGTGGCCGCACGACGGCGGGCGACGCCGCGCGGCTGGTAGGCCCGTCAAGGGGGGACAGGGCCTACGGGCACCGGAGCTCAGATCTGGGTCAGCGCCCAGAAGCCCACCGCGAAACAGGCCAGCGCGAGGAGCAGCACCGGGACGGCCACCTTCGCGGGCGGTCCGGGGCGGGGCTGCGCGTGCTGACGCGTCGCGGTGGTCGGATCCGCGGGCCGTACGAGGGAGGGCGGCTGCACGGGCGTGTGGTCGAACGGCGGGGCGTGGGTGGGGGCCGGCACCGGCAGCACGACCGAGGTGGGGGGAGTGGGCGGCTGATCGTGCTGCCACAAGGACTGGGGCCGTGGCTGTGGTGGCGGCAGGTGGAAGCTGCCGGTGTCCGACATGGTGGACGGCTGCGGGGGTGTGGCGTCGGGCGCGGGCTGCGATGGTGCGGCGCCGGGAGTGGGCTCGTGTCGTACGGCGGCGGGGGCGGCCTCGTGTCGTACGCCACCCGAGTCGGACGCAGGCCATACGCCCCCGGAGGAACGATCCGCCCACGCGGCACCGGAGACGGGCTCCTCGGACAGCGCCCCGGAATCGTGACGCCACGGCCTCGAGTCGTGGGGGCCGGAACCGGTGGCGGCGCCGGAGGCAGCGCCGGACGCCGTGCCAGAAGTGGTGCCGGAGCCGGTGGCGGAGGCAGAGCCGGACCACGAAGCCGCGTTCTCCGCGGCGCGTGGCGTGGTCGCCCTGAGCGGCCCTTGCGGGCCGAACCCCGTGGGAAGCGGACCGAGTTGGTCGAAGACCTCGACCAGCTCGTCGTCGGGGCCGGGCTCGGGCAGCAGCTCGGTGGCGGAGGCCAGCGCCTTGCGTGCCCCGGTCGCGGTGCGGAACCGCGCCCGCGGGTCCGGCTGCAACAGCGTGGCCACGACCTGCCACAGCGGTTCGGGGATGCTCTGGGGAGCGGCCGGCGTGCCGTTCTCCGCGAAGTACTCGATCAGGGCCTTGGCATCGGGTCTGGCCCCTTCGAGCAGGTAGAGGGCGACCAGCCCGACGGCGAACAGATCGGCGGGGAAGTCCGGCTCGGCGCCCATCATCTGCTCGGGAGCGAAGTAACCGGGCGTTCCGACCACGTAGTTGGTCTCGGTCAGCCGCGGCTCGCCCAGTCGCATCGCGATGCCGAAGTCGGACAGCCGCAGTCGTGGACGGGCCGTACCGGTCGCTTCGAGCAGGATGTTGGCGGGCTTGATGTCACGGTGCACGACGCCCTCCGCGTGTACCGCGGCGACTCCCGAGAGGAGCTGGTCGAGCAGGGTGCAGACGAACGGGAGCGGCAGCGGGCCGTAGTCGTTGACCAGGTGGACCAGGGAGCCCCCGGCCACCAGGTCCATGGTGAACAGGACCTTGTCGTCGTCGGCGGCCCAGCTGGCCGGCGCGAGCACATGTGGATGGTCGATCCGCAGCGCCTGCTCCCGCACGAAGCGCAGCAGCGCGTGCGCGTCGCTCTGCTGGAGCACCTTGGCGGCCACATAACGGCGCCGCCGCTGGTCCCAGGCGCGCCAGACCGCACCGACTCCCCCGTGGCCGATCGGGTCGACCAGTTCGTAGCGTCCGGCGAAGACCTCACCCATGGTCGTGCGTCGCTCCCCTTCGGCGGTCGGTCCGGCGCAGGCCCCCCGTTGAGACGCCCGGCGGCCCGAGGTGCGGAGCCGGACGGCGTCCTGAGCCCCCGGCGCCGGGTGTGCGGCGGCCGGGCCGTCGGCTCAGTTCTGGTGCGACTGGTAGTGCGCGACCGCGTCGGAGGTGCGGCCGGCGCCGTACACCCGGAGGAACTCTGCCAGTTCCGGGTGGGTCGGGGCGAGGGTGTCGGCCGCGTCGATGATGTCCCCCGCGGCTGCCACGGAGCGCAGCAGCGACTGGATCTCGCGGACCACCCGCTTCACCGTGGGCGCGCCTGAACTGCTCGTCGACTGTGTGGTGTTGCTGAGCACCGAGCCCCCTTGCGACTTCTTGATCTCGTCCATGCGCTCGGTCGCCTCGGCGGCGCTGACGCTGCCGTCCGCGACCTGCCCCGCCAGGTCCTGCAACAGCTGCACGCGCTGGACCACCGCCGGATTGCCGATCTTGGCACGCTGACCGCTCATCAGCTGCGACAGCATGGGCGCGGAAAGTCCCAGCACCCCGGCAAGACGCGCCTGGTTGAGGCCCAGATCCTCTATGAGCCTACGGAAGAGCGCCCCCAGTGGCTCTCCGTACCAGTTCCGCTGGAGCTCTTGGGCTCTTGCGGTTGCTTCCTGCTGTGCAGCGTCCATTGCGTCTCCCCATCGCTTCCCCAAATACGGCGGTTCGCTGTCGCGAACCACGTCGAGCATCTTACGGAGAGTGGTCGCCCACGGGGACCCCCAATCTTTTTGCGAGATCCCGGGGGTGACCCGGTACTCTGGTCTCCGGCGCCCTCCGGTATCCGATTCCACCGGCCGGACGCCTGTCTTCCGGGGCCTTAGCTCAGTTGGTAGAGCGCTGTCTTTGCATGGCAGATGTCAGGGGTTCGACTCCCCTAGGCTCCACATACCGGACCGGTCAGACGCCCTTCGAGGCGGCTGGCCGGTTCTTGTTTTTCGGTGACCTGAGTCACGCGGCAGGCTTCGCAGTCGTTGCAGTTGTTTGCGCAAACGATCGGCTTGCGTGCGGGCGTCGATGGTGCCCCGCCGGTGGCCGACGCGGCACGGGGGCGATCTGCGCCGCCGTCGAAGCATCCCGTGAGCTGCTACAAGCAGATATGCGTAATCATGGCAATGCACAGGGTGAAGAGGGTCTGTGTGGATGTTGTGAGCATCGGTCGTTGCAAACGGCATCGTGGCGGAAGACGTAAAGCGGCTTGTTTGCGTGCCGCGCCCACGGGTCCGTCGTTCGGTCCCACTCCGCCGGTTCCGCTGGTTCCACGTGAAACATCGCCGTGGGGCAGGAGACTCTCAAGTCTCCTGCCCCACGGCGATGTTGTTGCCCTTGCTCAGGGCTCGTTTCCCTGGTCCGGGGTCAGCGGCGGTCGTCGCGGTCCGCCTCCTCCTCGGCCTGCTTGGCCTGCTTGGCCTGGACCTCGGGGTCCAGGTCGGACAGGCCGGTGCCGTCGACCGAGGACAGACGGCCCGTCTCGGGCACCTCCGTCGCGGCGGGCGGCTCGACCAGCCAGTCGGGGTTGGCCTGCTTGTCCCACCACTTCCAGGCGGCGAAGGCACCGCCCGCGAGAATCCCCAGAACGAGCAGCCCCTTGGCGACGCGGCCGGCTTTCGCACGCCGCTCGTGCTTGCGGACCAGTTTCTGGATCTCCTGGGGCGAGACCTGGCCGCGCAGCGCGGCGATCGCCGCCACACCGCGTGATGCGGCCTCCTCACGTACAGGCTGGGCCGCGGCCACCGCCTGCTCGATCCTCGGCCTGGTGTACTCGGCGGCCTGCACGGCCGCCTGCCGGGTACGGACGGCGGCCTGGTCGACCTTCGGCGGCACATGCGTACGGGCCTGTTCAAGGCGCGGCGCGAGATGGGCGCCGTACTGGACGCGGGCCTGTTCTGCGGCCAGCGACACCTTGGGCGCGAGCCGTACGAGTGCCTCGTTCGCGTAGTACGAGGCCCGGTCCTTGGCCGTGTCGGCGTAAGGCGCCACCACTTCCGCGGCGTGCAGCACGCTGTCCTTCGCCGAGCCGGTCGCGGCGCGCACGCTGTCAATGCGGGTCACGGGTTTTCCTCCTCCTCGGTGGCGTACGTGGGCGTTCGAGTACCCCAAAGGGGGCACGGTTCACCTTTCCGCCCTGTTCGAGATCATGCCCCCCGAGGGGCCGCGAGGCATGCGAGATAGGGCATACGGGGCAACAGGTGCTTGTCGCCGACAATGCCACGGATCGTCGCTTCGCGTCCCGTGCACGCAAGGACTCGACGGTATTTCCGCAAGGGCGACCCCGGATATTCGCTCGGAGGTGGTGGTCGAGCGACGAGCGGCCCGGTCCGTGCGAGGATCGGGGGGTCAAAAGAAGGCAACGGAAGGCAGATCGTGGCTGAGCAGCTTTACGCCACCCTGAAGACCAACCAAGGCGACATCGAAGTCCGGCTGCTGCCGAACCACGCGCCCAAGACGGTCCGGAACTTTGTCGAGCTTGCCACGGGCGAGCGTGAGTGGATCAACCCGGAGACGGGTGAGAAGTCCACCGACAAGCTCTACGACGGCACGGTCTTCCACCGGGTGATCAGCGGATTCATGATCCAGGGCGGTGACCCGCTGGGCAACGGCACCGGCGGCCCCGGTTACCAGTTCGAGGACGAATTCCACCCGGAGCTCGCCTTCGACAAGCCGTACCTGCTGGCCATGGCCAACGCCGGCCCCGGTACCAACGGCTCGCAGTTCTTCATCACCGTCTCCCCGACGGCCTGGCTGACCCGCAAGCACACCATCTTCGGCGAGGTCACCAACGCGGCCAGCCAGAAGGTCGTGGACGCCATCGCGAGCGCCCAGACCAACCCGCGCACCGACCGCCCGGTCAACGACGTCGTCATCGAGTCGGTCGTCGTCGAGACCCGCAAGAGCTGAGACCCGCCCCGCGAGGACTGAGACCCGCGAGGGCCGAACCCCGCGAAGGCTGAGACGAAGGCTGAGGCCCGAGGACCCGAAGGTCCCGAGGGCTCGCGCAGGGAACCAAACGCCCCGCTCATCCGTAAGGATGGGCGGGGCGGTGCATTGCGTACGACCGGATTGAGGGGACCCCATGGACCAGGCGCCAGGCAACCCGCAGGGCCCGCAGGACCAGGGACATCAGGACGCCCAGGCCCTGCCCACCTGCTACCGGCATCCGGATCGCGAAACCGGCGTGCGCTGCACCCGCTGCGAACGCCCCATCTGCCCCGAGTGCATGATCAGCGCCTCCGTGGGCTTCCAGTGCCCCGAGTGCGTCCGCGCCGGCTCCGGTACGGGCCACGCGTCGTCGGCCTCGCAGCCCCGCACCCTCGCGGGCGGCACCGTCACCGCGGACCCCCGGCTCGTCACCAAGATCCTGATCGGGCTCAACCTCGCCGTCTTCCTGGTCCAGCTGTCGGTGGGCGACCGCTTCACCGACAGCTTCGACCTCATCGGCCGCGCGTACGTCCCGCTGCTCGGCTCGGTCGAGGGCGTCGCGGAGGGCCAGTGGTACCGCATGCTGACGGCGATGTTCCTGCACGGCAGCTATATCCACATTCTGTTCAACATGCTCAGCCTGTGGTGGATCGGCGGCCCCCTGGAAGCGGCCCTCGGCCGTGCCCGCTATCTCACCCTCTACTTCGTCTCGGGCCTCGCGGGCAGCGCACTCAGCTACCTCCTCGCCGGCCCTGATGAGGCCTCGCTCGGCGCCTCCGGCGCGATCTTCGGCCTCTTCGGCGCGACCGCCGTCCTGATGCGCCGGCTCAACTACGACATGCGACCCGTGATCGCCCTGCTGGTGATCAACCTGATCTTCACCTTCGGGTGGAGCAACATCGCCTGGCAGGCCCACATCGGCGGACTCGTCGGCGGTGTCGTCGTCGGTTACGCCATGGTCCACGCCCCGCGCGAGCGACGGGCCCTGATCCAGTACGGGGTGTGTGCCGTGGTTCTGGCCGCGGTGGTCGTCGCGACGCTGGTCAGGACGGCTCAGCTCACCTGAGGTACCGCTCGGCTCACCTGAGAAGCCTGGGAGAGCGGTGTTGTCCACAGACCGTGGCGGATCTTGTGCACGCTGTGTGGGAACAGCTGTGCCCCCTGTCACTGACCCGAGTTTTCGCAGGTCGGACAGGGGGCGAACAGGTTTGCGGATCCCGGTAGGTCAGTCACACCGGCGTCAACCCCGGATGAGTTATCCACAGATCGTCTTAGTTTTCCACCTGTGGAAAACTCTTGTGGATAACTCAGTGGATAACCCTGGGCAGAGCTACTTCCACTGCGTGGAGACGCCGAATCCCGCCGCGATGAAGCCGAAGCCGACCACGATGTTCCAGTTGCCGAGGGCGTCGATGGGCAGCGAGCCGTCCGTCACGTAGAAGATGACGATCCAGGCGAGGCCGATGAGGAACATGGCCAGCATGACGGGTGCGACCCAGCCGCGGCTGGTCAGCTTGATGTTGGTCGCCTGCTTCGCCGGGGGCGGCGTGTAGTCGGCCTTCTTGCGGATACGTGACTTCGGCACGAGGGTCTCTCCTGTCGATGCGCTGCGTGGCCGCGCAGGGAACTGGGGCGGGCTCCGGGGCAGCGTACAAGGGGACACTGAGCGCTCCCCCGGGCGTCCGTTAGCGTAGTGCTTCCGCGGCGCCGAAGGAGATAAGGGTACGTTGAGCAATTCTGCCGACTCCCCCGGGACGGGTTCGAGTCCTGCCGTTACGCGCCGATTCCGGCCCGTACGTGTACTCACCGTCGCCGTCTTCGCGCTCGCCGGGCTGATTTTCTTCACCAGCTTCAACACGGCCAAGGGCACCAATATCCGCACGGACGCGTCGTTGCTGAAGCTCTCCGACCTCATCCAGGAGCGCAGCCACAAGAACGCGTCGCTGGACGAGTCCAACGGCGTCCTGCGTGACGAGGTCGACACGCTCGCCGGGCGGGAGAACGGCGGCAGCGAGGCCGACACCGCCAAGCTCGCCGCGCTGGAGAAGAACACCGGCACCCAGAAGCTCAAGGGCAAGGCCGTCACGGTCACCCTCAACGACGCACCGCCGAACGCCACGGCCAAGCTGCCCGGTTACCCCGAGCCACAGCCCGATTACCTGGTCATCCATCAGCAGGACCTGCAGGCCGTGGTGAACGCCCTGTGGCTGGGTGGCGCCCAGGGCATCAAGGTGATGGACCAGCGGCTGATCTCCACCAGCGCCGTGCGCTGCGTCGGAAACACCCTGATCCTCCAGGGCCGGGTCTACTCGCCCCCGTACAAGATCACCGCGATCGGTGACCCCCAGAAGCTCCAGAAGGCCCTCGCCGACTCTCCGGCGATCCAGAACTACATGGTGTACGTCAACGTCTACGGGCTCGGCTGGAAAGTCGAGGAGAACGGGACGGTGACTCTTCCCGGCTACTCGGGCACAGTGGATCTCCACTACGCAAAACCTGTGGAGTAGTGGGTGAAGCAGCTGCCGCTGGGGGTCCCGTGTCGGTGCGAGTGCTCGTCCGGACAGTGAGCGAACTGTGCATCACCATCGGCACACTCATCGTGCTCTTCGTGGTCTACGTCCTGTTCTGGACGGGCGTGAAGGCCGACAGCGAGATGAACCACCAGATCGACCAGCTCCAGAAGCAGTGGTCGAAGGGATCGGTCGCGCAGCAGTCGAAGGCGCCTCCGAGCACCCCGACCACCACCCCGACAACCGGGAACCCGAAGACGCCGACGGCGACAACGACCGAGAGCCCGAAGGCCCCGGGCCCCTACGCCTACGGCAAGCCCTTCGCGGTGATGTACATCCCCCGTCTTGGTTTCACGTGGAACAAGCCCGTACTCGAAGGCACCGGCACGAGCGTCCTGCAGAAGGGGCTCGGGCATTACCGGGGCACGGCTCAGCTCGGGCAGGAGGGGAACTTCGCCGTCGCGGGGCACCGGCGCACGTACGGCGACCCGTTCAAGGACTTTCCCCAGCTGCGCAGGGGGGACGCGGTGGTGCTGACCGACGGGACGACCTGGTTCACGTATCGGATCGACAAAGGCCCCTACAAAACAGTGCCCACGGACGTTGAGGTGATCGATCCTGTGCCACGTAAGTCCGGGTACACGGCTCCGGGCCGCTATCTCACGCTGACCACGTGCGATCCGGAGTGGGGACACAGCCATCGGCTGATCGTCTGGGCCCACCTGGATTCCACGCAGCCCGTGGAGGCCGGGAAACCTCAGGCGCTACGCCGTTAGTCTGGTCCCGTACGGCGTGGGTCCGATGGTGTAGGGCGTGGCTCTGGTGCCGTGATGCGACGGAAGGGACAGCATGTACGGCTTCATCTGGCGGCATTTGCCGGGTAACGCATGGGTGAAGGCGCTGATCTCACTCGTGCTCGTCCTCGCGGTGGTCTACGTACTCTTCCAGTACGTCTTCCCGTGGGCCGAACCGCTGCTCCCCTTCAACGATGTGACGGTGGACAACCAGTGAGCGCGCGGATTCTCGTCGTCGACAACTACGACAGCTTCGTCTTCAACCTGGTCCAGTACCTGTACCAGCTCGGCGCCGAGTGCGAGGTGCTGCGCAACGACGAGGTCTCGACCGCGCACGCCCAGGACGGATTCGACGGCGTACTGCTGTCACCCGGCCCCGGCGCTCCCGAGCAGGCCGGCGTCTGCGTCGACATGGTGCGCCACTGCGCGGACACGGGCGTCCCCGTCTTCGGCGTCTGCCTCGGCATGCAGTCGATGCAGGTGGCGTACGGCGGTGTCGTGGACCGGGCGCCCGAGCTGCTGCACGGCAAGACGTCGTTGGTGGAGCACGAGGGCAGAGGTGTCTTCGCCGGGCTGCCGTCCCCCTTCACCGCGACCCGCTACCACTCGCTGGCCGCCGAGCCGGAGACCGTCCCGGCCGAGCTGGAGGTCACCGCCCGTACCCACGACGGGATCATCATGGGGCTGCGCCACCGTGAACTCCCGGTCGAGGGTGTGCAGTTCCATCCCGAGTCGGTGCTGACCGAGCACGGTCACCGGATGCTCGCCAACTGGTTGGTGGAGTGCGGCGACCAGGGTGCCGTGGCGAGGTCGGTGGGGCTCGCCCCGGTGGTGGGCAGGGCCACGGCGTGACCGCCCTGCGCCCCGAGCGCGAGTCCGGCGCCGCCTACGGCGGCACCGGAGACGACGGGTCCTCGTACGGGCAGCAGCCGTACGGGGGACCCGGCGCGTTCGAGGCCGCGGTCGAGCAGCTCGCGGATCCGCTCACCGATCCGCTGCCGGGCCAGGAGTGGTCCGGGCAGGGACAGCACCAGTACGCCGTGGACGGCCCCGAGGGGTACGCGCGCGACTGGCAGGGGGTGCCGGGAGGTGCGCAGGATCCCGCTCCCGCCTACGGCGCACCGCCCACCAGACCCATGCCCGTGTACGCCGAACCGGTCGTCGCGGCTCCGAAGCTGGACGACGAGACCGTGGCGTTGCGGGCCTCGGAGGTCTCCGAGGCGCGGCGCAGGGCCGAGCAGTTGGCGGGTCGGGCCACGAGCGAGGGGATGCCCGCTCCCGGGGGTCGTGCGGAGCGGCGCAAGGCGGCGCGGCGCCACGGGCGCCACGGAGGGGCTCAGGAACCCCAGGAGTCCCCGCGTGCCCAGCAGTCGGTGGAGTCGGCGGAGAGGGCCGCTGAGGCCCCGCTGAGCCGTGTTCAGGCCCGGCGGGCGGCGCGCGCGCAGAAGCCGGGTGCGGCCGTCCTCGTCAGCCGGCTGATCGGCGAGGTGTTCATCACCACGGGCGTCCTGATGCTGCTGTTCGTGACCTACCAGTTGTGGTGGTCGAACGTGCGGGCGCACCAGCAGGCGGGCAGTGCCGCGCACCACCTCCAGGAGGACTGGGCGAGCGGCAAGCGAAGTCCGGGGACGTTCGAGCCGGGGCAGGGTTTCGCCATCCTGCACATCCCGAAGCTGGACGTGGTCGCTCCGATCGCGGAGGGCACCAGCAAGTCGAAGGTCCTCGACCGCGGAATGGTGGGTCACTACGGCGAGGGAGCCCTGAAGACGGCGATGCCGGACGCCAAGACCGGCAACTTCGGTCTCGCGGGGCACCGCAACACGCACGGAGAACCGTTCCGGTACATCAACCGGCTCAAGCCCGGCGACTCCATCGTGGTCGAGACCCAGGACGACTACTTCGTCTACAAGATGACGTCGATCCTGCCGGTGACGTCCCCGTCGAACACGAAGGTGCTGGATCCGGTCCCCCAGGGGTCCGGTTTCACGGCGCCGGGCCGCTACATCACACTGACCACCTGCACGCCGGAATTCACCAGCAAGTACCGCATGATCGTGTGGGGCAAGATGGTCGAGGAACGCCCGCGCAGCAAGGGCAAGCCGGACGCGCTCCTCGGATAGGAGCCCCGTCGGGCACCAGCACGTGAGACAACCTGAGACAGACCAGACGGGGCAGATGCACAGTGGCAGCGAGGACCGACCACGACGAGCGCGCCGAGGCCGAGGCCGACGCCGAGGCGGCCGCTCCGAGGCGTCGTGGAGTGAGCCGGATCGCGATGGCGGTCAGCATCCTGGGTGAACTCCTCATCACCGCGGGCCTGGTGCTCGCCCTGTTCGTCGTCTACTCGCTGTGGTGGACGAACGTCGTCGCGGACCGCAAGGCCGACAAGCAGGGCGACAAGGTCCGCGACAACTGGGCCCAGGACAAGAGCGGCCCGGGTGCGCTGGACACCAAGGACGGCATCGGCTTTTTGCACGTTCCGTCCATGAAGAACGGCGAGGTGCTGGTCGAGAAGGGCACCTCCACGAAGGTCCTCAACGACGGTGTCGCCGGCTACTACATCGACCCCGTCAAGGCGACGCTGCCGATGACGGACAAGACGGGTAACTTCACGCTCGCCGCCCACCGCGACGGCCACGGCGCCAAGTTCCACAACATCGACAAGATAAAGAAGGGCGACCCGATCGTCTTCGAGACCAAGGACGACTGGTACGTCTACAAGGTCTTCTCGATCCTCCCGGAGACCTCGAAGTACAACGTCAAGGTCCTCCAGACGCTCCCGAAGCAGTCGGGCAAGACGAAGCCGGGCCACTACATCACCCTGACGACCTGCACGCCGGTCTACACGTCGGAGTACCGCTACATCGTGTGGGGCGAGCTGGAGCGCGTGCAGAAGGTGGACAGCGCGCGCACGCCGCCGAAGGAACTGGGCTGAGGCGGGCCGGTCAAACGACTCGACCGACCGCGAACGCACTGTGCCCCGCCCGGGAGGATTCCCGGGCGGGGCACAGTGCGTTCGACCGCTGTTCCCACCGCTGCGTCAGCCTCCGGTGAGACCGCCGAAGCCGTTGCCGCCGTTGTTGTTGCCACCGTTGTTGCCGAAGCTCTGGGTGGTGAGGGTGATCGTCGTGGCGTTCGGGTCTGCCTGCGTTCCCGCCGCAGGGTCCTGGTTGATGACGATCGCGTTGTCGCTCGAATCGCTGCCGTCGGCGAACTGGATGTTGTTGAAGCCGTTCTGCTGCAGGATCTGCTTGGCCTGCTGGACGGTCTTGCCGAAGACGCTCGGGACCTGCTTCTGCTGGGCCTGCGCCTTGCCGATCTGGATGTTCACGCTGGAGTTCTTGTCGGCCGAGCTGCCGATCGCCGGAACGGTCGAGACGACCTTGCCGGCCTGGTTCGGGTCGGCCACGTCGATCTCGGTGCAGTTGCCGACCAGGTTGTTGGCCGTCATCGCGGCCTTGGCCTCGTCACACGACTTGCCGGTGACGTCCGGGACCGTGGCCTTCTCGGCGGCCTTGGCGATGGTGAGGGTGATCGTCGATCCCTTCTCCACCTCCTTGCCGAGCGGCAGGGACTGCTCCAGGACGGTGTCCGGGGTCTCCGTGGATTCCTGGGCCTTCGTCTTGACCTCGAACTGGTAGCCGTCGCCCTCGAGGATCGTCTTGGCGTCGTCCAGGCTCTTGCCCAGGACGCTGGGCACCGCGACCTTGGGTGCTCCCGTGGACACCACCAGGCTGATGGTGTCGCCCTTGGTGGCCTTCACGCCCGCCTTGGGGTCCTGGTCGCAGACGTTGCCCGTCTTCTCGTTCTCGCAGGGTTTCTTGGTGATCGAAACCTTCAGCTCGGCGTTGGTGGCCAGCTGGGTGGCTTCCTTCTGCGACTGGCTGACGAGGTTGGGCACGGTGACGCTGTTGTTGCTCACCCCGCCGCCCCCGAACATCCACTTCCCGATCAGGATCGCGCCGACCAGGACCAGCACACCCGCCACGACCAGCAAGATCGTCGAGGTGTTCGACTTCTTCTGCTGGCGGCGGCGGGCCGGGCGGTCGTCGTAGTTGTTGTAGCCGTAGCCGCCCTCGTCCGGGTTCATCGGGGGCAGCATGGACGTGGCCTGGGCGTCCGAGGAGCGCAGCGCCGTGGTGGCCTGGTCGTCCGGGTAGCCGCCGTAGCCCACGGAGCCCATGGCGGCCGTGGCGGCGACGGGCTGGCCGTCGAGGCAGGCCTCGATGTCCTGGCGCATCTCGTCGGCGGACTGATAGCGGTAGTCCGGGTCCTTGACCAGTGCCTTCAGGACGATCGCGTCCATCTCGGGCGTGATCTCGGGGTCGAAGACCGACGGCGGCTGCGGCTCCTCGCGTACGTGCTGGTACGCGACCGCGACCGGGGAGTCGCCCACGAACGGCGGACGCACGGTCAACAGCTCGTAGAGGAGGCAGCCGGTCGAGTAGAGGTCCGAGCGCGCGTCGACCTGCTCGCCCTTCGCCTGCTCCGGGGAGAGGTACTGGGCGGTGCCGATGACCGCGGCGGTCTGCGTCATCGTCATGCCGGAGTCACCCATGGCGCGGGCGATACCGAAGTCCATGACCTTGACCTGGCCGTTGCGCGTCAGCATGACGTTGGCCGGCTTGATGTCGCGGTGGACGATTCCGGCGCGGTGCGAGTACTCGAGGGCCTGGAGGATGCCGATGGTCATCTCCATGGACCGCTCGGGGAGCAGTCTGCGGCCCGAGTGCAGCAGCTCGCGCAGCGTGGACCCGTCGACGTACTCCATCACGATGTACGGGATGGAGATGCCCTCGATGTAGTCCTCACCCGTGTCGTACACGGCGACGATCGCGGGATGGTTGAGCGAGGCGGCCGACTGGGCCTCCCGGCGGAACCGGGCCTGGAACGACGGATCGCGTGCGAGGTCGGCTCGCAGCGTCTTCACCGCCACGGTGCGGCCGAGCCGGGTGTCATGGGCGAGATGTACCTCCGCCATGCCACCACGACCGAGCACCTGGCCCAGCTCGTACCGGCCGCCGAGGCGACGCGGCTCTTCCATAGCTACCTACCAGCCCTCTCCGTCTGTCCCGACCGCACGCTTGTGTGGTCCGGCGGTGTGCCGTCCGGGCATACCGTACCCGGCTCGGCTTCTGTGACCTGGCCAAGCCCGTCACCCGATACAGGACCGGTATCACAACGTGCACCGATGTGAAGGGGACGTGACAGGGGTCACTTCTTGCTGTCGATGACTGCCTTCATCACGCTCCTCGCGATGGGGGCGGCGAGACCGCCACCGGAGATGTCGTCCCGGTTGGCGCTCTCGTCCTCGACCACCACGGCGACGGCGACCGGAGAGCTGCCGTCGGCGAGCTTCGCGTACGAGATGAACCAGGCGTACGGATTCTCGCTGTTGTCCACACCGTGCTGGGCGGTACCGGTCTTGCCGCCCACCGTGACACCGTTCTCGTTGATCTGGGCGTTGGTGCCGGTGCCTTCCTTGACGACCGTCTCCATCATCGACTGCAGGATCTGGGCGTTGTCCTTCGAGAGCGGCTCGCTCATCTTCTGCGGCTCGGTCTGCGAGATGACGTCCAGGCTCGGGGCCTGCAGCTTGTCGACCATGTACGGCTTCATCAGGGTGCCGTCATTGGCGACGGCGGAGGCCACCATGGCCATCTGCAGCGGGGTCGCGGCGGTCTCGAACTGGCCGATGGAGCTGAGCGCGGTCTGCGGCTTGTCCATCGACTTGGGGAAGACGGAGGCGTTCGAGCGGACCGGCGTGAACTGCTCGGCGTTGAAGCCGAACTTCTCGGCCTCCGACAGCATCTTGTCCTTGCCGAGGTCTGCGCCGATCTTGCCGAAGACGGTGTTGCAGGAGTAGCGGAGCGCGATGCGCATGCTCGCGTCCTTGCAGGGGATGCTGCCTTCGTTCTTCAGCTCGGTCTTGGTGTCCGGCAGGGTGTACGGCAGCGGCGAGTTCGTCTTCTGGTCCGCGGACGTGTACAGCCCGTTCTGCAGCGCCGCGGCCGCGGTGACCACCTTGAAGGTGGAGCCGGGCGGGTAGGTCTCGCGCAGCGCCCGGTTGAGCGTCGGGTCGTCGGGGTTGTTCTTCTTCTGCAGCTTCGTCCACGCCTTGCTGTCGACGCTCGACGAGTTCCCGGCGAAGGTCGACGGGTCGTACGACGGGGTGGAGGCGAGGGCGAGGATCGCGCCGGTCTCCGGGTCGATCGCGGCGACGGCGCCCTTGCCCTGCTTCAGCAGGCCCTGGTACGCGGCCTTCTGCGCGGCGGCGTTGAGGGTGGTGACGACGTTGCCGCCCTGCTTCTTCTTGCCCGTGATCATGTCGAGGGTGTTGCGGAAGAAGAGCCGGTCGTCGTTGCCGGTGAGGATGCCGTCTTCGATGCTCTCCAGCTGGGTGGCGCCGAAGGCCTGGGAGGCGTACCCGGTGACGGGGGCCCACATCGCGCCGTCCTTGTAGGTGCGCTTGTACTCGAAGTCGTTGATGCCGCTCTTCGCCGACTTGGTGGCTCCGGTGATCGGGTTGCCGTCGACGATGATGTCGCCGCGCGGGGTGGCGTACCGCTCGATGGCGACGCGGCGGTTGAGCGTGTCGGTCCGCAGGCTGTCGGCCTGGACGTACTGGATGTAGTTGTCGCGGAGGAGCAGGGCGAGGACGAGGAGTCCGCAGAAGATCGCGATCCGGCGCAGGGGCTTGTTCACGGGCGGACCACCTGGGTCATCTCGGCGTCGGGGCTGGGTGCGGGTGCGGGGGCCGGGCGGCGGGCGGTGTCGCTGATTCTGATGAGGATGCCCATCAGCGCCCAGTTGGCGATGACGGAGGAGCCTCCGTAGGCCACGAACGGCATCGTCATACCGGTGAGGGGGATCAGGCCCATGACGCCGCCCGCGACGACGAAGACCTGGAGCGCGAAGCCGCCGGAGAGACCGACGGCGAGGAGCTTGCCGAACGGGTCGCGGGCCGCGAGCGCCGTACGGATGCCGCGCTCCGCGATCAGGCCGTAGATGACCAGGATCGCCATGATCCCCGCCAGGCCCAGTTCCTCGCCGAAGCTGGCGAGGATGAAGTCGGAGTTGGCGGCGAACCGGATGAGTTCGGAGTGGCCCTGTCCCCATCCGGTGCCGAGCGTGCCGCCGGAGCCGAAGGCCCACAGGGCCTGCATGGCCTGCTCGGAGTGGAGGATGCCGTCGTGGGTTCCGGCCTGGCTGAGCTTGTACTCGTGCAGCGGGTTGAGCCAGGCCTGGACACGCGTCTGGATGTGCGGTTCGAAGCTCGCCACGCCCACGGCGCCGGCCGCCGACATCAGCAGACCGAAGACGATCCAGCTGGTCCGCTCCGTGGCGACGTACAGCATGATCACGAACATGCCGAAGAACAGCAGCGAGGTACCGAGGTCGGTCTCGAAGACCAGGATCAGGATGGAGACGAACCAGACGACCAGGATCGGGCCGAGGTCGCGGCCGCGCGGCAGGTAGAGGCCCATGAAACGGCGGCTGGCGAGGGCCAGCGCGTCGCGCTTCACCATGAGGTAGCCGGCGAAGAAGACCGCGAGGATGATCTTCGCGAACTCACCGGGCTGGAGGGTGCCGAGGCCGGGGATCGAGATCCAGATCTTGGCGCCGTAGATGTTGGCGCCGAGACCGGGGACCAGCGGCAGCAGGAGCAGGATCAGCGCGCCGAACATGGAGATGTAGGTGTAGCGCTGCAGGACGCGGTGGTCCTTCAAGAAGATCAGCACGGCGACGAACAGACCGACGCCCAGCGCGGTGTACATCAGCTGGCGGGGCGCCGCCTGGGTGAAGTTGGGCAGCGACTGGAGCAGCTTGGACTGGTCGAGGCGCCAGATCATCACCAGGCCGAGGCCGTTGAGCAGCGTCGCCAGCGGCAGCAGCAGCGGGTCGGCGTAGGGCGCGAACTTGCGGACGCCGAGATGCGCGACGCCCGCGATCAGGCCGAGGCCGAGGCCGTAGCTCAGCAGGCCGGCCGGCACCTTCTCATCGATGGCCAGGCCCACGTTGGCGTACGCGAAGACCGGGATGAGAACGGCGAACACCAGCAGCGCCAACTCGGTGTTGCGGCGGCTCGGTGTGCCGATCGAACCGATGGTCGATGTGTGGTGCGTCGGCGTGTTCGTACTACTGCTCATGGTGTGACAGGGCCCCTCACGGCTTCTTACTGCTTACCGCACAGCGAGACCAGCTTCTGCTCCTCGTCGGAGAGGCTGGGGCCGGGTGTGGGAGTGGGTGCGGCGGAGGTGGACGGTTTCGAAGACGGTGCCGAGCTCGATGGGTTCGGCGTCGCGGACGGGCTGGACGTGGCCTTGGACGTCAGAGAGGTGGTTGTGGTTCCCGTGGTTCCACCTGCCTGGCCCGTGCCGGTCTTCGCGCTGTTCTTGCTGTCGACGGCGCGGCGCTCGGCGTCCTTCTTGCACGCGGAGGCCTGTGTGGCGAGCTCGCTGATCTTCTTCTGGGCGTTCTGGAGGCCGCCCTCCGCGATCGTCGCCTTGACCTGCTTCTGCTGGTACGGCGGCAGGTACTTGAGTTCGATCTCGGGGTGATCCTTCTCCACCTTCGAGAGCGAGACCCAGGCCAGGTCCTGGCTGATCCCGCGGTACAGCGCGACGTGCTGGTCCTGGGTGCCGACGTAGTACTGCGTCTGCGTCCACCGGTAGCCGCCGTACAGACCGCCGCCGATGACGGCGAGGGCGAGCGTGGTGTAGAGGGTTCTCTTCAGCCACTTGCGTCCGGCGCTCGGCTTGACGAAGTCCTCGTCGGAGTAGTCGCCGTAGCCGCCCGTGGAGACGTATCCGGTGGTGTCGCCGCTGCCGGGCGGGCCGAACTCGCCGCCACCGCCCTGTCCGGGCACCGGACGGCCGAGGCTGGAGGCGCGGCCCGCGGGGGTCTGCATGGCGCCGTTGTCGTGCAGCTGGTGCTGGTGCTGGTTCTCGGCGACCGCGCCGACCACGACCGGGGTGTCGGAGAGCTGGGCGGCGAGGGTGTCGCCGGAGTCGATGTCGAGGACGTCGGCGATGATGACGGTGATGTTGTCGGGACCGCCGCCGCGCAGCGCGAGCTCGATGAGGTTCTGGACGGTCTCCTGCGGGCCCTGGTAGCTGGCGAGCGTGTCCTCCATCGTCTGATGGGAGACGACGCCGGACAGGCCGTCGGAGCAGATCAAGTAGCGGTCGCCGGCGCGGACTTCGCGGATGGAGAGGTCCGGCTCGACGTGGTCGCCGCTGCCCAGCGCGCGCATCAGGAGGGAGCGCTGCGGGTGGGTGGTGGCTTCCTCTTCGGTGATGCGGCCCTCGTCGACGAGGCGCTGCACCCACGTGTGGTCCTGGGTGATCTGCGTGAGGACGCCGTCACGCAGGAGGTACGCGCGCGAGTCGCCGACGTGCACGAGGCCGAGGCGCTGACCGGTCCACAGGAGTGCGGTGAGGGTGGTCCCCATGCCCTCCAGCTGGGGGTCCTCCTCGACCATCATCCGCAGCTGGTCGTTGGCACGCTGCACGGCGGTGCCCAGCGAGGTGAGGATGTCGGAGCCCGGGACGTCGTCGTCGAGCGCGACGATGGTGGAGATCACCTCGGAGGAGGCGACCTCACCGGCGGCCTGGCCGCCCATACCGTCGGCGATCGCGAGCAGGCGGGGACCGGCGTAACCGGAGTCCTCGTTGCCCTCGCGGATCATGCCTTTGTGCGATCCGGCGGCGAAGCGCAGTGACAGACTCATGCGCACCTCGCCCGTCGGCTCCGGGTACATCCGCACGGTGCCCACCCTCCGGTCGGGAGCGCGCCGGGGTCCGTCGTGTGGACCGCTGCTGCGTGCTCGCTCCGCTCGCGCTCATTCATGACGTAGCACTACTTCCGCAGCTCGATGACGGTCTTGCCGATGCGGATCGGCGCGCCCAGCGGAACGGGCGTGGGAGTCGTCAGTCGGCTCCGGTCGAGATACGTGCCATTGGTGGAGCCGAGGTCCTCGACGATCCACTGGCCGTCCCGGTCCGGGTAGATCCTGGCATGGCGGCTGGACGCGTAGTCGTCGTCCAGCACGATGGTGCTGTCGTGCGCGCGGCCCAGGGTGATGGTCTGCCCCTGCAGCGCGACGGTCGTGCCCGTGAGAGTGCCCTCGGAGACGACCAGCTTGGTGGGGGCGCCGCGGCGCTGCCGGCCACCGCCGCCGCTCGGCGGCGCCGCCTGCTGCTGGCGCTGCGGAGGTGGTGTGGTTTGGCGCGCGGCCTGCTGCGGCCTGGAGGCGTCCCTGCGCGAGCCGCGCTGTGTGACGCGCGTTCCGAACAGGTCGCTACGGATGACCTGCACGGCCACGATCACGAACAGCCACAGTACGGCCAGGAAACCCAGCCGCATGACCGTGAGGGTCAGCTCTGACATTGCCCCCGCTTCACCCTTCGGCTTGCCGGTAAATGATGGTGGTGCTGCCCACGACGATCCGCGAGCCGTCGCGGAGCGTAGCGCGGGTGGTGTGCTGCCCGTCCACCACGATGCCGTTGGTGGACCCGAGATCCTGGATCGTCGAGGGCGTTCCGGTCCGGATCTCACAGTGCCGGCGGGATACGCCGGGGTCGTCGATCCGCACGTCGGCTTCGGTGCTGCGGCCCATCACCAACGTCGGGCGGGAGATCTGATGGCGGGTGCCGTTGATCTCGATCCAGTGCCGCATGCGGCCGCCGGCCGCCGGGCCCGGAGCCGCGCCGGGCCGTGAGCCCATCGGCGAGGGGCCGGGGCGCACGCCGGGCGGCGGCGCGGACGGCATCGGGGGAGCGCCCGTGGGACCCGCGCCCGGGGCGGCCGCCGGATAGCCGTAGCCACCGGGACGGCCGGGGGGCGGGCCCGCCGGGGCGCGCTCGGGGGCCTGCTGGTCGGTGGAGGAGGCGAGCGTACGGCTGCGCACCCGGTAGAGACCGGTGTCGAGGTCGTCCGCCTTCTCCAGGTGGACCTTGATGGGGCCCATGAAGGTGTAGCGCTGCTGCTTGGCGTAGTCGCGCACCATCCCGGCGAGCTCGTCGCCGAGCTGGCCGGAGTAGGGGCTGAGGCGCTCGAAGTCCGGCGTGCTCAGCTCCACGATGAAGTCGTTGGGTACGACGGTCCGGTCGCGGTTCCAGATCGTGGCGTTGTTGTCGCACTCGCGCTGCAGTGCTCCGGCGATCTCCACGGGCTGGACCTCGGACTTGAACACCTTGGCGAAGGTGCCGTTGACCAGACCTTCGAGACGCTGCTCGAACTTCTTCAGGACTCCCATGGGGCACCTCCTCCTTCGTGACCGTCCTGGTTCTGCCTGCTGTCCATGTCGTACTGCGTACGGCCCGCCGTGTCGTACGGCCTGCCGTAGTCGTCCTGGTCCTGCTGGTACTGCTTACTGATCGTATCCACGCGTCGGGAAATCGGCTGGTTCCCCCTGTCGGCCCTGTCGACGGGTGTCGACGCCTTCCGAAGTCCCTTCCCGGAGTTCCCTCCGGGGCTCCTCTTCGAACACTTCCCGGCACTACTCCTGCCAAGGATCGTAGAGGCGACCCGAGACCAGTGTCCCGCACCTGACTGTGCACCCTGTCCTGCTCCTGGGGAGATGGCCTGGACCGGTACGAGGTTGATACGTGAACCGGTTAGGCCTGAGACGTGCGGTGCCGGCGGGGCCCGTGGCCGTGGAAAGGGATGTGATTCCACCCCGGACAGCGTGCTAATCTTCTGCATGTCGACAGGCGCTCGCACCACTCGGTGAGAGACCGAAGACACACCCAATGCGCGGGTGGCGGAATAGGCAGACGCGCTGGATTCAGGTTCCAGTGCCCGCAAGGGCGTGGGGGTTCAACTCCCCCCTCGCGCACCAGCGAAAAGGGCTCATCGTCAAGACGATGGGCCCTTTTCCATGTCTCCGGTACGGGTCCGGGGGCGAGCTGGGGTGGGGTTGGCCGGGGTGCCGGTCGGAGTGTGTTCTGTCTCTCAGTTTTCCTCGGGCGGGGCTCAGGGGTGTCTGCGCAGGGGCAGATGGATCTCCAGCACGGTGCCGGTGGGGGTGCCCGGGGTGATGCCGGTCCGGCCGCCGAGGTCCTCGACGCGGTCGGTGAGGGAGCGCAGGGCCCGCGCGGAATCGGCGGAGCCGGCGGAACCCGCCGCGGGGCCGTGGCCGTCGTCGGTCACCTTCGCGTACAGCCAGCGCCTGGTGATGCGTACGACGGTGTCCACGCGGCGCGCGCCCGAGCGGGCCAAGCGGTCGCGCAGGGCCTCGCGCAGAGCGAGGAAGGTCTCCTCCCGGTGCCGCTCGGAGAGGGTCCACTCGTCACCGATGACCTCGACGGAGGCCTGGATACGGCGGCCGTCGCGGGGACGGGGGCCCGCGAGGAACGCTTCCAGGGCCTCGCGCAGGGGCGGCAGGTCGGCACGCCCGCGCACGCCGTCGATGAGCGCCTGGTTCTCCCTGGCCGCCGCGGCCAGTGCCCTTTGGGCGGTGGCGAGGTGGGCGGCGACGGCGCCGGGAGAGTCAGGCGTGGGTGAGCCGGTCCTGACGGGGGCGCAGGTCGCGGCGGCGTCGAGGCTGAGTCGGGCGAGGGACAGGGCGCCGCCCAGTTCGTCGTGCAGCTGCCGGGCCAGCCGGCGGCGCTCGCCGCGGCCGTCGTCGCCGGACCACATGCCCTCCCCTGCCTCCCGGACGACCTCGCCGAGGCGCCGGACGACCGCGACCGCGCGCGGCAGCGCGCTCTCGTGGTGCGCGATGCCGTTCTCCAGGACATGCAGGAGGGCGCACTCGAGGAGCAGGGCGACCGCGGCGGCCACCTGGTGCGGGGAGGCGGCGGGCGGGGCGATGGGGGTGGGGGTGGTGTCCGCGGCGCGGGCCAGGGCGGTGCGGGCGAACTCCGTCAGCGTGGTGCGCAGGGTGGGCACTTCCGCCTCGGCGGGGGCGAGTGCGATGGGGAGGCGGGCGGTGAAGCGGTCCAGGACGGCGCCGGTCTCCCAGGACCCCAGGGTGGTGGTGGACGACATGAGGGGGGAGTGGCCCGGGCGGGACGACATCCGGGCCGCCGCGCGGATCAGGCCCTCGTGCAGGGCTTCGCCGAATCCACTGCCGACCAGGGGGATGGCCGCGGTGACAGGGGAGACCGGGCTGGTCGGTGAGGTCGGCGCTGTCGTGGAGGTGGGCGCGGTGGGGGCGGTCGTGCTGCTCATCGGACTCCTCGACGCTCGGGTGACGCTTGGGTGCCGGGGCAACGTGGCCATCGCCAACGTAACAAACAGACTTGTCTGATTGTCAAGAGCGGGCGGGCGTTCCGGATGGGGTGTGGTCACGGGATCGCCCTGCCGTCAAGAGTCCGTCCATGGGCAAGAGCTGCATGATTTATGGGGATTGAATGGAGGTCCGGGTTCACGGGGCTGTCGACTAAAACAGGCATGGTTGTATGATTCCGGTTGTTGCTGGCGCCTTCGGGGCACCCGCGCGCTCCTTCATGCCAAGAGCAGGAATAGGCAGGTGCAGCCTGATGCAGACCCGGTCCGAACAGACCCGTCAGGCTCTCGTCCGTGCCGCGGCGGAACTGATAGCGAACGGCCGGCTCTCCGATGCGGGACTGGTCAACATCTGCCGCCGGGCCGGGGTGAGCCGGGGGGCTCTCTATCACCACTTCTCCTCCACCGCGGAGTTGACGGCCGCGGTGTACGAGCAGGCGCACGAGCGGGTCGTCGCGCTGATGGACGAGGCCTTCGAGGGGCCCGTGGAGGATGCCCCGGAGCGCCTCCTGGTCGCCCTGTGCGAGGCGTTGCGTACGGAGGAACTGGTCCGGGCCGGCATACAGCTGGCGGTGGACGGCTCGGCGGGGCCGCCTCGGTTGCGTGACGACGTACTGGCGTTGGTGCGCAGGCGGGTGGTCGACGCGCACCGGGACGTCGTGCCGGCGCCGGAGGATCTGGCCG
Organism: Streptomyces sp. NPDC111656; assembly: GCF_055656965.1. Taxonomy (NCBI): domain Bacteria; kingdom Bacillati; phylum Actinomycetota; class Actinomycetes; order Kitasatosporales; family Streptomycetaceae; genus Streptomyces; species Streptomyces sp. NPDC111656. The sequence continues at coordinate 129,645 of NZ_JBVKCA010000008.1, forward strand.
ACCTGGCGGTGGTGGTGGCCGCGGGGCTGGAGTCGCTCGGGCACACGGACGCGGAGTGGTGGGACCCCAAGACGTCCAAGCGGTTGTGGGTGTTGCTGCGCCCGTTGTTCTCGTTGGCCGGGGAGGGGCTGGCGGGAGAGGAACGACGGGTGGGGAGCGGGTCCGAGGCGGGCTGAGTTCGGCAGCGGGGGTGAGGGCGGCCCTCTGCGTTCTCCTCAAGGTCCCACGTCCTGGTCGGAGTTGGCCTGAGGGCCGGTGCGCGGAACTCAACAGGGCTTGGGTACGCGGCCCAGGACCCGGGGGACACCGGCCCCGCCCGGCAAGCGGGAGGGGGCTGGAGCCCGGGAGGGGGCTTGAGCCCGCGTGTGGGTGGAGCCCTCGGTGTCCAGAGGTCGGTTGCGGGGCGGTGCCTGTGAACGGGACGGCATGCGAAGGGGACCCGCGGTGGGGGGGGGGGCTTGGCCCAGGTGAGGTGTCGGGCTCGGGTCCGTCACGGGTGAGGCGGCCCCGCCCGGGAGTTCGCGTTCGGGGCGCCGTGTGTTGTTCGGCAGGCGGTGCGGGGCGCGGTGCAGGGTGTGGGCAGAGCGCGGGGCTCGGTTGTGGACTTGGGTGTGGGGGTGTCGGGCGGGGGTCAGGCCGTCTCGCGGGCCGGCGGCGGGATGGTGCGGAGGCGGCCGAGCATGCCGGGCGTGGCCAGGCCGGGCAGCATGAAGCGCCAGAACGCTCCGATGCGTTCCGGCAGGTCCTCGCGGTTGCTGTAGACCTGGGACATCAACTGCAGGCCGGTGAAGGCGCCGACGATGGTCGACGTCGCTTCCTGGATGTCCACGCCCGGCAGGATCTCGCCCTGCTCCTCGGCCTGCCGCAGCAGAGCGAGTATGGCGGCGCCGGACTGCTCGTACGCCGTCTGCGGCGGCCGCGAGAACGACGTCTGCTCGACGGCGAGCCGCACGCTGGCCCGTAGCACCGGATCGCGCTGGAGACGCTGGGCGAACTCCAGGGTGAGGTCGATGACGGCCTGGAGCTTCACCGCCTGGTCCGGCACCACCAGCGCCTCGCTGTGCGCGGTCACGAGGGCCACGGCGATCGCTTCCTTGGAGGGGAAGTGGTGGTAAAGCGCGCCTCGAGTGAGGCCCGTCCGGGCCAGGATGTCGTTGGTGCTCGCCGCGTCGTAGCCGCGCTCGTCGAACACGCGGGCCGCGGACTCCAGGATCGAGTGCCTCGACCTCGTCCCGCGCTCTTGTGTGGCCATACCAGGTCCTTGCTCTCGCCCACTGGAATTTTACCGACTGGTCTGTATTGTATCGGCAAGGCGGCACGCCGCCAGCACGCGGGAGTATTTGCTTCCGGTTTGGCTCGATTTTCGGTCGGTCCTCGGCCGTTCATCGAGTGCTTCTCAAGTGGACCTCGAGTGGTCTTCGAGCGGCCCTCAAGCGGCCTTTGCGTGGTCTTCATACGGCCTGCGGGTGCCGCTCACGGGTGGCCGAGCCGAAAACCGACACCGCGTACGGTGATGATCCAACTGCTCGAACCGAGCTTGCCGCGCAGGCTGCTGACGTGGGTGTCGATGGTGCGCCCGCGGTGGGACCAGGTGTCGTCCCAGACCTGCGCCATGAGCTGGCGTCGCGGCATGACGGTGCCGGGCTGCGAGGCCAGTAAGTGCAGCAGGTCGAACTCCTTGCGGGTCAGGTCCACCGGCTTCCCGTGCAGCGTGGCCACCCGGGTGCCGACGTCGATGCGCAGCGGCCCGTGGGTGATGACCTGGGCGGCGGCGGGCTGTTGACGCACCCGGCGCATCACCGCCTCCATCCGGGCCAGCAACTCGCGGAAGCCGTACGGCTTGACCAGGTAGTCGTCCGAGCCGGCCTGCAGTCCGAGCACCCTGTCGAGCTCGGAGCCGCGCGCGGTGACGGCGATGACCGGGGTGTCGCAGACCGCGCGGATGCCCCGGCACACCTCGAGCCCGTCCAGGTCGGGCAGGTCCAGGTCGAGCAGGAGGAGATCGGCATCGCGGTGCGCCTGGAGCGCCTTGGTGCCGGTGGCCACGCTCTGCGCGGCGTACCCCTGCCGCAGCAGGCCCTGGACGAGGGAGTCGGCGGCCCTGACATCGTTTTCTACGACCAGGACGCGCAGTGCGCCGGCCGGGGGGCCGGGGTGGTCGGCGGCCGTCTGTGGGGCAACGGCCCGCCCGGGCTGGGGAATCGTGGGGCGGTGCGGAAGATTGCGCTGCGATCGGGCGTCGAGTAGATCCACGGCTTGCCGATTCATCTGCTCCTCCTGAGGCACAGTCTCGTCATCACGGAACGGACTGCTGAACTCTCACAATGAGGACGATAGCAAACAGACTTGTCTGATTGTCAACGCGTTCGAAATCCCCCGCGCGTCGGTCCGTACCTTTTCCAATCCACCCTTGTTGAACTGCGTGTATGTGGAGAGATCCCTTGCTTCAAGGTCATGTTTCCGGCAGGTTGCGGTCGGGGTGGACCTCCTTGTCCTGCGTGTGTCCTTGGCGCTAACCATGCAGGTCTGCACGGTTTGAAAGATCGGGCGTCGCCAGTGGCGCAATCGTGCTGTACCGGCCCGTAGTGACGGCTCATCGCTCGAAGGATGCTAAAGCTTTACTTGAAAAACCGAACAGACATGTCTGTATCTTGTGTGAGCGAGAGAACGTCGGCCACGGGGGGTGGCTGCCGGCGGTACGGATTGCTGCCCCCTGCTCGGAAACAGACAGGAGTGCCGTACATGTCGTACACCACCTCCACCCGTGTGTCCGTCGAAGACGACGTCGCGACGGTGGGCACCAGCGCCTCACGAACCGTCTCACGACCCGCTGCCCGAACCGCTGTTCAACCCGCCGTTCAGACCTCTGCCCAGGTCTCTGTCCAGACCTCTGCCCAAGCCTCCGTCCAGACCGCCGCGCGAACTCTGACGCCGCGGCTGACCACGACGGTTCCGCGTGAGTACGTCCATCGCGCCGCCGTCTCGGAGGTGTTGCTGACCGGCTGGGAGGCCGCCGCCGAACCAGCCGGACCCGACCCGGACGAATTCGCGGTCAGCGCCCAATGGCCGCGCAGCCACTCCTTCTTCACCCAGTCCGGCGGCTACCAGGACCCGATGCTCCTGATCGAGTCCGTCCGCCAGATCGGTTCCCTGCTCGCGCACGCGGAGTTCGGCGTCCCCTTCGGGCACCAGTTCCTGATGTGGGACATGTTCTTCAGCACCTCCCCCGAACTCCTCGTCGCGGACGCCGTCCCCACGGAGGTCGAACTGCGCACGGTCTGCCGCGACATCGTCCGCAGGGGCCGGGTGCTCGGTGGTATGCGCTACGACGTCACCGTGCTGCGCGACGGAAGGGCGCTGGCCACCGCCGGCGCCGCGTTCAGCTGCACCAGTCCCGCCGTCCACCGCAGGCTGCGCGCCGGCCGGCCCACCACCACCGACCGCGTCGTGCCGCCCGCGATCGACCCGGCCGCGGTGGGCCACTCCGACGACCGGCACGTGCTGCTCGCCGAGCCCGGATCGGCCTCCGGCGGTGGCGACCGCTGGGAACTGCGCGTCGACACCGCCCATCCCACCTTCTTCGACCACCCCGTCGATCACATACCAGGCATGGTCCTGCTGGAAGCCGCCCGGCAGGCCGGCCTCGTGTCGACCGGGATGCCGGACGCCCTCCTGCTGGGTCTCAAGAGCAACTTCGCGCGCTACGCCGAGTTCGACGCGCCCTGCTGGATCGAGCCGCAGGCCGAACCGCACGGTACGGAGGGCGGCGTACTGGTGCGGGTGCGCGGTACGCAGCACGCTGAGACCGTCTTCACCGCCGAGCTCGTCCTGAGCCCGCGCGGCCGCTGAGCCCGCGCATCCTCCGTACGCCTGGGAGACCGTCCCCATCCCGAGGAGACAGACCCGTGCCCACCATCCTGATCACCGGCGCCGCCGGCTTCGTCGGCGGACACGTCACCCGTGAAGCGGCCCGGTACCGGGCCGACTTGAGGCTCATGTCCCATCGCAGTCCCCTGCTCGGCTCCGGTCCCCCGACCCAGGAGGGTCCTGCGGGCCATGACGGTGCTCGCGTCGTTCGGGCCGATCTGACCGACCCCGCGTCCTTGCGCGGGGTGTGCGACGGCGTCGACGTCCTGATCCACTGTGCCTCGCGGATCGGCGGCGGCGTCGAGGCCAACGAGGCCGTCAACGCCCGTGGCACGGCGGCGCTCGTCGAGGAAGCGCGCCGCGCGGGGGTTGCGCGCATCGTCCAGCTGAGCACCGCGTCCGTCTACGGCCGTGGCACCTTCCGCGGCGACCGGCCCGAAGAACTGCGCCGCAACCCGGGCTCGCCCACGTCCCGCACCCGGGCCGCGGCCGAGGACACCGTTCTCGCGGCCGGCGGTGTCGTCCTGCGCCCGCACCTGGTGTACGGGGAGGGCGACCGGTGGGTGGTGCCCGGCCTGACCCGGATGCTGCGCGTGCTGCCCGGCACGGTGGAGGGCTGGCCCGCCCGGAGCTCCGTGATCGCCGTACCCGAACTGGCCGCGCTGCTGGTGGCCACCGCGCTCGCCCCCGCCGCCGACCTGACCGCCTCCGTCTACCACGCCACCCACCCGGAGCCGCTCCCCGTGGACACCCTTCTGCGCGCGGTCGCCGAGTGCACCGGGGCCGAGTGGCCCGACCGGGAACTGACCGTCGACCGAGCCCGGGCGGTCCTGGCCGAGAACGGCGTACCTCCGTCCGGACTCGACATGTTCACCACCGACCACGTCTTCGACAGCACCCCGCTCTGGTCCGACCTGCGTCGCGCACCCGGCGCCGGTTTCGACACCGATTTCCCCCTCGCGGCGCCCTGGTACCGCAAGGCCCTGCGGGACGGTTGACCGGGGACGAGCCCGGGAGCTCGACCGGCCACGTCGTCGACCTGCCAAGTGGTCGACCGGCCCGTGAAACCTCGCGGGACGCTGTGAAGCGCCTCCCGAACCCCTCCCGACCCTTCCCGAACGCCGCTCCGGAACGCCGTCCCGGAACGCCGTCCCGGAACCCTCCCGAACGCCGTGCCGGAACGCCTTCGAACTCCCCCCGGTCGTCCCTCGAAATTCTCTGCGGAATGGCGCATTCCTTTTCTTTCCGGACCCGGCGGATCCGTCCGCCGGGTCCGGCTATTTGACGGAGGTCTGACCTTCCCCTTTCCTCTTCCGGTAAGTGCTGCCCCGGGTCTGCGGATTCTGACCCAGTTCTGCAACGGACCGTATTGAAGGGGAAGTGCGCACTCGAACAGTCTTGTGGCTCCGAGCGGAGTCTGGGAGGTTCATCGTGCGCAAGGTGCTCATCGCCAACCGTGGCGAAATCGCTGTCCGCGTGGCCCGGGCGTGCCGGGATGCCGGGATCGCGAGCGTTGCTGTGTATGCGGAACCAGACAGGGACGCTTTGCATGTCCGGGCGGCGGACGAGGCGTTCGCTTTGGGCGGTGACACCCCCGCCACCAGCTACCTGGACATCGCCAAGGTCCTCCAGGCCGCCAAGGACTCCGGCGCGGACGCCATCCACCCGGGCTACGGCTTCCTGTCGGAGAACGCCGAGTTCGCCCAGGCGGTCCTGGACGCCGGCCTGACCTGGATCGGCCCGCCCCCGCAGGCCATCCGCGACCTCGGCGACAAGGTCGCCGCCCGCCACATCGCCCAGCGCGCCGGCGCCCCCCTCGTCGCGGGCACCCCCGACCCGGTGAACGGCGCCGACGAGGTCGTCGCCTTCGCCAAGGAGCACGGGCTCCCGATCGCGATCAAGGCCGCCTTCGGCGGCGGCGGACGCGGCCTGAAGGTCGCCCGCACCCTCGAAGAGGTCCCCGAGCTCTACGACTCCGCCGTGCGCGAGGCGGTCGCCGCGTTCGGCCGCGGCGAGTGCTTCGTCGAGCGCTACCTCGACAAGCCCCGCCACGTCGAGACCCAGTGCCTGGCCGACACCCACGGCAACGTCGTCGTCGTCTCCACCCGTGACTGCTCCCTCCAGCGCCGCCACCAGAAACTGGTGGAAGAGGCCCCCGCGCCGTTCCTGTCGGACGCCCAGGTGGCGGAGCTGTACTCCTCCTCCAAGGCGATCCTCAAGGAAGCCGGCTACGTCGGCGCCGGCACCGTGGAGTTCCTCGTCGGCATGGACGGCACGATCTCCTTCCTCGAGGTCAACACCCGCCTCCAGGTCGAACACCCCGTCACCGAGGAAGTCGCCGGCATCGACCTCGTCCGCGAGATGTTCCGCATCGCCGACGGCGAGGAACTCGGCTACGGCGACCCCGCCCTGCGCGGCCACTCCTTCGAGTTCCGCATCAACGGCGAGGACCCCGGCCGAGGTTTCCTCCCGGCCCCCGGCACGGTCTCCACCTTCGCGCCGCCCTCCGGCCCCGGCGTCCGCCTGGACGCGGGTGTGCAGTGCGGCAGCGTGATCGGTCCGGCCTGGGACTCCCTGCTCGCCAAGCTGATCGTCACCGGCGCCACCCGCGAGCAGGCGCTCCAGCGCGCCGCCCGCGCCCTCGAGGAGTTCGAGATCGGCGGGATGGCCACCGCGCTGCCCTTCCACCGCGCGGTCGTCAAGGACCCGGCCTTCGCCCCCGAACTGACCGGCTCCGCCGACCCGTTCACGGTCCACACCCGCTGGATCGAGACCGAGTTCGTCAATGACATCCCGGCCTTCGCCCACCCCGCCGAGGTGGCGGAGGCGGAGGGCGAGCCGGGCCGCGAGTCCGTCGTCGTCGAGGTCGGCGGCAAGCGCCTCGAGGTCTCGCTGCCGTCCTCGCTGGGCATGTCCCTGGCCCGCACCGGCCTCGCCGCCGGCGCCAAGCCCAAGCGCCGCGCGGCCAAGAAGTCCGGCCCGGTCGCCTCCGGTGACACGCTCGCCTCGCCCATGCAGGGCACGATCGTCAAGGTCGCGGTCGAGGAGGGCCAGGAGGTCAAGGAGGGCGACCTCGTCGTCGTCCTGGAGGCCATGAAGATGGAACAGCCCCTCAACGCCCACCGCTCGGGGATCGTCAAGAGCCTCACCGCCGAAGTGGGCGCGTCCGTCGCCTCGGGCGCCGCCATGTGCGAAATCACCAGCTGAATTCCCCGGCAGTCCCCAGCATTCCCCGGCATTCTCCAGCGCAATTCTGAACCGGTCTGACAATTCCCTGACACAGGGAATATTGAAACCGCTCGTACCGCCCAAGATACTGAATATGAGCTTTCGTCAACTGTTGTGTGGTGGGCCCCGAGGAGAGGGAAACGTATGTACAGCACGCTGATTGTGGCTCGGATGGATCCCGGGTCGAGCGTCGACGTCGCGAAGATTTTCGGTGATTTCGACGACACGGAAATGCCGCACCGCATGGGCACGCGCCGGCGCCAGCTCTTCCAGTACCGGGGTCTGTACTTCCACCTCCAGGACTTCGACGCGGACAACGGCGGCGAGCTGATCCAGCACGCACGGCACGACCCCCGCTTCATACAGATCAGCGAGGACCTGAAGCCGTTCATCGAGGCGTACGACCCGGCCACCTGGCGCTCCCCGGCCGACGCGATGGCCACACGCTTCTACAACTGGGAGGCGTCCGCGTGACCGGCCGACGAGTTGTCATCACCGGTATCGAGGTGCTCGCCCCCGGTGGTGTCGGGGCGAAGAACTTCTGGAACCTGCTGAGCGAGGGCCGCACGGCCACCCGCCGCATCACGTTCTTCGACCCCAGCCCGTTCCGTTCCCGGGTCGCCGCCGAGATCGACTTCGATCCCGCGGAGCACGGACTGCGCCCGCAGGAGATACGCCGGATGGACCGCGCCGCGCAGTTCGCGGTGGTCGCGGCCCGTGGCGCGGTCGCCGACAGCGGTATCGACATCGACGCCTACGACCCGTACCGGGTCGGCGTCACCATCGGCAGCGCGGTCGGCGCGACCATGGGTCTGGACGAGGAGTACAACGTCGTCAGCGACGGCGGCCGGCTCCACCTGGTCGACCACGCCTACACGGTCCCGCACCTGTACAACTACCTGGTCCCCAGCTCCTTCGCGGCCGAGGTCGCGTGGGCCGTGGGCGCGCAGGGCCCCAACACGGTGGTCTCCACGGGTTGTACGTCCGGCATCGACTCGGTCGGGCACGCCGTGGAGCTGCTCCGCGAGGGCTCGGCGGACGTCATGATCACGGGTTCGTCCGACGCCCCGATCTCGCCGATCACGATGGCGTGCTTCGACGCGATCAAGGCGACGACGCCCCGGGACGACGTACCCGAGCGCGCCTCGCGCCCCTTCGACGGAACCCGCAACGGGTTCGTCCTCGGGGAGGGTGCCGCCGTGTTCGTCCTGGAGGAGCTGGAGAGCGCCAAGCGGCGCGGCGCGCACATCTACGCCGAGATCGCGGGCTATGCGACGCGCTCGAACGCGTACCACATGACGGGTCTGCGTCCGGACGGGGCGGAGATGGCCGAGGCCATCACGGTCGCGCTCGACGAGGCCAGGATGAACGCGACCGAGATCGACTACATCAACGCGCACGGCTCGGGCACCAAGCAGAACGACCGCCACGAGACCGAGGCGTTCAAGCGGAGCCTGGGCGACCACGCCTACCGGACCCCGGTCAGCTCGATCAAGTCGATGGTCGGGCACTCGCTCGGCGCGATCGGCTCCATCGAGATCGCCGCGTCCGCGCTGGCGATGGAGAACCACGTCGTGCCGCCCACGGCCAACCTCACCACCCCCGACCCCAAGTGCGACCTCGACTACGTGCCGCTGGTCGCCCGTGAGCAGCTCACCGACGCGGTGCTCACGGTCGGCAGCGGCTTCGGGGGATTCCAGAGCGCCATGGTGCTGGCGCGTCCCGAGAGGAGCGTGGCATGACCACCACGGTGGTAGTGACCGGTCTGGGCATCGCCGCCCCCAACGGACTGGGCACACAGGACTACTGGGCCGCCACCCGGACCGGCAAGAACGGCATCGGGCGGGTCACCCGCTTCGACCCGTCCTCCTACCCCTCGACCCTCGCGGGCGAGGTGCCCGGCTTCGTCGCCGCGGACGTGCTGCCGAGCCGGCTGCTGCCGCAGACCGACCACATGACCCGGATGGCGCTGGTCGCCGCCGAGTGGGCGCTCGCGGACGCGGGCATCGACCCCGAGGAACTGCCCGAGTACGACATGGGCGTCGTCACGGCCAGTTCCTCGGGCGGCTTCGAGTTCGGACAGGGCGAGCTGGAGAAGCTGTGGAGCCAGGGCAGCCAGTACGTGTCCGCGTACCAGTCCTTCGCCTGGTTCTACGCCGTCAACAGCGGCCAGATATCCATCCGCAACGGGCTCAAGGGCCCCAGCGGCGTCATCGTGAGTGACGAGGCCGGCGGTCTCGACGCGGTGGCGCACGGCCGACGGCTCATCCGCAAGGGCACCCCGATGATCGTCTCCGGGGGCGTCGACGCGTCGATCTGCCCCTGGGGCTGGGTGGCGCAGATGGCCGGCGACCGGCTGAGCACCAGCGACGAGCCGACCCGTGCCTACCTGCCCTTCGACGCCGACGCGGCCGGTTACGTGCCGGGCGAGGGCGGCGCCATCCTGATCATGGAGTCGGTCGAGTCGGCGTGCGAGCGCGGCGCCAAGATCTACGGCGAGATCGCGGGCTACGGCTCGACGTTCGACCCGCGGCCCGGCAGCGACCGCGAGCCCGCCCTGCGCAAGGCGATCGAACTCGCCCTCGCCGACGCGGGCACCGCCCCCGAGGACGTCGACGTGGTCTTCGCGGACGCGGCGGGCGTGCCGGAGCTGGACCGTGTCGAGGCCGACGCGATCTCGGCGGTCTTCGGGGTCCGGGGTGTCCCGGTCACCGCGCCCAAGACGATGACGGGCCGGCTGTACTCCGGCGCGGCCCCGCTCGACGTCGCCACCGCGCTGCTGGCCATCGAGGAGGGCCTCATCCCTCCGACGGTCCACATCAACCCCGACGAGGAGTACGGCCTCGACCTGGTCCTCAACCAGTCGCGCACCGCACAGGTGCGCACCGCCCTGGTCCTGGCCCGCGGTTACGGCGGCTTCAACTCGGCCGTCGTGGTCCGCGCCGTCGACTGACCGGCACCCCCTGCCCCCCACACCCCCGAGACCCCCGACTGAACGATCCATTTCGACCTGGGAAGGAACCCACGTGTCCACTTCGGAATTCACCCTGGACGACCTGCGCCGCATCCTCCAGGAGGGCGCCGGTGTCGACGAGGGCGTCGACCTCGACGGCGACATCCTCGACGAGCCGTTCGAAGTCCTCGGCTACGAGTCGCTGGCGCTCCTGGAGACCGGCAGCCGTATCGAGCGCGAGTACGGGATCGTCCTCGACGAGGACCTGCTGACCGACGCCGACACCCCGCGCGCCCTCATCGAGGCCGTGAACCAGCAGTTCGGCGCCGACGAGCCCGCCGCCGCCTGACGCCCGACGGCGTTCCCGGACCGGGCGAAACCTTTCACCTGACCTCGTCCGGTCCGGTACCGCCGCACCCCCGCAGAACAAGAGGGAGAGGAAGCACATGTCAACGCTGGAAAAGCGGGTCGCTCTCATATCGGGGGCCACCAGTGGCATCGGCCTCGCGTCCGCGCGGGCGCTGGCCGCGGGCGGCCACCGTGTGTTCATCGGCGCCCGCAGCGCGGACAACGTCGCCGAGACCGTCAAGATCCTCCAGGAGGAGGGCATCGACGCCGACGGCACGGTCCTCGACGTCCGCGACCCCGCCTCGGTCGGCGCCTTCGTGCAGGCCGCGGTCGACCGCTTCGGCACCGTCGACGTCCTGGTCAACAACGCCGGCCGGTCCGGTGGCGGCGTCACCGCCGACATCGAGGACGAGCTGTGGACCGATGTCATCGACACCAACCTCAACAGCGTGTTCCGGCTGACGCGGGAGGTGCTCAACACCGGCGGCATGCGTCACAAGAGCCGTGGCCGCATCATCAACATCGCCTCCACGGCCGGCAAGCAGGGCGTGGTCCTGGGAGCCCCCTACTCCGCCTCGAAGCACGGCGTGGTCGGTTTCACCAAGGCCCTCGGCAATGAGCTGGCTCCCACCGGCATCACCGTGAACGCCGTCTGCCCGGGCTATGTCGAGACGCCGATGGCCCAGCGCGTGCGCGCCGGATACGCGGCCGCCTACGACACCTCCGAGGACGCCATCCTCGAGAAGTTCCAGGCCAAGATCCCGCTCGGCCGCTACTCCACCCCCGAGGAGGTCGCCGGCATGGTCGCCTACCTCGCCTCCGACACGGCCGCCTCGGTCACCGCGCAGGCCATCAACGTCTGCGGCGGACTCGGCAACTTCTGAGCACCCCCCACCGACCGGCAGCCCGTACCCAGCCATGGAGAAGAAAGCGTCATGACGACCCGTGAGGTAGAGCACGAGATCACGATCGCCGCGCCCGCACCGGCCGTGTACCGGCTGCTGGCGGAGGTCACCAACTGGCCCCGGATCTTCCCGCCCACCATCCACGTGGACCGCGTGGAGCACGACGGCTCCCAGGAGCGGATACGGATCTGGGCCACCGCCAACGGCGAGGCCAAGAACTGGACCTCGCGCCGCGAGCTGGACCCCGAGGCCCTGCGCATCACCTTCCGCCAGGAGGTGACCGCCCCGCCGGTCGCCGCGATGGGCGGCACCTGGATCATCGAGCCGCTCGGCGAGAACGCCTCCCGGGTACGGCTGCTGCACGACTACCGCGCCGTCGACGACGACCCGCACGACCTCCTGTGGATCGACGAGGCCGTCGACAAGAACAGCCGCTCCGAGCTGGCCGCGCTGAAGAAGAACGTCGAGTTCGCGCACGCGGCGGAGGAGGTGACCTTCTCCTTCGAGGACACCGTCTACGTCGACGGTTCGGCGAAGGACGTGTACGCCTTCATCAACGAGGCGAACCTGTGGTCGGAGCGTCTGCCGCACGTGGCCACGGTCCGTCTGGAAGAGGACACCGTGGGGCTCCAGACCCTGGAGATGGACACCCGGGCCAAGGACGGCTCCGTCCACACCACCAAGTCCTACCGGGTGACCTTCCCGCACCAGCGCATCGCGTACAAGCAGGTCACCCTCCCCGCGCTGATGACCCTGCACACCGGCCACTGGACCTTCCAGGACACCGACCAGGGCGTCGCGGCGACCTCCCAGCACACCGTCACCCTCAACACGGACAACATCGAGAGCATCCTCGGCTGCGGGGCCACCGTCGCCGACGCCCGCGAGTACGTCCACACGGCCCTGTCCACCAACAGCCGGGCCACCCTCACCCACGCCAAGGCCTTCGCAGAGAACAGGCGTTGACGATGACGACGGACCATCAGGACACCGACACGACCATCCTGGACACCGACGTCCTCGTGGTCGGAGCGGGCCCCGCCGGGCTGATGCTCGCCACCGAGCTGAGGCTGGGCGGCGCCGAGGTGGTCGTCGTCGACCAGCGCCCCGGCCCGACCACCGAATCCCGGGCCTCGACCCTGCACGCCCGCACGATGGAGATCCTCGACTCCCGCGGGCTGCTGGACGAGCTCGGTACGCCGCCGTGCGAGCCGCGCGGTCACTTCGGCGGCGTACCGCTGGACCTGACGCTGCCCAGCTCGCACCCCGGGCAGTGGAAGGTCGCGCAGACCCGCACCGAGGAGCTGTTGCAGCGGCGGGCCGCCGAGCTGGGCGCCGTTCTCCGGCGCCGGCACCAGCTGCTGTCCCTCACGGCGGAGGACGGGGTGGAGGCCGAGGCCATCGGTCCCTACGGTCCCGTCCGCATCCGGGCCCGCTACCTGGTCGGCTGCGACGGCGAGGACAGCACCGTACGGCGCCTGGTCCGGGCCCCCTTCCCGGGCCGGGACGCCGCACGCGAACTGCTGCGCGCCGACGTCTGCGGCGTCGAGGTCGCCGACCGGCGCTTCCAGCGCCTGGAGCACGGGCTCGCCATCGCCGCCACCCGCGAGGGGGTGACCCGGGTGATGGTCCACGAGTTCGGGCGCCCCGCGGCCGAACGCGGCGGCGCCGAGCCGGACTTCGCGGAGGTCACCGACGTCTGGAAACGCGTCACCGGCGAGGACATCAGCCAGGGCACCCCGCTGTGGGTCAACGCCTTCGGTGACGCCAACCGGCAGCTCGCCCACTACCGGCACGGTCGCGTCCTGTTCGCCGGGGACGCGGCGCACCGGCAGATGCCGAGCGGCGGACAGGCCCTCAACCTGGGCGTCCAGGACGCCTTCAACCTCGGCTGGAAGCTCGCCGCCGTCGTCCGCGGCAGCGCGGGCGAGGACCTCCTCGACACCTACCACTCCGAGCGCCACACCGTGGGCCGCCAGGTCCTCGCGAACATCCGGGCCCAGGTCGAGCTGCTGCTCGGCGGCCCGGAGGTCGAACCCGCCCGCGCCCTGCTCACCGAACTCGTCGCCCTGGACGGCGTACGGCAGCATCTCGCCGGGATGATCAGCGGCCTCGGCATCCGGTACGACGTCGAGGGCCCCGAGATCCACTCCGACGAACACCCGCTGCTCGGGCGGCGGTTGCCGGACGCGTGGCTGGAGCCCGCGGAGGGTGGCGCGCGGCGCCGTACGACCGAACTGTTGCGCACCGGTCGCGGGTTGCTGCTGTCCCTGGACGGGGACGGCGCCCCGGCGCTGCGCGCGACGGCGGCCCCCTGGTCGGACCGGGTCGCCTTCGTCGCCGACCGCCCCGCGGCCGGCGGCCCGCTGCCGGCCGGGCAGACCCTGCTGGTCCGACCCGACGGCTATGTGGCCTGGGCCGGTTCCGGTCCGGCCGGTCTGGCGCGGGCGCTGACCCGCTGGTTCGGCGCCCTGGCCGCCGACGACTGAGTACGACCGCACGGCCCGTCACGGACCAGCACACGCACAGCTGAGGCACCGCACGTCACCCACCGATGCGACGCGCGCCCGGGCGCGCGAGGAGAGGACACCCATGGACGCGCAGATGGACGCGGACGTCATCGTCGTCGGCGCCGGCCCGGCCGGGCTGATGCTGGCCGGGGAACTGCGGCTGGGCGGGGTGAGCGTCATCGTCGCCGAGCGGCTGGCGCGGCCCACCGGACAGTCGCGCGGGCTCGGGTTCACCGCCCGCGCCATGGAGTCCTTCGACCAGCGCGGTCTCGTCCCGCGCTTCGGCGGGCTGGAGAAGAGCCCGATGGGCCACTTCGGCGGGGTGCAGTTCGACTACACCGTGCTGGAGGACGCCCACTTCGGGGCCCGCGGCGTCCCCCAGTCCCAGACGGAGGCGGTTCTGGAGGAGTGGGCGGGCGAGCTCGGCGCGGACATCCGGCGGGGCTGGGAGTTCCTGGCGCTGGAGCAGGACGGGACCGGGGTCACCGTCACCGTGGCCGCGCCCGACGGCGAGCGCACGCTGCGCGCCGCGTACCTGGTCGGCGCCGACGGCGGGCACAGCCCGGTGCGCAAGGCCGCGGGCTTCGACTTCCCCGGTACGCCCGCCACCCGCGGCATGTACCTCGCGGATGTCGTCGGCTGCGGGATCCCGCCGCGCTTCCTGGGCGTGCGGCTGCCCGGCGGCATGGTGATGGCCGCGCCGCTGAAGGAGGGCGTGGACCGGATCATCGTGTGCGAGCACGGCACCCCGCCGGCCGAGCGCAGTGAGACCCCGGAGTTCGCCGAAGTGGCGGCGGCCTGGGAGCGGTTGACGGGTGAGGACATCTCCGGCGGCGGCGCGGACTGGGTCAGCTCCTTCACGGATGCCACCCGCCAGGTCACCGAGTACCGGCGCGGGCGGGTGCTGCTCGTCGGCGACGCCGCGCACATCCATCTGCCGGCCGGCGGCCAGGGACTGAGCACCGGTGTCCAGGACGCGGTCAACCTCGGCTGGAAGCTCGCGGCGACCGTCCAGGGCCGGGCCCCCGAGGGACTGCTCGACACCTACCACGACGAGCGTCACGCGGTCGGCGCGCGACTGCTGATGAACACCAAGGCACAGGGCACGGTCTTCCTCGGCGGCCCCGAGTCCCAGCCGCTGCGCGATCTGTTCGCCGAGCTCATCGGCCTCGACTCGGTCAAGCGGCACCTCGCCGGGGTGGTCAGCCACCTCGACGTCCGCTACGACCTCGGGGGCGCCGGGGACTCGCTGGTCGGGCGCAGGTTGCCACCGCGGGCGCTGAACACCGCCGCCGGCGAGGTCCGTACGCCCGAACTCCTCCACGCCGCCCAGGGCGTGCTGCTCGACCTCGCCGACGACTCCGTACTGCGCGAAGCGGCTGCTCGCTGGAAGGACCGCGTCACCGTCGTCACCGGCACCCCGCAGGACCCGGCCGCGTTCGGCGGCGCCGCCGCGGTGCTGGTCCGCCCCGACGGCTATGTGGCCTGGGCGGACACCGGTTCGGCGGAGCTGTGCGCGACGCTGCACCGCTGGTTCGGCGCACCCGAAGCCCGCTGAGAACCACCCCCGGCAACCGATCCGCACGAGAGCACCAAGACGAGAGCACCCACACGAAAGCACGAACACGCGAGCACGAACACGAGAGGAAGTACCCCAGTGAGCGTTCCCACGGTCGAGACCATCCCCTCGTCCGTACCCGGTCCGGCCATGCCCTCGATGTCCCCGGGTGTGCGCCCCGTCGCCCTGGCGGCCGGTGACGTCACGCTCTCCGCGCTGATCGCCCAACCGTCCGGGCCGCCGCGGGCCACGGTCGTCGCGGTGCACGGGGGCGGAATGAGCGCCGGGTACTTCGACGGGCAGGCCCACCCCGACGTCTCCCTGCTCGCCCTCGGCGCCCGGCTCGGCTACACCATGGTCGCCGTCGACCGGCCCGGCTACGGGCTGTCCGCCGCGGACGCCCCGAGTGGTCAGACCCTGGCCGAGCAGTCCGCGGCGCTGCACGCGGCGCTGCGGCACCTGGCCGGCCGCGCCGAGACGGGCGCCGGGGTGTTCCTGCTCGCGCACTCCTTCGGCGGCAAGCTCGCCCTGACGTACGCCGCCTGCCAGGCCGGCGATCCGGATCCGGCCGTACCGCCGCTGCTCGGGCTCGACATCTCCGGGCTCGGCCGCGACTACGCGGTCGACCACCCGGAGGGCGGCCCCGACCCGCACCAGCACCGGCACTGGAAGCGGAACTGGGGTGCCCTGCGCTTCTACCCGCCGAACACCTTCCGCGAGGCCGAGGGCCTGGTCGCCCCGATGCCCCCGCGCGAGCAGGCCGAGGCACTCCAGTGGCCGCGGCGGTTCCCGGTCGCGGCGGCGGCCGTGCAGGTCCCGGTGCGGCTGACGTTCGCCGAGCAGGAACTGTGGTGGCACCACGACGAGGACACCGTCGCCGACCTCGCCGCGCACTTCGCCTCGGCGCCGTCCGCAGCCGTCGACCGTCAGCCCGGTGCCGGGCACAACATCAGCCTCGGCTGGGCCGCCCGCACCTACCACCTGCGCGCGTTCGCGTTCTTCGAGGAATGCCTCGCCCGCCGGTCCGCGGGCGCGTCCGTGACGCCCTGATGCCATGACGACCACACGGCCCGGCGCCAGGGACACGACGAAGAGGGCGAGGCGGGGAAGGAGCGGCAGGTGGGCCGCGGGCGTCGGCAGCCGTCGTACGCCCTTCCGGTCTCTGTCCGTGCGCAACTTCCGGCTCTTCGCGGCCGGCCAGGTCGTCTCGGTCACGGGCACCTGGATGATGGTCACCGCCCAGGACTGGCTGGTGCTCTCCCTGACGGGGGACTCCGGCACGGCCCTGGGCACCGTGACCGCGCTCCAGTTCACTCCATTGCTGCTGTTCACGCTGTACGGCGGCCGGCTCGCCGACCGCCACGACAAGCGGCTGCTGCTCACCGTCGCCAACCTGGTCTCCGGCGCCCTCGCGCTGGCCCTCGCCGTACTCGTCCTGGCCGGCTCCGCCCAGCTGTGGCAGCTGTATCTGTTCGCGCTGGGCCTCGGCACCGTCAACGCGGTCGAGGTGCCCACCCGGATGGCGTTCGTCAGCGAGATGGTCGGCCCCGAACTGCTGCCCAACGCCTCGGCGCTCAGCGCCGCCTACTTCAACACCGCCCGCGTGGTGGGTCCCGCCCTCGCCGGACTGCTGATCAGCGCGGTCGGCGAGGGGACGGCCATGCTGCTCAACGCGGTCAGCTATCTCGCCACCGTGACCGGGCTGCGGTTGATGCGCCCGGGGGAGCTCCTGCGCACGGCCCCGCCGGAGCGCGGGGTCAAGGTGGTCGACGGGCTGCGGTACGTGCGCGGGCACCCCGACCTGTTCGTGCCGCTGGCGCTGGTCGCCGTGGTCGGCCTGTTCGGCTTCAACTTCCAGCTCACCCTGCCGCTGCTCGCCAAGACCGTCTTCCACTCGGGCGCGACCGCGTTCGGGCTGCTGACCACGGCGTTCGCCGCCGGTTCGCTGCTCGGCGCGTTCGCCTCGACCGTGCGCAGCGCCCGCCCGACCGCCCTGACCGTCACCGCCTCCGCACTCGCCTTCGGGCTCCTCGAGACGGCGGCAGGCTGGTCGCCCACCTACGCGTGGGCGGCCCTGCTGCTGTTTCTGACCGGCTTCGCCACCCTCTACTTCGCCCAGGCCGCCAACCACCGCATCCAGTTGGGCAGCGACGCCGCCTACCGCGGCCGGGTGATGGCGCTCTACACGCTCATCCTGCAAGGACTCACCCCACTCGGCGCCCTCCTCGTGGGCTGGCTCACCGTCCGTCACGGTGCGCGCTCCGGCCTGTACGTGGGAGGGCTCGCCTCGTCGGCGGCGGCGCTCGCGGTGCTGCTCGCGGGGCGCACACGTCGATTCCTCTCCAGCCACCGGCCGGAACCGGCACTCCTCGGGCCCGGCCCTCTCCCTGAAAGGCAGCCCCATGAGTCCCCTGAGTGACGACACCCCGTGCAGTTGGCTCGACCGGCTCCCGGACCCGGTCCAGCTGCGCGCCATGCCGCCCGACGCACGTGCCCGCACCATCGGCCACTGCCTGCGCCTCGAACTGCACGACCTGCTCGCGGTCCCGCCGGGGCACCGGCTCTCGCCCGGTCTGCCGTTGCGCGGCCAGGGCCTGGACCCGCTCGACGCCCTGCACCTGGGGCGCCGGATCCGGCGCGCCCTCGACGCCGAGGTGCCCGCCGAGGTGCTGCGGGAGAGCACCGTCGGCGAACTGACCGCGTTGCTCGCCCGCTGACCGAACCGTCATTCCTCTTGATCCACTTTGATCCACTTGAATGGGAGATCCGTACATGGAGCCCGCGATACCCATCGAACTGGGCGGCCGGCTGATGGAGCTGGCCGAACGCAAGGACATCGCCCGTGCCGGGCAGGACCCGAAGGCGACCGAACGACAGCACGCCAAGGGCAAGCTGACCGCTCACGAGCGCATCGAACTACTGCTGGACAAGGGCAGCTTCCAGGAGGTCGAACCGCTGCGCCGGCACCGGGCGACCGGCTTCGGCCTGGAGGCCAAGAAGCCCTATGGCGACGGTGTGATCACCGGCTGGGGCACGGTCGAGGGCCGTACGGTCTTCGTCTACGCCCATGACTTCCGTGTCTTCGGCGGCGCGCTGGGCGAGGCCCACGCCTGCAAGATCCACAAAATCATGGACATGGCCATCGCCGCCGGGGCGCCGCTGGTGTCGCTCAACGACGGTGCGGGCGCCCGCATCCAGGAGGGTGTCTCCGCGCTCGCCGGGTACGGCGGCATCTTCCAGCGCAACACCCGGGCCTCCGGTGTCATCCCGCAGATCAGCGTGATGCTCGGCCCGTGCGCGGGCGGCGCGGCGTACTCGCCCGCCCTGACCGACTTCATCTTCGCCGTCCGGGACATCTCGCAGATGTTCATCACCGGGCCCGACGTGGTCCGCGCGGTCACCGGCGAGGAGATCAGCCAGAACGGGCTCGGCGGCGCCGACGTGCACGGCGCTGTCTCCGGAGTGGCGCACTTCGTCCACGACGACGAGGAGAGCTGCCTCGCCGAGGTGCGCTATCTGCTGTCGCTGCTGCCGTCCAACAACCGCGAGCTGCCGCCCCGGCACGTCAGCGGCGACCCGGGCGACCGGTCCGGGGACGTGCTGCTCGACCTGGTGCCGCACGACGGCAACCGCTCGTACGACATGCGCGGGGTCGTCGAGGAGCTCGTCGACGACGGCGACTACGTGGAGGTGCACGCGGGCTGGGCGCCGAACATCGTCTGCGCCCTGGCCCGGATCGACGGTCACACCGTCGGCATCGTCGCCAACCAGCCGGCCGCCATGGCGGGTGTCCTGGACATCAAGGCGAGCGAGAAGGCCGCGCGGTTCGTGCAGTTCTGCGACTCCTTCAACATCCCGCTGGTCACGCTGGTCGACGTGCCCGGCTTTCTGCCGGGCGTGGACCAGGAGCACGAGGGCATCATCCGGCGCGGCGCCAAGCTGCTGTACGCGTACTGCAACGCGACCGTGCCGCGGGTCTCCGTGGTGCTGCGCAAGGCGTACGGCGGCGCGTACATCGTGATGGACTCCCGCTCCATCGGCGCCGACATCGCGCTGGCCTGGCCGACCAACGAGATCGCGGTCATGGGTGCCGAGGGGGCCGCCAACGTGGTCTTCCGGCGGGAGATCGCGGCCGCGGACGACCCCGACGCGATGCGTCAAGAGAAAATCGACCAGTACAAGGAGGAGCTGGTCCACCCTTACTACGCCGCCGAACGCGGGCTGGTCGACGACGTCATCGACCCGCGCGAGACCCGGGCGGTCCTGGCCCGTTCGCTCGCCATGCTCGCGGCCAAGCACGCCGAGCTGCCGCGCCGCAAGCACGGCAACCCGCCCCAGTGAGCAGGGAGGAAACCATGAGCATCCAGCGCCCCGCCCTTGTCCCCGTTCCCGATACCGCCCCCGATACCGCCCCCGATACCGCCCCCGATCCCGTCTCCGAACCGGCGGCCGGTCCCGTCTGCGAACCCGCGGCCGGTCCGCTTTTCCGGATCGAGCGCGGCTGCCCCTCCCCGGAGGAGCTGGCCGCGCTGACCGCGGTACTGATGGCCGTCACCGCGGGCCCCGGCGTCGCACCCGACGACACGGCCCGCAAGCACCAGGTCGTCGCCCTGTGGCGCCGCCCCGAACGCGTCACCGGCTTCGACGGCCCCCGCACCTGGCGAGCGGCGGCCTGAGCCGGGCCCTTCGGGGGAAGAAACAGGCCGAAGGGGCCGGAGAGTTCACAGGAACTCTCCGGCCCCTTGGCCGTGCCCTCTCAGGGGCGGAGGGAACTGCGCGACCAGTCCAGGACAACCCGCCCCCTGAGGCCGACCCGCAGTCCCCCCATCTCCTCAGCGCTCCAGATCTCCGTGCTGAGCGGGATCCCGGAGCATCGACCGCAGCCCCGGTTCCATCTCCACAAGACGCTCCACCGCATCCGGGGCGTACAGATAGGCGGTGGGCACGGCGCGAAGGGCGACGGGCCGATCTCCCGCCCCGGCCAGCGCCACCGCCGCGATGTGGGTGGAACACAGGGGCAGGTTGCCCACCACCCAGCCCGTCGGCCGCTCGGCCAGTCCCGCCTCACCGAGGTAGTCGAGGTCGGCCCCCCGGGTCAGCCCGGTGCCCAGCCCCTTCAGATACGCCTCCTTCCGTGTCCACAGGCGGCCGAAGGCCATGGTCCGTTCGTGCTCGGGAATCTTCCCGAGCTCCTCACGCTCGGCCGGATGCAGCGCCGGCAGACACGCCTCGGCGGTCTGGGGCGACGGCAGCCGTTGGACGTCGGCGCCCACCCGCGACTCCGCCACCACCACGATCGCCAGGCCGTGGCTGTGTGAGAGCGAGAACTGGGGGGCGCCGCCGGGCACGCCGAGCACCACGGGCCGGCCGTGGCGTTCACCGTTGCCGTTGTACCGCTCGCCGGCGAGGTTGAGCCGGCTCGGTTCGATGCCGGTGTAACCGGCGAGGACCCGGCGCAGTCCCACGTGCGCCGCGGCGTACATCTGGCGGTCGTCGGGGCGACGGTAGGAGTCGGCCCGACCTCTCTCGTACGCGTCGAGCTCGTCGTACGGGACGTCACGCGGCGAATCGGGCGGTGGCAGCAGCCACACGTCCAACTCCCCTCGCGCTACGGCGAGCCGGCGCACCGTCGGGGTCAACGGCGGCCCTCCGCGTGAGCCTTGGCATGGTTCAGGGTGGCCAGGCTGTTGGTGGACAGGGCGGTGTGGACGTACTCGCGGGCGTCGGCGACGGTGGCGGTGTCACCGAGGATGCGGGCGATGTTGTCCGTGTTGAGGGTGACGGTGTGCTGGGAGGTGGCCGCGACGCCCTGGTCGGTGTCCTGGAAGGTCCAGTGGCCGGTGTGCAGGGTCATCAGCGCGGGCAGGGTGACCTGCTTGTACGCGATGCGCTGGTGGGGGAAGGTCACCCGGTAGGACTTGGTGGTGTGGACGGAGCCGTCCTTGGCCCGGGTGTCCATCTCCAGGGTCTGGAGCCCCACGGTGTCCTCTTCCAGACGGACCGTGGCCACGTGCGGCAGACGCTCCGACCACAGGTTCGCCTCGTTGATGAAGGCGAACAGGTCCTTGGCGGACCCGTCGACGTGGACGGTGTCCTCGAACGAGAACGTCAACTCTGCGTCGGCGTATTCGCGTTCCGCGTTCTCCTTCAGCGCCGCGAGTTCCGCGACGGCGCTCCGGTCGATCTCGGCACCGATCCGGTCCAGGGCCCCGGGGGCATCGTCGGCGGCCCGGAACTCGTGCAGCAGCCGTACCCGGGAGGCGTTCTCCCCGAGCGGTTCGACGAGCCAGGCGCCGCCGAGGCCGGCGACGGGGGACGCGGTGACCAGGTGCTGGAAGTTGACCCGCAGCGTGGCGGGTTCGACGATCCGGCGCAGCGGACGGCAGCGCGGTTCGCCCGCCGCGGTCGGTGCGGTCTCCCAGATCGTCAGCCGTTCCTCGCCCTCGGGAGCCTCCTCGTGCTCGACGTGGATGACCGAGGGGAAGATCCGTGGCCAGTTCCCGACCTCGGCGATCAGCCGGTGGACGGTGTCCGCCGGGACCGCGATGTTGATCTCGTGCGCGACTTGGCGCATGCCCGGGTGTTCCATGCGTGCTGTCTCCTCGTCCTGGTGTGGCGCGCGGGGGCGGGACGGGAACGGGAACGTGACGGACAGAAAAGCCGCTGCCGGGTGGGGGATTCCCGGCAGCGGCCAGCCAGTGGGGATGGGAACGCGCCCGTGCGTCCGCGTCCGTGCGCGATCTGTCATACGTGCTTCTGTTGTGCGTGGGTCAGCCGTGCGGGCGGGGCTGCCATGTCTTCAGAGCCGCCGTGCGGGTGTTTCACGTGAAACAACATGCAGACCCGGTGACGGGCCGGCCGCCGCCCGACCGGTCGGCCCGCCACCGGGTGGCTCACTCGCCCGCGGCGCGGGTGTGGACGACCTGGTAGGTGTTCTCGTCCTGCCAGGTCTGGAGCGCGGCGACGCGGGCGTCGACCTTCTGGCGCTCCGGGGAGCGCTCACCCTGCGGCGCGGAGCGGAAGGCGTCGTACGCCTCCTTGCTGTCCCACTGGGAGTAGACGACGACGAACTTGCCCTCGATGCCGCGGGCACGCAGGCCGCGCAGCACCGTGTGGGTGCGGTAGCCGGGGACGTCGACCAGCCACGTCTGGGACTCGCCCAGGGCGTCGATCAGGTCCTCCTGGTTCTCCGGCAGCACGCCGAACAGCTCGATGGCCGTGTAGTCGTCGCGGGACGGGGAGATCTCGGTGACGCCGCCCAGCTCCGGCTTCTGCTGCGTGAAGGCGATCTCGTTCTGGAGCAGACGGATCGAGGTGGTGATCTCACCGAAGAGCGGGAGGGTGCGGTGCTTGAACTCCTCACCGGCGTAACGGCTCTCCAGGTCCTCGGTGCTGCGCCACTGGATGAAGTTGGCCGTTCCCGGCTTGTCCTGCCCGGCGTGGACCGTGCTGGATATCCAGCCCTCGTAGGCCGCCGTGTCGACGATCTGGCGCATCGCGGCGAGCAGCTTGACCTGCTTCTCGGCGGCGTCGGTCGAGAACAGGTTGAGAACGGTCAGGTGCTGACCATCGGCTGCGATCTTCGGCATTCTCTCGTCTCTTCCGTTCGAGGAAAGGGGAGTGCGAATGGAGGTGCGAATGAAGGTGCGGGTGGAGCCACGAATGCAGCTACGAATGCAGCATGGCAAGAGGATCTGCCCATGTGAAAGGGTCGGCACTTCAGGATTGGCAGCGCTTTTGTCAATTGTTCGAGGGCGGTGTCAGATCTTTCTCAACTTCGTCAGGACTGTGAAAAGCGGCCTTGGTTGCCGATTGGCGTGGGCGCCATGCTCGGGTAATGCAGTCAGGCCCGGAAGTATTAGAGATATCCACTCTCCTTGACCGGTACCTCATCGGTCTCGACGACGACGAACTCGACGACGCGTGGGCGCGGGGGCTCTTCACGAAGGACGCCCTGGTCGAGTTCCCGATGAGCCGGCACGAGGGCCTCGACGGACTCGCCGGCTACCACCGTGACGCGCTGGCGGCCTTCGCCGCCACCCAGCACCTCGGTTCGCCCGCGGCCGTCGACCTCGACGACGCCGGTGAGCGGGCCGTGCTGCGCGCCAACCTCGTCTCGACGCATGTGCACCACCCCGATGCGGCGGACGAGCCCCTGTTCCAGGTCGGCACCCTCGCGACCGGCGAAGCCCGCCGCGTCGCGGAGGGCTGGCGGATCTCCTCCCTCACCTTCCGCGTGCTGTGGACCCGCGGCACCCCGCCCCGACCCCGGGAGTCCCAATGACGACTCTGGCGGCGGCCAGCCCCCAGGACATGAAACTCGGGATCATGCTCGCCGACATCGGCGTGGTGCTCGTGGCCGGCGCCGCACTCGGCCGGCTCGCGCAGAAGCTGCGTCAGCCCATGGTGGTCGGCGAGATCGTCGCGGGCATCCTCCTCGGCCCGAGCGTCCTCGGCCTGCTGCCGGGGAACCTCACCGAGCACCTCTTCCCCGCCGACGTGCGGCCGTTGCTGTCCGCGGTCTCCCAGGTCGGTCTGATCCTGTTCATGTTCGTGGTCGGCTGGGAGTTCGAGAAGCGCCTGATCAGGCCGCACGCCCGGCTCGCCGCGGGCGTCTCGCTCTCGTCGATCGCGATGGCCTTCGGCCTAGGTGTGGCGCTGGCCCCGTTCCTGTACGACGAGCACTCCACGGTGGCCGGGCACCACATCTCCTTCGTCGCGTTCGCCACCTTCATCGGCACCGCGATGTCGGTGACCGCCTTCCCCGTGCTCGCGCGGATCCTCACCGAGAACAAGCTCCTGGACACCCGGGCCGGTTCGCTCTCGCTGGCCAGTGCCGCCATCGACGACCTGCTCGCCTGGTGCCTGCTGGCCTATGTCTCGGCCCTGGTCACGGCGAACGGGAACTACTCCGACCTCGCCCGCATCGGTTTCTACAGCGTGCTCTACGTGGCCGGGATGCTGCTGGTCGTACGCCCGCTGGTGGCCCGGCTGGTGTGGCGCTGGGCGGCCACCGAGCGCTGGTCGGCGCTGCTCGCGGTGCTGTGCGCGGGCGCCCTGACCTCGGCCTGGCTGACCACCTGGATCGGCATCCACGCCATCTTCGGGGCCTTCCTGTTCGGGTTCGTGATGCCCCGTGAGCCCGCCATGGTCCTCGCGGAACATCTGCGCAAACCCATGGACCACGTCAGCGTCGTGCTGCTTCCGGTCTTCTTCATCGTCACCGGGCTCGGCGTGGACCTCGGTGCGCTCACCGCCGGCGACTTCGTCGCGCTCGTCGCGATCATCGTCGTGGCCTGCACCGGCAAGCTGGTCGGCGCCATCCTTCCGGCGCGGCTGGCCGGGTTCTCCTGGCGTGAGTCGAAGGACCTGGGGCTGTTGATGAACACCCGGGGTCTGACCGAACTCATCATCCTCAACGCGGCCGTCAGCCTGGGCGTGCTGGACACCCGCATGTTCACGATGCTCGTGATCATGGCGCTGGTCACGACGGCGATGGCGGGTCCGCTGCTGTCCAGGCGTCGTCCGGCGCCGGCTGTCGTGCCCGAGCCGTCCGAGCCGTCCGAGGCCCCGGCTTCACGCGCGGCCTGATCAGCAACGCCCCCGGCACCCCCGCAACTCCGTAACCGCGTAACTCCGTAACCCCGTACCCGAGAACGAGAGGGCTGTCGTGATCCCCGTTTCGCAAGCCATCCCCGAGCAGCTCGGTCCGGTCGACGGCCGCGCGCTGCGCACCGTGTGCGGACACTTCGCCACCGGTGTCACGGTCATCACCTCGGGCAGCGGCGACAACGCCACGGGCGCCACGGTGAACTCCTTCACCTCGGTCTCCCTGGACCCGGCGCTGGTGCTCATCTGTCTGCACGACAACTCCCGTCTGCTGCCCGTGGTCCAGGAGTCCGGCGGCTTCGTCGTGAACTTCCTGACGCAGCGACAGGAGCCCGTGGCCTGGGCGTTCGCCGGTCGGCGGACCGCCCGGATCGAGGAGGTGCCGCACCACAGGTCCGTCCTCGACCTGCCGGTGCTCAGCGAGGCGCTCGCGCATCTGGAGTGCCGGCTGGTCACCGAGTACGACGGCGGCGACCACACCATCCTGCTGGGCGAGGTCGTCGGTCTGCGCGCGCCCTCCGAGGCCGAACAGGAGGACCCGCTGATCTTCTTCCAGGGCTCCATGCGGACACCGGCATGGAGCTGAAGGACTTACCCGGCTCAGACTTACCCGGCTCAGTGGTTGCGGGCCGCGGCCTGCTCCTCCGCCTCGTCGAACGCCTGCCGCGCCTGCTCCACCAGCGGCAGGTGGCCGGTCGACCAGTCGAAGAGCGAGGCGAACAGGGGCGCCAGGGTCCGTCCCAGATCGCTGATCTCGTACTCCACCCGGGGCGGCACCTCCGGGTAGTACGTGCGGATCACCAGCCCGTCCCGCTCCAGCTGACGCAGCCGCTGCGTCAGCACCTTCGGCGTGATGGTGCCGATGTTGCGGTGCAGTTCCACGAAGCGCTGGGTGCCGAAGGCGTTCAGCGTCCACAGGATCGGCGTGGTCCAGCGGCTGAACACGATGTCGAGGACCGGGGCGATCGGGCACCTCTGCGGGGTGCCGGCGGCGGCCGCGTGCGCGGCTTCGGGGCTGGTCACGACCGGCATGCCGGTCGCGTCGGCGGCGCCGCTCGCGGCCGTGGGGCCCTGCGGGGCTGTGCTCTTCATTCCGACCATCACCTTTCGGGAAGTCACTTTCCTCTAGGTACCTACTATACCCAGGATGCTAGCTTCCAAGAAGCCAGCAAAGCCAGTACCTCCCTGTACGTCCCCGTCCGAGAATCCTCATGCTCCTAGGGAGTGACATGTCCATCCAAGAGTCCACCCACAGCCCCGCCAAGGCGGCGGGCGAGTCCGGGCCGGTCCGCCGCCCCGGCCTCATCCTGGCCTTCCTCTGCCTGGCCGGCTTCATGACCTTCCTCGACGTGTCGATCGTGAACGTCGCCCTGCCGACCATCGAGGACGAGCTCAACATCTCCACCACCGCTCTCCAGTACGTGGTCACCACCTACGGCATGCTCCTCGGCGGCTTCCTGCTGCTGACCGGCCGGCTCGCCGACACCCTCGGCCGCCGCCGGATGCTGCAGACCGGTCTGCTCCTGTTCGCCGGTTCCTCGCTGCTCGCCGGTGTCTCGCAGAACGCCGCGATGCTGATCGGCGCCCGCGGTGCCCAGGGCCTGGGGGCCGCGTTCATCGCCACCGCCGCGCTGAGCCTGCTGACCAACAACTTCGAAGAGGGCGCGGCCCGCAACAAGGCGCTCGGTGCCTGGGGCGCGCTCAGCGGTCTCGCCGCCGTCGCCGGTGTCACCCTCGGCGGTCTGCTCACCGATGGGCCCGGCTGGCGCTGGATCTTCTTCATCAACGTCCCGATCGGCGTCATCGGCGCCCTGGTCGCCCCGATGGTCGTCGGCGAGAGCCGCTCCGCCCAGCGCACCAAGTCCTTCGACGTCGCCGGTGCGGTCACCCTCACCGCCGGCCTGGTCCTGCTGATCTTCACCCTCGGTCAGACCGTCTCCGACTCCGATGTCCCGACCGGCCGGGTCGTCGGCGGGTTCATCCTCTCCGCGATCCTGCTCGTCTCCTTCATCGTCATCGAGCGCCGCGCCAAGGAGCCGCTGATGCCGCTCGGCATCTTCCGCCGCCCCTCGCTGCGCGCCGCCAACGGCATCGCCATCCTGCTGCTCGGCACCTGCGTCACCCTGTTCTTCTTCGCCAGCCTCTTCATGCAGCAGGTCCTGGACTACTCCGCCGTCAAGACCGGCTTCGCGTACGTGCCGCTCGCGGTGCTCACCGCCGTCGGCGCCGGCGTCGCCTCCCAGGTCGTCACCAAGGTCGCCGCCAAGCCCGTCCTGCTGGTCGGCCTCGCGCTCGCCGCGACCGGCATGATGCTGCTGTGGCGTGCCCCGTCCGACGCCTCCTACCTGACGGACGTGCTGCCCGCCTTCGTCCTGATGGGCCTCGGCCTCGGAATGTCCTTCGTCCCGCTGCAGGTCTCCGCGTTCGCGGGGATCGAGGAGCGCGAGTCGGGTCTGGCCGCCGGTCTCATCAACACCGCCCAGGAAGTCGGCGGCGCGCTCGGCCTCGCGGTCGCGGCGACCTACGCCTTCCGCCGGGTCGACGAGCTCACGGCCAAGGCCCACGGTGTTCCCGCCCTGGTCCAGGAGGCCCGTACGACCGTCTTCCACGAC
Source organism: Streptomyces sp. NPDC111656 (assembly GCF_055656965.1). Classification (NCBI taxonomy): domain Bacteria; kingdom Bacillati; phylum Actinomycetota; class Actinomycetes; order Kitasatosporales; family Streptomycetaceae; genus Streptomyces; species Streptomyces sp. NPDC111656. The sequence goes on from NZ_JBVKCA010000008.1 coordinate 157,235, forward strand.
GCGTTCCTCGTGGGCGCCTGCTTCGCCGCGGCCGCCTTCGTGGTGACCCTGGTGCTGCTGCCCTTCACCAAGTCCTCCGAGCAGTCCGCGGCCGTCCCCGCGCACGCCTGACGGCAGACCAGAGACCGAAGTCGGACGACGGAAGAACGGACCCGGCCATGTCCAAACCCCTGCCCCTGTCCGCCGCGGCGGAGGAGTTCCTCGCCGAGAACGCCCTGTGCACCCTCACCACCCTTCGCCCGGACGGCACGCCGCACGTCGCGCCCGTACGGTTCACCTGGGACGGTGAGGCGGGCCTGGCCCGGGTGATGACCACGGTGCACCGCCGCAAGTCCCGCAACCTGTTAGCCAGGGCCGGTGGCCGGGCCGCCGTGTGCCAGCTGGTCGGCCCCCGCTGGATCACCCTGGAGGGCCCGGCCACCGTCTCCACCGACCCGCCCCGGGTGGTGGAGGGGATGCGCCGCTACGCCAAGCGGTACTGGTCCCAGCCGCCGCAGCCCCCGGGCCTCGCGGTCATCGAGATCGCGGTCGACCGCGTGATGGGCCTGTACTGAACGGCCCGTAGCGAACTCCCGGAGCACATACGGGTCGAGAGGGTGCCGGAAGACGCTTCCGGCACCCTCTCGCATGCTCCGCCCGTACCTGCCCGCTACTCGCCACCCGGTACCACCCAGTAGCTGCAGGGCCTCTGACGAACTTGTCAGAACTTGTCAGAGTTCTGTATCGGCGGCCATTCAGCTTCCCGGGAGCCCTCGGAATACTGGAGAAAACGCCAGCGGGAGAGGGAATATGGACGCCTTCAATGCCGATGTGATCGTTGCCGGAGCGGGACCCTCGGGTCTCATGCTCGCGGGAGAACTGCGCCTCTCGGGTCTCTCGGTCATCGTGCTCGACCGGCTGGAACAGCCGATGCAGCAGTCCCGTGCGCTGGGATTCTCCGCCCGTACGATCGAGGAATTCGGCCAGCGCGGCCTTCTCGAGGATTTCGGTCCGCTGGAGACCATACCCGGCGGCCATTTCGGTGGACTCCCCATCGACTACCGCATTGTCGAGGGCGGCAATTTCGGTGTCCGCGGTGTTCCGCAGTCGCGCACCGAGGCCATCATCAACAAGTGGGCCGTGGGTCTGGGCGCCGACGTCCGCCGGGGCCACGAGGTCATCGGCCTGACGCAGGACGAGAACGGGGTCCAGGTCGAGGTCGCGGGCCCGGAGGGCGTCGAGACGCTGCGCGCCGCGTACGTCGTCGGCTGTGACGGCGCCCGCTCCACCGTCCGCCACCTGGCCGGGATCGACTTCCCCGGCGTCAGCGCCACCATCGAGATGAAGATGGCGGACGTCGCCGGAGTCCAGCTGCGGCTGCGCCCCACCGGTGAGGTCGGCGAGGCCGGCATGGTCGTGGTCCTGCCGCTCGGCCCGGGCGCCACCCGCGTGGTGGTCTTCGAGCGCGGCGCCGGTGTCCGCCCCACCCAGGAGCCGCCCACCTTCGAGGAGGTGGCCGCCGCCTTCCAGCGGGTGACCGGCGAGGACATCAGCGGTGCCAAGCAGCTGTGGACCAGCTACTTCACCGACGCCAGCCGGCACGCCGCCGAGTACCGCAAGGGCCGGGTCTTCCTCGCGGGCGACGCCGCCCACATCCACCTGCCGATCGGCGCCCAGGGCATCAGCGCGGGCGTCGGCGACGTGGTCAACCTCGGCTGGAAGCTCGCCGCCGCGGTCAAGGGGCACGCCCCGGAGGGCCTGCTCGACACCTACCACTCCGAGCGCCACCCGGTCGGCGCCCGCATCGTCTACAACACCCTGGTCCAGCGCACCCTCTACCTCGGCGGTCCCGAGGCCCAGCCGCTGCGCGACCTGTTCGCGGAACTGGTCCAGATCGAGGACGTACGACGTCACCTCGTCGGCCTGGTCACCGGCCTGGACATCACCTACAGCGCGGTCGAGGGCGGTCACCCGCTGCTCGGCCGCCGACTGCCCGACCAGGAACTGCTGGTCGGCGACGAGAAGACCACCACCTACGAGCTGCTGCACCAGGGCCGCCCGGTCCTCCTCGACCTGCACGACAACGCGGCGCTGCGCGAGGCCGCGGCCGCCTGGTCCGACCGTGTCGACGTCGTCACGGCCACCCGGCCCGACGCCGCCGCCCCGGCCGCCGACCTCCTCGTACGCCCCGACGGCTACATCGCCTGGGTCGGCGCCGACGGTTCCACGGACGGCCTGACCGACGCGCTCGCCCAGTGGTTCGGCGAGCCCGGCACCGCCGCCTGAAGCCCCCGGTCGACCCGACCCGTTGATCCGACCTGTTGATCCGAATCCCTCCAGTAGGACGCGCGCCACCCATCCGACCCGTCCGTGAAACGAGAAAGAGGAGTGCGGTCTTGCCCACCAAGGCTGAGGAAGCGAAGAAGGCCGACAAGGCCGCCGAGTGGACCGAATGCGACGTAGCCATCCTCGGGTCGGGCCTCGCGGGCTCGATCATGGGCGCGATCCTGGCCCGTCAGGGCGCGAACGTGGTGCTCATCGACGCGGGTCAGCACCCCAGGTTCGCCGTCGGTGAGTCCCAGAACCCGCAGCTCGTCGAGTGGCTGCACATTCTGGCCGTGCGCTACGACGTGCCCGAGATCAAGCACATGCTGGACGTGAAGGCGGTCACCGAGCACATCGGCCCGACGCACGGTCGCAAGCAGAGCTTCGGCTTCGTCACGCACCGGCCGAACCGCGAGCCGGACCCGCGCGAGGCGACGATGTTCGTCATCCCGAAGATGCTCACCGAGGCGGTGCACCTCTTCCGGCAGGACACGGACTCGCACTACCTGAACGTCGCCGCCAAGTACGGCTGCACGCTCCGCCAGAACTGGTTCGCCACCGACCTCGACGTCGACGACGACGGTGTCACCATCACCGGCAGGAACGGCGAGGTCTTCCGGGCCAAGTACCTGATCGACGCGAGTGGTTTCCGCTCCCCGCTCGCGCAGAAGTTCGACCTGCGCGAGAACCCGCCCCGGCACAAGCACCACGCGCGCTCACTGTTCACGCACTACGTCGGCATCAAGCCGTACGACGACGTGTGCAACTACCCGGAGGCGCTGCGCCCGCCCGCCGAGTCGCCCTTCCACGGCGGCACCCTGCACCACCTCATCGAGCGGGGCTGGTTCTGGATCATCCCGTTCGACAACTACAAGGACTCCAAGAACCCGGCCTGCAGTGTCGGCCTGACCTTCGACGAGCGGCTGTACCCCAAGCCGAAGGACATGACGCCGGACGAGGAGTTCAACCACTACCTCAACATGTACCCGGCGGTGAAGCGGCAGTTCGAGGGCGCCAAGCGGATCCGCGAGTGGGTCTCCACCGACCGCCTCCAGTACTCCTCCAAGCGCACCATCGGCGCCCGTTGGTGCCTGATGTCGCACGCGGCCGGTTTCATCGACCCGCTGTACTCGCGCGGTCTGTCCAACACCTTCGAGGTCGTCGACGCCCTCGCCTACCGGATCCTGGACGCCCTGCGCGAGGACGACTTCACGGAGGAGCGCTTCGAGTACGTGGAGCGCCTGGAGCAGGGGCTCCTGGAGTACAACGACAAGATCGTCAACAGCTCCTACATCGCCTTCAGCCACTTCCGGCTGTGGAACGCGGTGTTCCGGGTGTGGGCGTGCTTCACCACGCCGGCCACCATGCGCCAGATCATGGCGCGCCAGAACTTCCAGCTCGACGGTGACGACCGGCACTTCAAGGAGATGGAGAAGGCGCCCTACACCGGCCTGTGGTGGCCGGACAGCCACGCCTTCAAGGTCCTCTTCGACACCACCGCCGAGACCTGCGAGCGGTACGAGGCGGGCGAGATCGACGGTGACAAGGCCGCGGACATCGTCTTCGAGGCGATCCGCGACTGCGAGTCCGTCAACACGCCCTTCGGCTGGAAGGGCCCCGAGGACCTCCGGTTCTTCCGGGCCACCACCCCCACGATGATGAAGTTCATGTGGTGGGCCAGCACCTCCGGCCCCAAGGAGATGCGCGACCTCGGCCGCTCGATGCTGGCCGGCGTCGTCAAGCAGGGGGTGCGCGGCCGCAAGGTGTCCTGACCTCGGCCCCTCTCAAGGCCTCATCTCGAAGGCACCGCTTCGAAGACATCGCTTCGAAGGCCCGGCCTCCCGGGCCCGCCTTCACAGAGCCACTTTCCCCCCGGTTCCGGCGCCGGGCCCACCTTCCCCCCGTGGGCCCGGCGCCGGCCCCCTTGCTCCTCTCTGCATGTCTCCCCCCTCACTGATTTCCACCTACATCCACCGTTTCCTAGAACCTTGGGACATCCGTGATCACTCGTAGAGCACTGATCGGTGCGGGAACCGCCGCCGTCGGCCTGGCCGTCCTGCCCAACAGCCCCGTCTCCGCAGGCTCCTCCGCCCCCTGGAGCACCCTCGCCGGCAAGCTCCAGGGACAGCTGGTGCTGCCCACCGACCCCGGCTACGGCGTGGCCAAGCAGCTGGAACTCGGCCAGTTCGACTCGGTCAACCCGCGGGCCGTCGCGTACTGCGTCAGCTCCTCCGACGTCTCCGTCGCGCTGCGCTTCGCCCAGGACAACGGACTCCCGTCCGCCGTCCGCAGCGGCGGCCACAGCTTCGCGGGCTACTCGACCACGCCCGGCCTGATCATCGACGTGTCGCGGCTCAACGCGATCACCGTCGGCAACGGGACCGTCGACATCGGCCCCGGCGCCAAGAACGTCGAGATACTCAACGCGCTCGCCCCGCACGCCCTGGTGGTCAGCGAGGGCGGCTGCCCCACCGTGTCGGCCGGCGGCTTCCTCCAGGGCGGCGGCTTCGGCTTCCTGACCCGCCCGACGGGCATGGCCTGCGACGCGATCACCTCGGCCGAGGTGGTCCTCGCCGACGGCTGTGTGGTGACCGCCTCGCCGACCAGCCACCCCGACCTCTTCTGGGCGATCCGCGGCGGCGGTGGCGGCAACTTCGGTGTCGTCACCCGCTTCACGGTCACCCCGCACGAGGGCGACCAGATGGCCATCAGCAACCTGATCTTCCCGTACGACCGCGCGGCCGACGTGCTGCACGGCGTGGGCCAGTGGCTGGTGGACGCCCCCCGCACCATCGGCGGCGGCGCCTACCTCGTCCAGGCCGACGCGGCGCCCGGCACCGTACCGGCGCTCAACGTCTTCCTCGCCTCCCGCGGCACCCCGGCCGAACTGGCCTCGGAGGCGGCGCGGCTGCTGTCGCTGACCGGCGCGGTGACGGCCCGCCAGGACGCGGTCATGACGTACCAGCAGGTCATGATGATGATCTTCGGGTGCAGCACCCTGAGCCAGGACCAGTGCCAGCGCGCCGGGAAGTCGCCGAGCGGGGTGCTCACCCGGCCGGCCTTCGGTCTGGAGCGGACCCGGCTGGGCAGCGCGCCCTACGCGCAGAGCGACTGGGCGAGCGTGGTGACGGCCTTCGACGCCGACCGCAAGGCCGGGCAGGCCCGGTACCTCGACTTCCACTTCTTCGGGGGCGCGGCCAACGACCCGGCCCGCACCGACACGGCGTACGTGCACCGTGACTCGCTCTTCTCCGTCAACTACCGGGTCCTGATCAACGACCCGGCCCAGGTCACCGCCGAGGCCCAGGCCGTCGCCACGAGCTGGGTGGACCACGGGTTCGACACCATCGACCCGCTGTCCAACGGCGAGACGTACCAGAACTGGATGGACGCGGAGCTGCCGAACTGGCGGCAGTCCTACTACGCCGAGAACTACGCGCGGCTGAAGGTCGTGAAGGCGAAGTACGACCCGTACCGCTACTTCAAGTTCGCCCAGGGCATCGGAGCCTGACGCTTCGTGATCCCGGACATGGGGAGGGGCCGCCGGATCGTTCTCCGGCGGCCCGCCCGCTCGATCGTCTGCCGCGTCGCCCCGTCAGGGACGACGCCCGTACCAGCCCACCAGCTTGTCGATGTCGGGAGCGTCCTCGTGCACCTCCACCACCGGACCGAACGGCACCTGGCCGCCACGGGGCTCCGCGGGCACGGCCCGGTGCATGTTGGCCAGCGGCGCGGCGAGCATCTCCGGGTCCCACTCGGGGCTCTGACCGGTCGCCTTCGCCAGATCCCAGGCGTGCAGCACGAACTCGTTGGTGTAGATCACCGAGGCGACCACCCCGGGAACCGGGCCCCAGGGCAGACCGATCTGGCGGCCCAGTACGGCCGGGTCCGACCACACCGCGTCGAACTCCTTCGTCGCCTCCGTCCAGGCCTTGGCCCAGTCGCCGTCGGGGACGTCCTGGGCGAAGTGCGGAACGCTCATGAAGGAGCCGCCCGCGCCCATGACGGCGACCCTGCGCAGCACGGACACCACGTGGTTGGCCATGTCACGGACCGAGTAGTCGGGACACGGGGTGACGGTGTCGTACTGCTCGGGGCGCAGCGCGGCGAGCGTACGTCCGGTGAGCTCGACGGCCTTGAACAGGCCGCCACGGGGGTCGGCGGGGGGATTGGTGCTGTCAGCCATGTCTTGAGTCATGTCTTCATCGTCGAGGTCAAACAGGTCATCTTGTGGCCTATTTCTGAAGCCTCATCAGATCTTGCTGAAAATAGATGTATTGGCTCAAAACATCTCAAAAACGCGGAGAGGGGCGGTTGTTGTGAAGGCTGACCGTCTGGTGGCGACCCTGCTGCTGCTCCAGGCGCGCGGGCGGGTGACCGTGCGCGAGGTGGCCCAGGAGCTGGAGGTGTCGGAGCGCACCGCGCGCCGCGACCTGGAGGCCCTCACCACCGCCGGTGTCCCCGTCTACTCGCAGCGCGGCCGGGGCGGCGGCTGGAGCCTGGTCGGCGGCGCCCGCACCGATCTGACCGGTTTCACCTCGCGGGAGATCGGGGCGTTGTTCCTGGCCGCGGGCCCTTTGTCGGCTTCGCCCGAACTGCGCGCCGCGTTACGGAAGTTGATGCGGGCGGTGCCCGCGCCCATGCGGCCGCACGCCGAGGCGGCCGCCAAGGCCATCCTCATCGACGGTGTCGACTGGTCGCGCACGGCGGGCGGCGGCGGCCCCCACCAGCACACTCTGGAGCGGGCGGTGCTCGACGGCGAACAGGTCCGGCTCGGCTACGCCCCTCCCGACCGGGCTCCCGGCGAGCGCACGGTGCACCCGCTCGGCCTGGTCTCGAAGGCCGGCCGCTGGTACCTCGTCGCCGGTACCGAGGAGGGGCTGCGCACCTTCCGGCTCGGCCGGGTCACCTCCGCGACCAGGACCGGTGAGCCGGTGCGGCGCCCGGAGAATTTCGACCTCGCCGCAGCCTGGCGCGAGTTGGCCGCCGAGGTGGAACAGCGGCTGACCGCGGCGACCGTGCGGGCGCGGGCCGACCGCGACGCCCTGCCGGTGCTGCGGCAACTGCTGGGCGGTCGGCTGCGGACGGGCGAGGCCCAGATCGACGGCCGGGTCGAGTTCACGGCCGACGGTCCGTCGGTCGAGGTGCTCGCCGCGCAACTGGCCGGTCTCGGCAGCCGTGTCGAGGTGCTCGATCCTCCGGAGGCGCGGGAGTCGCTCGTGCGGCTGGGCCGTTCGCTCACCGCGGTGTACGGCGGGCGCGAGGAAGAGACTCGCTTGGATAGCCACTTTCCTCTAGGTACCTACTATACGGAGGATGTTAGCGTCCCTGCCATGGCCGCCCACCACGGATGACCGGCGGATTTCCCCACACCGATCCCTGCGCCGACCCCCACCCCCCGCCCCCTTCTCCACTCCCATCCCCACACCGATGCAACTGATGACTGCTGATTACTGGTTCGAATTAACGCACTAGGGAGTTCTTCTGATGATTGTCGTCACCGGAGCCACCGGAAATGTCGGACGTCCGCTGATCGAGGCGCTCGCCGAGGCGGGGGAGCAGGTCGTGGCGGTCTCGCGCCGCCCGCTGCCCTCCCCGACGGACGGTGTCCGCCACGCCCAGGCCGACCTCGGCAGCGCCGAGAGCATGCGGCCGGTCCTCGAAGGCGCCGACGCCTTCTTCATCCTGCTCGCCGGCGAACTGCTCGGTTACGGCGAGGCCGCGACCGACCTGCTGGCCGCCGCCAGGGACGCCGGCGTCAAGCGGGTCGTCCTGCTCTCCTCGCAGATCAACGCCACCCGCCCCGACTCCGCCTCGCACGGCAGGCTGCGCGAGTTCGAGGAGGCCGTACGCGGCTCGGGCCTTGACTTCACGATCCTGCGCGCGGGCGGATTCGCCTCCAACGCCTTCGCCTGGGCCGAGTCGGTCCGCGCCGACCGCACGGTCTTCGCCCCGTTCGGTGACGTGGCCCTGCCGGTCGTCGACCCCGCGGACATCGCCGCGGTCGCCGCGGTCGTCCTGCGCGAGGACGGTCATGCCGGTCGTACGTACGAGGTGACCGGCCCCGAGGCGGTCAGCCCGCGTGCGCAGGCCGAGGTGATCGCCGAGGCCATCGGTGAGGAAGTGACCTTCGTGGAACTGACCCGCGAGGCCGCCCACACCCACATGGCCCAGTTCATGCCGGAGGACGTCATCCCCGGCACGCTGGACATCCTCGGCGCCCCGCTCCCCGCCGAACAGCGGGTCAGCCCCGATGTGGAGAAGGTCCTGGGCCGCCCGGCCGCCCCCTTCTCCGGCTGGGTGAGCCGCAGCCTCCCGGCGTTCAAGTAGCGGGCTCGGCCCACTCGGCCCGCTCGTCCCCCGGTACCGCCGCCGGATGCCCGCTGTGATCCATCCCCCGCGGCAGTGGGCATTCGGCGGCCCATACAGCACAGCAGTTCTATGGGCCCTCGGCCCGTGCGACGCGACGGCCCCGCAGGTCACGAACCTGCGGGGCCGTCGCCTCATGGGGGGTGTACCGAGGCCCTCAAGGGGGTGTACCGAGGCAGGGGCTCATTAGGCCCTCCCCCGGAGGGGCTACGCGGCGAAGCGCTCGGCGAACTCCTTGGCCTTCGTGACCGCCTCGTCGACGGCCTTGGCGCGGGAGGCCTCGTACATCGGGATCAGGTCGGCCATCGCCGGGTTGTGCGGCGCCATCGTGAGCTCCGGCACGATGACGTGGACGTCCAGGGCGAGGGTGTCGCGCAGGACCGCCTCCAGGTAGTTCTGGACGTACTCGTAACCCTCGCGCGGGGTGCCCGGCGCGTAGGAGCCGCCGCGGCTGGCGACGATGGTGACCGGGGTGCCCTTGATCTTCGAGTCCTCGCTCATGGCGGTACGGCCGATGAGGATCACCTGGTCCAGCCACGCCTTGAGGGTCGAGGGGATCGTGAAGTTGTACATGGGCGCGCCGATCAGGATCGCGTCCGCCTGCTCCAGCTCCTCTATGAACGTCAGGCGCTCGGCGAAGGCCGCGGCCTGCTCGGGGGTGTGCGCGTCCGCGGGGGCGAAACCGGCGGTGTGGGCGTCGGCCGTGATGTGCGGGACCGGGTTCACGGCGAGGTCGCGGTAGATCACGGTGCCCTGCGGGTGCTGCTCCTCCCAGGCCTTGCGGAACGCGTCCGTGACCGTGCGGGAGGCGGAGGCTGCGCCCGGGAAAACGGACGAGTCGACGTGCAGGAGGGTGGCCATGGGGAATCTCCAGGGAGAAGGGGGCGAACTTTTTGTACTGGACTAGAGATAACACAGTTACTTACTTTTTTTCATCCCCCCACGGGAACACAGTACCCTGGACCCATGCCAGAGCCGGGGACTCACGACGCAGGGCCGTGCCAGAGGGTCGACGACGGCATGGCCCGCGTCTTCCAACTGCTCGGGAAGCGCTGGACCGGCCTGGTCGTGGCCGTGTTGCTGCCGCACCCCGCGCACTTCGCCGACCTGCGCAGAGCGATCCCCGGCATCAGCGAACGGATGCTCTCCGACCGCCTCACGGAACTCGGCGCGGCGGGGCTGGTCGTCCGCGAGGTCGACGAGGGCCCTCCGCTGCGGGTCGTGTACGGCCTGACGGAGGCGGGCGCCGCACTGCAGCCCGCGCTCCTGGAACTCGGAACCTGGGCGGAGAAGCACCTGCCGGGGAGCCCGCCGTGCCCGGGCGAACTCCGCAAGTGACCCTGGACCGGGGCTGATGCGCAGGATCCGGGTTTTCCACAGGCTGGGAGTTGTCCACAGGGTCTGACGCGTTTCAGCCACCGGCGGTACGGTCATCACGAGTTGATGTTCGTGCGTGACGGGGGAGGCAGTCGGTATGACGGATCTTGGTGCAGCGGATCGGGCGCAGCAGGACCAGCGGAGCCGGCCGGGCGGGCAGGACCATCAAGGCCATCAGGACCATCAGGGCCATCAGGACGGACAGGGCCGGCAGGGCGAAGAAAGCCGCCGGGGCGAACAGGGTCGGCAGGCGTCCAGGGTCTCCGGGGTCTTCGGCGTGCGGGGATTCGCGGGCCGGCCCGTGCAGGCCGCACCCAAGGAAGAGGGCAAGGCGCTGCGCCGACGGGTGCCGCGCGGCGTGCACGCGGAGCTGACCTTCGACGCCGGCCGGCCGGACGCGGTGACCGCCGTCGAGGAGTCCAACCTCGGCCGGATCCCGGAGCTCACTCCGATACGGGTCGGCAGGATGGCCGCCACCCCCTTCGCCTTCCTGCGCGGTTCGGCCGGCCTCATGGCCTACGACCTCGCGCGCACCCCCGCGACCGGCATCGCCGCCCAGATCTGCGGCGACGCCCACGCGGCCAACTTCGGCCTGTACGGAGACGCGCGCGGCGGCCTGGTCATCGATCTGAACGACTTCGACGAGACGGCACACGGCCCCTGGGAGTGGGACCTCAAGCGCCTCGCCACCTCGCTCGTGCTCGCGGGCAGGGAAGCGGGCGCGGACGAGGACACCTGTCGCAAGGCCGCCCACGACGCGGTCGGTGCCTACCGACGCACGCAGCGGCTGCTCGCGAAGCTCCCGGTGCTGGACGCGTGGAACGCCATCGCGGACGAGGAACTCGTCTCCCACGCCGACGCCCACGACCTGCTCGGCACCTTGGAGCGGGTCATGGAGAAGGCGCGGGCCAACACCAGCGGACGGTTCGCGGCCAAGTCGACCTGGCCGGCGGAGGACGGCAGCCACCGCTTCGTGGACGCGCCTCCGGTGCTGCGCCGGGTACCCGACGCGGAGGCCGCGGCGGTCGCGGCCTCGCTGGAGCACTACCTGACCACCGTCTCCGAGGACCGCCTCCCCCTTCTCGCCCGGTACGCGGTGCACGACGTCGCCTTCCGCGTCGTCGGCACCGGCAGCGTCGGCACCCGCTCCTACGTCGTGCTGCTCCTCGACCACCGTGGCGAACCCCTGGTCCTCCAGGTGAAGGAGGCCCGTGCCTCGGCGCTGCTCCCGCACCTGGCGACGGCCGGCCACGCCATACCGGAGGTGCCGCACGAGGGCCGCCGGGTCGTCCTCGGCCAGAAGCGCATGCAGGTCGTCAGCGACATCCTGCTCGGCTGGACCACCGTCGAGGGCCGCCCGTTCCAGGTACGCCAGTTCCGCAACCGCAAGGGCAGCGTCGACCCCGCCGCCCTCGCCGCCGACCAGGTCGACGACTACGCCCGTATGACCGGCGCCCTTCTCGCGCGTGCCCACACCCACACCGCCGACCCCCGCCTCATCGCCGGGTACTGCGGGAAGAGTGAGGAGTTGGACGAGTCCATCGCCTCGTTCGCCGTGGCCTACGCCGACCGTACGGAGGCGGACCACGCGGAGCTGGTCGCGGCGGTCAGTCAGGGGCGGCTGGCGGCGGAGCTCGGGGTGTGAGCCACAAGAGGGACACCGCCGCACCGTCCCGGCCGGGGGAAGGCCGCGAGTCGTGCGGGGCCGTGGCCTAGTCTGGTCGGGTGACGACCCCGGAAGCCGAGCACAGCGAGTCCGACCGTACCCAGGCCGAGGATGCCCGGCCCCAGGGCGCCGGGGATGCGGATGCCCACGACGAGTCCGCGCCGGAGGCGGCGCCCGAGGCGCAGGCGCGGCCCGAGGAGCGGCTGGAGCGGGCCGTGCGGGCGGCCGAGCAGGCGTTGATCGAGTTCGAGATCGCCGTGGAGACCTTCCGCGTCGAGGTCGAGAACTTCTCGCGTCTGCACCACCAGAAGCTCGGCCCGATGTACTCGCGGCTCGACGAGCTGGACGCGCAGATCGCCGAGGCGGTCGCCGCGCGCACCGGCGACGTGGAGGACATACGCAAGGCGGACGAGGCGCGGGCGCGGGTCATGCCGATGCCCGGGGTCGAGGAGCTCTTCCACGGCTGGATGGACTCCGAGGGACTGTTTCCCGAGGCGGTGGCGATGCTGACGGACCAGCCCGTACGCCCCCCGCAGCGCGTACGCCCCAGCGACGAGGCCCGTCAGCTCTACCGTGAGCTGGTCCGCAAGGCCCATCCCGACCTGGCGCAGGACGACGCCGAGCGCAGGCGGCGCGACGAGTTCATCGCCCGGGTCAACGCCGCGTACAGCCGTGGCGACGAGGCCCTCCTGCGGGAGCTGTCCGAGGAGTGGGCGGCGGGTCCGGTGCCCGAGGAGTGGAAGCCGAGCCGCAGCGAGGAGCTCTACGCCCGCCTCGAGTGGCTCGCCCAGCGCAAGGAACTGCTGACCCTGGTCGCCCACGAGCTGGAGGAGAGCGCCATCGGCGCCATGCTCAAAATGGCCCCGGAGGACCCGGACCAGCTCCTGGACGAGATCGCCGAGCAGCTGCTGGCCCAGGTCGACGAGCGCGAGAAGGAGCTGGCCCGCCTGGTCGGCTAGGGCCGGTCCAGTGGGGGCTTCGGGTCGACCGCCTGGTCGGGTAGCGTCGGGGGCATGAGTTTTGGATCTGGTGTGCCCACGGTCGAGGTCGGGGATCTCGCGGACGGAGACTTCCTGCTGGACGTCCGGGAGGACGACGAGTGGCAGGCGGGCCATGCCGCGGGGGCGCTGCACATCCCCATCAGTGAGTTCGTCGCACGCTACGGCGAGCTGACCGAGGCGGCGCCGCAGGACGGCAAGGTCCATGTGATCTGCCGCTCCGGGGGCCGTTCGGCGCAGGTCACGATGTATCTGGTCCAGCAGGGCATCGACGCCGTGAACGTCGACGGTGGCATGCAGGTCTGGGCCGCCGCCGGCCGCCCGGTCGTGGACGACAAGGGCACCCCCGGCTTCGTCCTGTAGCCACCGGCGAGGGTTCCGCCGAGCGGCGTTCATCACCGCTGCCCGGGGCTTGCCCACGCCTGGAGAGGCGAGGGGGTGCCGTGGGCGTGGGCGTTCAGCCCAGGGGATGGGCCGCGAGCAGATCCCCCAGTGCCTCCTCGTGCGCCGCCGCCGGTCCCAGCGACAGCTCAAGCTGCTTCGCCCAGGCGTGGTACCGGTGCAGCGGGTAGTCGACGTCGGCGCCGACCCCCCCGTGCAGATGCTGCGCGGTCTGCACGACCCGCCGTACCCCTTCCGACGCCCAGATCTTGGCGACGGCCACGTCCCCGGACGCCGGAAGCGCACCCCCCGCCCCCGTACTGATCCGCCACGCGGCCTGCCACAGCGTCGCCTCCATCGCCCGCAGGTCGATATAGCGGTCGGCGGCCTGCACGGCGACGGCCTGGAACGTGGCGACCGGGAACCCGAACTGCTCCCGCTTGCCCGTGTACGCGCTCGTCATCGCGAGCACCCGCTCACCGAGCCCGAGCGCCAGCGCGCACGTCCCGGTGGCCAACAGCTCCCGCAGCCACTCCCACGCCCCGTCCGCGTCGATGACATCCCGGGCGGTGATCCGCGCGGACTCCAGACGCAGCTCGCCGAGCCGTTCCCCGGTCGTGGAGATCTGCTCGCCGAGGACGACGCCCTCATGAACCCGGGGTACCAGCGCGAGGACGGTCCGGCCGCCGCCCGTGTGCGCGGGTACGACGGTGAAGTCGGCGTTCTCCGCCCACGGAACCGCCGTCTGTACCCCGTCCAGCACCCACGCGTCACCGTCCCGTCGTGCGGTCACGGCGAGTTCGGCCGGGTCGTGCCCGGTCCGCCCGTTCGCCGCGACGGTCAGCACGACCTCGCCCCGGCCCGCCCGCGCGAGCAGCTCCGCCTTCAACTCCTCGCCGCCGTACGCCTGTACGGCCACCGCCGCCGCACTGCTCTCCAGCAACGGCACCCGCGCCAGCACCTTCGCCGCCTCGCGCAGCACCAGGCACAGCGCGATCGCGTCCAGGCCCGCCCCGCCGTACTCCGCGGCGAGCAACAGACTCAACAGATCCGCATCGGCGAGCTTCGTCCACAGCGCCCGGTCGAAGTCGTCAGCGACGGCGCCCGCGGTGATCGCGGGGCTGGGCACTCCGTCCGGCGCGACCCCGCCGAACACCGCCTTCGCCGCCTCGACCGCCGCCTGCTGCTCCTCGGTGAAGGTGAAGTCCACGTCCCTGTCCTCCCACGCACCGATCCACCGACCCGGCGGACACCGGATCTGACGGAGCGTCAAGATAGAACAGGTTCTACAAGAAGGGAACGGTCCGGCCGCGGAAGGCCCGACGCCTCGACAGACCGAACGTTCGGTCTTTCTCGCCACATGGCGGGACGGGCGGCCGTAGGGTGTCCACCGCTGTGGATAACCTCAGGGTCGCTGTTGTGTCGCTGTTGTGCCCGCTGTGACGAATGGGGCTGTGCGGGGCGGCCCGGCCTGAGTACCGTTCCCGTGCGCACGCCGCGGTGTGGTGCGCGCGGGCGCACGGCGCAGCGCGGTCCGGCGGCGGGAATCGGACCGGGATCGGGAATCGGGGCGGAATGGACGCGTATGACGAGGGCTCGGCGGCCCGGCATCTGCCGGACGGCCCTGACGGCTCCCTGCCCGAGGGCCCCGCCTCCGCCGATCCCACCCCCGACGGCATTCCCTCCACCGAGCAGGAATCCACCGACCAGGAATCCGTTCCCCAGCAACCCGCTTCCCAGGCGCCCACCGCTCAGGCACCCGACGCCCTGGCACCCGACCCGCAGGCACCCACCGTCGATCCCCTCGTCCCCACCCCCACCCCCACCGGCATAGCCTCCCTCCCCCTCCGCTCCCAGGTTGTCGCCGCGCTCGCCCTCGCGGTGGTCGCGGTGGTCGCCTGTGTGCACCTCGGCATGGTGTTCCTGCACGTCGCGCCCTCGAACACGGTCACCAAGCAGCACGGCCGGGCGATCGACGACTGGATCTACCCGGAGTTCGAGCAGAACTGGAAGCTCTTCGCCCCCAACCCGCTGCAGCAGAACATCGACGTCCAGGTCCGTGCGCAGGTCCGCGGCGCGGACGGTGCCATCACCGAGACCGGCTGGTACGACCTGTCCGCGCTGGACGGCGCGGCGATCGACGGCAATCTGCTGCCGAGCCACACCCAGCAGAACGAACTGCGCCGGGCCTGGGACTTCTACATCGGCACGCACGACAACGAGAACCGCCCGGTGGGCCTGCGCGGCGACCTCTCCCAGCGCTATCTGCGCCGGATCGTCGTGCTGCGTCTCGACCGCGAGGGGGCCGGCGACAAGGGCGCCGTCGTCGAAAGCGTCCAGGTCCGTTCCCGTACGACCAACGTGCCGCCCCCGAAATGGAGCGAGGAGAAGGTGTCCGACACGCCCGTCCTGCGCGAGCTGCCCTGGTGGACCGTTCCCGAGGAGGACGTCACGGACGCGCGGACGGAGGCGAGCGCCGGATGAACCGCATCGCAGTGTCGATCTCGCGCGGTATCGCCCGGGTCACCGACGCCGTCCTCGGCCCGTACCAGACGGCCGTGATCCGCATCGGCTTCGCCGCCACCTGGCTGCTGTTCCTGCTGCGCGAGTTCTCGCACCGCCAAGAGATGTACGGCCCCGACGGACCGTGGAAGTGGGACCTCGCCCAGCAGCTCGTCGCGGACAACCACGCCTTCACGATCCTGATGTGGTCCGACAGCCGGGTGTGGTTCGAGATCGTCTACGCCCTGGCCGTCCTCTCCGCTCTCCTGCTGCTGGTGGGCTGGCGGACCCGCACGATGTCCGTGCTCTTCATGGTCGGCGTGCTCTCGCTGCAGAACCGCAGCATCTTCATGGGGGACGGCGGCGACAACGTCATCCACCTCATGGCGATCTATCTGGTGTTCACGCGCTGTGGACAGGTGTGGTCGCTGGACGCCCGGCGGGCCCGGCTCGCGCGAGAGGCTCGCGCGCGGGGGGACCTTCCACGGGCCGGGGCCCAGGACCGGGTCGGTCTCGTGCTGTGGGCGGCGCTCGGCCTGCTGCTGGCCACGGCGACGGGCGCGGGGCGGCTCAGCCCCGGCTGGTCGATGATCTTCTGGGGGCTGTGGGCGGTCCAGGCGCTGTGGTGGGCCGTCGGCCGCCTGGCGCGCACCGCGGAGCCTCGGGTCCTGCTCGACGTCATCGCCAACGCCGTGCACAACGCGGCCCTGCTCGTGATCATGGCCGAGGCATGTCTGATCTACGCGACCGCCGGCTGGTACAAGATCCAGGGCTCGCGCTGGCAGGACGGCACGGCCGTCTACTACCCGCTCCACCTGGACTACTTCTCCCCCTGGCCCGCCCTGTCCGACCTGCTGGCCTCACACGGCACGATCGTGATGCTGGTGACCTACGGGACGGTCGCCGTGCAGGTCGCCTTCCCCTTCACCCTGATCAACCGGCGCGTCAAGAACGTCCTGCTGGCCGCCATGATGACCGAGCACGCCGTGATCGCCGTGGTCCTCGGGCTGCCGTTCTTCTCGCTCGCGATGATCGCCGCCGACGCGGTGTTCCTGCCGACGTCGTTCCTGCGGCGCCTCGGCGGATGGGCGGTACGCGCGCGGGGACGACTGTTTCCGCCCGGCGCCCGCAAGCTGCCGGGCCAGCGCGCTCAGGGGCCGCGCACCCCGGAGCCGGCCGAGGACCCGCACGTAGGCTTCACCGCATGAAGGACCCCGCAAGCGACCCCACGGACCGTGTGCAGGACCCGGTGGGCGACCGCCGGCAGGACCACGACCCCGTGCGCGCCTGGCACCGCCTCGCCGACACCTCCGTCCTGCTCGACGGCTTCCACGCCCTGAAGCACGCCGTGCGCTTCCGGGCCGAGGTCCTGGTGGCGGTCACCAGCGACCGGCAGGCGGCGCTCGCCCTCACCGACGAGCTGGCCTCGGACGTACGCGACACCCTGGACGCCCTTCTGGTGGAGGTCCCGGAGGCCACGTACCGCTCCCTCGTCCCGCGTCCGCACCCGACGGCGGTGGCCGCGCTGGCGGTACGTCCCTCCCGCGAGGCCAATCTGCGGGCGCTGGCCCGCACGCCCCGCACCGCCCCCGTGGTCGTCCTCGACCATCCGCGCAACCTCGGCAACGCCGGCGCCGTGATCCGCCTGGCGGCCGGCTTCGGGGCGACCGGCGTCGTCACCACGGGCACCCTCGACCCCTGGCACCCCACGGTGGTGCGGGGCGGGGCGGGCCTGCACTTCGCGACCGCCGTGGAGCGGCTGACGGTGGCCGAGCTGCCGTCCGGGCCGGTGTTCGCCCTCGACCCGGACGGCGAGGACATCCGGGGACTGAAGGTCCCGGACGACGCCGTGCTCGCCTTCGGCTCCGAGCGCAGTGGCCTTTCCACCGACCTGCGCGCGCGTGCCGACCACTTGGTGTCGCTCCCGATGCGCCCCCAGGTCTCCAGCTACAACCTGGCGACGAGCGTGGCCATGACCCTGTTCCACTGGAGCGCCCCGCAAGGGGGCTAGGTCCTGCCGTCACATTCCCGTCGTCCGCCCGGAGGGTGGGGCAGACGGGAATGTGACGACAGGACCTAGGGGGTGTCCGGCGGATCAGGTCCTAGCGCCGGACCTCCACCACCCGGAACCGGTTGGCCACGAAGCCCCCGTCGCACAGCGCGGCGTTCGCCGCCGGGTTGCCGCCCGACCCGTGGAAGTCCGAGAACGCCGCCGTCTGGTTGACGTACACGCCGCCCGTCAGGTTCAGGGACAGCTGGGCACACTCCTCCAGACAGGCCTCCCGTACGGCTTCCTCGACGGTCTCGTCGGTGGTGTACGCCCCGACGGTCATCGCCCCCTTCTCCCGGACGGTCCGCCGCAGCAGCTCCACCGCGTCCCCCGCCGAGTCGACCGCGACCGCGAAGGACACCGGTCCGAAGCACTCGTTCATGTAGGCGGCCTCGTCGTCGGCACCCTCCCAGTACTTCCGGGCACCGTCGAGCTTGACGATCACCGGGGTGCGGACGACCGCGTCCGGGAACTCCGCGTTGCCCACCTCACGCGACGCGAGGGCGACCTCGCCGAGTCCTGCCGCGGCCTCCAGACGCGCCTTGACGTCCGGGTTCACGATCGCGCCCAGCAGCCCGTTGGCACGCGCGTCGTCCCCGAGGAGTCCGTCGACCGACCGGGCGAGGTCGGCGACCACCTCGTCGTACGACTTGGAGCCCTCCTCCGTACGGATGCCGTCGCGGGGGATGAGGAGGTTCTGCGGGGTCGTGCACATCTGGCCGCTGTACAGGGACAAGGAGAAGGCCAGGTTGGACAGCATCCCCTTATAGTCGTCGGTCGACTCCACGATCACCGTGTTGACGCCGGCCTTCTCCGTGTAGACCTGCGCCTGGCGGGCGTGGGTCTCCAGCCAGTCGCCGAACGCCGTCGACCCGGTGTAGTCGATGATCCGGATCTCGGGGCGCACGGCCAGGGTCTTGGCGATGCCCTCCCCGGGCCGCTCGGCGGCCAGCGCCACCAGGTTCGGGTCGAAGCCCGCCGCGGCGAGCACCTCGCGCGCGACCTGCACGGTGAGCGCGAGCGGCAGCACCGCGCGCGGGTGCGGCTTGACGAGCACGGCGTTACCGGTGGCCAGGGAGGCGAACAGGCCCGGATAGCCGTTCCACGTCGGGAAGGTGTTGCAGCCGATCATCAGCGCGATACCGCGCGGCACCGGCGTGAACTGCTTGGTCATCGCGAGCGGGTCGCGCTTGCCCTGGGGCTTGGTCCACTCCGCGGTGTCGGGCGTGCGGACCTGCTCCACATACGCGTACGCCACCGCCTCCAGGCCGCGGTCCTGCGCGTGCGGGCCGCCCGCCTGGAACGCCATCATGAAGGCCTGGCCGCTGGTGTGCATGACCGCGTGCGCGAACTCGTGCGTGCGGTCGGCGATCCGCTTGAGGATCTCCAGACAGACCATCGCGCGCATCTCCGCGCCCGCGTCGCGCCAGGCCCGCTGTCCGGCCCGCATGGCGGGCAGCAGCACGTCGACGTCCGCGTGCGGGTAGGTGACGCCCAGCTCGATGCCGTACGGGGAGGTCTCGGCGCCCACCCAGTCGTCGGTGCCGGGCTGGCCGAGGTCGAGGCGGCTGCCGAGGAGGGCGTCGAAGGCGGCCTTGCCCTCGGCCATGCTCAGGCTGCCGTTCTCCCCGTAGGCCTTCGGGTGCTCGGGGTGCGGGGACCAGTACGCGCGCGTACGGATCGCTTCCAGCGCCTGGTCGAGCGTGGGCCGGTGCTGGGCGGTCAGCTCGTGCGCGGTCAGTTCGGCGGCCATGCGGGACCATCTCCTCGTCTCAAGAACTCTTCGCTGAGCTCATGACCTGGGCAGAAATAGCCGGACAGAGTTAGAGTAACCGAACGATCGGTCGGGACAAGGGGGTCCGCCGCATCTGTGGAAAACCCCGTGCGGGAGGATCGCGCACATGACAGCACTCGACCTCAGCAGCCCCGTGGCCGTCGTCGGCACCGGCACCATGGGCCAGGGCATCGCCCAGGTCGCGCTCGTCGCGGGCCACCCCGTGCGGCTCTACGACACGGTTCCCGGGCGTGCCGACGCGGCGGCCGAAGCGATCGGCGCGCGCCTCGACCGGCTCGTCGAGAAGGACAGGCTCGCCGCCGCCGACCGGGATGCGGCACGCGCCCGGCTGCACCCCGCGCACAGCCTCGCCGAGCTGGCGGACTGCGCGCTCGTCGTCGAGGCGGTGCTCGAACAACTCGAGGCGAAACAGCAGCTGTTCCGCGAGCTCGAGGACATCGTCGAGCACGACTGTCTGCTCGCCACCAACACCTCGTCGCTGTCCGTCACGGCCATCGGCGGCGCCCTGCGCAACCCCGGCCGGCTGGTCGGACTGCACTTCTTCAACCCGGCGCCGCTGCTGCCGCTGGTGGAGGTCGTCTCCGGGTACGCGAGCGACTTCTCGTCGGCCACGCGCGCGTACGAGACGGCACGCGCCTGGGGCAAGACGCCGGTCGCCTGCGCCGACACCCCCGGCTTCATCGTCAACCGCATCGCCAGGCCCTTCTACGCCGAGGCCTTCGCGGTGTACGAGGCGCAGGCCGCCGACCCCGCGACGATCGACGCCGTCCTGCGCGAGTGCGGCGGCTTCCGGATGGGGGCCTTCGAGCTGACCGACCTGATCGGCCAGGACGTCAACGAGTCCGTGACGCACTCCGTGTGGCAGTCCTTCTTCCAGGACGTGCGCTTCACGCCCTCGCTCGCCCAGCGGCGGCTCGTCGAGTCCGGCCGGCTCGGCCGCAAGACGGGGTACGGCTGGTACGACCACGGGGCCGACGCCGAGCGCCCGGAGCCGCACACCGCGGAGAAGGCGCAGGCACCCGCGTACGTCGTCGCCGAGGGTGATCTGGGTCCGGCCTCCGAACTGCTCACGCTGATCCGTGAGGCGGGCATCCAGGTCCGCGAGGACGAGGAGGACCACGGGACCCGCCTGGTGCTGCCCAGCGGCGGCCAGCTGGTCCTCGCCGACGGCCAGACGTCGGTCGAGTTCCGCGACGTCGTCTACTTCGACCTGGCGCTCGACTACCGCCGGGCGACCAGGATCGCCCTCTCCGCCTCTCAGGACACCGCCCCGCAGACCCTCTCCGAGGCGGTCGGCCTGTTCCAGGCGCTGGGCAAGACCGTCAGCGTCATCGGGGACGCACCCGGCATGATCGTCGCCCGGACCGTGGCGAGGATCGTCGATCTGGCGCACGACGCCGTCGCCAAGGGCGTCGCCACCGAGGAGGACATCGACACCGCGATGCGGCTCGGGGTCAACTACCCCCTGGGCCCCTTCGAGTGGAGCCGCAGGCTCGGCCGGAGCTGGGCCTGCTCCCTTCTGGACGACCTGCACCAGCGCGATCCCTCCGGGCGCTACGCGCCCTCTCTCGCGCTCTACCGCCACGCGTACGCCACCGAGAAGCGCGAGGGAACCTCATGACCACCGCCAAGCGCGACACGTACACCCCCGAGAGCCTGCTCTCCGTCGCCGTCCAGGTCTTCAACGAGCGTGGCTACGACGGCACCTCCATGGAGCACCTCTCCAAGGCGGCCGGCATCTCCAAATCGTCGATATACCACCACGTCACGGGCAAGGAGGAGCTGCTGCGCCGCGCCGTCAGCCGGGCCCTGGACGGCCTCTTCGGCATCCTCGACGAGGAGCACGCGCGTGTGGGGCGTGCGGTGGAGCGCCTGGAGTACGTCGTCCGGCGCATGGTCGAGGTGCTCACCGCGGAACTCCCGTACGTGACCCTGTTGCTGCGCGTGCGCGGCAACACGGACACCGAGCGCTGGGCCCTGGAGCGGCGCCGCGAGTTCGACCACCAGGTGGCCGAACTCCTGAAGGCCGCGGCTGCCGACGGGGACGTACGCGGCGACATCGAGGTCCGCCTCGCGACCCGCCTGGTCTTCGGAATGATCAACTCGCTCGTCGAGTGGTACCGCCCCGACAGCCGGGGAATGGGCGAACGCGAGGTCGCCGACGCGGTGGCGCAACTGGTCTTCAGCGGCCTCAGAGAGGAACGCTGACCTTCCGCCCCTTCACTCCTCCGGTTCCAGGTCCTCCTCCTCGAAGACCAGGAGTGTGCGGGTGCTGAGGACCTCGGGGATGGCCTGGAGGCGGGTGAGGACCAGTTCGCGGAGGGCTCGGTTGTCGGGAGTGTGCACCAGGAGCAGGACATCGAAGTCGCCGCCCACCAGGGCGATGTGGGAGGCGCCGGGCAGCACCCTGAGCTGCTCACGGACCGTGCGCCAGGAGTTCTGCACGATCTTGAGGGTGATGTACGCGGACGTGCCCTGCCCCGCGCGTTCGTGGTCGACGCGCGCCCCGAAGCCGCGGATCACACCGTCCTCGATGAGCCGGTTGATCCGCGCGTAGGCGTTGGCGCGGGACACATGGACCCGTTCGGCCACGGAGCGTATCGAGGCGCGGCCGTCCGCCTGGAGCATCTGCAGGATGTCCTGATCGATGGCGTCGAGCGGACGGGCGGGCGGCGGGACGGGGCCGGCCTCCGGCGGCTCGGCCATTTGTTCAGGTGCCATGTCCCCCCGCCTCCCTACCATGGACGTACTGCGTCCATCTCAGGCTGTGCAGAACCGTTTGTCCACAGCCTGGCGCTGCCTGTAGCCAAAATGTGCCGACGACCGAACAATCGGTAGGTGAGGCGCCTCACACCCGTGCAGCGCCCAAGCCGCTCCCACGAGGAGGTGCCGTCATGACGGTCATGGAGCAGCGAGGCGCTTACCGGCCCACGCCGCCGCCCGCCTGGCAGCCCCGCACCGACCCCGCGCCGCTGCTGCCCGACGCGCTGCCCCACCGCGTCCTCGGCACCGAAGCCGCCGCGCAGGTCGATCCGGGCCTGCTGCGCCGTCTGTACGCGGAGCTGGTGCGCGGTCGTCGCTACAACGCGCAGGCCACCGCCCTCACCAAGCAGGGCCGCCTCGCCGTCTACCCGTCCAGCACCGGCCAGGAGGCCTGCGAGGTCGCCGCCGCACTCGTCCTCGAGGAGCGCGACTGGCTCTTCCCGAGCTACCGCGACACCCTCGCCGCCGTCGCCCGCGGCCTCGACCCCGTCCAGGCCCTCACCCTCCTGCGCGGCGACTGGCACACCGGCTACGACCCCCACGAGCACCGCATCGCACCCCTGTGCACCCCCCTCGCCACCCAGCTCCCGCACGCCGTAGGCCTCGCGCACGCCGCCCGCCTCAAGGGCGACGACGTGGTCGCGCTCGCCCTGGTCGGCGACGGCGGCACCAGCGAGGGCGACTTCCACGAGGCGCTGAACTTCGCGGCGGTCTGGCAGGCCCCGGTCGTCTTCCTCGTCCAGAACAACGGCTTCGCCATCTCCGTCCCGCTCGCCAAGCAGACCGCCGCCCCCTCGCTGGCCCACAAGGCCGTGGGCTACGGAATGCCCGGCCGACTGGTCGACGGCAACGACGCGGCGGCCGTGCACGAGGTCCTGAGCGACGCCGTGCGCCACGCGCGCGCGGGCGGCGGCCCGACGCTGGTCGAGGCCGTGACGTACCGCATGGAAGCCCACACGAACGCCGACGACGCCACCCGCTACCGCGGCGACTCCGAGGTCGAGACCTGGCGGGCGCACGACCCCATCGCCCTCCTGGAGCACGAGTTGACCGAGCGCGGCCTGCTCGACGCCGACGGCATACGGGAGGCCCGCGAGGCCGCCGAGATCATGGCCGCCGACCTGCGCGCCCGCATGAACCAGGACCCGGTGCTCGACCCCATGGACCTCTTCGCCCACGTGTATGCCGAGCCCACACCACAACTGCGCGAGCAGGAGGCGCTGTTGCGCGCCGAGCTCGCGGCCGAGGCCGAGTCGGAGGGTACGGCCCGATGACCACCGTCGCGCTCAAACCCGCCACCATGGCGCAGGCCCTGACCCGCGCGCTCCGCGACGCCATGGCCGCCGACCCGACCGTCCATGTCATGGGCGAGGACGTCGGCACCCTGGGCGGCGTCTTCCGCGTCACCGACGGGCTCGCCAAGGAGTTCGGCGAGGACCGCTGCACGGACACCCCGCTCGCCGAGGCGGGCATCCTGGGGACGGCCGTCGGCATGGCCATGTACGGGCTCAGGCCGGTCGTCGAGATGCAGTTCGACGCGTTCGCCTACCCGGCGTTCGAGCAGCTGATCTCGCACGTGGCACGGATGCGCAACCGCACCCGCGGTGCCATGCCGCTCCCGATCACCATCCGGGTCCCGTACGGCGGCGGCATCGGCGGAGTCGAGCACCACAGCGACTCCTCCGAGGCGTACTACATGGCGACTCCGGGACTCCATGTCGTCACGCCCGCGACCGTCGCCGACGCCTACGGGCTGCTGCGCGCCGCCATCGCCTCCGACGACCCGGTCGTCTTCCTGGAGCCCAAGCGCCTGTACTGGTCGAAGGACTCCTGGAACCCCGACGAGCCGACGGCCGTCGACCCGATAGGCCGCGCGGTGGTGCGGCGCCCGGGCCGCAGCGCCACGCTCATCACCTACGGGCCGTCCGTACCCGTCTGCCTGGAGGCGGCCGAGGCGGCGCGGGCCGAGGGCTGGGACCTCGAGGTCGTCGACCTGCGCTCGCTCGTGCCCTTCGACGACGAGACCGTGGCGGCATCGGTGCGGCGGACCGGACGCGCGGTCGTCGTGCACGAGGCCGGTGGTTACGGCGGCCCGGGCGGCGAGATCGCGGCCCGCGTCACCGAGCGCTGCTTCCACCACCTGGAGGCACCGGTGCTGCGCGTCGCCGGATTCGACATCCCGTACCCGCCGCCGATGCTGGAGCGGCACCACCTGCCCGGCGTCGACCGGATCCTGGACGCCGTGGGGCGCCTGCAATGGGAGGCGGACAGCTGATGGCCCAGGTGCTCGAGTTCAAGCTCCCCGACCTCGGTGAGGGTCTCACCGAGGCGGAGATCGTCCGCTGGCTGGTGGAGGTCGGCGACGTCGTCGCCGTCGACCAGCCCGTCGTCGAGGTCGAGACGGCCAAGGCGATGGTCGAGGTCCCCTGCCCCTACGGAGGCGTGGTCACCGCACGCTTCGGCGAGGAGGGCACGGAACTGCCCGTGGGATCCCCCCTGTTGACCGTCGCGGTCGGCGAGCCGACCTCCGGCGAAGAGACCGAGGGCTCCGGCAACGTGCTGGTGGGGTACGGCACCGGCGCGCCGCCGGCGCGCCGCAGAAGGGTACGGCCGACCACCGGGGCAACCACACCGCCCGGGGCGCACACACGGACCCGGCCCGCGCACCAACCCGCCACGGACGGCCACCCGGGCGCTCCGGCGCGCGAACCCGGGCCGGCCCGCGACCACATCGCGGCGGCGGTACGCGCCGACGGCCCCGTACCGGTGATCTCCCCGCTCGTCCGCAGGCTCGCCCGGGAGAACGGCCTGGACCTGCGGACCCTGGTGGGCTCCGGCCCCGACGGGCTGATCCTGCGGTCGGACGTGGAGCACGCGTTGCGCTCGGCCGGCACCCCGGTCCGGCAGCCGGAAATCCCGCTCGCCCCGCACACCCCCGAACCCACCCCCGCACCTGCCACGGCCGGCACCCGTATCCCCCTCCGCGGCATCCGCGGCACGGTCGCCGACAAACTCTCCCGCAGCCGTCGCGAGATCCCCGACGCGACCTGCTGGGTGGACGCCGACGCGACGGAACTCCTGCACGCGCGCCGGGCGATGAACGCCACCGGCGGTCCCAAGATCTCCCTGCTGGCGCTGCTCGCCCGCATCTGCACCGCCGCACTGGCCCGCTACCCGGAGCTCAACTCCACGGTCGACACGGACGCCCGCGAGATCGTCCGCCTTGACCACATCCACCTGGGCTTCGCGGCGCAGACCGAGCGCGGTCTCGTCGTCCCCGTCGTCCGGGACGCCCACACGCGCGACGCGGAATCGCTGAGCGCGGAGTTCGCCCGGCTGACCGAGGCCGCACGTACCGGCACGCTGACACCCGCGGACCTCACGGGCGGCACCTTCACGTTGAACAACTACGGAGTGTTCGGCGTCGACGGTTCCACACCGATCATCAACCACCCCGAGGCCGCCATGCTCGGCGTCGGCCGGATCGTCCCCAAGCCCTGGGTGTACGAGGGCGAGCTGGCCGTGCGCCAGGTCGTCCAGCTCTCGCTCACCTTCGACCACCGGGTGTGCGACGGCGGCACGGCGGGCGGCTTCCTGCGCCATGTCGCGGACTGCGTCGAACAGCCGGCGGTGCTCCTGCGTTCCCTGTGATCGCGGCGGCCCGCATACTCGGGGGATGACCGCGTACGAGCCACCGGGCACCCCCGGCCCCGCCGCCCCGTACGACGCCGTCGTCCTCGCGGGCGGCGCCGCCCGCCGGCTCGGCGGAGCGGACAAGCCCGGTCTGCGCGTGGGCGGGCGCCCACTGCTCGACCGGGTGCTCGCCGCCTGCGCCACCGCCACCACCACGGTGGTCGTCGCCGCGCCCAGAGAGACCGTGCGCCCCGTGGAGTGGGCGCGCGAGGAGCCGCCCGGCGGGGGGCCGCTCGCCGCGCTCGACGCCGGCCTGCGGCACATTTCGGCGGAACACGTCGTGGTGCTCTCCGCCGACCTGCCGTTCCTGGACCAGTCGACGGTACGGCGCCTGCTGGACGCCCTGCGGACGGGCGACGCCCCCCAGGGTCCGGCGCGACCGGACGGCGTGCTGCTCACCGACCTCGACGGCCGCGACCAGCCGCTCGTGGCCGCCTACCGTGCGGACGCCCTGCGCCGGGAGCTGGCCGCGCTCGCCGTCGCCCACGGCGGAGTCACCGGGCTGCCGCTGCGGCGGCTCACCGCCGCGCTCGACCTCACCCGCATCTCCGACCCCGTCGCGTCCTTCGACTGCGACACCTGGGACGACATCGCCGCCGCCCGGGCCCGCATCAGGGAGCATGGGAACGTGTTGGATGAATGGATTTCCGCAGTCAAGGACGAGCTGGGCATCGACCTGGACGTCGACACCGGTGGCCTGCTCGACGTGGCCCGCGACGCCGCGCACGGTGTGGCCCGGCCCGCGGCGCCGCTGACCACGTTCCTCGTGGGGTACGCCGCCGCACAGGCCGGGGGCGGCCCCGAGGCCGTCGCGGAGGCATCCCGCAAGGCTACGGCGCTCGCGCTCCGCTGGGCGGCCGAGGACACCCCCGACGCCCAATCGGCCTCGGACGCCAACCCGACTGCCGAAGCCAAGCCGACCCCCGACGCCGGATGAACGCGCCCCGCGCCCGGCCCCTCGGTCAGGACGCCGACGACCTCGACGTGGAGGAGGCCCTGGCCTTGGTCAAGGACCCCCGGCGAGGCACGTCCGGCCCCCGGCACGGCCACGGCACCCCCGCGGTTCCCTCGCCCACATCGGAGGGCGAGAGCCGCACCCACGCCCCCGACAGCGCCGAGGGCAAGGGCGACGGCAAGGGCGACGGGCACAGGGCCACCCCCTGGCCCCAGGCCCGTACGACCGCCGAGCGGGCCGCCCGTTCCGTCCCGCGGCGCGCCCCCGTCTCCGTGTCCCTGGACGCGGCCCTCGGTCTGGTCCTCGCCGCCCCGCTCGCCGCGCTCACCGACCTCCCCTCCTTCGACACCTCCGCGATGGACGGCTACGCGGTCGCCGGACCCGGCCCCTGGGACCTCCGCGAGGAACGGGTACTCGCGGGCCACACGAAGCCGGAGCCGCTCATCGACGGCGAGGCGGTGCGGATCGCCACCGGCGCGCGCATCCCGCAGGACGCCACCGCCGTGCTGCGCAGCGAGCACGGGCACCTCGACGACAAGGGGCGGCTGCACGCCACCCGGGAGGCCGTGCACGGGCAGGACATCCGGCCCCGTGGCCAGGAGTGCCGCAGCGGCGACCAACTCCTGCCGACCGGCGCCCTGGTCACCCCCGCCGTGCTGGGCCTCGCCGCGGCCGCCGGATACGACACCCTCACCGTGATCCCCCGCCCCCGCGCCGAAGTCCTCGTCCTCGGCGACGAACTGCTCACCGAGGGGCTCCCCCAGGAGGGCCTGATCCGGGACGCGCTCGGGCCGATGCTGCCGCCGTGGCTGCGCTCGCTCGGTGCCGAGGTCCTCGCGGTACGCAGGCTGGGCGACGACGCCAAGGCCCTGCACAAGGCGATCACCCGCTCCGAAGCCGACCTGATCGTCACGACCGGGGGCACCGCCTCGGGCCCCGTCGACCACGTCCACCCCACCCTGAGCCGCATCGGCGCCCAACTCCTCGTGGACGGCGTCGAGGTCCGCCCGGGCCACCCCATGGTCCTGGCCCGCACCAAGGAGAACCAGCACCTCGTCGGCCTGCCCGGCAACCCCTTGGCGGCCGTCTCCGGCCTGCTGACGCTCGCGGAGCCCCTCCTGCGCGTCCTGGCAGGCCGGGCGGCCCCGGAGCCGTACACGCTGCCCCTCGGGGACGCGGTCCACGGGCACCCGTACGACACCCGGCTCATCCCCGTCGTGGTGCGTGCCGACCGGGCCATGCCGCTGCACTACAACGGTCCGGCCATGCTGCGGGGCATCGCGGCGTCCGACGCCCTCGCGGTCGTACCACCCGGCGGCGCCCGTCCGGGGCAGGAGTTGGAACTCCTCGATCTACCCTGGGCGTTGGCCGGGATGGGGAATGTCTGAGATGAGTGGGGGCATTTACCGGACGGTGAGCCGGATCGGGGAGTGTTTCACGTGAAACTGCCGGGCCATGATGCGATCGCCCGCCAAGCGGACGAGCATCTCGTGACCCGCCGGGTGAAACTCCCGAGAAAAGTGGTGGAACGCCCCATCCGCCAGGTCGTCAAACGCCTGGCGATGGCCTTGTTCTTGCTCGCCGCGACCGCCTTCATCGTCTGGGTCGACCGCGATGGCTACCACGACAACGCGGGTGACGGCGTCGACTTCCTCGACTCCCTCTACTACGCGACCGTCACCCTCTCGACCACCGGATACGGCGACATCACCCCGGTCAGCGACGCCGCCCGGCTCACCAACATCTTCGTCATCACACCGCTGCGCGTGCTGTTCCTGATCATCCTGGTCGGCACCACGCTCGAGGTCCTCACGGAACGCACCCGCGAGGAGTGGCGATTCAACCGCTGGAGGGCGGCTTTGCGCGACCACACCGTCGTTGTCGGGTTCGGGACCAAGGGGCGGTCGGCGGTGCAGACCGTCTGTGCGACCGGGCTGAAGAAGGAGCAGGTCGTGGTCGTCGACCCCAGTGCCAAGGCGGTCGACGCGGCGACGGCCGAGGGGTACGCCGGGGTCATAGGGGACGCGACGCGCAGCGATGTGCTGATGGGGGCCGAGGTCCACAAGGCGCGGCAGATCATCATCGCGACCCAGCGCGACGACACGGCCGTGCTGGTCACGTTGACCGCACGTCAGCTCAACCGGCAGGCGAAGATCGTCGCCGCGGTGCGCGAGGAGGAGAACGCGCCGCTGCTCAAGCAGTCGGGTGCCGACGCCGTCATCACCAGTGCCAGCGCGGCCGGACGGCTCCTCGGGCTCTCCGTGCTCAGCCCCAGCGCCGGCATGGTCATGGAAGACCTCATCCAGCAGGGCAGCGGGCTCGACATCGTGGAACGGCCGGTCGTGAAGGCCGAGGTGGGCAAGGGTGTACGCGAGACGGACGACCTGGTGGTCAGCGTCGTACGGGGGCATCGCGTGCTCGGCTACGACGATCCGGCCATCGGGAAGCTCCAGTTGACCGACCGGCTCATCACCATCGTGCGGGCCACGCCGGGCACCCGGGTGGCACCGCACAGCCGACCGCTGCCCCAGGACTGAATCCTCGGGACCGAATCCTCGAGACCGGATCCCCAGGACCGGATCCTCGGACTCCCGCAGACATCCACCCAGCGTGCGGGGACCACGCGCCCCCCTCGTCGTCGTCCGCAAGGTGTAGCGCCGGCAGCGCGCCGCGGACGGTGCCCGCGGGCGTCTCACCGTGTGACAGGGGTAGCGTCAGCTCCATGAAGGCAGTGACGATCACCCAGCCCGGCGGACCTGAAGTGCTCACCTGGACGGATGTGCCGGATCCCGTTCCCGGTGACGGGGAAGTTCTCGTCGAAGTAGTGGCCAGCGCCGTCAACCGCGCCGATCTGATGCAACGGCAGGGCTTCTACTACCCGCCGCCCGGCGCCTCCCCGTACCCCGGACTCGAATGCTCGGGCCGGATCGTCGAGATCGGCCCCGGAGTCTCCGGATGGGCCGTCGGCGACGAGGTCTGCGCGCTGCTCGCGGGCGGCGGATACGGCGAGAAGGTCGCCGTCCCGGCCGGACAGCTGCTGCCCGTTCCCGAGGGCCTGGACCTCAAGCGGGCGGCCGCGCTGCCCGAGGTGACCTGCACCGTCTGGTCCAACGTCTTCATGGTCTCCCACCTGCGCCCGGGCGAGACCCTGCTCGTGCACGGCGGCTCCAGCGGCATCGGCACCATGGCGATCCAGCTGGCGAAGGCCGTCGGTGCGAAGGTCGCCGTCACGGCCGGTACCAAGGAGAAGCTCGACTTCTGCGCCGAGCTCGGCGCGGACATCCTCATCAACTACCGCGAGCAGGACTTCGTCGAGGAGATCGAGCGGGCCACGGGCGGCTCGGGCGCCGACGTCATCCTCGACAACATGGGAGCCAAGTACCTCGACCGGAACGTGCGGGCCCTCGCGGTGAACGGGCGGCTCGCGATCATCGGTCTGCAGGGCGGCGCCAAGGGGGAGCTGAACATCGGCGCGCTCCTCACGAAGCGTGCCGCGATCAGCGCCACCTCGCTGCGCGCCCGCCCGCTCGGCGAGAAGGCGGCGATCGTCTCGGCCGTGCGCGAGCACGTGTGGCCGCTGATCGCCTCCGGCCACGTGCGGCCGGTCGTCGACCGCGAGCTGCCGATGGACGAGGCGGCGACGGCGCACCAGGTCCTGGAGGAGAGCGGTCACATCGGCAAGGTCCTCCTCGTGGTCCCGGGCGAGAAGTAGGAAAGCACCAGGAAAGGACCGGGTCCTCGGGCGACCCGCTCAGCCGCGTCGCAGGCGCAGGGCGAGGAAGGCGAGGCCCAGGCCGAGACCGATGAGGATCAGCCCGCCGCCGAGGGGCAGGATCTTGAGGACCGGTTCGGGGGTGGTCGCCGGGCCGACCTCGTTGTGCTGGACGGGCACGGCCGCGGGCCGCGACGGCTCGGGGGCGCCGGTCGCGTCCGGGCGGTCCGACGCGGCGTTCTCCCCGGCGGGGTCGCGGTCCGTGTACGTCGGCACGGTGTCCTCGCGGCTCCCGTCCTCGTCCCGCGCCGGGGGCTCCTCGCGCCCCGGCCGCGTACGGCCCTCGCCCGCGCTGCTTCCCGCGTGGGAGGCGCGGGCGCTCGGAGCGGGATCGGCGGCGTACGACACCGCGTACGGGACGGCGCGCGAGACGGCGTACGAAGGGGATATCGCGCCGGTCGTCAGGACGAGCAGCAGCCCGGTCACACGGAGCGCACTGAGCCGTGGAGTCACGTGGGTGACCCCCTCCCGGTGAGGAGTCCCATGATCAATGGGGCAAGCCTCACATGACCCCTCCTTCCCGGCATCTCGACGGTCACCTGGACGGTGGATCACGCTGTATGGGGGGCACCACCGTGATGGGGTGGAGGTGTGCGAGAGAATGGCGGCATGGAGATGCCGAGGAACGAAAGGTCGCCGGAGAACCCTCAGATCCTGGTCGTGGGCCAGGACGGGATGGCTCTCGGCGGCACCGGTGACGAGGACTCCCGCGAGGTCCCGGTGACAGAGATGGTCGAACAGCCCGCCAAGGTCATGCGTATCGGGAGCATGATCAAGCAACTTCTCGAAGAGGTGCGCGCCGCACCTCTGGACGAGGCGAGCCGGGTCCGGCTCAAGGAGATCCATGCCAGCTCCGTGAAGGAGCTCGAGGACGGCCTGGCGCCCGAGCTGGTAGAGGAGCTGGAGCGGCTCTCGCTGCCCTTCACGCACGACGCGACCCCCAGCGACGCCGAGCTGCGCATCGCGCAGGCCCAGCTGGTGGGCTGGCTCGAGGGCCTCTTCCACGGGATCCAGACGACCCTGTTCGCCCAGCAGATGGCGGCCAGGGCCCAGCTGGAGCAGATGCGCCGCGCGCTCCCGCCGGGCGTCGGCGGCCTGGACGGCGACGAGGACCCGCGCGCGGGTGGCCGCTCTGGCGGACCGTACCTGTAGCCCCGGGCGATCCCTTCTCACGAAACGGGCCCGGCACGTGAAGTGCCGGGCCTGTCTTATAGGCGCTTGTGGGTGTTACGGGCGCTTATGTGTGGAGGCGGAGGTTCAGGACGGGTTGCCCGAAGAGACGCTCAGCTCGATCTGCGGCATGTTCTTGGGATCGACGTCCTCGTCCGCGGACGGGAACTGATCCATGATCGTGTCCTGGCCGTAGGTGTTCTCGTCGACGCGCTTGATCTTCATCTGCCAGCCCGCGGCCTGGAAGCAGGACTTCACGGACGTCAGGTTCTTGTACTGGAAGTCCGGGATCTTGATCTTGTTCGGGTCGTTGTACGACTCCTGCGGAGACGTGCACTTCTCCTCGTCGATCGTCTTCGAGGTGTCCGGACCCTTGTGCCCCGCCACCACGGACGGCGAGGGGCTGCTGCCGCCGCCTCCCTGGTGGTCGCCGCCGCCACCGTTGTTCAGCGCGAGGGCGATGATCAGACCGCCGATCGCGACGAGCGCGACCACGATCGAGCCGACGACGACCGCCTTGTTGCCCTTGCGGCCACCGGAACCGCCCGGGCCGCCCGGAACGGAGGTCTGGGGCTGGGGAGCGAGGTGGTACGGCGGCGGGGTCGACATGCCCTGCTGGGGGGCGTACGCCGGGACCCCCGGGGTCGGGTAGCCCCCCTGCTGCGGATACCCGTACGCCTGGGACGGCGCGGGCGGCGGGGTCGGTGCCCCGTAGGGATGGGGCTGGTACGGCGTCTGCACGGGACCCGGGGCCGGCATCGCCTGGTCGACGGGCGGGAAGACGGCCGAGCCGACGCCCGCGCCGCTCGACGTCCTGGCCCCCGGCACGATGCTCGGCGCGGCGGCCTGCAGCGACTGGGACACCCGCAGACACTCGTCGCGCATGGTCTCAGCGCTCGGGAAACGCTCGTTCGGGTTCTTCTTCAGCGCGCGGGCGATCAGCGCGTCCACCGCCGGGGGCAGTGAGCGGTTGATCGAGGAGGGTGTGACCGGCTCCTCCTGGACATGCGCGTACGCGATGGCCAGCGGCGAGTCGGCCTCGAACGGCAGCCGCCCGGTGACCAGTTGGAACAGCATGATGCCGACGGAGTAGAGGTCGGACCGGGCGTCCACGCCCCGGCCGAGCGCCTGCTCCGGGGAGAGGTACTGCGGGGTGCCGACGACCATGCCGGTCTGCGTCATCGACGTGACGCCGGACTGCATGGCGCGGGCGATGCCGAAGTCCATCACCTTGACGACGCCCCGCTTCGTCATCATCACGTTGCCCGGCTTGATGTCCCGGTGGACCAGGCCCATCTCGTGGCTGATCTCCAGGGCCGCCAGCACGTCCGCGGTGATCTTCAGGGCCTTGTCGGCGGGCATGGCGCCGTACTGCGCGATGTCCTGGTCGAGCACGGAGCCGAGCGGGCGGCCCTCGACGTACTCCATGACGATGTACGGCGTCGTCATGCCGCCCAGTTCGTCCTCGCCGGTGTCGAAGACCGAGACGATGTTCGTGTGCGTGAGTTTCGCCACCGCCTGGGCCTCGCGGCGGAAGCGCTCGCGGAAGGCCTGCTCGCGGCCGAGCTCGGTGTGCAGCGTCTTGATCGCGACCTGGCGGTCGAGCACCGAGTCGTAGGCGAGGTGCACCGAGGCCATGCCGCCTTCGCCGAGCAGATCACGCAGCTGGTAGCGGCCGCCGGCGACCGCGCGTCCCGCGTACCGGCCCTGTGCGCCGTCCTGGCTCATGTTCTGCGTCCCCCATTGGCGCGGATTGCTCTGCCTGTGCTGCGAGCCGTCCTGCACGTGCTCCACGCGGTCGTGCGGTGATCCGCGCGGTGAACTGCGCTCTGATCCGCACTGAGTCCGTCCGAGTCCGTGCTGTGATCGATCTGTGTCTCAGTGATCGATTGGCTGATTCCCGGCCAAGTCTGCCGTAGGGCACTGACACGTCAAGCGCGGTGCCCGTTCCGTGACCGTCTGCGAAAGAAGCGTCGCGGAAGCGTTACAGGTGCCGTACGGGCGGTACACAGAATTTGCACGCCGACACCCTGGACGGGTTTCATGGCCGGTCCATCTCACTTCCATCTCGGGCCGGAGCCTTGCGCGAAGCCTGTAGCGTGGCCCGACGGAGACCGTAACAACCACCGCGCAGACCGCGGGCAGAAACGACGGCGAGGACTGATGGCACAGCAGCAGCGCGCTCAGGGCCCGTCCGACCCCGAGGCGACTGGCGGCGGTATGTCAGATGCGCCGGAGATGTGGGGTAACGGCGGACTTGTGGGGGACGGCCGATACCGGCTGACCCACAGACTAGGCCGGGGCGGCATGGCCGAGGTGTTTGCGGCCGAGGACGTGCGCCTCGGGCGCACCGTCGCGGTCAAACTGCTCCGCTCCGACCTGGCCGAGGACCCGGTGTCCAAGGCCCGCTTCACGCGTGAGGCGCAGTCGGTGGCCGGGCTCAACCACCACGCCGTCGTCGCCGTGTACGACTCGGGCGAGGACGTCGTCGGCCACGCGACCGTGCCGTACATCGTGATGGAGCTCGTCGAGGGCCGCACGATCCGCGACCTGCTGATCAACGCCGAGGCCCCCGGGCCCGAGCAGGCGCTGATCATCGTGTCCGGTGTCCTGGAGGCGCTCGCCTACTCGCACCAGCACGGCATCGTGCACCGCGACATCAAGCCGGCGAACGTGATCATCACGAACACCGGTGCGGTGAAGGTGATGGACTTCGGCATCGCGCGCGCCCTGCACGGCGCGCAGTCGACGATGACCCAGACCGGCATGGTCATGGGCACACCGCAGTACCTCTCCCCGGAGCAGGCCCTCGGCAAGGCCGTCGACCACCGCTCCGACCTGTACGCGACCGGCTGTCTGCTGTACGAACTGCTCGCGCTGCGGCCCCCGTTCACCGGCGAGACGCCGCTGTCGGTGGTCTACCAGCACGTCCAGGACATCCCGGTGCCCCCCTCCGAGGTCGCGCAGGGCGCGCCGCCGGAGCTCGACGGGCTCGTCATGCGCTCCCTCGCGAAGGAGCCGGACGACCGGTTCCAGACCGCCGAGGAGATGCGCGGCCTTGTCCAGTACGGGCTGCAGATGCTGTACGACCAGGGCGGGCACACCGGCACCTGGAACACCGGCCCCGTCGCCCTGCACGAGGGGTTCCACACCCCGGCGTCCGGCTTCGCGGGTACGACCGCGCTGCCGCACCCCGGTGAGTCCGGCACCACGCAGATTCCGGCGCCGCTCATCCCGCCGTACGGCAACGGCGGGGACGACGGCGGCTTCGAGGGGCACGGCAACCACGGCAGTGGCCGCGGCAAGCTGTGGATCCTCGCGGTCCTCGCGGTGATCGCGATCGCGGCGGGCGTCGCACTCGCGCTCCACAACACCGGTGGCGGCGGGAGCGGCGGGAGCGGTACGACCCAGTCGCCGACCACCACGCCGTCCGCCAAGGACGAGGAGCCCAGCGAGAGTCCCAGCGACAGCCCCACGGACACCGCGACGGACGACTCCACGGACGACAACACCAGCTCGGGCGGTGGTTCGGACTACACGCCGTCCTACACGCCGTCCCCGAGCTACAGCAGCCAGCCGTCGAACCAGCCGTCGAACACGGCCACGGACACGACGCCGACGGACACGACGCCTTCGGACCCGGCGACCGAGAGCCAGGACCCGCCGACGCCGGTCGATCCGACGGACGGCGGCGACGGCGGCGGCGGCAGCCAGGGCAGCTCGCAGAACCCTTGAGGACACCGACGGAAACGTCCTCCACGCGCGCGTGAAGCCCGGAACGGGCGCCACGCGCGCGTGGTGTTTCCCTCCCCCGGTCGCGGTGTTCGCGCCCCGGCCGCTGCGTCTTCCTCGACCGGTGTCGGCGATCAGCCCGCGAACGCCTCGCACACCGTGTCGTACTCCCTCGTCCACCACACCGCCAGCGCCGAGGCCGCCGGGAACTGCGGATCGGCGCGGGTGTCGCCGCGCTCGTAGTGCCAGCGCAGCATCCAGAAGTCGTTGAGGCGCTCCCACCACACCCGGTGCACGG
The DNA here is from genome assembly GCF_055656965.1 of Streptomyces sp. NPDC111656. NCBI lineage: Bacteria > Bacillati > Actinomycetota > Actinomycetes > Kitasatosporales > Streptomycetaceae > Streptomyces > Streptomyces sp. NPDC111656. Next base: position 193,060 of record NZ_JBVKCA010000008.1, read on the forward strand.
CCGCCGCCAGCTGGGCGGGACCGGCGCCCGCGGTACGCCGGTACGCGCGCGCGTAGGCCCGTACCTTCGCCAGGTCCAGCGCGCCGACGGGGCGTACGAAGAAGATCACCGCGGCGCGTACGGCCTCCTCGGCGCGGGGATGGACGCCCAGCCGGTCCCAGTCGACGATCGCGGCCGGTTCGCCGTCGCGGTAGAGCAGGTTGAAGGGATGGAAGTCGCCGTGCACCCAGCCCACCGAGCCGCCCTGCGGGGGCCGTCGGTCGGCATGGCGCTCCAGGAGGGCGCGCCGCTCCAGGAGCCGGTGCCGGGCCAGCTCGTCGAAGGCGTCGTTCGGGCGGTGGCGGCGTACCTGGGCGAGCAGGCGGTCGATGAGCGCGAAGGTGTCGGCGGGGTCGGCTCCCCGGGCCGGATCGACCCCTTCCGCCTCCGCTGAGCCTCCCGCGTCGGCCCTGGCCGAGCCTCTCGCCCCCGCCGAGCCGTCCGTCGCCCCGGTGACGTCGCTCGGTCTCGCCGGGGTGCGGCCCTGCGTCGGCATCACCCGCTCCAGGCTCGCGTGGACGACGCCCAGGAGCGCCCCCAGCCGTGCGCACTGCTGCGTGGTGAGCTGGCCGCCGTGCCGGTGCCGGCCGTCGATCCAGGGGTGCAGCGCGTACGCGTGGCCTCCGATGACGGCGACGGTGCGCCCGTCGGTGCCGGTCAGCGGCGGGGCGACGGGGACGCCGAGGTCGGCGAGACGCTGGGTCGCCCGGTGCTGGCGGGCGATCGCGACCGGGTCGGCGGTCTCGGGGTCGAAATGGTGCTTGAGGAAGTAGCGGCCGCGGGTGGTGCGCAGCCGGTAACCGCGGTTGAGCAGCCCCTGTTCGACGGGGTCGCAGGTCAGCACGGACCCGGCGGCGTACTGGCGGAGGAGGGCGCCCAGAGGGGGCGCGTGAGACACCGGGGGTGGTGCGGATAGGTGCGGCACGCGCCAGATGCTAGGGCACGATCCGGGCCTCTGACCTCGGGTTTGTCACAGACAGTCGTCTTCGATCACGGGACAGTCACAGGGTGCGCCGGAACTGGCGTTCCCTGGCATCGTCCGCGGAATGGACGGTGGAGAATTGGGGCTCGATGCTCAGATGGACCGGGTCGAAGGGCTCGCCGTCCATGAACCGCGGCGCGGGCCCGAACAGCTCGCGGTGGGCCGCGGTCGGCTCCACGGCCTCGCACCGGCCCACGATCTGCACGGACCACACGCTCTCGCCGGGCCCTGCCGAAGCCACGTTGTCGGTGCCGTAGGCGACGACGCTCCCGAGGCAGGCCCGGTGGTAGCCGCAGCCCCGGTGCAGGCGCAGCAGGACGCGGCCGTCCACCACGACGTGGTGGGCGAGGGCGAGGAAGGGCATGGCGCGCAGGCTGGCGGCCAACCGGCCGTGGTCGCTGCGGCCGAGGAGTTCCACGGCGAGCTCTTCGTCGATGGGCATGCCCCCAATTTCCGACACCCTGAAGGCCCCGGAAAAGAGGCACCCGCCCCTTGAAGAGGGGGCCGAAGGTCCCAAAATGCAAGTAGGGCGGTATCTGCGGCGCCGCACTCAGTGACCCGTGTTCTTGGTACCGCACTCAGTTTCTTGGTACCGCACTCAGTGGTGCTGCTTCTCCGCCTGGATGCGCGCCACATAGGCGGCGGCCTGGGAACGCCGTTCCATGCCCAGTTTGGACAGCAGGCTCGACACGTAATTCTTGATCGTCTTTTCGGCGAGATGCAGCCGCTCGCCGATCACGCGGTTGGTGAGCCCCTCGCCGATCAGGTCGAGGACCTTGCGCTCCTGCTCGGTGAGGTGCCCGAGCTTGTCGCCGTTCCTGGCACCGCCGCCGTGTCGCAGCCGATTCAGGACCTGGGCGGTGGCCACGGGGTCGAGCAGCGACCTGCCGGCCGCGACATCGCGCACGGCCGACAGCAGTTCGGCGCCGCGGATCGCTTTCAGCACATAGCCCGACGCGCCCGCCATGATCGCGTCGAAAAGCGCCTCGTCGTCCGCGAAGGAGGTCAGCATCAGGCATTTGATGTTCTCGTTCCGCGACCGGACCTCGCGGCAGACCTCCACTCCGCTGCCGTCCGGGAGCCGTACGTCCAGGACCGCGACGTCCGGGGCCGTGGCCGGGATCCGCGCCAGCGCGTCGGCCGCCGTACCGGCCTCGCCGACGACCTCGATGTCGTCCTCGCCCGAAAGCAACTCATGGACACCGCGGCGTACCACTTCGTGATCGTCGAGGAGAAATACGGTAATTTTTCCGCTTTCGGGCACAAAGTCAGTGTCACACGCCACCCTTGGTCCTGCCCGGGGTGAACTCTTCCCGTGGCTGGGGTGACCGGGATAACGTGCCCGTGTTCCGGCCCCCTGCGAGGCTGTGACCAGTGCTGTGACCAGCGACTGTTCCCGACCTGCGTGCATTACTTGGAAATCCGACTAATAAATAGTGGGAAGTCCAAGCAAAAACGCAGGTCAGGAGGGGTTTCACAGAATTGTGGAGCACTGGGTAACGTGGCCGTTGCAGGGCGCTCGCCGGGGCACCTGTCACGCCTGTTCCCGGCCGAGTGCACCCACCCCGTGCACGGGTACTTGGAACAGGCGAGCCGCACTGGCCACCCGGCAACCCCGGGGGCCGGACCGACGGAGGAGCACACGTGACCGTGGAGAGCACTGCCGCGCGCAAGCCGCGACGCAGCGCCGGTACGACCGCTGCGAAAAGCGGCGCCGGTACGACCGGTACGAAGAGCGCCGCGAGCAAGCGCACCAGCGCGGCCGGCAAGAAGTCACCGGGCGTACCCGGCGCACCTGGCGCATCGGGCCCCGGTCCCGAGCTCGTCCAGCTGCTGACGCCGGAGGGCGAGCGGGTCAAGGACGCCACGTACGACCCGTACGTCGCCGACATCACGCCCGAAGACCTGCGCGGTCTGTACCGGGACATGGTGCTGACCCGTCGCTTCGACGCCGAGGCCACCTCCCTGCAGCGCCAGGGCGAGCTGGGTTTGTGGGCCTCGCTGCTCGGCCAGGAGGCCGCCCAGATCGGCTCCGGGCGGGCCACCCGCGAGGACGACTACGTCTTCCCGACCTACCGTGAGCACGGCGTCGCCTGGTGCCGCGGGGTCGACCCGACCAACCTGCTCGGCATGTTCCGGGGTGTGAACAACGGCGGCTGGGACCCGAACAGCAACAACTTCCACCTGTACACGATCGTCATCGGCTCGCAGACGCTGCACGCCACCGGCTACGCCATGGGCGTCGCCAAGGACGGCGCGGACTCGGCCGTGATCGCGTACTTCGGGGACGGCGCCTCCAGCCAGGGCGACGTCGCTGAATCGTTCACCTTCTCCGCGGTCTACAACGCCCCGGTCGTGTTCTTCTGCCAGAACAACCAGTGGGCGATCTCCGAGCCGACCGAGAAGCAGACCCGCGTCCCGCTCTACCAGCGCGCGCAGGGCTACGGCTTCCCGGGCGTCCGGGTCGACGGCAACGACGTCCTCGCCTGCCTGGCGGTCACCAAGTGGGCGCTGGAGCGTGCCCGCCGCGGCGAGGGCCCCACCCTCGTGGAGGCGTACACCTACCGCATGGGCGCGCACACCACCTCCGACGACCCGACCAAGTACCGGGCCGACGAGGAGCGCGAGTCGTGGGAGGCGAAGGACCCGATCCTGCGCCTGCGCACGTACCTGGAGGCTTCAAACCACGCGGACGAGGGATTCTTCGCGGAACTTGAGGCCGAGAGCGAGGCGTTGGGCAAACGAGTACGCGAAGTCGTCCGCGCCATGCCGGACCCGGACCACTTCGCCATCTTCGAGAACGTGTACGCCGACGGGCACGCGCTCGTCGACGAGGAGAGGGCCCAGTTCGCCGCCTACCAGGCGTCGTTCGCGGATGAAGGGGAGGGCAAGTAGCGATGGCTGCGGAAAAGATGGCGTTGGCCAAGGCGATCAACGAGTCGCTGCGTACGGCCCTCGACGCCGACCCCAAGGTCCTGATCATGGGTGAGGACGTCGGCAAGCTCGGCGGTGTCTTCCGGGTCACCGACGGGCTCCAGAAGGACTTCGGCGAGGACCGGGTCATCGACACCCCGCTCGCGGAGTCGGGCATCGTCGGCACGGCGATCGGTCTCGCGCTGCGCGGCTACCGGCCGGTGGTGGAGATCCAGTTCGACGGTTTCGTCTTCCCGGCGTACGACCAGATCGTCACGCAGCTCGCGAAGATGCACGCGCGGGCGCTGGGCAAGATCAAGCTTCCCGTCGTGATCCGGATTCCGTACGGCGGTGGCATCGGCGCGGTCGAGCACCACTCCGAGTCCCCCGAGGCGCTGTTCGCGCACGTGGCGGGCCTGAAGGTGGTCTCCCCGTCGAACGCGTCGGACGCCTACTGGATGATGCAGCAGGCCATCCAGAGCGACGACCCGGTGATCTTCTTCGAGCCGAAGCGGCGCTACTGGGACAAGGGCGAGGTCACCACCGACGCGATTCCCGGACCGCTGCACAAGGCGGTCGTGGCGCGCGAGGGCAGCGATCTGACGCTCGCCGCCTACGGCCCGATGGTGAAGGTCTGCCTGGAGGCGGCCGCGGCCGCTCAGGAGGAGGGCAAGTCGATCGAGGTCCTGGACCTGCGCTCGATGTCCCCGATCGACTTCGACTCCGTCCAGGCCTCGGTGGAGAAGACCCGCCGCCTGGTCGTGGTGCACGAGGCCCCGGTCTTCCTCGGTACGGGCGCGGAGATCGCCGCCCGCATCACGGAGCGGTGCTTCTACCACCTGGAGGCACCCGTCCTGCGGGTGGGCGGCTATCACGCCCCCTATCCGCCGGCGCGCCTGGAGGAGGAGTACCTTCCGGGCCTGGACCGGGTGCTCGACGCCGTCGACCGCTCACTGGCGTACTGAGGAGAGGGTCGTGACGACGATGACTGAGAACGCGTCGGGGCTCCGCGAGTTCAAGATGCCCGACGTGGGCGAGGGGCTCACCGAGGCGGAGATCCTCAAGTGGTACGTCCAGCCCGGTGACACGGTCACCGACGGCCAGGTCGTCTGCGAGGTCGAGACCGCCAAGGCCGCCGTGGAACTGCCCATCCCGTACGACGGCGTGGTGCGCGAACTCCACTTCCCCGAGGGGACGACGGTGGACGTGGGCCAGGTGATCATCGCGGTCGACGTGGCCGGCGGATCGGCACCCACCGGGCAGGCTCCCCTCGCCGAGGAAGCGCCTGTGGCCGAGGCGCCCGCCGCCCCCACCCCCCAGGCACCGGTCGCCGAGGAACCCAAGCCCGAGGGCCGCACACCGGTCCTCGTCGGGTACGGGGTGGCCGAGGCCTCCACGAAGCGCCGCCCCCGCAAGGGCACCGAGGTCCCGGCCCAGCAGCCCGAGACGTTCCTGGCGGCGACCGCGATCCAGGGCGAGCTCAACGGCCACGCGTCCGTGGTGGTCGGGCAGCGCCCCCTCGCCAAGCCCCCGGTCCGCAAGCTGGCCAAGGACCTCGGCGTCGATCTGGCCACGATCACGCCTTCGGGCCCGGACGGCATCATCACGCGCGAGGACGTGCACGCGGCGGTCGCACCGGCTCCGGCCCCCGAGCAGCCGTCGGTGACGGCGGTGACGGCGCCGCCGGTTCCCGCCCAGGCCCAGGCTCCCGCTCCGGTCGTGACGTACGACACGGCGCGTGAGACGCGTATCCCGATCAAGGGGGTCCGCAAGGCCACGGCCGCCGCGATGATCGGCTCGGCGTTCACCGCGCCGCACGTCACGGAGTTCGTGACGGTCGACGTGACGCGCACGATGAAGCTCGTCGAGGAGCTCAAGCAGGACAAGGAGATGCAGGGCCTGCGGGTCAACCCGCTCCTGCTCATCGCCAAGGCCCTGCTGGTCGCCATCAAGCGCAACCCGGACGTCAACGCGTCCTGGGACGAGGCGGCCCAGGAGATCGTGCTCAAGCACTACGTGAACCTGGGCATCGCCGCCGCCACCCCGCGTGGTCTGATCGTCCCGAACATCAAGGACGCCCACACCAAGACGCTCCCCCAACTCGCCGGGTCCCTGGGCGAGCTGGTGGCCACGGCCCGCGAGGGCAAGACCTCACCCGCCGCGATGCAGGGCGGCACGGTCACGATCACGAACGTCGGCGTCTTCGGCGTCGACACCGGCACGCCGATCCTCAACCCCGGCGAGTCGGCGATCCTCGCGATCGGCGCGATCAAGCTCCAGCCCTGGGTCCACAAGGGCAAGGTCAAGCCCCGCCAGGTGACGACGCTCGCGCTGAGCTTCGACCACCGCCTGGTCGACGGCGAACTGGGCTCCAAGGTCCTGGCCGACGTGGCGGCGATCCTGGAACAGCCGAAGCGCCTGATCACCTGGGCGTGAGCGCCGGCGCGCAGTCGGCGCGCGGCACGACGAAGGGGGCCCGTCGCGTTCGGCGACGGGCCCCCTTCGGCTGTGGTGTGCGGGAACCACTCCGTCCGGGAACTACCTGGCGAAGCCGTAGTTCAGGAGCTTGGTGGCGTCCGTGGCGCGCTGGGTGATCGAGGTCGACGCGAGGACCGTGCCGATGATCGTCTTGCCGTTGCGGGTGGCGGCGAAGACGAGGCAGTACTTGGCCTCGGGGCCGGAGCCGGTCTTCACGCCGATGGTGCCGCTGTAGCTGCTGAGCAGCGTGTTCGTGTTGGTCCACGCCGCCATGGTGCGGGTGCTGCCGGTCTTCGTGACGGTCTTCGCCGTGTACGACTTGGTCTTCACGACCGTCTTGAACGTGGTGCTCTTCATCGCGCTGCTGGCGAGCTTCGTCAGGTCGCGCGGCGTCGAGTAGTTGTTGCCGTTGCCGATGCCGTCGAACGAGTCGAACTTCGTGTTCGTCATGCCGAGGCTCCGCGCGGTGGTGTTCATCTTGCCGATGAACGACTTCACACGGGCGGCACGGGTGGAGCCCGAGCCGAACTTGTCGGCGAGCGCGTAGGCGGCGTCACAGCCGGACGGCAGCATCAGACCGTAGAGGAGCTGACGGACGGTGACCTTGTCGCCGACGATCAGGTGGGCGGAGGACGCGGTGTTCGCGACGATGTAGTCGCTGTACGCCTTCTGGATCGTGACCTTGGCGTCGAGGTTGAGGTTCGGCTGCGAGAGCACGACCTTCGCGGTCATGATCTTGGTGGTGGAACCGGTGGAACGCTTGGTGTCCGCAGCCTTGGTGTACAAGGTCTTGGCCGTGCCGTTGTTCATCACGTAGCCGCCGGCGGCGGCGATGGTGGGCGTCGTGACGGCCCCTGCGGGGGCGGCCCCGAAGGCTCCGGCCGCCAGTACGGCGCCGGTGGTAACGGTGACAGCGGCGGCTCGACGGAAACGCGTGCCCTTAATGCCGGTAATCAAAATGAACGCTCCGAATGCGCGAAATGCCCCTGGGAGAACGGCACATGGCAGTGCCGTCTTACGTACGGACTAGCGAGGGGCCCAAAGGGATGCACGGAAGAGGGGGTGGAATTGTGTGACGTGGGTTACGCCAAGGGGCGGGCGTTGACCGCGTGAAGGCTACCGGTCCGCATCCTGGACGACGCACGACCATGTGTACGTGTTGTATCTATGATGTGCGCATGCCTGCCGCGCCGTCCGTGACCGCTCCTCCCGCCACCAAGCAACCCCCCGCCGCCGACCGCGTCTACGCCCACGTCAAGCGGGGCGTCCTGGAACGTCGTTACGAGGGTGGGACGCTGCTCACCGAGGGCGAGCTCGCCGAGGCCGTGGGGGTCTCGCGGACGCCGGTGCGCGAGGCGTTGCTCCGGCTCGAGGTCGAGGGCCTGATCAAGCTCTACCCGAAGAAGGGCGCGCTCGTCCTGCCCGTCTCCGCGCAGGAGATCGCGGACGTGGTCGAGACACGGCAGCTCGTGGAGGAACACTCGGTCCGCAAGGCCGTACCCGCGTCGCCGCATCTCATCGCGCGCCTGGAGGAACTTCTCGCGCAGCAGAAGGAGCAGGCAGCCGCGGGAGACCTGGCCGGCGCCGCCGTCACCGACCGCTGCTTCCACGCCGAGATCGTCCGCAGTGGCGGCAACGAGATCCTCTCCCGGCTCTACGACCAGTTGCGCGACCGGCAGTTGCGGATGGGCGTCGCCGTCATGCACGCGCACCCCGACCGGATCACCAAGACGCTCACCGAGCACGAGGCGATCCTCGAAGCACTGCGGTCCGGCGACGCGCAGGCGGCGGTCGATATCGTCCACAGTCACGTCAACTGGTTCTCGAACCTGGCGCGGGGAGAGGTCCGATGAGCTCCCACTCGGCCGTCTCGCTCCCCGGAGACCCGCCCGGCGGTCGCCGCGCGATCGGCGTCTGGGGCATCGGCGTCTCCGTCTATTTCGTCGCCGTCATCTTCCGTACCTCGCTGGGAGTGGCCGGGCTCGACGCCGCGGACCGCTTCCATGTGAACGCCTCCGCCCTCTCCACCTTCTCGATCCTGCAACTCCTCGTCTACGCGGGCATGCAGATACCCGTGGGACTGCTGGTCGACGGACTCGGCACCAAGAAGGTGCTGACCATCGGCGTACTGCTCTTCACCGCGGGCCAGTTGGGCTTCGCGTTCTCCTCCACGTACGGGATGGCCCTGGCCTCGCGCGCGCTGCTGGGCTGCGGGGACGCGATGACGTTCATCAGCGTGCTGCGGCTGGGCACGCGGTGGTTCCCGGCGCGGCGGGGGCCGTTGGTCGCGCAGCTCGCCGGTCTGGTGGGCATGGCGGGCAACCTGGTCTCCACCCTCGTCATCGCGCGATTGCTGCACGGGGTGGGGTGGACGACGGCGTTCGCGGGCAGCGCGTTCGCCGGAGTCGTCGTCCTCGTACTCCTTCTTCTCTTCCTGAAGGACCACCCCGAGGGGCACGAGCCGGAGCCGTTCCCGCACCAGGGGGCCGCGTATGTGCGGCGGCAGATCGCGGCGTCGTGGCGGGAGCCCGGTACGCGACTGGGGATGTGGGTGCACTTCACGACACAGTTCCCGGCGATGGTCTTCCTGCTCCTGTGGGGCATGCCCTTCCTGGTCCAGGCGCAGGGGCTGTCGCGGGCGACGGCCGGTGAACTGCTCACCCTCGTGGTGCTGTCCAACATGTTCGTGGGTCTTGTCTACGGGCAGATCGTCGCCCGGCATCACGCGGCGCGGCTTCCGCTGGCGCTCGGGACGGTGACGGCGACGGCCGTGGTCTGGGCGAGTGCGCTGGCGTATCCCGGTGACCGGGATCCCATGTGGCTGCTGGTCGTGCTGTGCGCGGTGCTCGGGGCGTGTGGGCCGGCTTCCATGATCGGGTTCGACTTCGCGCGGCCCGCGAATCCGCCGGAGCGGCAGGGCACCGCGTCCGGGATCACCAACATGGGTGGTTTCGTCGCCTCCATGACGACGTTGTTCGCGATCGGCGTGCTGCTGGACGCGACCGGGGACAACTATCGCGTCGCCTTCTCCGCCGTGTTCGTCCTTCAGTCGCTGGGGCTGAGTCAGATCTTCCGGTTGCGGAAGCAGGCGGCGCGCAGGGAGCGTGAGCGGCTGGTGGCCAGCCGCGTGGAGACGGTACACGTCCCCGCGTAGCGCCCTTCAGGAGCGCGGGGAACTGCCTGACCAGCCCCCGCCCACCCGCAGGCTCCCCTTCACCCGCAGTCGAAGAACCCCGCGCTACGGGGTGACCGCGAAGTTCCTCAGGATGGCCGTGGTCAGTTCCGGGTCGCCCTCCGTCTTGATGCGGTCGGAGACGGCGTCGGCCGTGACGCGGCCGCAGGCGAGACGGAAGTACGTCTCCCAGTCGAGGCTGAGGGTGGCGGCCGGGCCGAGCGAGGGGGCACCGTCTATCGAGCCGCGTCCGTCCGCATCGACCCGCACCGTCCGCAGGAACTCCAGCGGCCCGTGGATGTCGAAGACGACCGCCGAGTTCGCGGGCGCCCCCGCGTCCTTGGCGACGACCTTCGGCAGGGCCCCGAGGAGCTTGTCGCGGACGATGTGTGCGCCGGGAGAGTCGAGGTTGGCGGGCACGCCGAGGGCCACCCGCAGGTCCTGCTCGTGCACCCATACGTCGAACGCACGCCTGCGCATCGCCTGTTCGAGGGTGATCTCGGTCCCGAGCGGCCCGCGCACCTTGGCGTCCGGCTGCCGCGACTCGTTCCGCAGCTGACGGTTGCGGCGGATGATCGTGTACTCCAGTTCGGAGGTCATCTCCGGCGCCGTGTGGTGGCGGCGCACGTCGACCTGCATCTCCATGTACCGCTGGTGTTCGTTCGTCACGTGGTACAGGTCGCGGGGGAGCGTGTGGATGGGCCGCGGATCGCCCAGCATCTCGCAGTCGAGCCCGATGACATGCGAGACGAGATCCCGCACCGACCAGCCGGGGCAGGGCGTGCGCCGGTTCCACTCGCCTTCCACCAGCGGCGACACCAACTCGGATATCGCATCGACGGAGTGGGTCCAGGCGTCGGCGTAGGACTGAAGGCTGGGATGCAGACTCACGGAACGGGACCCCTCGGGCGGTTGGACGCGGGCAGTGCTCAGGTGGCGGGTGTCTTGGGACGCTAAGTTACGCTGCTGTGAGGCACCCCGGCAGTGCTTTCGTGTGACGATCGTAGGCCTGTATGGACGGCTCGAATGCCAGGACGGTGGTAGTGTGCGCGCCTCTCTCCTCCAGATCGACGTAAACGACGGCGAAACGGTCGATTCGCGTCGGCGGCGTGTGGCAACTCTGGTACGAGAACAAGCCGGAGTCGATCTGATCGTGCTGCCGGAGCTGTGGACCACCGGCGCGTTCGCCTACGAGGCGTTCGGTACGGAGGCGGAGTCCCTCGAAGGGCCGACGTTCGAGGCCATGGCGAAGGCGGCGAGCGACGCGGGCACCTGGCTGCACGCCGGGTCGATCCCCGAGCGGGACGCCGACGGCACGCTCTACAACACCTCCCTCGTCTTCACCCCCTCCGGCGACCTGGCCGCCGCCTACCGCAAGATCCACCGCTTCGGCTTCGACAAGGGCGAGGCCGTACTGATGGGTGCGGGCGGCGAACTGGTGACGGTCCGTCTGCCGGAGACCACCGTCGGCATCGCCACCTGCTACGACCTCCGCTTCCCCGAGCTCTTCCGCGGGCTCGTCGACGCCGGCGCCGAGACCCTCGTCCTCTCGGCCGGCTGGCCCGAGCGGCGCCGCTCCCACTGGACGCTGCTCGCGCAGGCCCGCGCGGTCGAGAACCAGGCGTTCGTTCTTGCCTGTGGAACGGCCGGCACGCACGCGGGCGTTCCCCAGGCCGGTCACTCGATCGTGGTCGATCCGTGGGGGGAGGTCCTGGCGGAGGCCGGGGCCGGGGAGCAGGTGCTCACGGTGGACTTCGACCCCGGCAAGGTCGCGACCACGCGGGAGCAGTTCCCGGCGCTGAAGGACCGGATGCTGGGCCTGACGGCACCGCGCCGCTGAGTCAATCCTCGCCCCGCTCCTTCTCCGCCAGGTGGATCACGCACACCGCCACCGCGATCAGCAGCGCGGGGTCCGCGTCCTCGCGGACGACGTCGACGCCGTACGTCTCCCGTACGTGCAGCCAACGGCGCGAGATCACCGCCAGCAGCTCACCCTCGTACTCGACGGCGAACTCGCGGTCGAGGATCTTGCCGCTGACGTCGAGTTCCGTACCGTCCACCAGGGACACCCGGTAGTGGTTGCGGAGCAGGGACAGCCGCTTGCGTCTGATCGTCGCCAGCGGTTCCCCGTCCCGCCCGATCGCCATCGTGTCCCGCAGGGCGAACATCTTCTGGTGGATGTCGATGAGGACACGCCCGCGGGTGTCCTTCAGCTCGAAGGTGTCCCGCAGTCGCATCGCCTTGCCGTCGACGAGGAACACCTTGTTGCCCTGGTCGTCCTCGATCCAGTAGTCGTCACCGAAGCCGAGGAGCCGGTCGCGTACGAGGAATCTCATACCGGTACCGGTTCCCGGCAACCGCAAGATCATCACGCGTTCACCCTCTCCGATGGCGGGGGCCGGGGCGAGCGATGACGGAAAGACAGGCGATCGAGGAAACGTCCGCAACCGGACCGCGTGCCCTCGTCGGCGTGGACGTCCTGCTCGCGGTCGCGTCCGGGTGCTCCTCTACGGAGGGCCGCGCCGGCGTGGGCACTGTCTCCAGTGTCGGCGTGCTGTTCGTCCACAAGGGCTACGGCGAGCTCGGGGGCGCCTCCTTCGAGCTGTGCGCGCGGGGCACGTGCGCGAAGGGTGAGCTGCGGCAGGAGGGCATCTCGGACGTGAGTCTCCCGGCTGTGGCGGTGGCGACTACGGCCGAGGGCTCGCCTTCACCCAGGAGGGGGGCCTGACGACGAAGATCCCGAAGGCGGTGTCGGAGGCCTGGGGCAAGCAGGTCGGATCCCGGGCCCCTTCACAGCCCGATCCCTCTCCGTCCTCCTGAAGCCGGAAGACCCGCGCCTCCTGAGGCCGGAGGCCCCGCGCCCGGCTCCTTCCTCACGAAGGGGCCGGGTGTCACCGCTTCTCCAGGGGCCGGCCCGAACCGTCTCCGGTACGCCGACGGGCTCAGTCCGGTCTCCCGCCGTAGCCGTGCCCGTAGATTGGCCGCCGTACCCAGGCCGCTCCGCTCGGCCACGACGTCCAGCCGTTCCTCTCCCCGCTCGATCAACCGGCAGGCGACGGCGACGCGTTCCCCGGTGAGCCAGGCCAGTGGCGTGGTGCCCAGTTGGGTTCGGAAACGGCGGTGGAGCGTGGCGGGGGAGACGGCCGCGCGGGCTGCGAGGTCCGCCACCGTCATCGGCTCGCCCAGCCGTTCCTGCACCCACGCGAGCAGCGGACCCAGCGACTCGTCCGGCACGTCGGGCACCGGCCGCTCCACGAACTGCCGTTGACCTCCGTCCCGGTGCGCCGCGAACACGAGCCTTCGGCTGACCGCGTTGGCGATCTCGGCGCCGTGGTCCCGCCGTACGACGTGCAGGCCCAGGTCGAGCGCGGAGGCGCTGCCGGACGCCGTGAGGATGTCGCCGTCGTCCACGAAGAGGACGTCCGGCTCCAGGCGCACCGCCGGGAACCGTTCCCGGAAGGAGTCCGCCCACATCCAGTGGCAGGCCGCCCGCCGCCCGTCGAGCAGCCCGGCCTCCGCGATCGTGAACGCGCCCGAGCAGAAGCCGAGCAGCCGTGCGCCGCGCGCGTGTGCCCGGCGTACGACGTCCAGCACTCGGGGTGAGCGCGGGGCCTCGGTGTCCGGCCGGTTCGGCACGATCAGCGTGTCCGCCTCCTCGGCCGCCTCCAGCCCGGCGACTCCGGTAAGTGTGAAGAAGCCGTCCCGCATCCGCGTCAGCGGACCGGCGGCACAGAGCCGGAAGTCGTACAGCTCCCGCCCCAGTTCGGGCCGGGGCAGCCCGAAGACCTCGATGGCGCAGCTCATCTCGAACGGGTTCGAGTTCTCGTCGACGACCAGCACGACACGATGAGAGGATTCTTGCGCCATATGCGATTTCTAGCACTCGTGCCCTTGCCGCACCACCGCCGAGGATGCCCACATGGCTTCTTCGAGCAGCACCCACGCGACCTCTTCGAACAGCGGCAGTGAGCCCATCGCCCTCTCCACCGCCCTCGCCTCCTTCTCCGACCTCTGGAGCCCCCGTATCGTCGCCGCCGTCAACGACTACGACGTGCGCATCGCCAAGGTCGAGGGCGAGCACGTGTGGCACGTGCACGACCACACGGACGAGTTCTTCCTGGTCCTGGAGGGCGAGTTGACCATCGCGCTCCGGGAGACGGCGGGCGAGCGGACCGTCGTCCTCCCCAAGGGCTCCGTCTTCACCGTCCCCCGCGGCACCGAACACAGGCCGGCCGCCCCGACCGGCGCCGCGATCCTGCTCTTCGAGCCCACCGGAACCGTCACCGTCGGCGACCGCCACGACGAGATCCCGGACCACGTGGACGCCACCACGGGGCATGCCCTGACCTGACTGTCGGTGGCGGGTGGCACCCTTGTTTCCATGAACGACTCCGCCCCGACCGCAGCCTCGGCACCCACCCCCCGTCGCGTCCGTGTCCGCGCCCCCGAGCTGATCGGCAAGGGCGGCTGGTTGAACACGGGGGAGCAGCAGTACACCCTCGCCGACCTGCGAGGACGCATCGTCATCCTCGATTTTTGGACCTTCTGCTGCATCAACTGTCTGCATGTCCTGGATGAGCTGCGGGAGCTGGAGGAGAAGCACCGGGACACGGTGGTGATCATCGGGGTGCACTCGCCGAAGTTCGTGCACGAGGCCGAGCACCAGGCGGTCGTGGACGCGGTGGAGCGGTACGGGGTCGAGCACCCGGTGCTCGACGATCCCGAGCTCGCGACCTGGAAGCAGTACGCCGTGCGTGCCTGGCCGACGCTCGTCGTGATCGACCCCGAGGGATACGTGGTCGCGCAGCACGCCGGTGAGGGGCACGCGCACGCGATCGCCCGCCTGGTGGAGGAGCTGGAGGCCGAGCACGCGGCCAAGGGGACGCTGCGCCGTGGCGACGGGCCGTACGTGGCACCCGAGCCCGAGCCCACGGCGCTCCGCTTCCCCGGCAAGGCCCTCGCCCTGCCGAGCGGGAACCTCCTGGTCAGCGACACGACCCGGCACCAGCTCGTCGAGCTGGAGGGCGACGGGGAGAGCGTCGTACGGCGGATCGGCTCCGGGGTGCGGGGGTTCGTGGACGGGTCGGCCGAGGAGGCCGGGTTCAGCGAGCCGCAGGGGCTGGCGCTGCTCGACGACGGTTCGGTCGTCGTCGCGGACACCGTGAACCACGCGCTGCGCCGCCTGGACCTCGTGACCGGCGAGGTCAGCACCCTCGCGGGGACGGGACGCCAGTGGTGGCGGGGCTCGCCGACGTCCGGCCCGGCGCGCGAGATGGACCTGTCCTCGCCGTGGGACGTGGCGCTGTTCGGTGGGAAGGTCTGGATCGCCATGGCCGGGGTGCACCAGTTGTGGGCGTACGACCCGGAGGGCGCCACCGTCGGGGTCGCCGCCGGTACGACGAACGAGGGGCTCGTGGACGGGCCGGGGGCCGAGGCCTGGTTCGCGCAGCCGTCCGGGCTCGCCGCCACCGCCGACCGGCTCTGGGTCGCCGACTCCGAGACGAGCGCCCTGCGCTGGGTGGACGTCGACGGGAGCGTGCACACCGCCGTCGGCACCGGTCTTTTCGACTTCGGGCACCGAGACGGAGCCGCCGAACAGGCCCTGTTCCAGCACTTGTTGGGTGTCACGGCCCTCCCCGACGGCTCGGTCGCGGTCAGCGACACGTACAACCACGCACTGCGCCGCTACGACCCCGCGACGGGCGAGGTGACCACGCTGGCGACCGACTTGAGGGAGCCCAGCGACGCGGTTCTCGTCGGGGACGACATCGTGGTCGTGGAGTCGGCGCGACACCGGCTGACCCGGCTGCGGCTCCCGGAGGAGGCCGTGCGGGTGGAGTCGGTGGCCCACCGCACCCAGCGCGCGGCGACCGAAGTCGCGCCGGGAGGGCTCCGGTTGGACGTGATCTTCCAGGCGCCGGCCGGCCAGAAGCTCGACATGCGCTACGGCCCGTCCACCAGGCTTTTGGTCTCCTCGACCCCGCCCGAGCTGCTGCTCACGGGCGAGGGCGCGGGAACCGATCTCTTCCGCGCCCTGGAGCTGAACCCGGCCGTCACGGAGGGCGTCCTGCACGTCTCCGCGATGGCGGCGTCCTGCGACGACGACCCGGCTGGGGGCACCTCCCGGTCGAAGACTGGGGGAGAGCACCCGGCCTGCCATGTCCACCAGCAGGACTGGGGCGTGCCGGTCCGCCTCACCGAGGGTGGCACGGACCGGCTGCCGCTGGTGCTGGCGGGCACGGCCGACTGACCGTCCCCACTTTCGTGCGGCGGCTACACGCCGTAGCCGCCCCGGTGGTGCCGCTCCTCCTCGATCACCGGGGTGCTGGGCGGCATGACCACCCGGCGCCTCCTGGCGATGCTGCTGAACGTCACCACGCCGATCAGCCCGACGATCATGAAGATGAGGCCGACCAGGTCGAGGTTGACCCCCTTCATGTGCCAGTCGGTCGCGAATGTGAGGACCGCCCCCGCTGCGATCAGGATGATGCATCCGCCCAGGCTCATGGGTGTCGCCTCCTTGTAACCAACTCGGCTTCTCTCAGGCCCGGACCGGGTACCCGGCGGCGCGCCGGGCATGCGGAACCAACCCTCCAGGAAGGCCACTACCAACCCTCCAGGAACGCCACCAGCGCGTTGGCCAGCAGGAACGGGTCGTCAGCGCCGCAGAGTTCGCGGACGCTGTGCATCGAGAGGATGGCCACGCCGATGTCGACGGTCCTGATGCCGTGGCGGGCCGCGGTGATCGGGCCGATGGTGGTGCCGCAGGGCATCGAGTTGTTGGAGACGAAGGACTGGAAGGGCACGCCGGCCTTCGCGCAGGCGGCGGCGAAGACCGCACGGCCCGAACCGTCCGTGGCGTAGCGGTTGTTGACGTTCACCTTGAGGATGGGGCCGCCGCCCGCCCGCGGGTGGTGCGTCGGGTCGTGCCGCTCCGCGTAGTTGGGGTGGACCGCGTGGCCGGTGTCGGAGGAGAGACAGATGGTGCCCGCGAAGGCGCGCGCCCGGTCCTCGTACGAGCCGCCCCGCGCGAACACCGAGCGTTCCAGCACGCCGCCGAGCAGCGGACCGTCGGCGCCGGTGTCGCTCTGCGAGCCGCTCTCCTCGTGGTCGAAGGCCGCGAGGACGGGGATGTACGAAAGCCCCGAGCCGGAACCCGAACCCGAACCCGAACCGGAATCTGAACCGGAGGGGGAGCCCTCGCCCGTCGCCGCCGCGATCAGCGCCGCCGTACCGGCGTGCACGGACAGCAGGTTGTCCATGCGCGGTCCGGCCACCAGCTCCTTGTCGCGGCCCAGGTACGCGGGCCGCTCGACGGAGTGGGTCATCAGGTCCCAGCCGGTGACCTCACCCGCCGGCAGCCCCGACTCCTCCTCCAGGAAGGCGATCAGATCGCCCTCGCCGGGGTCGCCCAGACCCCAGACGGGCTGCAGATGACGCTGCTTGTCGAGCTTGAGGCCGTCGGTGGTGACGGAACGGTCGAGGTGCACGGCGAGCTGGGGCACGCGCAGCAGGGGCCGGTCGATGTTCACCAGGCGCGAGGAGCCGTCCTTCAGCGTCAGCCGTCCCGCCAGCCCCAGGTCCCGGTCCAGCCAGGAGTTCATCAGCGGGCCGCCGTAGATCTCCACGGCGACCTGGCGCCAGCCGTGCGCCCCGCTGTCCGGCTGCGGCTTCACCCGCAGATTGGGGGAGTCGGTGTGCGCGCCCACGATCCGGAACGGGGTGTGCGGCTCGGCACCCTCGGGCACGTACCAGGCGACGATCGCGCCGCCGCGCAGCACGTACTTGCCGCCGCTCGTCCCCTCCCAGGCATCGGTCTCGGCGACCTGACGGAATCCGGCCTTCTCCAGCCGCTCGGCGGCGTTCGCCACGGCGTGGTACGGCGTCGGGCTCGCCGCCAGAAAGGTCATGAGGTCGTCGGTGTGGCCGCGGTCGAAGCGGGCGCTTGTGCTCATGGGTTCACCTTAACGACGCCCGAGGGCCCGCTCTCGGCGATGGGGACGGCCCCTCGTAAGGGGGATGTGAAGGACGGACATCTGACTGGAGGGGCAGGTTCCGGTTCGCTCCCCGCGCCCCGCGGGCTTCGAATCCGTGCGGGGCCGTGCGGGAAATCCGAGCGGGGCCATGTGGGACATCCACGCGAGGAGCGGGCTGCCGCCAGCCCCCTGTGGCCGCATACGGCGGCGGCCCGCCCCCGGAGATTCGCTCCGGGAACGGGCCGCCGACGACGATGCCCTCAGACCACGAGGATCACGAGGATCAGAACGCCGCCTCGTCCAGCTCCATCAGGTCCAGGTCCACGCCCTCGGCGAGCTTGCGGGCGCCGGTGACGCCGGGCAGGACGTTGGCGGCGAAGAACTTCGCCGCGGCGATCTTGCCGGTGTAGAAGGGCCTGTCCTTCGCCGAGGCCGTCTCCAGCTTCTCGGCGGCCACGGCGGCACCGCGCAGCAGCAGGTATCCGACGACCACGTCGCCGGAGGCCAGCAGCAGGCGGGTGGTGTTGAGGCCGACCTTGTAGATGTTCTTGACGTCCTGCTCGGTGGCCGCCAGGTCCGTGAGCATGAGGCCGACGATGGCCTCCAGCTCGACGGCCGCCTTGGCGAGCTGCTCGCGGGCCGCGGACAGGTCCTCGCCGCCCGTGCCGAGCGCCAGGAACTTCTTGATGTCCTCGGCGAGGGAGTTCAGCGCCGCGCCCTGGTTGCGGACGATCTTCCGGAAGAAGAAGTCCTGGCCCTGGATCGCGGTGGTGCCCTCGTACAGGGTGTCGATCTTGGCGTCGCGGATGTACTGCTCGATCGGGTACTCCTGCAGGAAGCCGGAGCCGCCGAAGGTCTGCAGCGACTGGGCGAGCTGCTCGTAGCCCTTCTCGGAGCCGTAGCCCTTCACGATCGGCAGGAGCAGGTCGTTGAGGGCCTCCAGGGCGGCGGCGTCCTCGCCGGCGGCCTCCTTGACCTGGATCTCGTCCTGGATCGCGGCGGTGTGCAGCACCAGGGCGCGCATGCCCTCGGCGTACGCCTTCTGCGTCATCAGCGAGCGGCGCACGTCGGGGTGGTGCGTGATGGTGACCTTGGGCGCGGTCTTGTCCATGAAGTTCGCGAGGTCCGGGCCCTGGACGCGCTCCTTGGCGTACTCCAGCGCGTTCAGGTAGCCGGTCGAGAGCGTGGAGATCGCCTTCGTGCCGACCATCATGCGGGCGAACTCGATGATCCGGAACATCTGGCGGATGCCGTCGTGCTTGTCGCCGATCAGCCAGCCCTTGGCGGGGTGGCGGTCGCCGAAGGTCATCTCGCAGGTGTTGGACGCCTTGAGGCCCATCTTGTGCTCGACGTTCGTCGCGTACGCGCCGTTGCGCTCGCCCAGCTCGCCGGTCTCGAAGTCGAACTCGTACTTCGGGACGAGGAAGAGGGACAGGCCCTTGGTGCCGGGGCCGGCGCCCTCGGGACGGGCGAGCACGTAGTGGAGGATGTTCTCCGACATGTCGTGCTCACCGGACGTGATGAAGCGCTTCACGCCCTCGATGTGCCAGGAGCCGTCCTCCTGCTGGACCGCCTTGGTGCGGCCCGCGCCCACGTCCGAGCCGGCGTCCGGCTCGGTGAGCACCATGGTGGAACCCCACTGCTTGTCGACGGCGATCTTCGCGATGTGCTTCTGGACCTCGGTGCCCTCCTCGAAGAGGATGCCCGCGAAGGCGGGGCCGGAGGAGTACATCCAGACCGCCGGGTTGGCGCCGAGCACCAGCTCCGCGTACGCCCAGATCAGGGAGCGGGGCGAGGTGGTGCCGCCGAGCTCCTCGGGCAGGCCCAGGCGCCAGTACTCGGAGTCCATGAAGGCCTTGTACGACTTCTTGAAGGAAGCCGGTACGGGAGCCGTGTTGGTCTCCGGGTCGAAGACCGGCGGGTTGCGGTCGGCGTCCGCGAAGGACTCCGCCAGCTCGTTCTCCGAGAGACGGGCCAGCTCGTCGAGGACGCTCTTGGCGGTGTCGACGTCCATCTCCGCGAACGGTCCGGTGCCGTACAGCTTGTCGCGCCCGAGCACCTCGAAGAGGTTGAACTCGATGTCGCGGAGATTCGACTTGTAGTGCCCCATGGCGACGGCTCCGTAAGGGATCGGGGAGGTGGAGGTACTCGCAGCCTCGTTACACGTACTGGCAAGTAGCTACGATGATGCTACCCGTCGGTAATAAGAATCAACCCCTGATGGCCCATATGTGGCCGACTACTCTTTGACCCATGTACGGCTACGACCAGAATGCGGGCGCCCAGCAGCAGTACGCCCCGCCGCAGCAGCAGATGCCCGGCGGTTACGGCCAGCAGCCGCCGCTCTACCCCGAGCCGTCCCCGCCCTCGCTGGCGGACGCGGTGCGGGCGTTCACCACGGGATCGATGTCCGCGGAGGACTTTCAGCAGGTCTTCGCGACGTCGAAGGTCTACTGCCCACGCGGCGACAACCCCGGATTCCTGGCGCTGCACAACACCCAGCAGCCGGTCATCCCGATGTTCACCTCGCTCAAGGAGCTGCGCCGGTACGCCGGCAAGGAGTCCAAGTACTTCGTGATCACCGGCGCCGAGGTGATCGATCTGCTCCCCACCGGCTACGGCTTCGTCCTCGACATGGAGGGGGAGCACCGTATGGTCTTCGACGCGAAGGCCGTGGAGCAGATGGTGGACTTCGCCATGCGCCGTATGTACGGGTAGCGAACCACCACGGGTGGCGAACCACTACGAGTGGTGCCCACCCCCCTACGACAGTCCGGACGCCCGGAGGGAATGCCCTCCGGGCGTCCGTCGTTGTGGGTGGCAGAAAGTTCAACAATCAACTAAACTCGAAGCACAAGGAGGTACCGACATGCCTGCAGTGACCGTCGAGAACCCGCTGACCCTTCCCCGTGTGGTCGCGCCGTCCGACGCCGTGGACCGTCCCGTGCTCACCGTGACGACCGCGCCCAGCGGCTTCGAGGGTGAGGGCTTCCCGGTTCGCCGTGCGTTCGCCGGGATCAACTACCGCCACCTCGACCCGTTCATCATGATGGACCAGATGGGCGAGGTGGAGTACGCGCCGGGCGAGCCCAAGGGCACCCCCTGGCACCCCCACCGTGGCTTCGAGACCGTGACCTACATCATCGACGGCATCTTCGACCACCAGGACTCCAACGGTGGTGGTGGCACCATCACCAACGGTGACACCCAGTGGATGACCGCGGGCGCCGGCCTCCTGCACATCGAGGCCCCGCCGGAGTCGCTCGTCATGTCCGGCGGCCTCTTCCACGGTCTCCAGTTGTGGGTGAACCTCCCGGCCAAGGACAAGATGATGGCCCCCCGGTACCAGGACATCCGCGGCGGCTCGGTCCAGTTGCTGAGCACCCCCGACGGCGGCGCGCTGCTGCGCGTCATCGCCGGTGAGCTCGACGGCCACCAGGGTCCCGGCATCACGCACACGCCGATCACCATGGTCCACGCGACCCTGGCGCCCGGGGCCGAGATGACCCTCCCGTGGCGCGAGGACTTCAACGGTCTCGCGTACGTCCTCGCCGGACGCGGCAGCGTCGGTACGGGCCGTCGACCGGTCCACACCGGCCAGACCGCCGTCTTCGGCGCGGGCGGCTCGCTGACCGTCCGCGCGGACGAGAAGCAGGACGCGAACACGCCGGACCTCGAGGTCGTCCTGCTCGGCGGACAGCCGATCCGCGAGCCCATGGCCCACTACGGCCCCTTCGTGATGAACACCCGCGAGGAGCTGCAGCAGGCCTTCGAGGACTTCCAGAAGGGCCGCCTGGGCACCGTTCCGGCGGTGCACGGAATGTCCGAGGGCGGGATCTGACCCCCTTCCGCTCGACCGCGAAAGGCCCCGTCCGCACCTCGGACGGGGCCTTTCGCGCGGCGGGCAGGGTTTTTCGCGTTGACGCCGTGTCACCCGGCCGGGCCGTCCCGGCGGGACGGCCCGGCCCTCGCGTGGTCGGGTGGAAGCGTGCAGCTACTCCCCGAGGGCGCCCGGCGGCTGGCCGCCTGGTGCGCCGTGATCCTGCTCGTCGCCGGTGTGGCGTGGGTCGGGATCCGGCTGTGCGGGGAGTTCCGCACGGCGGTCGTGCCCGTGCTGCTCGCGCTCCTCGGCACCGCGCTGCTCGGGCCGATGCACCGGCGGCTGGTGGACGTCGGGGTCAACCGGTCGCTGGCCGCGGGGCTCACCTGTGTCGCGGTGGTCGTGGTCGTCGGCGGCGCCGTCTACATCGTGGTCGCCGCGCTCATCGACAGCGGGGACCAGATCATCGCCTCGCTCAGGCTGGCCGCGCGGTCCGTCACCCAGCACTTCGGTGCGGCGGGCACCTCGCTCGACGACCTCGCCGCCCATGCCAAGGACCTGCTGACCAAGTTCGGCGGGACGGCCGCGTCCAACGTCATCAGTGGCGTGAGCGTGGTGGGCGAGTCCATCGCCATGGCCGTACTGGCCCTGTTGCTCGTCTTCTTCTTCCTCCGCGACTCCCACCGCGTCGTCGGGCTGCTGCGCTCGCTGGCGCCGCACGGCACCGCGGACACGGTGGAGGCCATGGCCCGCCGCGCCTTCGACGGCGTCCAGGGCTTCATGCGCGGGACCACGGTGATCGCCCTGATCGACGCCCTGTGCATCACGATCGGCCTGCTGATCCTGCGCGTCCCGGGCGCGGTCGGGCTCGGTGCGCTGGTCTTCGTGGGGGCGTACATCCCCTACCTCGGCGCGTTCCTCTCCGGCGCGGTGGCCGTGCTGGTCGCGCTCGCCGACCGGGGGTTCGTGATCGCGCTGTGGGCACTCGGGGTCGTGCTCGCCGTGCAGGTCCTCGAAGGGCATGTGCTGCAGCCGGTGATCCAGAGCCGGACCGTGCAGATGCATCCGGCGGTGGTGATGCTGGCGATCACGGCGGGCGCGTCCGTCGCGGGCATCCTGGGCATGCTGCTCGCCGTACCGCTGACGGCCGCCGGGTTCGGGGTCCTCGCGGAGCTACGGACCCACTACGAGTCGGCCGCCCCGTCTCCACCGAACGCCTCGTCTGCACCGGCCTCCCCGTCCCCACCGGACGCCTCGTCCCCACCGGACGCCTCGTAGAACTCGAACCAGATGCTCTTGCCCTCGCCCCGTGGGTCGACGCCCCAGGCGTCGGCGAGGAATTCCACGAGCATCAGCCCGCGCCCGGAGGACGCCAGTTCGCCCGGGTGGCGGCGGTGCGGCAGGTCGTCGCTGGCGTCGGTGACCTCGACCCGCATCCGGCGGTCGTCCGCACCGCCGGCCACCTCGGCGACGAGCAGCGCGTCGGCGTCGGTGTGGACGAGGACGTTGGTCAGCATCTCGGAGACGAGGAGGACCGCCGAGTCGCGCTGGTCGTCGGAGGCCCAGTCGTGCAGCATCTCGCGCAGCTGCTGGCGGGCCCCCGAGATCCGCTCGGGCTCGGCCTGCGCCACGGTCAGCGCGGTGCGTCGCACCGAGAGTGAGAGCGGGGCCTCGACCGTGTCGCCGTCCTCCTTGCCCTGCCGGCTCAGCAGCAGCACGGCTATGTCGTCCTCGCGCCGGTCGGCCAGCGGCCCGGGGGTGTGGTGCGAGGAGGGCCCGTGCACGCCCTGGACCAGCGCGTCGGCGAGCTCCTCCAGGTCGCCGTCGTGGGACTCCAGGATGTGGCGGATACGGCGCCATCCGGTGTCGAGGTCGTGGCCGCCGGTCTCGATCAGCCCATCGGTGCACAGCAGCATGGTCTCGCCGGGTTCCAGGGCGAGCCGGGTCGTGGGGTAGTCGGCGTCCGGGTCGATGCCGAGCGGCAGTCCGCCCGCCGTGGGCCGTATCAGCACCGTCCCGTCCGCCATGCGTATCGCGGGGTCCGGGTGGCCCGCACGGGCGAAGTCCAGGATGCCGGTCGCCGGGTCCACCTCGACGTACAGACAGGTCGCGAAGCGCGGGTCCGAGGTGTTGCCGCCGCTCTCGCCGGTGGAGCCGTACGTCACCGAGTCCGTGATCCCGCACAGGAACCGCGAGGCCCGGGAGAGGACCGCGTCGGGCCGGTGGCCCTCGGAGGCGTACGCGCGCAGGGCGATACGGAGCTGGCCCATCAGCCCGGCGGCGCGCACGTCGTGGCCCTGGACGTCCCCGATGACCAGGGCGAAGCGGCCGCTCGGCAGCGGGATCACGTCGTACCAGTCGCCGCCGACCTGGAGGCCGCCGCCGGTGGGGACATAGCGCGCAGCGACCCCCATGCCCGGCATCTGCGGGCCGAGGGTGGGCATCATCGAGCGCTGCAGGCCGTCGGTGAGCTCCCGCTCCGTCTCGGCGGCCACGGCCCGGGAGAGGGCCTGTGCGAGCATCCGGGCCACGGTCGTCAGTACGGAACGCTCGTCGGGCGTGAAGCTGACGGGGTAGGTGAAGGCCGCCATCCACGCGCCCATCGTGCGCCCGGCGACGGTCAGCGGCAGAAAGGCCCAGGACTCCCGCTTGAAGTGTTCGGCGAGCGGCCAGGAGACCGGGTAGCGCTCCTTGTAGTCGTTCGGGGAGGAGAGATAGACGGCGCGGCCCGTGCGGACGACCTCCGCGGCCGGGTAGTCGGTGGCCAGGGACATATGGGTGAAGGGGCCCTCGTCTCCCGGCTTCTGCCCGTGGTGGCCGACGACGGTGAGCCGATCTCCGTCCACGCCGAAGACGGCCAGCCCGTCCGGTGTGAACCCCGGCATCGACAGCCCCGCCGCGACCCGCAGTACCTCCGCCGTGGACCGCGCCTCGGCCAGCGCCCGCCCCGCGTCCAGCAGGAACGCCTCGCGCGAGCGTCGCCAGTCGCCGGTGAGCGGGGTGCGCGCCGCGGTGGCCCCCGAGGTCTCGGTGACCTCCTGGAGGGTGCCGAACAGCATGAACTCCCCGGTCTCGGGGTCGACGGTCGGCTTGGAGCGGCTGCGCACGGTACGGATCACCCGCCCGTGCTCGTCCATGATCCGCAGCCGGACCTCGGCGAGCGTGTCCTCGGCGACGGCGAGCTGTACGACGCTGACGACCTCGTTCCAGTCGGCCGGGTGGAACCGGGAGCGCATGGCCACCTCGGTGACCGTCGTCCTTTCCGCGGGCAACCCGAGGAGCCGGGCGGCCTCGGCGTCGATGGTGACCTGCCCGTGTGCGTTGTCCCAGCGCCACACGCCGGTCGCAAGGGCGGCCAGTACGTCCCCCACGGCGGGCAGGGGCTCACCAGTGCGCATTGACCCACTCTATGAAGAGGTGATCGGAAGGTGCCACCGAGAGTATTCGGGGTGGTGATCTTTGGGCGGCCGGTACCCTTGGGGGATCCGGGCGTCGGCCCGGAAGTTTCACGTGAAACAGACCCAAGCTCATGTGAAACAGACCCCGATCCGCGAAGACTGGATGAACGACGATGCATCGGTACAGGTCCCACACCTGCGGCGAGCTCCGCGCCTCTGACGTCGGCAGCGACGTCCGGCTGAGCGGCTGGCTGCACAATCGCCGAGACCTGGGCGGCATCCTCTTCATCGATCTGCGCGATCACTACGGCATCACGCAGCTCGTCGCCCGCCCCGGCACGCCCGCCTACGAGGCCCTCGACAAGGTCTCCAAGGAGTCGACGGTCCGCGTCGACGGCAAGGTCGTCTCGCGTGGCGCGGAGAACGTCAACCCGGACCTGCCCACCGGTGAGATCGAGGTCGAGGTGAGCGAGGTCGAGCTGCTCGGCGCCGCCGCCCCGCTGCCGTTCACGATCAACGCCGAGGACGGCGTCAACGAGGAGCGGCGCCTGGAGTACCGCTTCCTCGACCTGCGCCGCGAGCGCATGCACCGCAACATCCTGCTGCGTACGGCCGTGATCTCCGCGATCCGTCACAAGATGACGGCGCTGGGCTTCAACGAGATGGCGACCCCGATCCTCAGCGCCACCTCCCCCGAGGGCGCGCGCGACTTCGTGGTCCCCTCCCGTCTGAACCCGGGCAAGTTCTACGCCCTGCCGCAGGCGCCGCAGCAGTTCAAGCAGCTGCTGATGATCTCCGGCTTCGACCGCTACTTCCAGATCGCGCCCTGCTTCCGCGACGAGGACGCGCGCGCGGACCGCTCGCCGGGCGAGTTCTACCAGCTCGACGTGGAGATGTCCTTCGTCGAGCAGGAGGACGTCTTCCAGCCCATCGAGAAGCTGATGACGGAGCTGTTCGAGGAGTTCGGCGGTGGCCGTCATGTCACCTCCCCCTTCCCGCGCATCCCGTTCCGCGAGGCGATGCTGAAGTACGGCTCCGACAAGCCGGACCTGCGCGCCCAGCTGGAGCTGGTCGACATCACCGACATCTTCGAGGGCTCGGAGTTCAAGGCCTTCGCCGGCAAGCACGTACGCGCCCTGCCGGTGCCGGACGTCGCCGGTCAGACCCGGAAGTTCTTCGACGGCCTCGGCGACTACGCGGTCGAGCAGGGCGCGAAGGGCCTGGCCTGGGTCCGGGTGGGTGAGGACGGCTCACTGACGGGCCCGATCGCCAAGTTCCTCACCGAGGACAACGTCGCCGAGCTGACCAAGCGCCTCTCCCTGGCCCCCGGCCACGCGGTGTTCTTCGGCGCGGGCGAGTTCGACGAGGTCTCGAAGATCATGGGCGCGGTGCGGGTCGAGGCCGCGAAGCGCTCGGGCAACTTCGAGGAAAACGTCTTCCGGTTCTGCTGGATCGTCGACTTCCCGATGTACGAGAAAGACGAGGACACCGGGAAGATCGACTTCTCGCACAACCCGTTCTCGATGCCGCAGGGCGGCCTGGAGGCCCTGGAGTCCCAGGACCCGCTGGACATCCTGGGCTGGCAGTACGACATCGTCTGCAACGGCGTCGAGCTGTCCTCCGGCGCGATCCGCAACCACGAGCCCGAGATCATGCTCAAGGCCTTCGAGATCGCGGGCTACGACCGTGACACCGTCGAGGAGCAGTTCGCCGGCATGCTGCGCGCCTTCCGCTTCGGCGCCCCGCCGCACGGCGGGATCGCCCCGGGCGTCGACCGCATCGTCATGCTCCTCGCGGACGAGCCGAACATCCGCGAGACGATCGCGTTCCCGCTCAACGGCAACGCGCAGGACCTGATGATGGGCGCGCCGACGGAGCTGGACGAGACGCGGCTGCGCGAGCTGCACCTGTCGGTGCGGAAGCCGCAGCCGAAGTAGGCAGTGCGGCCTCAGCCAGGCCGAAGGGCTCGAAACCGACGCCGGTTTCGAGCCCTTTCCCTTGCGCACCACGTTTCACAGCGCATTCCAATATTCTCCCAGGCTTCCCACCTCTACCGTCCCGGGTCATGACGGATTCTCAAGTACCCGAAAACAGAGGGAAATTGGCTCGCCGTACGGTCCTGATGGCGAGTGGCGCGGCGGTGACCGCGGTGGGGGTCGGTGGCGCGCTGTCGGTGAACGCCTCGGCGGAGGAGGCCGCTCCGAAGACGCCCGCTTCGGCGGAAACGTGCTACACGCTCACTTCGGAGCTCGTCGAGGGCCCGTACTACATAGACGCCGACAAGATCCGCCGGGACATCACCGAGGACCAGGAGGGCATTCCGCTCACCCTCGAACTCAAGGTGATCGACGCGGACACCTGCAAGCCGCTCAGGAACGCGGCCGTGGACATCTGGCACTGCAGCGCGACGGGCGTCTACTCGGGCTACGAGTCGAGCGGCAACGGCGGTGGCGGCCCGGCCCCGACGGGCCCGCCGCCCTCCGGCACCCCGACCGGCGAGCCTCCGACCGGCGGCCCGGGCGGTGGTGGCGGGGGCCATCAGGAGCCGACCGACGACGACCGCTTCCTGCGCGGCACCTGGCACACGGACCGGCACGGCCATGTCACCTTCAAGACGATCTTCCCGGGCTGGTACCAGGGCCGCGCCGTCCACATCCACACGAAGGTGCACGTGGACGGCACCTGGACCGACGCGGGCTACGAGGGCGGGCACACCTGCCACACGGGCCAGTTCTTCTTCGACGAGAAGTCGGTGCTGGCGTCGGCGGAGGTCGCCCCGTACTCCACCAACACCAGCACGCGCACCACGCTCACCGAGGACACGATCTACCCCCAGAACGGCCACACGGGCGG
Source organism: Streptomyces sp. NPDC111656 (assembly GCF_055656965.1). NCBI lineage: Bacteria > Bacillati > Actinomycetota > Actinomycetes > Kitasatosporales > Streptomycetaceae > Streptomyces > Streptomyces sp. NPDC111656. The sequence goes on from NZ_JBVKCA010000008.1 coordinate 220,691, forward strand.
CCTCCTGTACCTGAAGTACGACAAGAGGAACATCGCGAAGGGAGTTCGCGCCCATTTGACGATGGGCGTGGCCCCGGACGAGACGCACGACAGCTCGGACACGCAGCCGAGCCCGTCGGCGTCGCCCTCGGCGAGCTGACCCACCGGCTCGCTCGACCCGGGCCCGGAACTCCACTGGTTCCGGGCCCTTTGGGCCGTACGGGCGCCGGGACTGGGCGTATGGCGAGGTTCACCGTGGACGCACAGGCGGTTCGGCGGGGGTGCACAGTGGCGGAGCGTGTGATGGGGGGAGGCGGGCGAGGCCACCTCGCGCCGTACCGGGACATCGCAAGCGCCGGAGGAAGCCATGGGAGTCGTACTGGTCGCACTGTTGCTGATCGTCGGAGCGGTGGCCGCGGTCGCCTACCAGCGACGGCTGTCGCAGCCGTACGGCGCGGTGTCCGACCTGGACGCGGAGGCGGAGGCCCACCGCTGGGTGGAGCGGCTCGGCGGAAGCCTGTCGACGCTCGACGACCGGGGCGACGCGACGGCGGCGCAGGCGCTGACCGACGCCGCCGAGCGCCACCGGGCCGCGCAGGGTCAGTTGGCCACGGCTCGCTCCGGCGCGCAGTACGCGATGGCCTCGCAGACGGCCCTGGAGGGCCTGCACTACCTCCGCGCCGCCCGCACCTCGCTCGGCCTCGACCCCGGCCCCGCCCTCCCCGACCTGGGCACGGGCTCGGTCACCGCCCGGGACGGCCACGTCACGATCGACGGCCGGACCTACGCCGCCTCGCCCCGCCCCGGCGACGCGACGCCGTACTACTACCCCGGCGGGGTCGTGGGCGGCCGGCGGATGCCGGGCGGTTGGTACAGCGCCCCCTGGTGGAAAACAGCCCTCGTCGTCGGCGCGGCCGGAGCCGGCGGGGTGATCCTGGCCGACGCCCTCCTCGACGGCCTCAGCCGCCCGCACGGGGGCGGCCCGATGGGCGGGCCCGGTGCATTCGGCGGGCGCTTCTGAAGATCGGGCCCAGGCCTCGGGTTTCGGCGTTCAGGTCCGGTCGGCGGTGTCCTCAGGATCCTCGGTGAACAGTTCCTCGGCCGTGGTGGCGGTCAGGGACCGGTCGAACCAGAGCATGAGGGTGTCGAGGTCGGTGCATGAGGTGACGCGTTCCCGGATGTCCTCGGGGACGTCGACAGCATGCTTCTCCAGCACGCGCAGGATCAGCGTGGCGCGGTCCTTGGCCTCGCCTTTGGCCTTGCCCTCCAGGTACTTCTCCTCGATGAGGGTTCCCTGGCCCGGGTAGTAACTGCCGACCGGCATTTGCAACTCCCTCCACTTCGCCTTGGCGGGGGTGTTCGCCAGGGCGATTTCCATTGTCTCGAACCAGTACGCCTGAGTGTCCTTGTCGAAGGACCGCCATCCGTCGGCCACCGCGTCCAGTATGGCGGCGCTTCTCCTGCTGTCGCTGTGAACGATGGCCGAGAGCACTGCAAGCCCTGGCCGCCGGGCCGCGGTCGATGGATCCGTGATCTCCGAAACCGTCCGGGGACCGAGTACGAACGGGCGTGTGACCTGTGTCGTCCAAGGGCCCACCCCGCACTCGAAGGGCCCGGCGGCCCAGTCCGCGGTGGAGCGGTCCCGGCAGACGACAACGAGCAGTACCGGCAGGTCGTACGTCGCGCGCAGATAGGCGACGTAATACGCCCAGTTCGTGGCCTTGTCCGGTGCTCGTTTGGTCTGGGCCTCGATGGCGAGCAGATAGTGCTCCCCCTCGGGCGGCTCGACCTTGAGCACGGTGTCCACCCGGCGTTCCAGCGGCCGGATCTCCGTCGCGTCGGGGGTGATCTCCCTGATGTCCGACTTCGTCGGTGGCGGGACACCGAGCGCCTCGAAGACGGGCGTGAGGGTCTCTGGATGCTTGGCGAAGATCCGGTGCGAGACCTCGTGGGTTGATGTGACCATGTGGCGGAACCTAGGGGGATCTTGGGCCGGGTGTTCGGCGGACGGGATGGGATCACTCTTTCGGGGGTCGATGAAACGTTCACGCCGCCGCGGTCAGTTCGCACCAGATGTACTTGCCGGTGCCGATGAGGTTTCTGACGTCCCGTTGGCGTACCCACCCCCAGGTGTTTGCACAGCTGTGGACAAGTGCGAGGCCGCGGCCTGATTCGGCGTCCGGGGCGGGGTGTCGGGGCGGGTGGGGTGGCGTGGGGTCCGCGTCCCACACTCCGATGCGGAGCGTTCCGTTCTCCGCGCGGAGGCGTAGGGCGGCGGGGCCCTTCGTGTGCTGTACGGCGTTGGTGACCAGCTCCGTCGCCAGCAGTTCGGCGGCTTCCGTGAACTGGGGGAGGTCATGGGCGGCGAGGATCAGGCGGAGGGTGCGGCGGCAGATCGTCACGGCACGGGGGTCGTTGGGGATGTAGAGGGTGTACTCCCAGGGGGCGGGGGCTGTTCGGGGTTCGGGCATGCGGGACTCCTGGGGGTGAGGGGGGAGGGGGATGGCGGTGGCATGTCGCGGCCGTCGTGGCATGACGGTGCGGTGCGCTTCCGGTGCCCCGGGGTTTCGCAGAGTGTGCGTTGCGTCACTGACGGTAGGGCATTAATTTCTGCCATCGCAAGCCGCTCGCGTAATCTGACCCCGGACGAGGGGCGTGGAGAGGAGAGGTCCGTATGCCGCCGAGGAGCCAGCCGACCGCGCGTCAGGTCCGTCTCGGTACCGAGCTGCGGCGGTTGCGGGACGCCGCGGGCCTGACGGCCCGGCAGGTGGCCGAGTTCCTGGGGTCGACCTCGGCCCAGATGAGCCAGATGGAGGCGGGGATCGCCGGGGTGAGTGAGGAGCGGGTGCGCAGGCTCGCCGCTCACTACACCTGCACGGACCCGGAGTTGATTGACGCGCTGGTCACGTTGGCGACGGACCGTACGCGCGGCTGGTGGGAGGAGTACCGGAAGGCGCTACCGCCGGTGTTTCTGGACCTGGCCGAGTTGGAGCACCACGCGAAGTTCATCGAAGAGATCTCGACCGCGCATGTCCCGGGTCTGCTCCAGACCGAGGACTACGCGCGTGCCGTCATCGCGTACTGGCGCCCGGAGCTGCCCGAGAGCGAGCTCACGCTGAGGGTGGAGCACCGGATGCGCCGGAAGGCGGTCCTCGGGACGACTCCATACACGGTCGTGCTGCACGAGCCCGTGCTGCGCACACGCGTCGCCGACCGTCGCGCGGCGCGAGCCCAACTCGACGTGGTCCTGAAGCAGTCGGAGGCTCCCGGTGTCACGGTACGAGTGATCCCGTTCGACGTGGACGGCTTCGCGGGAGCCAGCGCGGAGATTCTCTACGCGGGCGGCAGGGTTCCCGAGCTGGACACGGCTCAGCGCGACACCCCGCAGGGTTCGGCATTCATGGACGCGGCCGCACAACTCCTGTCCATGCGAACGCTCTTTCGTAAGGTGGAGACGGTGTCCCTCGACCCCTCCCGTTCCCGGGACTACATCCACCGTCTGGCGAAGGAGCTGTAGCACGTGATCCAGTGGCAGAAGTCGACCTATTCCAGCGGCAGCGACGGAAGTAACTGCGTCGAACTCGCTCACCACAACGACACGTTGCTCCTCCGCGAAAGCGACGACCCCGACCGAATACTTCCCGTATCCGCGGTCGGCCTCGCCGCGCTGCTCACCCGGATCCGTGCGGACCGTACGTCGTGACGGCCGACGACGCGTTCAGGCGCGACCTGGATGCCGTGCTGCGCGACCTTCGGGCCCAGTGTTCCGTGCAGCCCGATGTCCGTGAGCCCGAGGACGACTACCCGGGGCTCATGCTCTACGCCCCCGACGGCTCTGGTCAGGGTGTGTACGGGGTGGGGCTCGCCGAGGTCGCGGACGGGGTGCAGGACTGGGCCGTGGAAGCGCTGTGGGGGGACGGAAAGCCGGCGGTGTGGCCCGAATGTTCCGTGCACCCGGACTCGCATCCATTGAGTGCCGCGGTCGTCGAGGGGGCGGCGGTGTGGGTCTGTCCCAAGGAGGGCGCGGTGCCCCTGTATCGCATCGGTGAGCTGCCGCCGCGTGACGCGAAGGGGTAGGTGACGGCATCATCCGCGCGACGAGTTGAGAAAAGAGCGGCAACCTTTCCGATCTCCGCGGCCACTGATGAGTCAGAAGCACCGTTCAGCGGGGCTTCGCGCACCACGACACGTGCTCCACCACCACGTAAGGACTCATCCGTGGCATCCCCCTCGCACCGCAGGTCCCTCCGCAAGCGTCGCGTCGTCATCGTTTCCGCCGCCGCCGTCACGGCCGCGGGTCTCGGCGCCGTCGCATTCGTGATGAACGCGAACGCGGGTACGGTCGACCTCGCGCACCAGGTGCTGCCCGCCAAGGACGGCTGGGCGGCGTCCGGATCCGGGACGACCGGCGGCTCGCAGGCCGACTCCTCGCACGTCTACACCGTCAGCACCCGCGCCCAGCTCGTGAAGGCACTGGGCAAGGCCGACAACTCCACGCCGAAGATCATTCAGGTCAAGGGCGTCATCGACGCCAACACCGACGACTCGGGCAAGAAGCTGACCTGCGCCGACTACTCCGCCGGTACGGGGTATGCGACGGCCACCTATCTGAAGGCCTACGACCCGGCCACGTACGGCACCTCCAAGCTGCCCTCCGGCACGCAGGAGAAGGCCCGCGACGCCGCGCAGCAGAAGCAGGCGAAGAACATCGTCTTCAAGGTGCCCGCCAACACCACCGTCGTGGGTGTGCCGGGCACCAAGGCCGGGATCACCGGTGGCAGTCTGCAGGTGCAGAGCGTCGACAACGTCATCATCCGCAATCTGACCTTCTCCGCCACCGAGGACTGCTTCCCGCAGTGGGACCCGACCGACGGCGACAGCGGCAACTGGAACTCCGCGTACGACGCCGTCACCCTGCGCGGAGCGACGCACGTGTGGGCCGACCACAACACCTTCACCGACGCGCCGCACTTCGACAGCGCCAACCCGAAGTACTACGGCCGCGAGTACCAGATCCACGACGGTGACCTCGACATCACCAAGGGCTCGGACCTGGTGACCGTCGAGCGCAACCAGTTCACCAACCACGACAAGACCATGCTGATCGGCAGCAGCGACACCGACAGCGTCGGCAAGCTGCGCGTCTCCATCCACCACAACGTGTGGAAGGGGATCGTTCAGCGGGCTCCCCTGACCCGGATCGGGCAGGTGCACATCTACAACAACTACTTCGACACCACGACCGTCAACGGGTACGCGCCCCTCTACAGCATCAACTCCCGTGCCAAGGCCCAGGTCGTCGCCGAGGACAACTACTGGAAGGTCCCGACGGGCGGGAAGATCTCCAAGCTGCTCAGCGGCGACGGCACCGGCTCGATCGCCGGCGGCGGCAACCTGGTCAACGGCACCTCGACCGACCTCGTCGCCGCGTACAACGCCGCGAACTCGAAGAAGCTGAAGACGACGGTGAACTGGACGCCGACCCTGAACGCCGGGATCCAGTCCTCCGCGAAGAACCTGCCCACCGAGCTGGCCACCACCACCGGTGCGGTCCTGACCTCGTAGGGGACGCCAAGGGCGCCCGGGGTCGGAAAGTCCCGGGTGCCAGGTCCTCGGATGCCGCCGCGCGGCTCAGGTGTCGTACTGGCCGTTCCACGGCTCGGCGAACGCGAGACGGTCCGGGTAGAGCTCGGCCCAGGCCTCCTCCTCGTCCTCCCTGATCACCAGGCCGAACAGGATGCCGTCGACAGTGCGTTGGAAGGGACGGATCGCGATGTCCGTGTAGGAGCGGCGGGGCAGGCTCCGCAGGAGTTTCGCGAGATGGGCCCTGGCCCGGGAGAGCACCGAGTCCGGTCCGTCCGGCGCGAGTTGTTGTTCGGCCCAGGTGCCCGCGCACCAGATCTCCGAGTCGCGGTAGCGGCCCTCGGCGTCGAAGGTGTGCAGCACCGTGTAGAGGCGTTTGTGCTGTTCCCAGCCATCGTCGGGACGGTAGCCCTCGGGGAAGGCGTACGTGATCGACGCCAGGAACTGGCCGTCCGCGTAGCGACCGATGCTCTCGGTGCGGGACTTCGGCTCGTAGGCGATCGGGATGACCGGAGGGACTGCCATGGCGAAACCATACGGGTGGTCAAGAGCATGTCACCAGCGGGGTCGGTTTCCGGCCGAGGAGTGAGACGCAGGACGGGAAAAGCGCGGGGCCCGGCACCTCTTCGGTGCCGGGCCCCGCGCTACGCCTTCACTACTCCGGTGCGCCGCCGAAGCGCTCCTTGTACGACTCCAGGTCCTCGTCCGTGATCTTGGCGAACAGGACCGGGGGAACCGTGAAGGGGGTGCCCGCGGGGACGGAGGACAGGGACCTCGCCTCGTCCGCCGACACCCACACCGCCGTGTCGTCCGTCAGCGCGAACGCCGAGCGCATCGCGCGGGAGGACGCGGGGATGAAGGGCTCCGAGACCACCGAGTAGAGGTGGATCAGGTTCATCGCCGTGCGCAGGGTCAGGGCCGCGCCGTCGGGGTCGGTCTTGATCTCCAGCCAGGGGGCCTTCTCCTCCAGGTAGGAGTTGCCCGCCGACCACAGGGCGCGCAGCGCCGCCGCGGCTTTGCGGAACTGGAGGGCCTCCATCTGGGTCTCGTATTCGGCCAGCAGGCCCGCGATCTCCTCGCCGAGCTTCGCCTCCGCCTCGCCCGCCTCGGCGCCCGCCGGGACCTCCTCGCCGAAGCGCTTCTTGGAGAAGGACAGGACGCGGTTGACGAAGTTGCCGAGGGTGTCGGCCAGGTCCTTGTTCACCGTGGCGGTGAAGTGCTCCCAGGTGAAGGACGAGTCGTCCGACTCGGGGGCGTTGGCGATCAGGAAGTAGCGCCAGTAGTCCGCGGGCAGGATGTCCAGCGCGTGGTCGGTGAAGACACCGCGCTTCTGGGACGTGGAGAACTTCCCGCCGTAGTACGTCAGCCAGTTGAAGGCCTTGACGTAGTCGACCTTCTTCCACGGCTCGCGCACGCCCAGCTCGGTGGCCGGGAACATGACGGTGTGGAAGGGGACGTTGTCCTTGGCCATGAACTCCGTGTAGCGGACCGGGTTCTCGCCGGTGTCCGCCTCGTACCACCAGGACTTCCAGTCGCGGTTCTCCGGGTCCTGGTCGGCCCACTCCTTCGTCGCCCCGATGTACTCGATCGGCGCGTCGAACCAGACGTAGAAGACCTTGCCCTCCGCCGCCAGTTCCGGCCAGATGTCGGCCGGGACCGGGACGCCCCAGTCCAGGTCACGGGTGATCGCCCGGTCGTGCAGGCCCTCCGTCAGCCACTTGCGGGCGATGGAGGAGGCGAGCTGCGGCCACTCGTGCTCGTGGCGTGCCACCCACTCCGAGACCTCGCTCTGGAGCTTCGACTGGAGGAGGAAGAGGTGCTTGGTCTCGCGGACCTCAAGATCCGTCGAGCCGGAGATCGCGCTGCGCGGGTTGATCAGGTCGGTCGGGTCCAGGACGCGGGTGCAGTTCTCGCACTGGTCGCCGCGGGCCTTGTCGTAGCCGCAGTGGGGGCAGGTGCCCTCCACATAGCGGTCCGGGAGGAAGCGGCCGTCCGCCGGGGAGTACACCTGGCGGATCGCGCGCTCCTCGATGAAGCCGTTCTCGTTCAGGCGGCGCGCGAAGTGCTGGGTGATCTCGCGGTTCTGCGGGCTGGAGCTGCGGCCGAAGTAGTCGAAGGCCAGCTCGAAGCCGTCGTACACCGCCTTCTGCGCGTCGTGCGCCTGTGCGCAGAACTCGTCGACCGGCAGACCCTGCTCCTTGGCCGCCAGCTCGGCCGGGGTGCCGTGCTCGTCGGTCGCGCAGATGTAGAGGACGTCGTGGCCGCGCTGGCGGAGGTACCGGGAGTACACGTCCGCCGGGAGCATGGACCCCACCATGTTGCCCAGGTGCTTGATCCCGTTGATGTACGGAAGGGCGCTGGTGATGAGGTGTCGAGCCATCGCGGCTGCTCCCAAGTCGTTACGTGTCGTTACGTGGGGTGACGATCGTCGGTGTTGGTCGTACCGTCGGTCGTCTTGCGAACCTTGAAATCGTAGCCGACATGGGTGGGCCGCCCGTTTCCCTTTTCAAGGGGTGGGAAACGGGCGGCCTCGGATTGTTCTTGTTGGGCCTACGGAGTGCTACGGGCGCCAGTTCTCCAGTACGCCCTCGTAGACCTCCGCGTCGGTCAGCTCACGCGGGGTCGGGCCCGCGTGGAAGAAGGCCGTGTTGTCGGTCTTCAGCTTGCGGAGGTAGTCGAACGCCTTGTTGTCCTGCTCGCCGAACGCGACGAACGAGAAGAACACGGTGGGGTGGTCCTTCGCCGCGTCCGTGAGGGACTGGGTGGCGGGGGTCTTGGCGTCCGGGGCGCCGTCCGTCTGGAAGATCACCAGGGCCGGGTCGGTGGTGCCGGACTTCTGGTGGTGCGTGACGACTTCTTCCACCGCGATGTGGTAGCTCGTACGGCCCATGCGGCCGAGGCCGGCGTGGAGGTCGTCGATCTTGTTCTCGTGCTCGGAGAGGGTGAGCTCGCCGGTGCCGTCCAGTTCCGTGGAGAAGAAGACGACCTGGACCTTGGCCTCGGGGTCGAGGTGGGCGGCGAGGGCGAGGGCCTGCTCGCCGAGGGCCTGGGCGGAGCCGTCCTTGTAGTACGGGCGCATGGACGCGGAGCGGTCGAGGACGAGGTAGACCTTGGCCCGGGTGCCGGTGAGGTCCCTCTTCGCGAGGGCCGTTCCTGCTTGTTCGTAGGCGGTGGCGAGGTCGGGGGCGTGGGTCTTGACCTGGGTGAGGGCGGTGGCGGGGGTGCCGGTCGTTCCGGCCTCGGCTTCGCCTTCGGCCGGGTCTTCTTCCCCGCCCGCACCACCCGTGACGCTCTCGTCGTCGGGTGCGGGTGGCCCCGCCGGGGGCTGATCGCCGTCGGCGGCGACCGGCTCGTTCGCCGAGGCCGCGACCGGTTCCGCGACTGGTTCCGCGACCGGTTCGGTGACCGGTTCCGCGGTCGGTTCGGTGGGGATTTCCTCGGCGGTGACCGGGGCGGGGGTCTCCTCGGCGACCGGCTCCGAGGGCTCCTCCTCGGCCACGGGCTCGGGAGCCTCTTCGGCCACGGGCTCGGAGGCCTCCGAGGCGACCGGTTCCGGGGTCTCCTCGGCGACGGGAGCGGGGGCCTCTTCGATGACGGGTTCCGGCTCGGGCTCGGAGACCTCCTCGGCCACGGGCTCGGGAGCCTCTTCGGCCACGGGCTCGGGCTCCGGGGCGGACACCTCGGGGGTTTCGGCGACCGGCTCCGATTCGACCACGGGCTCCGGCTCGGGCGCGGGCGCCTCGACCACGGCCTCCGCCTCGACCTCAGCCTCGGCCGGAACCTCGACCTCGGGCTCGGCCACCGGCTCGGCCTCGAGCTCCGCCGCGACCTCGGTCTCGACCTCGGCGGCGCTCACCGGCTCGGGATCCGGAGCCGGAGACGGAATCGAAGCGGAAGCAGAAGCGGAAGCGGAAGCGGAAGTCGGAGTCGGCTCCGTCTCGGGCTCCTCCTCCGTCTCCTCCGTCGCCTCGGTCGCCTTCTCCTCCAATACCGGCTCCGCCGGCTTGGGGACCGTGACGTTGTCGAAGGCCGCCGACACCAGCTCGTCCACCACGGACGGCTCCGACGAAGGTGCGGGGATCTTCGGCTCGGCCTCCTGAGCAGGAGCCGGTGCGGGCTCCGGCTCGGTGGCAGGGGCCGGGACCGTGGGGGCCGTAGCCTCCGTCGGCGAGGTCTCCGCGTCGGCGTCACGCCCCTGGCGTGAGCGGCCGAACGCGTTCCGCAGGAGAGTGAGAATGCCCATGTGCGCAACCCTTCGCATGAGTTGAAGCCGTCAATCCCTGGCCAGGACGGACACGTAAGGTTAGCGGCCGTCTCCGGCGATCTTGGGCAGGGTCGGGTACCGACAGGTAGCGGTGTCAAGAGCGTTATCAAGACCCCTGCGAGAGCGGGAGGTTCACACTCTGTTCACCCGGCCGCAGGGTGCTTGCACCCGCACCCCCCTAGCGTCACGCTCACACCAAGGGTTCGTATGGGGAGAGTAAAGTGCGCAGACTGCTGCCGTTGATCGGAACGCCCGGTTCGCATCCCGGTGGGCGATCCGCCCTGACCTGTCGGTTCCGCTGTGGTGACGCCTGTTTCCACGAGGTGCCCAACACCAGCGACAACGCGTACGTCGGTGATGTCATCGCCGGTGCCATCGGCCGCCGTTCGATGATGCGGGCCGCGGCCGTCGTCACGGTCGCCACGGCGACGGGTGCGGCGGTCGTCGGCACCGGCGCCCAGGACGCGCGGGCCGCTCAGGCGGTGGAAGGGGGCGTCGCGGCCCGTACCGGACACACGGTCGACAAGGCCGCGCGCGGGCTCCGGTTCAGCCCCGTCGCGCCGAACACCGCCGACGCCGTCACCGTCCCCGGTGGATATGGCCAGAATGTCGTCATCCGTTGGGGAGAGCCCATCCTGCGCGGCGCTCCCGCCTTCGACCCGGAGCACCAGACCGCCAAGGCCCAGGCCGGCCAGTTCGGTTACAACAACGACTTCCTCGCTCTCCTCCCGCTGCCCGGTGAGCGCGGCCGGCAGCTGCTCGTGGCGAACCACGAGTACACCGACGAGGTACTGATGTTCCGCGGCTACGACCCCGCGAACCCCACCCGTGAGCAGGTCGAGGTGGCGTGGGCGGCCCACGGTCTGTCCGCCGTCGTGGTCGAGGAGGACCGCAGGACCGGCCGGCTCACCGCCGTCACCCGGCACGCCCTCAACCGTCGTGTCACCGCCACCACCGAGTTCCGGCTCACCGGCCCCGCCGCCGGGTCCGACCTGCTCAAGACCTCCGCGGACCCGACCGGCCGCAAGGTGCTCGGCACGCTCAACAACTGCTCCGGCGGCACCACCCCCTGGGGCACCACGCTGCACGGCGAGGAGAACTTCAACCAGTACTTCGCGGGCGCGAGCCGTGACACCGACAAGCGGTACGGGCTCGGGACGGGCGCGACCGAGCGCAAGTGGGAGCGGTTCGACAAGCGGTTCGACGTGGCGCAGGAGCCCAACGAGTCGCACCGCTTCGGATACGTCGTCGAGTTCGACCCGTACGACCCTTCCTCGACGCCCCGCAAGCACACCGCGCTGGGCCGCTTCAAGCACGAGGCCGCGACCGTGCGGCTGACGGACGACGGGCGGCCCGTCGTCTACACCGGCGACGACGAGCGTTTCGACTACTTCTACAAGTTCGTCGGCAGCAAGCGGATGCGGCACGGTTCCTCGCGCTCCGTCCGGGAGCACAACCTCTCCCTCCTCGACGAGGGGACGCTCTACGTGGCCCGGCTGACCGGCGACTCCCCCGCCGCCGAGATCGACGGGAGCGGGAAGCTTCCGGCCGACGGGGAGTTCGACGGCGGTGGTGAGTGGATTCCACTGGTCACCGCGACCGCCCGCGGGGCCGTCTCGCACGTGGACGGGATGACGGTCGAGGAGGTCCTCGTCTTCACGCGGCTCGCCGGTGACAAGGTCGGCGCCACCAAGATGGACCGGCCCGAGGACATCCAGCCCTCCCCGCACACCGGCAAGGTCTATGTCGTTCTGACCAACAACACCAACCGCGGAAAGGCCGGGTCCGCGGCCGCCGACGAGGCCAATCCGCGCAACGCCAACAAGCACGGACACATTCTGGAGCTCACCGAGCGCCGAGGCCGCGCCGAGGCGACCACCTTCGGCTGGTCGCTGTTCCTCGTCGCGGGCGACCCGGCCGACCCCGCGACCTACTTCGCGGGCTTCCCGAAGGACAGGGTCAGCCCGATCTCCTGCCCGGACAACGTGGCCTTCGATCCGCACGGCAACCTGTGGATCTCCACGGACGGCAACCAGCTCGGCTCGCACGACGGCCTGCTGGGCGTGGCGACGAAGGGCGAGCGGCGCGGTGAGCTGAAGCAGTTCCTGACGGTGCCGACCGGCGCGGAGACCTGCGGGCCGATCATCCAGGACCGGCGGGTGCTCGTCGCGGTCCAGCACCCGGGCGAGATCGACGGCGCGTCGGTGGAGAAACCGGCGAGCGACTGGCCCGACGGACCCGGGAAGATCGTGCGCCCGGCGGTCGTCTCGGTGTGGCGCACGGACGGCTGCGACATCGGGGTCTAAGGCCGCGGTCGCGAACGTCGCCTCGGGAATCTCGGGGCTCAGGGGAGGGCTGGGACGGGGTTGTCCACGCCGCTGCGTTCCAGCCACTCCCGGTACGCCGGGGACTGCTGTGCCGTCTCCCGGTACGCCTCCGCCAGGTCCGGATAGACGCCGTCCAGCTCGGCCTCGGTGCGGGCCGCGAGCAGCAGGCGTACGCCGAGGGGGTCGCCGTACAGTCTGCGTACCACCGTCTCGGGGCCGGACTGGCGGGTCGGCTGGCAGACCGTGATGACCTCACCGGTCGCCACCAGGGACGCCGTCGTGTGGTAATCGCCGTGCAGGACACGGGGGTTGAGCCCGGCCGAGCGCAGCATCCGGTGCACCGCGTCCCACTCGCCGTCGACCGTCGGATCGATCATCCAGCGGTCCTCGGCCAGGTCGGAGAGGCGTACGACGGAGCGTGCGGCGGCCGGGTGGTCGTGCGGCAGGGACACGAACTGGGGCTCGCGCTCGACCAGGACGCGCAGCCGCAGTCCGCTGGGGATGCGCAGCGGGCAGCCCTCGACCTCGTGCACGAAGGCCACGTCGAGCCGGCCCTCGGCGACCAGGTTGAGCAGGGCGTTCGCGGACACGTCCATCTGGAGGACCGGTTCCTGGCGGCGTTCGCGCAGTCGGCGCAGCCAGCCCGCGAGGGCACGGCTCGCGGTGGAGCCGATGCGCAGTTGGGGGTCGTCCGCGGCGGCGGCGCGGGCCTCCGCGACCAGGGACCGCATTTCGGCCACCAGCGGGCGGGCCCGGCCGAGCACGACCCGGCCGAGCGGGGTGGGTCGGCAGCCGGTACGTTCGCGGGTGAACAGCTCCCCGCCCAGCTCCTGTTCGATCCGCCGCAGCTGGGTGCTCAACGAGGGCTGGGCAACGCCGAGCAGGCGCGCGGCGCGGTGCAGGCTGCCGGTGTCGGCGATGGCGCACAACGCGCGGAGATGCCGGACCTCAAGCTCCATGCCGCCGGAGCCTAAGTCGGAAGCGTGGGTTGCACCAGACGCACAAATCCCTTGCAAGGCAGGCGAGTTGGGCGCTCCGGGACGGTGCGGGCAGCTCGTCCCGATAGGGCTGTCCTATCGCCGATTGCCATCATCACAGCGGACGCACAGGCATCGACACTCACCGATGACGACTTCCACCCCCACACAAGGAGTCATCGTGCGATTCTCCCTGCCCATGCTCTCGGCCGCGGTCGGGTTGGGCCTCACGGCCGCCACGTTCGGCGCGGTTCCGGCCACGGCGGCCCCCGCCTCCGCTTCCGCCTCCGTGTCGGCCCCGTACGCCGGCTACTCCGGATCGGCCGCGGAGGCCAAGGCGAACCAGGCGTTCTTCCAGGCGGTCATCAGGTCCGTCGCCGAGAAGCGCGCCGCGAACCCGAGCAGCGCCGCCGCCGTCACGGTCGTCTACAACGCCTCCCGCGCGCCGTCCTTCAGCGCGGAGATAGCCCGCAGCACCCAGATATGGAACAGCGCGGTCTCGAACGTCAAGCTCCAGTCGGGTTCGGCGTCGAGCGCCGACTTCACCTACCGCGAGGGCAACGACTCGCGTGGCTCCTACGCCTCCACGGACGGCCACGGCAGCGGGTACGTCTTCCTCGACTACGCGCAGAGCGAGCAGTACGACCCGATCCGCATCACCGCGCACGAGACCGGCCATGTGCTCGGTCTGCCCGACCACTACTCCGGTCCGTGCAGCGAGCTGATGTCGGGCGGTGGCCCCGGCCCGTCCTGCACCAACGCGATCCCCAACGCGACCGAGCGCTCGCGCGTCAACCAGCTCTGGGCCAACGGTCTCGCACAGGCGCTGGACAAGGCCCTGAGCAAGAGCAACGCCCGCTGATCACCTGACCCGTCTACAGCCAGTCCCCACCCCCCACAGGTGCGGGCCGTCCCCTGCACGGGCGGCCCGCACCCCCCTGTTTCCGGACCGGACGGCGTGGCTGCCGTCTCCGGGCGGTCAGTGCGGTGACGCGATGGCGCGGGCCGCCGCGACCTCCTGGCGCAGTGGCTCCAGCACACTGCCGGCCGGCCCGGTGAGATCCGTACGGACCGCGACGAGGGTGTCGGTCTCGCGCAGCCCGTCCGACAACTCCCGCAGCTGCAGCGCGACGTGGGAGATCTCGGCCGGGGAGGGGAACTGGGCGCCGTGCCGGATCCGTACCCCGGCGGCCGTGGTCGCGTCGACAATCCGCTCTACCGCGACGACCAGCGGCAGCCAGGCGGCGGCGCGTCGGCCGCTGGGCGGCGGTTCGCTCAGGGCGCGCTGGAACTCCGTGCGGACGGCGGACAGGTCGCGGTAGAGGCGGCGGCGCATCCGGGCGCGGGCGGCGGGGTCGACGTCCGCCCCGAAGGCGTACTCCACATAGCGGGCGGTGTCCGCGACCGCGTCCGCGAGGCGGTCGCCGACCCGGGTGTGCCAGCTCTCCGGCCACAGCAGATAGCCGGCGACGAGGGCGATCGCGCAGCCGATGAGGGAGTCGACGAGGCGTGGCACGAGCAGGGCGGTGCCCAGCTGGTTGAGGACGTCGGAGAGGAGGAGGATCACCGGGGTGACGGCGGCGGTCTGGTAGCCGTAGCCGCGTCGGCCGAGGACCGGGATGAGCGGGCCGAGGACGAACATGACCGTCACGTCCCACCAGCCGAGCGGCACCAGGGCGAGGACGACGGCCGCGACGACGAGGCCGGCCACCGTGCCGAGCGCGCGCAGCAGCGCCCGGGAGAAGACCGAGCCGAAGTCGGGCTTCATGACGAAGGTGATGGTGAGGGCGACCCAGTACGAGCGGGGCACCGGGACGAGGGAGACCAGGGCCTGGGCGAGGCCGATGCAGAGGGCGAGGCGCAGGCCGTAGCGCCAGGAGGCGGCGGACAGCAGGACGTTGCGGGAGGCGCGGGTGGCGCGGACGCGCAGGGATGGGGGTCCCCCCTGGTCGAGCGAAGCCGAGAGCTTGGCGGCGGGCCTGCCGAGACGGTCGTCGACATTGCGGGGGGACGCCTTGCCGGTGGACCCGTCGCTGACGACGCCGGCGGCGTGCCGCAGGGCGTGGTCGACGGCGCGAGCGGTCTCGTTGGTGGGGACCGGAAGGCCGAGTGCTATGGGGCCGGTGTATCCGGTCTCGACGGCGTCGGCGAGGTGGCGCAGGGCGTCCGGGACCTCGGGGGCCAGCGGCTCGTCGAACTGGTGGGCCGCCGGGGCGGCTTCGACGACGGGCGTGATGGCGTTGAGCTGGGCGAGCAGCCGGGCGAGTTCGGGGTTGCGGCCGTGGTGGAAGGCGCGCCGGGCGAGGGCGAGGTCGTAGGACTGGTTGAGGGACTGGGTGACGGCGAGGCGGATGTCGACGTACCGCTCGGTGCCGGTCGCGGCGAGCAGGTCGGCGACGGTCCGGTAGGTGTGGGCGACGGCGGCCCGTTCGGGGATGCCCGAGCGCAGCGGCCAGGCGAGCAGGGCCAGGGCCAGGACGAGGAGGCCGCCGCCGGACATCAGCACGGGCGCGAGCCACCAGGATCCCGGCAGGGGAAGTCCGGCGCCGATGGAGCAGTTGAGCAGGAGCAGCAGGCCGGACACGGACGCCACGGCGCCGATCGTCGAGATCATCCCGGAGACGAGCGCGACGCCGGTGACCGCGCCGACGGCGACCCAGCCGTGGCCGTGGACGAGCGAGCCGATGGTGACGCCGATCGCGCCGAAGAGCTGGGGGACCGCGATGTTGAAGATGCGCATGCGGTAGGCGTCCGCGGTGTCGCCGATGACGCCGGACAGGGCGCCCATGGAGGCGAGGGCGCCGTACGCGGGTTCGCCCGCCGCGAGGCCGATCGCCAGCGGCAGGGCCAGCGCGATCGCGGCGCGCGCGGCGGCGGCCCAGGGCATGGGGGCCTGCTGCGGTCGGAGGTTCCTGACCAGCCAGTCGGGAGGGGTGAGAACACTGGGCAACTGGCGGGGCATGGACCCATTATGACCGCATCGCACCACCGCTCCGGGGGCTCATTCGTGCTGGTGAAGGGTGATATCGACGACGAGTGCGCGATGGTCGCTGCCGGCGATGCCGAGGAAGGTGGCCGCGTTCGCGGAGAAGTCCCGGGAGACGAGGACGTGGTCGATCTGGGCGCCGAGGGTGGGGGCGGTGCGGGCGGGCCAGCTGGGGGTGCGCGGGGAGCCGGCCAGGCGGGCGCTGTCGCGCAGTCCGGTGTCGAGGATGCGGCGGAACGCGGCGTGGTCCTGGGAGGCGTTGAAGTCCCCGGCGAGGATGGTGGAGCTGTCCTTGCCCCCGGCGGCGTAGTCGCGCAGTTCGCCGAGCTCGTGCCGCCACAGTCCGACCTGCCCCGGCAGCGGCGGCATGGGGTGCGCGAGCTGGAGCCGTACGGCGTGCCCCTGTACGTCGGCCACGGCCCCCGGCATGCCCATCGTCCCGCGTACGCCGTCCGCCGCCGCGAGCGGGAACCGGCTGATGATCACGGAGCCGTCGGATCCGGCGCCCTCGACGGACACGCGGTACGGATAGGCGCCCCCCGGGCCCTGGAAGGCCTTCTTGAGCGCGGCGGAGCACGTGTACTCGCACTCCTCCACGAACACGATGTCGGGCCGGCGCTGTTCGACGGCGGCGACGAGCGCGCGGGCGCCTCTTCCGAACTGCACGTTCGACGTCATCACCCGCAGTTCGGCGACCGGACTCCCGGTCGGCTCACTGGTCCTGCCGTAGGGCTCGATGTACCAGGCGAGCGCGCCCAGCACCAGCACACCCCACACCATGCCGATGAGTCGGCGGGCGAACAGGGCGAGCAGGAGTGCGAGGCCGGTGGGCGCGAGGAGCCAGGGCAGGAAGGCGAGCAGCTGGGGCACGGGGGTGATGCCGTCGCTGTCGGCGGCCCGGCATCCGACCGCCACGCTCACCCCGGCCAGCAGCAGCCCGCTCGCCCAGGCCGCGGCCCGTCGGCCCCCGGACCGCGTCGGCCGGTCCTCGGACCCCGCCGGGGCAGTCACCGCGGTCTCAGCAGTCTCAACGTCTCGGCCCGCCTTCCGCTCGTTCGCGTGGGGTGCCCGAATCCTCCCTCACCGACGGGTGGGGCGTCTGCTCAGGCGTCGAGTCCGTCCAGGAAGTCCGCCAGTGCCCCGTTGAACTCCTTCGGTCGCTCCAGGTTCGGCAGATGGGCCGCCGAGGCGATCACGCGGAGCGTCGAGTGCGGCAGCGCCGCGTGCATCGCCTCCGCGTCCGCGACCGGGGTGTACTCGTCGTCGGCGCCCACGACGACGAGGGCGGGCACGGTGACGCGGGTCAGCAGGTCGCGGTAGTCGGGGCGCTCGGCCCGTCCGCGCAGGGCCGCCGCCGCGCCCTCGGGCGGCGTAGCGGTCATCATGCGGCGCACATGCGCCGCGACCTCGGCGTCCGCGTACGGGGCGACCATCTTGTACAGCACCTCGTCGGCGTAGCCGGCCATGCCCTCGCGCAGCAGACGATCCGCCGTCGCGGCGCGCGCCTTCCTGCCCTGCGGGGTCTCGGCCGTCGGGAACGTGTCGGCCAGCACCAGCCCCCGGATCCGCTCCGGGAACAGCCGGTAGCACTCCATCGCGATCTGGCCGCCCATGGAGAGTCCGGCGAGGATGAACCGGTCCACCCCGAGGTGGTCCAGCAGCGCCGCGATGTCCTCGGCGAAGGTGGCGAGGGGCGTGACGCCGGGGACCACCACAGACGCGCCGTAGCCGCGCAGGTCCGGGGCGATCACTCGCCGTCGCGAGGAGAACGCGGCGATCTGAGGGGTCCACATCGTGTGGTCGAAGGGGTGGCCGTGGATCAGGACGAGAGGGAGCGCCGTGGCATCGGCGTCGCCCCCTTTGTCCTCGTTTGAGAGGAAGGGTGCCATGGTCACGACCCTAGGTCCGGCCAACTGCTCGGTGCAATAGGATCTTTGCCCTCGGTGCAATCCGGACCGCGCGACCCGATGCCGCGACCCGATGACGCGACCCAGAACGCGAACAAACGTGAACAGGGGGGAACTTCACGTGGTGGACGACTACCGGCGCATCGCCGACCGGCTCGCCGACGACATCGCCGCCGGGCGGCTCAGGCCCGGCGAACGACTGCCCCCGCAGCGGGCGTTCGCCCGGCGGCGCGGGATCGCCGGATCTACGGCCGGACGCGTCTACGCCGAACTGGTGCGGCGCGGACTGGTGGTCGGCGAGGTCGGGCGCGGCACCTTCGTCCGGGCCGCCCCGGTCCCCTCGGGACGTGCCCTCGCCGAGCCGTCCCCCGAATCCCCGGCCCCGCTCGTGAATCTGGAGCTCAACTACCCGTCCGTGCCGGGCCAGTCGGAGCTGCTCACGCCCGCTCTCGCCCCGCTGCTGCGCCCCGACGTCCTCACCGAGTCCCTGCGCACCGCTCCCGCCACCGGTACGCCCGCCGCCCGCGAGGCCGCCGCCGACCTCCTCGCCACCCCGGGCTGGCGTCCGGCCCCGTCCCGGCTGGCCTTCGCGGGCAACGCCCGCCAGGCCATCGCCGCCGCGTTCGCCTCCCTCGTCCGGCCGGGCGGCCGCGTCGGCGTCGAGGCACTGACGTACCCCCTGGTCAAGGAGATCGCGACCCGGCTCGGCATCACTCTGGTCCCGCTGGCCATGGACGACGAAGGGCTGCGGCCCGAGGCGGTCACCGCGGCCCACCGCTCGGCGCCCCTGTCCGCCGTGTACGTGCAGCCCACCCTGCACAATCCGACCGGCGCGACGATGGGGGACGCGCGCCGCCGGCAACTGGCCGACACCGCACGCGATCTGGACCTCCCGCTCGTCGAGGACCGCATCTGGTCCTTCCTGCACACCGGCCGGGCCCCCCTCGCCGCCCACGCCCCCGAACGCACCTACCTCGTCGACGGCCTCTCCAAGCGGGTCGCGCCCGGCCTCACCGTCGGCTTTCTCGTCGTGCCCGAGGACCGGGTCGAGGACGTGGCGGCGGCGCTGCGCTCCGGTGCCTGGAGCGCGGGACGGTTCGCGCTGGAGGCCGCGGTGCGCTGGCTGGGGGACGGCACGGTCGCCCGGCTGGTCACCGCCAAGCGGGCGGACGCGCGGCTGCGGCAGGGGCTGGTCGCCGAGCACCTCGCCGGGTTCCGTGTGCGGGCCGATCCGCGGGCGTACCAGGTCTGGTGGGAGCTGCCCGCGCCGTGGCGGGCGGACACGTTCACGGCGGCGGCAGCGGCGCGCGGGATAGCGGTGACCCCGGGCTCGGCCTTCGCCGCCGCCCCTGCCGCCTCGGCGGCCGGGGCGGACGCCGTCAGGCTCGGACTCGGGTCGGTGGCTCCGTCGGAGCTGGCCCGGGCGCTCGGGACGCTCGCCGACGTCGCGCGTACACGGCCGTGAGCAGGGCGGTCAGCGCCACCGTGAGGCCGAGGACGAGCAGCGCCCAGGAGACCAGGCGCAAGGTGTCGGTGAGGGCGTCGTAGACCGCGCCCACCGCCGCGGGGGACACGTCGGGCGGCAGGTCGGCGAGGGTGAGCCGGCGGCCGACGGTGACCGCGACGCCGAGCAGCGCGGCGCCCAGCGCCGTGCCGAGCCCGGTGGCCAGCACCGCCCGTCTGCGGCACACCGCGACGAGGATGCCCGTCACGGCGAAAACGGCCGCCGAGACGGGCAGCCAGAGTCCGGCGACTTCAAGCACGTGGAACCCCTTCCGGAGCTCGGCCAGATTCTTCGAGGGCAACACCGTGATCTCGGTGTGCTCGACGTGGATACGGTTCGCCAACGGCACGTGCGCGTGGGTGAGTTGACTCCTGACCTGTTCGGCGACCGGGGCGAGGTCGATCGTCACGGCCTCCTCCCGGTCACTGCGCAGCGCCCGCATCACCGCCTCGTGCGCGGCCCGGTTCGCCGCCTGCCACGCCGTGTGGAACGCCGGTGTCAGCGTGAACGAGCGCACCGCGTCCCGTACGAAGTGGTTCACCGGCCCCTGGAGCGGTGCCCGCACATGGACTTCGCGCAGGATCCCGGTCGTGACGGCCGCGGCGATCGCCTCCCGTACGTCCGTGTCGGCGGCGAGCGGCTCCATCGCGGCCGCGTAGCGCTCGTCGTCGCCGATCCCGTACGCCGCCCAGGTCGACAGTGCGCCGAGCGGCGCGAACAGGCAGGCGAGGGTGATCAGGACGGCCGACAGGGTGCTGCGCACACGAGGGGACACCTCACCAGGCAAGGCCGCGTGGGCGGCGGGCGCGAGCGGTGTGACTCCATATGGGTGCAAACGACGAGCCGCTCGGGTGGAGAGCTCACCCGAACGGGTGTTACCTGGTTGTAGCGGCTCTTCCCCAGACTCCTGGGACCTGGTCCCAGGGGGTAGGTGAGTGAGGGAGGTGCACGAGACCCCGGCAGCCTGCCGGGGCCTCGTGCACCATGCCGTGGCGTCGCGTCAGTTCACCGGATGGCCCGCCGCGTCCTCGTGCGTGTAGTAGTGGTAGAAGCTCGCCGCGAACACGAGCACCGAGGCCCCAAGCCCCATGAACGTGGAGCGCAGCACGGACTCACCGGTCGTGCTGAAGAGGAACCCGAACGCGATGCCCGCGAACGCGGTCCACACCAGCGCGTGCAGTTCACGCCTCAGCACCGGCGCCAGCATGCGCACGCCGATGTAGGCGGCCGCGAACACGATCGCGCACACGAACCCGAACAGGACGTTCCAGCCCGTGATCGGTCCGGCGTCGCGCACGTTGGCCGCCGCCCAGTACCCGTAGAGCAGCCCGCCGACGACGGGCAGCGCCCACTTCGCGACGGCGTGGGTGCGCTCGTCGAAGACGTCGGGTGCGCGGTGCGTCCGCGCCGCCCAGGTCGAACCCGCGATTCCCGCCGTGCCCGCCGTACGCCCTGTCACCGCTCCGTGTCGTGCCCCTGACGCCTTCGAGACTGGTGCCGCGTGAGTCATGGGAGCACTCCTCTCTCCTCGTCCCGCCTTCCAGGTCACACCCCGGCCGGGTGGCTGGCAAGTCGGGATGCGGGGGTTTTGGCCTCGTGTTTCGCTGAACTCCATGAAGGTCGTACTCTTCGGCGCCACTGGAATGATCGGCAGCCGCATCGCAACGGAGGCATCGGCGCGCGGGCACCAGGTCCTGGCGGTGAGCCGCTCCGGGCAGTCGCCGGTCCCCGGGGTCACGGCGACCGCCGCGGACGCCTCGGACACGGCGAAGGTGACCGAGCTGGTGGCGGGCGCGGACGTGGTGGTCTCGGCCTGCGTACCGCCGAGGGACGGGACGGATCCCCGTGGGCCGTTTGTGGCGCTGAACGCGGCGCTGGTGGAGGCCGCCCGGGCGGCCGGGGTGCGGCGGCTGGTGATCGTGGGCGGGGCGGGCAGTCTGGAGGTCGCGCCCGGACAGGCGGTCGTGGACCAGCCCGGCTTCCCGGAGGCCGTCCTGGCGGAGGCGCGCGCCCACAGCGACGCCCTCGACTTCTACCGCACGGTCGACGACCTCGACTGGACGTACATCTCGCCCGCCGCCGACATCGCCCCCGGCGCCCGTACCGGCGTCTTCCGCCTGGGCGGCGACCAGCTGCTCACCGACGACCACGGCAACAGCCGGATCAGTGCCGAGGACTACGCCATCGCCCTCGTCGACGAGCTGGAGACGCCCGCCCACCCGCGCGCCCGGATGTCGGTGGCGTACTGACGAGGAAGGGGTGGCACGGCGACGTGGGCGCCCTGCGACGCATCCGAGACCTGTCGCCGCTGCTCGGCCCGGTGCCCCCGGAGGAGCGCGACGACTCCGTCCAGCGGCAGAAGATGCTGCGGCTGCGTGGCCGGAGCGTCGCCTGGGTGCCGCCGCTGCTCCTGCTCATCGCCATCGGACTGGCCGACTGGAACACCTCCGGCGAGTTCCGGATCATCTCCTGGATCGTCGTCGTCCCCGGCATCGCGGCGGCGATCTGCGGGGTGTGGACCACGGCGGTCTTCGCCTGCCTGGCGGTCGTCACCTACGTCGAGGTGGACGCGTCCTGGGAGCACCAGTACCAGACCGGCCTTCCCGACTTCATCCTCGTCAGCGTGGGCGGCGTCCTCGCGATCCTGGCCTGTGCGGTGCGGGTCCGCGGCGAGCGGCGCATGCTGCACATGATGGACGTCGCCGAGACCACCCGGCGCACGGTGCTGCGCCCGATGCCGCAGGGCTGGGGCGGCCTCGACCACGCGGCCGTGTACCTCGCCGCCGACAGCGAGGCCCGGGTGGGCGGGGACTTCTTCGACATCCAGCCGGGCCCCAGCGGCACCCGGCTGCTCCTCGGCGACGTGCAGGGCAAGGGGCTGGGAGCGGTGGAGGCGGCGGCCGTGCTGCTCGGCACGTTCCGCGAGGCGGCGTACCACGAACCCCTCCTGCGGACGGTCGCCGACCGTCTGGAGGTGCGGATGCGCCGGCACATCGGCTACCGCAAGGCGGTCGGCCACGACGACCACGACCGCTTCGCCACCGCCGTCCTGGTGGGCTTCCCCGACGTCGTCCGGGACACCGTCGAGTTCGTCAACTTCGGCCACGAGCCGCCCCTCGTGGTCGCGCCCGACGGCGTACGCACCCTGCCGCCGGGCCACGGACTCCCGCTGGGTCTCGCCGAGCTGACCTCCGACCAGCCGCTCGTCCTGACCGCCGTACTGGTCCCCGGCGAGACCCTGCTCCTCGTCACGGACGGGGTGACCGAGGCCCGCGACGCCGACGGAGCGTTCTTCCCGCTCCTCGACCGGGTGACGCACGCCCTGACCGAGGACCCGCGCACCGTCGAGCCGCAGCGCCTCGTCGAACTCGTCCGCGACGGCACACTGCGGCACTGCGGCGGGCGGCTGGCCGACGACACCACGATCTTCGCGGTACGACGACGGGGGGACCCCAGGCCGGTGGTGTCGCCGAACGTGGTCCCGGAGGGCACGGGCGGGGGTACAACCCAGCCATAGGCGGGCGTTTGCCCGGCTGCCGTCCCCCCTTCGCAGCACAGCGGTTACGGTGCTGGCGTACGTGATCGATGGGGAGGGAGGGAACCATGCCCGGAACCGTGCTGCTGCTCGCGGCCTCACCGGTGGGCAAGGGGTGTCTGGTGGACGCGGCGTCCGTGCTCCCCGTGCTCGCGGCGGTGTCCCCCGCGGTGCTGTCCGGCACGGACACCGCGAACGTGGTGGAACTGGCCGACCCGTTGGAGCCGCAGGCCGTGCTGACCCGGCTGCGCGCGGCCGCCACGGCTCCTGGCCCTCTGACGATGTTCGTGACGGGCCAGCTCCAACTGGACCGCCGCCAGCGCCTGCCGCACCTCGCGCTGGCCCGCACCACCCCGTCGACCGTCCGCTACACGGCCTTCCCCTGGCACTGGATCACCGAGGAGCTCCGGCTGCGCGCGCCGGGCACCACCGAGCTCCTGGTCGACCTGCACGCCGACGCGGAGACCTGGGAGCACCTCGCGACGAGCCCGCTCACCGCGGGCACGGGGGTCGGCCTGTACGGGCGCGTCGCCCCGCCGCCGCCCCGGCGCACGGTGGCTTCACCGGCGTACATGAAGGCCCTCGCCACGATCCTGCGCAGCGGCCTGCGGCCCGAACTCCCGCTGCTGCACCAGCAGTCGCTGGCACGGGCCGAGGCCGAGAGCGGGCCGTCGGGGATCGTGCTGGCGGCTCCCGCGCGGATACCCGTGGTCCCGGACCCGCACGCCGCGATCACCGCCGCCGCGCAGGCGGGCCGGCACGGCGAGGCCGCGGCACTGGCCGCGCGCTGGGAGCAGGAGGCGGCCCGCACCTGGGGCGTCGCCTCCGAACAGGCCCTGCACTGGGCGGAGGTCCGCGCGGACCTGGCGATGCTCGCGGGCGACCCGGTCGGCAGCTGCCGCACCTGGCTGGCGATCGCCGGACACCGGCTGGACGTGGGCCAGCCCGCCGACGCCCCGACCGTCGAGTCGGCCGTGGACCGGGCCCACCACCAGTGGGGGCAGATCCGCGACTCCGCACGGGCCGTCGAACTCGGCTCCGCGCTGGCCGAGTTGAGGCTGCGGGTGCCCGGACGCCGACGGGGCGCCCTCGACCACGTGCAGCGGCACCTCAGCAGGCTCCAGGCGCGGGTGTGATGCTCGCGTTCAGGGCCCGGCGGGCAGTCTGACCCTGAACCAGGTGCCGCTGGCGGAGGGTTCGAGCGTCACCGTGCCGCCGTGCGCCGCCGCGATCGCCGCGACGATGCTGCCGTTCCGCCCCTGTCGAGAGCCTCCCCCGGCGTCAACTCCGGTGCCATGATGGTGAGTCATGACTGCTGAGGGGGAGGGTGTGGCAGCCCGGGCCATCCGCGTGCGTCTGGACGGGACGGCGAGCGACAGCGATGTCGGCGCCCTGAAGAAGTGGCTGGAGCGGGAGAGGCCGCTGGAGCAGCTGGTCAAGCGGGGCGATCTCAGGATCGAGGAGCGCGCCGGGACCGATGAGCAGGGCACGCCCATGGGCGTCGGCATGGACATCGTGCTGGTGCTGATCGGGGCGGGCGCCGAGACGCTCTTCAAGGAACTGCTCGCACAGGTCAAGAGCGCGGTGCGGGCCTGGAGCGACAACCGCGGCTCCGTGGAGAACGGCGATCCGCCGGAGGCCCGTGTCGATCCCCTGGGTCCCGACGAGAGGTAGCCGGGTGGACCGCTTCGACCCGCGGGGAAAGGTGAACCGGGCGCTGCTGGTCGGTGTGTCCGAGTACGAGTTCACGCGGCCGAAGCACCGCGACGGCGTCCCGGGCCAGCTGCCCGCCGTCGCCCACAACCTCGCCGTGCTCGTACGGGCCCTGGAGCGGGGCGGAGTCCTGCGGCCCCTGGAGATCACCGTCGCGCGCTCACCGCGGCTGGCCGACTTCCGCCACTCCCTGCGCGCGGCCGCCGGCTCCGCAGAGGGGCTGCTCCTGCTCTACTTCGCCGGACACGGCGCCGTGCCCAGCGCGGGCGACGAACTGTGGCTGCAGATGCGCGACGCCGAGGTCGTCCGGGGCGAGACGGCGGGGTTCGAGGGCGCGGCCCGGTTCACCAACGTGCTGCGCATCCTCGCCAACAGCCACGCGGAGCGGATCGTGGTCGTCCTCGACTGCTGCAACGCGGGCAATGCCGCCCGGGTGTGGGAGGCCGTGGAGCGCCCCGACGTGCGACGGCGCGTCTCGGTGCTGATGAGCGTGCAGGCCAACCACCGCATCGACGCGGGCGACGCCGACACCCCCACGCCGTTCACCGCCCGGCTGGTGGACCTGCTGACATCGGGCATCGAGGATCGGCAGGGCGAGGGGCAGGGCGGCGACGAGGGGCGGGGCGACGAGGTTCACTTCCTGGCCCTCGCGGAGGCGCTCAGGGCCTACATGTCCACCCACCACCGGACCGAACGCGGGGAAGCCTGGGAACCGCAGAGCCGCACGGAGAACCCTCCGGTGGACGTGGTGCTGGGGATCCGGGCGGGGGCCGGGAGACCCGTCGGCTCCAGGGCGGAGGCCGTCGCAGGGGGCGCGGCGCGCCGCCCCACGTCCGGCCGCCGTCGGCGGCGCGCCTTCGTCGCCCGGGTGCGGGCGGCGGTGGCCCGGTTACGGTCCGGGGCCGTGGGCCCGGGCGCGCTCCGGCCCTCGGCTCCCGCCCCGAACCGGCCCCCCGGCCAGGCCCCCGGCGGTCGATCGACCCGCCGTGCTGCCGTCGTCCTCCTCGTCCTCGCCGCCGCCCTCGGTCTCGTCGGCTACTTCGTCGTCGACAACGCGGCCTCCGACCGGTCCGCCTGCGGCCCGCCCGTGGAACTGCGGCTGCTCACGGACCCCGATCTCGAATCCACCGTCCGCAAGGCGGCCGACACCTATCTCACGTCGGCGGCGAACACCACGGGCGGCGGCTGCCGGCGCAGTGGGATCACGGTGTACGGCGCGGGCTCGGCGGCCGTGGTGGCGGGCCTGCGCGACCAGTCGGACCCCTGGCAACGGCCGGTGAGCGACGACACCGACCCGCAGCGCGACATCGGGCCTCAGCCGGACGTCTGGATCCCGGGCACGCTCGCGACCGCGGCCAGGGCGCGCTCCTTGGGGGTGGCGCGGACCTACGTGACGCTGGAGCCGGACGCGGCGCCGTTCGCGTACTCCCCGATGGTGCTGTCGCTGCCGCAGGGCATCGCCGAGGACTCGCAGCGCGAGCGGACCGGCGACTCGCTCGCGGGCCTGCGGGCGAAGCTGGCGCGCCGGGACAAGAGCGTCTCCGTACGGCGCCCGGACCCGGAGTACACCGACTCCGCGCTGCTGGCCACGGTCGGCCTCTACGGCCCGGGCAAGGCCGACGTGGGCCGGGCGGAGGGGAGCGTGGCCCAGACGGGACCGCCCGCGTCCACCGCCGGTGACCTGCTGTGCACCCTGCCCGACAACGCGGACACCGACCGGAGCACCGCGGCCCTCGTACCGGAGTTCCTGATGGTCAGCGGGGTCGGCTGCGACCGGACGACGCGCACCCCGCGGATGGCCGAGTACCCCGACGACGTGCCGGGCCTGACGCCCACCTTCGTCCGTGTCCGCTGGACGGGCGGCGACAAGGACGAGGCGGCCCGGGACGACGCGGTGCGGCGTTTCCACGACTGGCTCACGGGCACCGGTCTCGCGGTCTTCGGGCAGGACGGCTTCCGCGCCCCTTCCGGCGCCCGCGCCTTCCTCGCCGCCCACGACTCGGCCACCGGTCTGATCTCCGACCCCGGCCGGCCCGCCGGGGCCGCGGGCGCCGAGGCGATGGACACGGCCCTGAACCAGTACCGCAACGCCAAGGGCCCCGGACGGGTGCTCTTCCTGCTGGACAGCTCCGGCTCGATGGCCGGCCTGTGGCAGGGGCCGGGCGGCGCCCCCGGCATCCTCAAGCAGTCCCTCGGCGGACTCGGCACACAGGACGAGTACGGCGTCTGGTCCGTGGCCTCCCCGGGCCGGAGCCCGTACGCCGAACTGCTGCCCTTCGGACCCCACAAGCGCGGCGACGCCGAGCGGGCCCTCGACCGGGCCGCGGTCAAGGACGCGGAGGCCGACCCGTACGGCGCGCTGAAGGCGGCGCTGGACACCATGGACCGGAAGGGCAGGGACGACGACCGCCCCGAGCTGATCGTCTTCCTCACGGACGACGAGGACGACGACCACCTCACGGCGAAGGGCCACTTGGACGAGCTGCTCACCTCGGCCCGCGAGAAGCGTGTCCCGGTGGTCATGGCGGCCCTCGACAGCGGCGGCTGCGCCAAAGGCAGGCTCGACCAACGGATCTCCGACGCGAGCGGCGGGCGCTGCCTGGACACCAAGGGCGACCTCGTGGCGGGCCTGCGGGACGAGGTCGCGCGCACCGGAACGGGGGACGAGTGATGCGGCGACGGCGGCGGACATCCGGGCGGGGCCCTGGGCGGGTCCACGGACGAGTCCATGGGCGGGTCCACGGACGGGTCTACGGATACGGGCTGGCCCTCGCTCTGCTGCTGACCGCCTGCACCGGCGGCGGGCAGGCCGGACCCGGACCCGGCGCCACGGTCTCCCCCGGCGCCTCCGGGGACATCGTCGTGGCCAGCGGGCGGGACGTGACCGGCAAGGGCGGCATCCGCCAGCAGCTGATCGACGCGTGGAACGCCCGGCAGGACAGGGAACACAGCGACGTCCACGCCCGCCTCGTCGAACTCCCGGGCTCCGCCGACCAGCAGCGCAGCCAGCTGCTCGGCGCGCTCCAGTCCGGCAGCGCCCAGTACGACGTCGTCAACCTGGACGTCACCTGGGTGCCGGAGTTCGCCGCCGCGCACCTCATCCGCCCCCTGCCGGACGCCCTGGTCGACGCGGACGTCATCAGGTCGGTCGCGAGCACGGCCCGTTGGGGCGGAAAGCTCTACGCCGTCCCCTTCAACAGCGACGTCGGCCTGCTCTACTACCGCCGCGACCACCTCAAGCAGGCGCACGTCCAGGACACCGACCTGAGCAAGGGGATCACCTGGCGGCAGCTGCGGGACCTCATCGACGCCGTCGAGGCGCCGGGCCGGTCGCGGCCGAAGGGGTACGAGAAGGGCTGGACCACCCAGCTCGGCCCGTACGAGGGCCGCACGGTCAACGGGATCGAGGCGTTCCTGTCCGCCACCGACGGCGCGGGCCTCACCGACGAGAGCGGCCGTTACACCGCCACCGTCCAGCAGTTGACGGACGGGATCGCGGAGCTGCGCGCCCGTACCCAGGGCGCGTACACGCTCGGGGACGCGGTCCGCTCGGACGAGGGCGAGTCGCTCACCGACTTCGCGGACGGGCGTACGGCGTTCCTGCGTCACTGGCCCTACGCCTACCGCACCCTGCACCAGTCCCTGAGCGAGGCGCAGCTCGGCGTCGCTCCGCTGCCCGGCCGGGCGGTGCTCGGCGGCCAGAACCTGGCGCTGGCCGGATCGTCCCAACAGGCCGACAAGGCGAGGGAGTTGATACGGTTCCTCACCAGCAAGGAGAGCGAACGCTGTCTGCTCGACGCGGGGTTCGCGGCCACCCGGGAGTCCGCGTACACGGCCGACGACGTGACCTGCGGCGTGGCGAGGACGCCCGGAGCGGCCTCCCCCTCGGCCTCGCCCTCCGGCGAGAGCGCCGACCGCATGCCGCGCGACGACCACGGGCGCCCCGCGTACGCCCGGACGATCCTGCTCCCCGCGCTCCGGCGCGCCGTCCAGCGCCCCCGCACCCCCTTGTACGGCGCGTTCACCCAGACGTTCGCCACCGAGCTGGGCAGGCTGTTCAGCGACGACCCGCCGGGCGACGCGGAGTTGGCCGCCGAACTGGACAAGGAACTCAGGAGGGCTCTCCCGGGCTGACGAGATACGCGAGGGCCCCCGACACCAGCGTCCGCACGCCCGGCGCGAGCGTCCCCAGGTCGGGCGCGAACTGCGGGCTGTGATTGCTGGGCACGGCCGCGAACTTCTCCATGAGGTCGTCGCCCGGGGCCGCGTCCCACACCTCGGCCGGGGTGCTGGTCACGAACCAGTAGGAGTACGGGATCTTCCCCTCCGCGAGCCGGGGGAAGTCCTCGCTGCCCATCGCCGGGCCCGGGTCGAGGAGCGTCCCGGCGCCGAAGACCTCGCCGTGCACGGCCGCGACCCGGCGGTCGGTCTCCGGGTCGTTGACGGTGACCGGGAAGCTGTTGCCGACGACGACGTCCGGCTCGCGCGGGCAGCCGGCGGCCAGGCACTCGCCCGCCGCGATCCGCCGGATCGCCGCGATCATCCGCTCACGGACCTCGTCCGACTGCGTACGGATGTTGAGGGCGATCCGGGCCTCGGCGGGGATGATGTTGTGCCGGGTGCCCGCCTCGATCCGTCCCACGCTCAGCACGGCCGACTCGCGCGCCGCGAGCTCCCGGCTGACGACGGTCTGCAGCCGGGTCACGAGGTACGCGGCGGTGACGACCGGATCGACGGTCGACTCCGGACGCGAACCGTGCCCGCCCCGCCCGTGCACGACGATGTCCACGTCGGTGGAGGCGGACATGATCAGTCCGGGCGAGTGGGCGTAGAGCCCGGCGGGACCGGGGGCCGCGTGCTGGGCGAGCAGGACGTCCGGCCGCGGGAACCTCTCGTACAGCCCGTCCGCGACCATCGCCGAGGCGCCCTCGCCGGTCTCCTCGGCGGGCTGCCCGAGCACGAGGAGCGTGCCGGACCAGGCGTCGCGTCCGGCGGCGAGCGCCCGGGCCGCGCCCGCCAGCCAGGTGACGTGCAGATCGTGCCCGCAGGCGTGCATCAGGCCGGGCACCCGGGAGGCGTACGGCAGTCCGGTCTCCTCCTGTACCGGCAGCGCGTCCATGTCGGCGCGCAGCAGCACGGTCGGCCCGGGACCGTTGCGCAGGACGCCGACGACTCCGGTGCCGCCGACGCCGGTGGCCGTGTCGAACCCGGACGTGCGCAGCCGGTCGGCGAGCGCGGCGGCCGTGCGGTGTTCCCGCAACGACAGCTCCGGGTGCCGGTGCAGGGCCCGGTAGAAGTCCTCCAGGTCGGGAACCGGGAGGTCGGCGGTGAGGTCCAGTGCGATGCGTGCGGCAGGCGAGATCACGGGGCCAGCGTAGGGGCCGCCGACGGGACGGGGGAGTTCCCGTCGGCGGCCGGTCTATCGAAGGGCCTGCGTGTGGCCCACGAGGTGCTGGAGGTGCGGGGTGGTGGCTTCGGCCGCCCGGGCGGGGCCGGCGTTCGCTGCCAGGACCAGGGCGGCGACGGCGACGACGGCCGCACCGAATCCTCTGAAGTAGCGCGCGGAAATACGTCGGAGCATGGCGACCTCGCAACAACAGCGGCGTATTAAGCAGGCTTAATCCGCCGCTTAACGTAGGGGTTAGAAGCATCAAAGGGCAAGGGGCGCAAGGGGAGTTGGACAATAGTCAAAAGTTGGCCGAGTGTAAGTCGGGTTAATGGCATGCTTAATCCATGGCGGAGCGTGACGGCCCGGAGGTCATCGGGCGCAGGGTTCAGCAGTTGCGTACGGAACGCGGACTGACGCAGAAACAGTTGGCGGAACCGGCGTACACGCCCGCGTACATCTCCACCCTGGAGGCCGGGCGGGTGCGGGCCTCCGAGCCCGCGCTGCGGCACATCGCCGAGCGGCTCGGGGTGGCGTACGAGGAGATCGCGACCGGGCGCCCCGCCCACCTCGCCACCGATCTGCGGCTGCGGCTCACCGACGCCCAACGCACGCTCGCCACCGGCGAGGCGGAGGTCGCGGCGGAGCAGTACGACGCGCTCCTCGCGGAAGCGGACGCGCACGGGCTTGTCGCCGAGCAGGCCGCGGCGCTGCTCGGGCTCGGCGAATGCGCCCTGGAGACCGGGAACCTGGAGACCGCGCGGGAACGTTTCGAGGCCTCGGAACAGCGCCTCGGCGACGCGCCCCTCCCGAACCGGGTGCCCGCCCTGCGCGGCCGGGCCGTGTCCCACTACCTCGCCGGTGAACTCCGTTACGCCTGCTATCTGTTCGAGTCCACCCTCGACGAGCTCAACCGCACGGGGATGCACGACCCGGACGCGCTGCTGCTCCTCTACACGGGCGTCATCGCCCCGTACATGGACATGGGCGCCCATGCGCGGGCCGCACAGGCGGCGGAGTTCGCGCTCGCCCTGGCGCCCCAGGTGGGTGATCCGGCCCTCGTCGCCCGGATGCACCGGTCCGTCGCCCGCACGATGATCGCCGAGGGCCGGGTCGCCGAGGCGGACGCCTCCCTGGCCAAGGCCTCCGAGCTCTACCGGCAGCTCCAGATCCGTACCGAGCTCGCCAACTGTCACTGGATGCGCGGCTACTTGTATGCACAGAACGGTGAACTGGAGCGGGCGGAGGGCGAGTTGCGGGAGGCGCAGGCGATGCTCTCCGCGAAGCGCGCCGCGCTGTACACGAGCCAGGTCAACGTGGAGCTCGCGGACGTACTGCACCGGCGGGGGAAGTCGGCCGAGGCCGCCGTCCTCCTCCACGAGGTGCTCGGTGACCTCAGTCCCGAGCGCGGCGCCGTGCACTCGGCCGGCGCGCACCGCCTGCTCGGCATCATCGCCGAGGACGCCCGCGACACGGAGTCCGCCGAGGAGCACTACGTGCGGGCGCTGAGTCTTCTCGAGCGGGCGGGGGCGGCGGGGGATCTCGCCGACCTGTGCCGGCTCCTCGGGGACCTGTTGCGCCGCACGGGACGGGTGGAAGCGGCCCTCGACGCCTACCGCACGGGCCTCGGCCACCGCACGGCCCCCGGCACCACCACCCTGGGCCCGGCCCCGGCCCAGCCCCCGCTGTAACGGAGCCGTTCGCGCAGTTCCCCGCGCCCTTGAAGGGGCGCTGCCCCTCGGGGTGGTTCCTCGGCCGCGGGCCGGTGGGGGCCGGCCGCGCAGTTCCCCGCGCCCCCAAAAGCCTCGACCCAGCCGGCGTCTGCAGGCGAAGCCGGAGGCCGCACCCCACCCACCCCGGCCCGGCCCGCACCCCGACCGGTGTCTAGGAGGCGGATATCTCGGAGGCGGGGATCTCGAAGATGGTTTCGAGGCCGTCCTCCTCGTCCCACTGTTCGCCGACCTCCGTGAAGCCGAACCCGGCGATCGTGGCCAGGGACGCGGCGTTGTCGGGACTGATCGTCACGCGCAGGGTCCGGACCCGGGCGTCGGCGGTGGCCCGGCGCATCAACGCGGCCAGGATCGCCCGTGCGTAGCCCCGGCGGCGGTGGGCGGGGTCCACGGAGTAGCCGATCTCCACCATGCCCGTCTCGTCCGGCGGTCCGTGGAATCCGGCGAAGCCGACGACCGTACCCTCCGGTTCGGCGATCACGACCTTGGACAGCCATCCCGCGCTCTCGGGGTGCGCGGTCAGCTGGTTCAGCCGGTAGCGCCAGAGCCAGCGCGCGCTGTCGCTGAGGAAGTACTCGGTGAGTTCGGCCCCCACCTCCCCGCCGGCCCGGTCGAGGTCGGAGTCCAGCAGCGCGGTCATGGCCGCGCTCGTCACCTCGACGAATCGCACCGACTTCGGGCCGGCGGGGATGGCGGGTCGCTCGACGTTGTCTCTTGCAGCGTTGTCTGTCACAGCGCGGATCCTCATCGGGGGGAGCCGGACCTGTCGAACGGTTTTCCCCGGCACGCTCTCCCGGGGCCTTTACGGCGTCACGATCGGGAATGCCTTGTCCGGCTCGGAGACGTACGACAGCAGCCGGGCCAGCACGGTGGTGTCGCCGTCCGACTCGATGCCCGCGAGGCCCCGGCCCGACACGACCCCGAGCAGTTCCGGGCGGGTGAGGGTCAGGGTCAGGTCCGCGTGGGGCTTCGGGGTGTGATGGACCGGCATGGCGCGGTGGGTGAGGGCGCCGTTGTGGAGGTTCACGCGGTGGCGGCGCTGCTCGTCGATGACGACGAGGTCGAGGGTGAGGTGTTCGTTCCAGGCGCGGGGGCCCTCGATACGGACGGCGAGCGAGTCGAGGAGCATGCTCACCGTCAGTGCGGACGTCAGTTCGGGGCTCGTGGTGTCGACGGGGATGTCGGCGGTGCCCGCGCGCAGTTCCAGGGCGGCCGTGAGGTAGGCGTTGCGCCAGGTCCCGTTCTCCGCGCCGTACCCGAGCCGTTCGTAGACGCCCGCGAGGGTGTCCTTGGCCGCGTTGTTCGACGGGTCGGAGAACACCAGGTGGTTGAGGAGGGTGGCGGCGAACCGCAGGTCACCGGAGTCGATGTACGCCCGCGCCTTGACCAGGGTCTCCGTCTGGCCGCCCGCCAACTCCACGTACCGCCGTCCGAGTTCGACCGGCGGATGCTCCCAGAGGTGGGCGGGGTTGCCGTCGTACCAGCCCATGTACCGCTGGTAGACGGCCTTGACGTTGTGGCTGACCGAGCCGTAGTAGCCGCGGGCGTGCCAGGCCCTCTCCAGGGCGGGCGGCAGCAGCAGTTCCTCGGCGATCTCGGTGCCGGTCAGGCCCCGGTTGAGCATGCGGAGGGTCTGGTCGTGAAGGTAGGCGTACAGGTCCCGTTGTTCGCCGAGGAACCTGACGACGTTCGCCCGGCCCCAGATCGGCCAGTGGTGGGAGGCGAACGCCACGTCGTAGGTGTCACCGAACACGTCGATCGTCTCGTCGAGGTAGCGGGCCCACACGTGCGCGTCGCGGACCGGGGCCCCGCGCAGGGTGAGCACGTTGTGCAGGGTGTGGCTGGCGTTCTCGGCCACGCACAGGGCGCGCTGCTCGGGGAGCAGGAAGTTCATCTCGGCGGGCGCCTCGGTCCCGGGCGTGAGCTGGAAGACGAACCGCACCCCGTCGACGGTCTCCTCCTGCCCCGTCCGGGTGATGTCCACGTTCGGGGCGATGAGCGTGACGGTGCCGGTCGAGGTGATGGTGCCGAGCCCGGTACCGATCTGGCCGCGCGGGGCCCTCGGCAGCCGGGAGCCGTACATGAACGACGACCGGCGCAGCATCGCGTTGCCGGCGAAGACGCTCTCGCTGACCGCGTGCTCGAGGAATCCCTCGGGTGCGAGGACGGGCAGCCCGCTCTCGCTGCCGTGCGCCACCACTCCGCGGGCGCCACCGAAGTGGTCGACGTGGGAATGGGTGTAGACGAGCCCGGTCACGGGCCGTGAGCCCCGGTGTTCGTGGTAGAGCCCGAGCGCGGCAGCGGCGCACTCCGCCGAGATCAGCGGATCGATCACGATCACACCGTGCTTGCCCTCGACGAGGGTCATGTTCGAGAGATCGAGGCCGCGCACCTGGTACACGCCCTCGGTGACCTCGTACAGGCCATGGCGCGCGCACAGCTGTGACTGTCGCCACAGGCTGGGGTGCGCGGTGTCGGGGCAGTCCTCGTCCAGGAACGCGTACGCGTTCCCGTCGTAGACGATCTGTGCCTCGGCGTCGGTGATCACGGGCGGGTCCAACGCCGCGATGAACCCCCGATCGGCGTTCTCGAAGTCCGTGAGATCGTCGAAGGGAAGGTCATCACGCGCCGGGACGGTCATACGTCCAGCCTCTGCCGACGAGCGGCGAGCGGCTAGTGGAGTGGGCCGTTCGTGACGTGCGCGGTCGCGAGGTGAGGGCTCGTGACGTGCGTCAGAGCCGGTCCATCCGGGTGTAGGGGCTGAGGATGCGGGCCTGGCGGGAGCCGAAGTCGACGAGCATGGCGATGCCCTCTTCGACACCGATGATCGTGCCCAGGCCGAACTGGTCGTGGGTGACCCGGTCTCCGAGGCTGAATTCCTTGGCCACGGGGACGACCGGGGCGGCGAAGGGGCTGGTGGGCAGGTGGCGCCGGGGCGCGGAGGGTTTCGTCATCGTGTAGCCAGTATGGGCTTTGTTTGGCCGGTTGGAAGCCCCGGATTTGGTTCCGCAGCCGGATCGTGGCCTTCGGCGGTGCCGACGATCTTGGACCAGACGCCCTCGGCGACGGACAGTGAACGGCTCCCGGCCGTGTACGGGAGGGGTGCGGGCAGGGCCGCCTTCTTGCCCTTGGCCGGGTGTTCCGCGAAGAGGGCGACGGTGAGGGTGAGACGTTCGTCGTAGGTCGTCTGCCACAGCGTGCGCAGACCCGCGGCGCCGGTCTGGGTGGCCAGAGGAGCGTCCGACCGGCCGTACAGGAACTTGGCGACCGTCCCCGCGTCGGCGCGTGTCATGGCCGTACGGGTGCGGGCGTGGGCCTCGTAGAGGGTGCGGCCCGCGCGGGTGATCTTCGCGACCGTGTACGGCGTGGCGTAGACACCGTGCGCCGCCGCCGTGGCGTACGCGGAGGCGAGCCGGAGCGGGGTCGGCGCCGCGGTGCGGGTGAGGTCCGTGAGGGGGGCGAGCAGCTTCATGCCGGAGAACGGCTGGAGCGCGGTGCCCGCCTCCACCGCTCCGTCCCGCGCGTCGTTGAAGGGCTGACTGGCGTAGTCCGCGCCGCCGTACAGCACGCGGACCGCGCCGTCGCCGGGGACCAGCGCGACCACGGCCGTGTGGACCCGGACGTCCCCGGTCGTCTTCACCTCGGCCTGCTTGTTTCCACCTGCCTTCGCCTCGGCCGCCTTCGCCTCGGCCGCCTTCGCCTCGGCCGTCTTCTCCCCGGTCTTCCCTCCGGTCTTCCCTCCGGTCTTCTCGTCGGTGCCGTCGGCCGCCAGCTCCGCCGTCGCGTCCTGCGCCGTCAGGTCGAAGGTCGTACGGACCGTGTAACCACCGCGGGCGAGCTGGTCCTCGGTGATGCCGAGCCGGTCGGCGGCCTCCGAGGCGGCCGCGTCGATGAGGTACTGGCGCTGACCGTCCGTGTCGCCCGGCGGATAGAAGCGGAAGGCCGGGAAACGGGCCCCGGCCCGCTGCGCGGACGTGATCGCGCCGCTGTCCGCCATCGCGTCCAGCACCCACTCCCAGCGGTCCACCAGCTTGGCCGTCACCTTCGGGTCGGAGCCGGCCTTCTCGTAGTACGAGGGAATGTTGATGACGGACGCGAGCGCCGCGCCCTGGCTCACCGTGAGGTCCTTGGCGTCGACGCCGAAGTAGTTCCTGGCGGCGGACTGGATGCCGGCCGCGCCCCGGCCGAAGTACACCGTGTTGAGGTAGCCCTGCAGGATCTCGTCCTTCGAACGGGTGCGGTCCAGCTTGATCGAGATCAAGGCCTCGCGTGCCTTGCGGGACAGCGTCTGCTCCGGGCTGAGCAGGGCGTTCTTCACGTACTGCTGGGTGATCGTGGACCCGCCCTGCCGGTCGCCCCCGCTCACCGTCGCCCAGGCCGCCCGGGCGATCGCCTTCGGGGAGATCCCGGTGTCCGTGCGGAAGGACCGGTTCTCCGCCGCGATCACCGCCTCCTGCACATAGCGGGGGACCTGCGAGAGCGGGATCTCCTGCCGGTCCACGGGGCCGCGCCGGCCCAGGTAGTCGCCGTGGTCGTCGACGAAGACCGTGCTCTGCATGGCCGTCTCCGGGTGCGGCTCGGGGATCTTCGTCAGGTGGTACGCCACCACGGCCGCGCCGACGAGGTTCGCGAGGAGCGCGAGCAGCACGACGAGCGCGCGGCGCAGCCGGCGCCCGCGGGTGCGACGGATACGGATCCGCCGCTTGACGAGCCTGCGTCGCAGGCCCGCCAGGAGCCGGCCGCGCCCACCGGCGCCGTGGCGTCCGCCGCCGGGCCCGCGGCTCGGGCTGCCGCCCCTGCCGTGGTCCTCGGCGGTCGCAGCGACGCCGGTGCCGCCGACGCCGACGCCGGCGCCCGTGTCCACGTCCGCGCCGTTCACCGGCCGGCCCCCGTACTCGCTGTCACCCCGCCCGCCGAGTCGTACACCGTGACTCTCCTGGTCACATCGACGGGCCTGCCGGGGGCAACCGACTTCGGTGCGCTCACCATCGCGTACCAGACTCCCCAGTGCGGTCCGCCCGCGAGGGTGAGGGCCGTGCCCGCGATCCGGCCCGCGGTGGTCTCGATCTCGACCCGCGCCGCCTCGCGCTTGCCGCGGTAGACACCGGAGAGGAAGTACCCCTGGTCCCCCGCGCCCTCCTGCTGGACGGTGACGCCTGGCTTGTCGACGCCGTCCTTCACACTGCTGAACAGCGGCCCGGAGCCGGCGGCCGAGGACCAGTGCGCGCCGTCCTCGGTGAGCCAGATCTTGATGCCGTGCGCGACCTCGACCCGTTCACCGGCGGTCACGACCCGCACCGTGGCCATGGGCGTACCGGAGGGGGACGCCCCCCGCTCGGCGCCCGACCCCGGGGACACGGCCGCGCGCAGGGCGACCACGGCCAGCGGAACCACGAGCAGCGCGCACGCGGACCCCGCCACCGCGGCCGTACGGCGCCGCCCGCGCCGCCGGCCCGCGCGCTCGATGGCGGCCAGCGGCACGGCCGAGGGGGTGACGTCGTAGGCGGCTTCGGCGAACACCTCGCGCAGCCGCTCGGACTCGGCCGAGGGACGCGGGAACTTGCGGTGACGTTTCATGAGCGGGCTCCGGAGACGGGGTGTCGGCGAGCGGGGGACGGGGCGACGGAGGGGGCGGCGAGGCGGGCGGTGACGACAGGGCCCAGGGAGGGATGGGCGCGCAGGGCCGCAAGACCGCGCCGGGCATGCGCCTTGACCGTGCCGGCCGAGCAGCCGAGCAGCTGCCCGATCTCGGCCTCGCCCAGTCCCTCCCAGTGGCGCAGCACCACCACGGCCCGCCGCCGCGCGGGCAGCGCGGCCAGCGCCCGGCCGAGCGCGTCCCCACGGCCGACGGCCCCCGCGGGAGCGGCCAGGGCCCGGCGCGCCCGCTCGGGCAGGAGCGGCGTCAGCAGACGGGCGGCGCGTCTCCTCCGCGTCCGGCCGAGGTGGGTTCTGACCAGCGAGCGCCGTACGTAGAAGTCGACGTCGTCGCGCGGGATGCGCCGCCAGCGGGCGCGAACCCGGGCCAGCGTGGCCCGCACGAGATCCTCGGCCTCGCGGAGGTCACCGGTGAGCAGGTGCGCGGTGCGGACCAGACGGGGCCAGGCCGCGGTGGCGTACGGGGCGAACTCGCCGTTCCGGGCAGGCGCGGCGGCGGTTTCGGAGGAAGCGGGGGAGGAGGTGTGAGGCACGGCCTGCGGTCCCTCGGAGTCGGGTACGTGGGGGGTGCGGGCGGGCGGGGGAGCCGGGACCTGAACACCCGGCTCTCCCGCCCGCACGCTCACTTCAGCGCGCTGCCGGCCCGCCACTGGGCCCAGTCCGCGTTCCAGTCGCCGTAGCCGTTGCCCACGGCCACGGTGTCCTTGGAGCCGACGACGGTGATGACGTCGCCGGGGATGACCTCGTCGTAGAACTTCTTGGCGGTGCCGTCCGTCGCGAGTCCGACGCACCCGTGGGTGACGTTCTGGTGCCCGGCGTACGTATTGGCCTTCGGGTTCTGGTGGAGGTAGGTCCCGGAGGTGGTGAGGTGGACGGCGTAGTAGTAATAGCCCGCGTAGGCGTCGCCGTAGCCGACGGTCTGCGAGTTCATGAAGACCTTGGTCGCCTTGTCGGAGACGACCATCGTGCCGTTCCAGGTGTCCATGCCCGGGGCGCCCGCGGTGATGGGCACGCTCCGGGTCCGCCCGTCCTTGACGACTCTCATCATGTGCGTGCGCACGTCTACGGTGGCGATGAGCGAACGGCCCACGGTGAAGTGCCGGGTGATGCCCGAGCCCGCCCGTACCGTGACCTCGGTGCCCGGACTCCAGTACGCGCGCGGCCGGAAGTCCACCCGCTGCCCCTCCAGCAGATCGCGGTCCTTCACCCAGCTCCAGGAGCCCTCGACATCGGTGTCGACCTTCAACTGCCGCTCCACCTCGGCCCGTTCGCCGGCCGGTATCGCGTGGTCGAAGGTCACGGATATCGGAATGCCGACGCCCACGGTCTGCCCGTCGGCGATGTTGACGTGCGCGCCGGTCAGCTTCGCGAGGGGTTCGGTCGTGACGGGCCGGGGGGTCGGCTGCTGACCGACCGTCGCGTTCGGTCTCGCCGCCGTGTCCACCTCGGTGCCCGCGCCCCCCGCCACCGCCCCCTTCGAGCAGCCGGCCAGCGCGAGCGCGCACACGGCGGCCGCCGTCCAACCGGCCGCGATACGACGGCTCCTGGCTCTCCTGGTCATCCTGATCCCCCTGCGGTGTGTTTCGATGTGCGGCGTACGGGACCTGTACGCACGGCACGGACCGCCGGGTTGCACGGGGCAGGGGAAAATCCGAAGTCTTCGGCGGGGGCACGACCGAGGAAGAGACGGGGGGCATGACCGAGGAAGAGTTCGACGCGTTCTACGCCGCCGCGTTCCCCCGGCTGACCGGTCAGCTGTACGCGTTCACCGGGGACCACGGCGAGGCGCAGGACGTCGTCCAGGAGGCGTTCGTCCGCGCCTGGGACCGGCGGCGGGAGTTCCTCGCCGAAGGGGCGCCGGAGGCGTGGATACGGACCGTGGCGATGCGGCTCGCGGTGAGCCGCTGGCGCCGCGCGCGCCGCTGGCTGGAACTCGTCCGCCGCACCCCGCCGCCCGAGCACACGCCGGGCCCCGACCCCGAGCGCACCGCGCTGGTCGCCGCGTTGCGCACGCTGCCCGAGGCGCAGCGGATGGCGCTGGTCCTGCACCATCTGTGCGACCTCAGTGTCGAGCAGGTAGCCTCCGAAACCGGTGCCCCCGTGGGCACGGTCAAGGCCCGGTTGTCCCGCGGCCGGGCGGCGCTGGCGCAGACGCTGGCGACGGCGGACGAGTGGGAGACCGTCGACGGGGGCAAGAAGAGCGCGGACAGGGGGAAGCCGTCCGCGGGTTCCGCGGGCTCCCCGGACTCGCCGGGTTCCGCGCGCTCGCTGAATCCGACGGACGAGGGGAAGAGGGAGGACGACCGTGTCCGATGAACTCGCCTCCGGCCTGCGAGAGTTGGCCCAGGACGCCGAGACTCCCCCGTCGGCGTCCGGCGCCGAGATCCGGCTGCGGGCCGTACGCCGCAGACGTCGGCGTTTTCGATGGACCGCCGTGACCGTCGCAGGTGCCTGCGCCGCCGCGAGCGTGGCCCTGGTCGTGGTCCTGAACCCGACCGGCGGCGACCGCGAGGACCGCCCCTCCCCGGCCGCGAGCCCCACCACCCCGCCCAGCACCCCCTCCCCGGCCGCGCCCGACGCCACCGTCGACCTCTCGCGGCGCATGCTGACGGTCGCGGGCCGCGAGCTGCCGATCTCCTCCGGTTCCGTCCGCTACCCCACGGCCGGCGGACGGACGATGGTCGTCTCGAAGGACAGCGTCAAGGCGCTGCCCATGTTCGGGGGAAAGTACTTGGAGAAGGTGGCCTGGGTGATCGGTCTGCGCGCCGCCGACGGGACGACGAACTTCGTCGGAACCCTCACGGCCGACGAGAAGGCCCCCGGGAACTACGACATCACGACCGGCTGGATCGGCCTGCGCCGCGCGGACGCGCTATGGCTGTACAAGCAGTTGGAGCCGGGCGCGGTGATCGAGATCAGGGGCGCGACCACCCCGACCCCGGCGGTGGACCTGTCGCCGTCGGCGACCGAGGGCACGGTCCTGCCGGGCGGCACCGGCGGCGCCGTGACCTCTCCCGATCGGACCGCCGACACGCCCCTGCCGTCGGTGTCCGCGACGCCGTCCGTGGTGGCGGTACCGGCCGAGTAGGTGCCGTCGTTGCGCCGAACGGGAGTCCGGGGAGACGCGCTTCCCTAGGATCTGACCCCATGGGAACACTAGGCTCCTTCGTCCTCGCCATGATCGTCTTCGCGTGCTACGCGGGCCTGGAAGGCAGACTGAGCCGCAACGACCGCAGAATCGCCCGCGTCGAGAAGAAGCTCGACCGGATCCTCGACCACCTGGGCCTGGCGGAGGCCGACCCGGAGCTCGAACAGGTCGCCGCGCTCGCGCGCGACGGCAGGAAGATCCAGGCGATCAAGGCGTACCGGGAGGTCACGGGCGCGGGCCTCAAGGAGGCGAAGGACGCGGTCGACCGGCTGATCTGACCGCCGCCGCGCCCCCATTCTCAAACACCGGACGAGCCAGGGCCCTTGAGAGCCCGGGGAACTGCGCGCCCGGCCCCCACGGGCCCGCGGGCAAGGCACTTCGGGCGGGCGGGGGTTCGGGGCGCAGCCCCGCCTCAGGGGCGCGGGGAACTGCGCGCCCAGCCCCCACCGGCCCGCGGGTAAGGCACTTCGGGCGGGGGGCGGGGCGGAGCCCCGTCTTAGGGGCGCGGGGAACTGCGCGACCAGCCCCCACCGGCCCGCGGGTAAGGCACTTCGGATGGCAGGGGTTCGGGGCGGAGCCCCGTCTCGGTGTCGGGCCCCGGGGTCAGCCCTCCTGAACGGTGTCGGCGGTGTCGGCCGTGGTGGTGTCGGCGATGCTGTCGTCGTCGGTGGTGTCGGCGGGGCTTTCGGTGAGGGGTTCCGTGGGCCTGCTGGTGCGGGGCGCGACCGGCGCGGTGCGGGGGGCGACCGGCGCGGTGCGGGGGGCGACCGGCGCGGTGCGGGGGGCGACCGGCGCGGTGCGGGGGGCGTGCGGCGCGGTGCGGGGGGCGACCGGCGCGGTGCGGGGGGCGCGAGGCGCAGATGTGGGGGCGGCCGGCACAGAGGTGGGGGCGGCCGGCACGCTGGAGGGGGTGGTCGGCGCGGTGGTGGGGATGGCCGGCGCGGTGGTGGGAGGTCGGCCCGCCAGGACGTCCTGGAGTCGTTGCGTACCGACTTGGACCGCCTGCTGGGTGGAGTCCTGCGCCGCCCCGCCGAGCCCGCCGTTGGTGAGGGAGACCGCCCGGTCCCCGACCCGCACGGCGGCGAAGTCCAGCGTCAGTATCGGCGCCGCGCCGGAAGCGGCGTCGGCGGGCGACGCACCGCTCATCGTCAGCCGCAGTCCCTCCCGCGCATCGCCCACCCCGGGCAACACCGCCGGTACGACCGTCACGTTGAGCTGCCCACCCCGCACGTCCGTGGACGTGAACTGCGCGCACTTCGAGGGCAGTGTCCGCAACCAGGCCAGCTTGGCGTCCACCTCCGAAGGAGCGGCGTACGCGGCGACCTGGTAGCGCAGTTGCGCCGCGTTGCCGCTCTCGTCGAGGCCCACGACGGCCCGGGCCCCCGTCGGCTCGCCCAGCAGATCCTCGGCGTACAGACCGTCGAGCAGTCGCTGACAGTCCGGGGCGTCCGTCCTGGTCTTGAGGAGTCCGTCCCGCCAGGTCGCCCCGCCCTGTGTCGCGGACCAGCGACCGCCCAGCTCGCCCTGGGTGATCAGCGCGGCCGAGGCCTGGGCGTCGGTGAGGGAGGGGGTGGCGGAGGTGGCGGGCGGCACGATGGGCGGCGCGTCCGCGTGTCTCATGACGCCGGGCAACGAGCACGCGGACGCCGACACCAGGACGCCCGCGGTCAGGGCGCGGGCGAGGAGACGGTACGGACCGCTCGGACCGGTCGGAACCTTCATGGCGGGGGCCTCCAGGGGGCGGACGCGCGAGTGTCCTTCCCACGCCACCACCGGGCCCGGCGGCCCACCAGCAGTACCGGGCCGTCCGGGTGAGCGGCCCGGCCGATCACCCCGACACAGCCCGCAGGACCGCCCCGGCAAGGCTCTGCGGGCACATATCTGTCATGGCCGTGGTAGAAAATGGGCCGCCGTCCGGGCGGTTTTTTTATTCCCCGGGGTGGGGTGAGATAGTGCGCCGCCCTTCGGGGGCCGCACGTGCTAGTGTCGATATCAGTTGCAGTTGTGGTTCCCAAAGTCTTGGAGCGTACTTTCCGGTCCGTACCGGTCGGTCGCTTCTGAATTATCCGGAAGTTTTTCCGGATGGGGCAATCATTGCGGCGACGCGGACCCGCACAGTGTGGGTCCTCGAGCTTTGCCCCGAAGGAGATTTGACATGGCTACTGGCACCGTGAAGTGGTTCAACGCGGAAAAGGGCTTCGGCTTCATCGAGCAGGACGGCGGCGGCGCCGACGTCTTCGCCCACTACTCGAACATCGCCACCCAGGGCTTCCGTGAGCTCCAGGAAGGCCAGAAGGTGACCTTCGACGTCACGCAGGGCCAGAAGGGCCCGCAGGCGGAGAACATCGTCCCCGCCTAGTCCGGGACCCGCTGACGCCTGACTTCTGAGTCGGCCGACGCTTACAGGTGGCCGGGACCTGCACCATCAGGTGCGGGCCCCGGCCACCTGCTTTTTTTCTTCCGTCCGGTTCGGCCCCGGTTCAGTCCCCGCCGTTCCCGGTCGTTCCGGATTGAATTTCCGGCGAATTTTCTGGCCGCTCTGCCCACTTTCCGGTACGCCGTGCCCACCTTCCGGCGCCGTGAAACTTCATCCCGCGGAGACACCATGCGTTGTGTGATCGCCCGTTTCCCCTTCGACCTCATCAAGAGTGAGGTCGAGCACTCGATGGCGGGCCGCGAGCCCGAACCCGTCACCAGCGCGTCCGTGGTCATCGGCCCGCAGACCTACCCCGTCAAGCAGGTCGGGGAGGTCATCACCAAGCAGGACCGCCGTGACTTCACCGAGGTCGAGGTCGCCCGCGCCCTCACCCGTCTGGGTTTCGTCTGCCACCCGACCGTCACCCCGGCCCGCTCCGCCGTCCCGAG
Source organism: Streptomyces sp. NPDC111656 (assembly GCF_055656965.1). Taxonomy (NCBI): domain Bacteria; kingdom Bacillati; phylum Actinomycetota; class Actinomycetes; order Kitasatosporales; family Streptomycetaceae; genus Streptomyces; species Streptomyces sp. NPDC111656. The sequence continues at coordinate 264,250 of NZ_JBVKCA010000008.1, forward strand.
CTGGGCCGAGACCGCGTAACACCCCGTTCGGCCCAGTAGCCCAGGGCCCTTTTCCGGACCGGCCGGACCGGCGCAGTCGAAGAAGATCTCCTCAGCCCTTCATCCACGGGGCGCCGGGGACGCGCGTCCGCACTCTCGTCGCCACGAAGTCCACCGTCGCGTAGCGGCCCGGCGACATCCGCGCCGTGACACGGCGGAGATTGCCGTCGGTGTCGATCCAGTAGGTGAGAGTGGAGTCGTCGGCGGGGCTCGCGGAGGCGCTCGGGGCAGGGCGCGGGCCGGAGAAGACGCCGTAACCGTGGCCGTCCAGGCGTTCGTCGCGCAGCCACAGCGGACCCGAACGGGCGAGGAGTGCCGCGTTGTCGGGCCGGTCCGCGGCCACGGACACCACCAGGCGCAGGGCTCGGTCCAGGGGCGCCGTGGAGTAGGGGCGGCGGGTCCACTCCTCACGCTTGAGGGTGCCGGCCCTGCGGGCGGCCTGCGCGGCGGTCGTCACGATGTCCGGGGCGGGAGGCCTGGCCGTCGTTCGGCCGGGCTCGGCGCCGGGTGCGGCAGCCGGCGGGCGGGCCACGGCGATGCCCTCCAGGTCCCAGGCGAGCAGGCCCTGCACGGTCCGGGTGTCGTCGACGATCTCGTACGCGCCCACGGCCCGGTGCACATGGTGGTCGACCACCGCACGCACCGTGATCGTCCCGTCCCCCGCCTCCGCCGCGGGCAGCCGCACCGTCACCTCCGCAGGACTCGCCTCGTACGCGCGGAACCGGGCCATCGCCATGCGCAGGGCCTCGTCCGCCGAGACCGGGTGCGGGGACGCGCCTGTGGTGCCGGAGAGCAGCAGCAGGAGGGCGGTCAGGGCGCCCGCCAGCGCTGTCGTGGCCGCTACCGCCGTCACCCAGATCTTCTTGCGCGGCCCGCGCGGCTCGCGCGGCTTGCCCGGCGGTTGCGGCACTGGGAGCTCGTGAGGCTCGGGAGGAGAGAAGCGCATGCTTGTCTCTACCTGCGGGTGCGCTCTCCACCGGTCGACTCCGCTGGACGGGCCGCCCCGGGTCACTCTCCCGGGTGAGGCGGGCGGGGCTACACCGCCAGGATCGCCCGGACCGTCTTGCCGCCGACGCCCGTGTTGACGACCTCGAAGCGGTGGGCGAGCTGCTGGACCATCGCGAGGCCGCGACCGCTTTCGGCGTCGGTGTCCACCAGGCCGACCCGGGGGCGGCCGGGGCTGTCGTCATGGACCTCGACGGTCACCTCGCCGCCCTGTCCCAGCTGCAGCCGCAGCCGGCAGCCCGTACGGCCGTGCCGGACGGCGTTGGCGACGAGCTCCGAAGCGATGAGCGTGGCGTCGTCGACCTGGTCGGCGGTCGGCGCCGCCGTCCGCGGACGCGGACGGGTCAGGAACGCCGAGGTCAACCTGCGGGCCCTGCCTGCCGAAACGGCCGCGCGCGGCAGTGTGTACTCCACGCGGGCGGTCAGTCGGACGGCGCGCTGCTGCGCACGCATGACAACCTCACTTCCCCTCCCAGGACAACCGGTACCCGGCGACCGGACCCCCGCCGACCGGGACCCGCGCGAAACGGTGCGCGGCCGGTCCTGCCCTCGGGTGATGCCCGCCCCCGGCGATCGGCAACCAGGGGCGGACGTCACAAAGCCGCTAAGGATGCACCGGGTTGCTGGTGGTTCACGGCAGAGTCGCCGGTGGTTCACGGCCCGTTGCCGAGGAGGCGGAAGTCCGCGTAGTCGAAGCCGGGGGCCACCACACAGCTGACCAGGACTTCTTGGTCGCCGGCCGGGCGGGCGGACTGCCAGACGTGGCCAGGGACCAGGATCTGCGGGCGCGCGCCGCTTTCCAGAGCGGGGCCCAGACGTAGGACCGCCGGCTCCGCGTCCGGGGCTTCGCCGTCGCCGCCGAGGAGCAGGTCGAGGGGGCCGCCGCGGTGCCACAGCCACAGTTCGTCGGAGCGGACCGTGTGCCAGGCGCTGGTCTCCCCGGGGGTCAGCAGGAAGTAGATGGCGGTGGCGACGGCCCGGGGACCCGGGTAGCCGTCGGGGTGGAAGTCCCGCGCCGCCCTCCACGTCTCCACGAACCAGCCGCCCTCGGGATGCCTCCGCATGCCCAGTGCGGCGGCCGTCGCCGGCTTCTCCGGATCGGTACTCGTGTTCACTTTCCGTCCTTCCGCTCGAAAGTTCTCCGACCACTCCCGTGTCCCACAGGGTCGGGGTGCGGGTTCTTGATCTCGGTTCGGGTGCGGCGGTGGTCTACCGGCGCGGCAAACGTACCCGCGTCCCCTTGGGGCGCGCCGCCGATCTGATCGCCCGCGGCAGCGGACAGTACGTGGTCACACCGGTGGGCGCGGAGGCGAAGGCGACATGTGGGTGGTCGCCCGGGAGCCCTCGTCGCCCGGTGACGTCTGGGGCAGTGTCTCGACGACTGGTGGGTGTACGACGTCGGGCTCGGCCGCGAGGACTCCGCCCAGTCCATCCACGTGGGCTGGAACACCATGAACTGGAGGTGTTCGCGGGGGCCGGTGAGCGGATCGCGGACTTCGTGGGCATGCAGTCGGATGAGCGAGTCGATCGCCACGTACGAGGGCAGCGGGTTCGAGATCTCGGGGATGTACCCGGTGACGCGCGAGGAGAGCACCGGCCGGGTCGTCGAGTTCGACTGCGTGATGGTCCGCGCGCAAGCCGTACCCAAGGAGGAGTGACCGGGAGGTGTGACCGGGAGGAGTGGCCCCTCCCCCTTCTCAGGCCTCGTCAGGCCGGATACGCGTGTGTCTGGGCGGCCTTCACCGTCGCCCAGACCGGCGCCCCGGTGTGCAGGTCGAGCTCGGCCGCGGCGACCGTCGTCAGGTCCGCGGCGAGCGCGAGCTCTCCGGTGAGGTCCGCGCGGATCTGGTCGCCGTGCGTCTCCAGGCCCGCGACCTCGCACCGCCACAGGTTGCGCGCGCTGGAGCCGGTGGGACGGTCGCGGTACAGCGTGACGGCACTGGGCGGGAACGCCACGAAGACGGGACCGGCGAGGTCCTCGGTCGTGGTGATCGCCGGACCCGTGTCCAGTCGTACGGTGTGGCCCTCGGCCGCGCCCCGGTAGAGGTTGAGGCCGACGAGCTGGGCGATGTAGTCCGTGCGCGGGTGGCGGGCGATGTCCGACGGTGTCCCTTCCTGGACCACCCGGCCGTGTTCGACGACGACCAGTCGGTCGGCGAGCACCATCGCGTCCAGCGGGTCGTGCGTCACGAGGACGGCGACGGCCTCGAAGTCGCTGAGGTGACGCCGGAGTTGGGAGCGCACATCGAGGCGGGTGCGGGCGTCCAGCGCGGCGAGCGGCTCGTCGAGCAGGAGCAGCCGGGGGTGGGTGGCCAGCGCGCGGGCGAGCGCGACGCGCTGCGCCTGTCCGCCGGACAGCCGGCGCGGTTTGGCGGACGCGTGCTCGGTCAGCCCCATCCGCTCCAGCCACTGCGCGGCCCGCTCCCGCGCCGCCGCCTTCGGTACGCCCTGGCAGCGCGGCCCGAACGCCACGTTGTCCAGGGCGGACAGGTGCGGGAAGAGCAGATAGTCCTGGAAGACGACGCCGACCGGGCGGGCCTCGGGCGGCGTACGCCCCAGGTCCGTGCCGTCCAGCCGGATCCGGCCGCCGTCGGACAACGGCGTGAGCCCCGCCAGCGCCCGCAGCGCGGTGCTCTTGCCCGCCCCGTTCGGCCCGAGCAGCGCGACGACGTCACCGGGCGCGGCGGCCAGCGCGATGTCGAGACGGAAGGTGTCGCGGTGGACGACCAGGTGGGCGTCGAGGCCCTTGTCGGAGGCGGGGGGCCTGCCCGGGGGGAGCGCCGGGTCCGTCATGACGCTGCCGTCATCCAGCGGTCCCGCAGGCCCGCCAGGACCGCGATCGACACCGCCAGCAGGACCAGGCTCAGGGCGATCGCGGCGTCCGGGTCGTTCTGGAGGGCCAGGTAGACGGCGAGCGGCATGGTCTGGGTGCGGCCGGGGAAGTTGCCGGCGAAGGTGATCGTCGCCCCGAACTCGCCCAGGGCGCGCGCCCACGCCAGTACGGCACCGGCGGCGATCCCGGGCGCGATCAACGGCAGGGTGACCCGGCGGAACGCGGTGAACCGGGAGGCGCCGAGCGTCGCGGCGGCCTCCTCGTAGCGCGGATCGGCCGCCCGGAGCGTGCCCTCCACGCTGATGACCAGGAACGGCATCGCCACGAACGCCTCCGCGACGACGACGCCCGCCGTGGTGAACGGCAGCGTGATCCCGAACCACGAGTCCAGCCACTGCCCGACGACGCCGTTGCGCCCGAGCGCCAGCAGCAGCGCCACACCGCCCACCACCGGAGGCAGCACGAGGGGCAGCGTCACCAGGGCCCGCACGAAGCCCCGGCCGGGGAAGTCCGTACGGGCGAGGAGCCAGGCCAGCGGCACGCCCAGCACCAGGCTCACCCCGGTCGCCGCCGTGGCGCAGACCAGGGACAGCTGGAGCGCCTGCCAGACCGCCGTACTGGTCAGCTGGTTCGGGAGGTCCCGCCAGGGGGCTCGTACGAGCAGGGCGAGCAGGGGGAGCAGGAGGAAGACCAGGCCGACCAGGGCGGGGAGGAGGAGGGGGAGCGGGACCCCGCGCGACCGGCCGCCCGTCCGGACGCGCCGACGCCGCGGCCCACCGGTGAGGGTGTCGGCCGCGGCGTCGGAGGCGTCCAGCTCGGTCACGGCTGCAGGAACCCCGCGGCGGTGAGCACCTTCTGTCCCTCGGTGGACTGCACGAGCGCGATGAACGCCTTCGCCGCCTCCGCGTTGGGCGCGTCCTTGAGCAGGGCGATCGGGTAGTCGTTGACGGCCTTGGCCGACTCGGGGAACTCCACGCCCTCCACCTTGTCACCCGCCGCCTTCACGTCGGTCTTGTAGACGACGGCGGCGTCGGCCTCCTTCAGCTCCACCTTCGTCAGGGCGCTCTTGACGTCCTGTTCGTAGGAGGCCGGGGTGAGCTTCAGCTTGCTCGCGTCCAGCGCCTTCTGCGCGGCGGCACCGCACGGCACCGTCTTGTCGCAGAGCACGACCTTGAGGCCGGACTTGGTCAGGTCCTTCAGGGAGGCGACCTTGTCAGGGTTGCCGGGCAGGGTCGCGATCTCCAGCTGGTTGCGCACGAAGGTCGCGGGCGTGGTCGCGGCGTCCTTCTTGTCCGTCACGATCGCCATCGTCTTGGGGCTGGCGGCGGCGAACACGTCGGCCGGGGCGCCCCCGGTGATGCTGGCGGCGAGCGTGTCGCTGCCGCCGAAGTTGAAGGTGACCTTCGTGCCCGGGTTGGCCTTCTCGAACTCCTTGCCCAGGGTCGTGAAGCTCTCCTTGAGCGAGGCGGCGGCGAAGACGGTCACCGTGCCGGAGAGCTTCGGCGAGGAGGAGGCCGAGGTGTCCGACTTCGGGGAGGAGGTGGAGGAGGAGCCGGAGTCGGAGGACGAGCAGGCGCTCAGGGCCAGCAGCGCGGCGGCACCGACGCCGGCCACCCGCAGAGTGCGCGTGCGGGTCCGGCGCGTGGATCGGGTCATCACGGGTCTACTCCCTCGGAAGCCTCAGGCATGCCTACGCCGATCATACTTCCGCAGATGCAAGCCGGAAGTCTCCTGTCGCATCGCATGAGCTGCACAATCGTTGCCTGTATATACGCATGTGCGTTTGTACGGGACCGCCTCCTGGGTACGGACATGCGGGAGGTGGTGCCCAGTGGGGCAGTCCCCGACTCAGTCGCCCGCTCACCCGCTCGCGTCGCTCACCCTGACCGGAGACCTCGCCCGCCCGGTCCGGCTGACCGTGCCCGACCTGTTGGCCTGGCCCCAGCACCGGGCCCGGGTCAGCTTCGAGTGCGCCACCAGCGGCGTACAGCACCACCGCTTCGAGGGGCCCCTGCTGCACGACGTCCTGCACGACGCCGGACCGGGTTTCGACCCCGCCCGCCGCAAGGACCGGCTGCGCTTCCTCATCGCGGTGGCCGGGGCGGACGGCCATCACGCGCTCCTCACCTGGGCCGAGATCGACCCGGACTTCGGGCACGCCCCGGTCCTCCTCGCGGTCGGCATCGACGACACCCCGCTGGACCGGGCGGGCCCCCAGCTCGTGCTGCCCCAGGACCGCTGCGGCGCCCGGCACATCAGCGGCATCAACGCGATCCGCGTGGACGGGCGCTATCCCTCGTGGACGTAGACGGGCAGGGCATGGACGGCGCGCGTACGCGTCTGCGAGCCTGACCCGCCGGGGAGGTCGTGGATGCTGCTGCGTCAGCTGGAGTACCTGGTCGCGCTGGCCAGGGAGCGGCACTTCGCCCGTGCGGCGGCCGCCTGCTTCGTCTCGCAGCCCTCGTTGTCCGCCGCGATCCGCCGTCTCGAACACGAGCTGGACGTGCCGATCGTGCGCCGGGGAAGACGGTACGAGGGGCTGACCCCGGAGGGGGAGGTGGTACTCGCCTGGGCGCACCGCATCCTCGCCGAACGCGACGCCCTGCACCAGGAGTTGTCGGCGCTGCGCGGCGGCCTCACCGGCACCCTGCGCCTGGGTATCGTCCCCACCGCGCTGCCCGCCGCCTCCCTCCTCACCACCCCGTTCTGCGAACGCCACCCGGGGGCCCGCGTCGGCCTGGAGTCCCTGTCGTCGGCCGAGATCACCCAGGGGCTCGCCGAGTTCGAGCTCGACGCGGCGATGACGTATCTCGACGACGAAGAGCTCCGTCACGTACGCCGCTTCCCGCTGTACGAGGAACGGTATGTGCTCCTCACCCCGGTGACCGGGCCGCTCGGCGCGGCGACGACCGCCCGCTGGGCGCACGCGGCCGCCCTGCCCCTGTGCCTGCTGAGTCCCCGGATGCGCAACCGGCGGATCATCGACGAGTGCTTCGCGGCGGACGGCGCGCAGGCGACCCCGGCGATCGAGTCGGACAGTGTCGCCGGGCTGTACGCGCATCTGCCCAGTGGCCGCTGGTCCAGCGTGATCTCCCACGCCTGGCTGCACATGTTCGGGGTGCCGGACGGGATGCGGGTGGTTCCGTTGGAGGGGCCCGCGCACGGGCCGAGGGTGGGGCTGGTCGTGGCGCGGGACGATCCTCCGTCCGTCCTCGCGGAGGCGCTGTTGACGGTGGCGCGGGAGGCGCGGGTGAGGGACGCGCTGGACACTCTGCTCCACACCTATCTGGGCGAGCGCGGCTGACGGCGGGAGTTGATGGCCGCCGTCTGTCCGGGCATGGCGACGTTCGCTGTGACCAGCGCGATCGGCTCCGAGGATGGTGACAGCACCGTCCGTTCAACGGAGCTCGCGATCAACGGAGTTGAGGAGAGCCGCGGCATGGCCAAGGTGCTCTGCGTGCTGTACGACGACCCGGCCGACGGATACCCCACGACGTACGCCCGGGACGATCTCCCCGTCATCGACCACTGTCCCGGCGGCCGGACCACGCCCACCCCGAAGGCGATCGACTTCACCCCCGGCCACCTCCTCGGCAGCGTGGGCGGCGAACTCGGTCCTGGCTCGACGGGACCCCGATCAGGGATCGGCCGCTGCCCGTTCAGACCCGGTCGATGTGCACGTTCGTCGACTTCACGCGGGCGGTGGCCTCCATGCCGACCTCGAGGCCGAGTTCCTCCACGGCTTCCCGGGTCAGCAGGGAGACCAACCGGTGCGGTCCGGCCTGGATCTCCACCTGGGCCGCCACGTCGCCGAGCTTCACGGCGGTGACGATGCCCGGGAACGCGTTGCGCACAGAGGTGTAGGAGGCGTCCTCCTCACCACTGCCGCCCTTGGCGAGCTCGACGGAGAACGCGGCCAGATCCCGCCCGTCGATCAGCCGCCGCCCGCCCTCGTCCCGGTGCGTCGCCATCCGCCCGGCGTCCGCCCACCGCCGTGCGGTGTCCGGGCTCACGCCGAGCAGCCGGGCCGCCTGACCGATGGTGTAGGACTGCATGCGCGCCAAGATAGGCGCGAGATCCTTGCATATGCAAGCAAGCCCTTGGGGCGCGTCAGAGATCGCCCTTGACGTACGAGCGGGCCGCCGCCATGACGTCCTTGTGTCGGTCCTCGGCGATGGCCTGCAGCGGTGAGTCGTCCTCCAGCTGCGGATTCATGCCGATCATCCAGGCGCGTGCCGTGTGGCAGTTCTCCTGGAGCTCGATGATCTGGAACACCTGGTAGGCCGCCCGCAGGCGCAACTCGGAGTCGATTCTCGGGCTGTTCTGGGCGTTGGACCACTTGCCGACCTGCTTCGGGTCCTCGATACCGGCGATGAACGCGGTGAGCTTCTGCCCGAAGTTGTCCTGGAGGAAGCGCGCTATGTCGGCGATCGACTTCTGGACCGTGTTGGCGTGCGCGGTGGTCTCGGTGACCTTGTCGGTGACGCTCGTGGTGACCGTCTTGGCCGCGGGCTCTCGCAGTGGCTGCATGATTCCTCGCTTCCTGGCGGTCATGAAACGGGTAAGACGCGGGATGGCGCGAGGGGTGACAGACGGGGTGTCAACATGGCGTCTCCTCAGTTGTGTTGAGGGAAGTCTACCCGTGTGAGGGTCTCTCACTCCACCGTTTTCCCCCCTTCGATCCCCTGTGAAATCCCACCTCGAAAGTGGCGTGAGGGGTTTGACCAGGGATTTTCTCCGATGCCGCCGGTGGGTACGGGACGGAGCACCGCTCGATCGGGCGACGCGGGTGCGGCCGAACGCTCGGGGCGCGGGCGCCGTTCGGCGGACCCGAAGACCCCGTTCAGAAGACACGCAGGCCGTACTCCGCCGCGACCGCGCGCAGTTCGGGGGACTCCGGCTGGATGGGGCGCCGCTCGGCCTCGACGAGATCGACGTCGTGGAAGATGGCCCAGCAGGTGCGCCCGCCGTATCCGGAGCGGTAGGCGATGCCCTGGGCCAGCCGGTGGCCGGCTTCGTTGCGCTGGGCGACCGTCCAGGCCGCGATCTGCCGGGCGAGCCTGCGGTCGCGCCCGTGGATGTGCAGGTCGGTGAGCGGGGGCTCGATGTCCCACGCCGCCAGCTCGCCCCGGAGTTCGCGCGCGAGGACGGCCCGGGTGGCCTCGGCGTCGACGTCGAGGAACTGGGCGTCCTTGGCGGGTTCGAGCCGGACCAGGATGTGGTCCTCGCGCCAGCCCGAGGCCAGGTGGCCGAGCCTCATGTGGCTGGGCCGCTCGTCCCACTCGTGGCCGATGAGCCCGCGCAGTTTGGGATGGACGCGGAAGGGCGCGAGCGCCTCGGCGTAACAGCCGGCCGGATCGCTGGCGCAGTACAGCATTCCGTAGGTGGCGAGGCTGAAGCGGCCCGCGCTGGAGCCCTGGCTGGTCTCGGGTTCGAGCTGGTTGTACTCCTTCGGGTGGTCCCTCTTGCCCAGCCGCCACACTCCGCGTTCCGGAGCGGGGACGAGGGACGGTAAGTGGGCTGTGGTCACCGCCGAAGGGCTGTTGTTCATCCTGGTCCTCGCTGCTGAGCCGATGGTCTGCGGTCGCTGCCGCACTGCCGGGGCGCCGCCCGGCGGGCCGAGGGGCCCGGGCTCGGGTGGCCCGCGCGGCCCGCGTGCCGTGCGGAAGACGCCGCGCGGTCCGCACGAGGCGCGTGTCCCTGTGTCCCGCGGGTTCCCGTGTCCGTACGTTCCTGTGGCGTACGTGTCTGTCGCCCGCAGGTTCCGCTGGAACATGCGGGCGATCATTCTCCCGTAGCGCGCGCCCCGGGATGACCGCTTCCACGCCGTGGCGGGGGCGCGAGAGGGGGGCGCTGGGGCACGTGGGAGGCGCACGCCCACATTCGGCGGTCCGGCGGGCGCCGGATCAGCGCCCCTCCATTCGGATGTCGAACACGCATACGCCCGCGACTCCGGCCGCGAGGAGGACGGGGTGCGCGAGGCGCGGGCCGCCCGGCTGCCGGGCGTCGAGCACGTCGAGGGCCCCGAGCGGGCTGCCCGTCACGATCCGCAGCAGGTGCGAGCCGGTGTCGGTGTCCCACAGGTGGATGGTTCCGCCGGGGCCCGTCGCCGCGAGGCAGGGACGGCCGGTCGCGGTCCGGAAGAACGCCAGCGCGGCCACCGGCCCGTCGCCGATGTCCAGCCGCCGCCCGACCGGCCGCCCGGTGCCGGGATCCCAGAGCCGGATCGTGCCGTCCTCCCCGCCGGACGCGACGAGGACGGCACCGTCCGGCTCGTCGACGGGCACGGCGGCTACGGCGTTGACGACCCGCTGCTCGCAGTGGAGCGGCGCTCCCACGGGCCGCAGCGTGACCGGATCCCAGAGCCGGACGGTCCCGTCGGTGCCCGCCGAGACGATCCGTGGACCCTGCGCCGTGTCGAGTACGGCGACGTCCCGGACGCTGAGCAGATGGTCCTCCCGGCAGGCCAGCGCACACACCCGGTCGAGGTCCCAGAGGCGTACGGTGCCGTCGGCGCCCCCGGTGACCAGCAGGGTCCGCCCGTCGTGCGGGAAGGCGGCCATCGACCCCACCGGCAGGCTGTGGCCGAGTAGTCCGGCGAGCCGTGCGGGGGCGGCGTGGGCGCCCCGCTCCAGGGACCACAGCTGGACCCCGGCGTCGCTGTGCGCGGTCACCAGCAGGGGTTCGCCCCGGACGAGCGCCGAGGCGAAGGCGGTCACCGTGGCGTGGCCCGCGGGGAGGGGGACCGGGCGGCCGGTTCCGGTGTCCCACAGCGCCGTACCGGACTCGTCGGCCACGGCGATCAGCGGCGCCCCGGCGGTGGACCCCGGACCGGACAGCGCCGCCGCGGTGACGGGCCGCCGGACCGCGCGCCCGGCGCCGACGCCCGGGCCGCCCGGCTTCCAGCGCCGCAGGGTGTGGTCCGCGCCGGCCGAGACGAGGACCTCCTGCCCGGCCGGGGCGGGAAGTTCCCGCGAGGTGCCCGGCAGGGTGGTCAGAGCCACGGGAGGAGCGGTGTGCCCTTCCAGCGGGCCGCCGATCGCCGCGCCCGTCCGCGCGTCCCAGACCCGCAGGGTGTGGTCGCTGCCCCCGGACGCCACCGCCGCCCGGCCCGCCACGGTCAGGGCGGTCAGGGCGACGACGGGCCCCGCGGGCGGAGCGGGCGAGACGGCCGTCTCCCGGCCCGTCGAGGCGTCCCGGAAACCGATGTACCCCGAGTCGTCGCAGAGGCCGTACCCCCCCGGCGCCGCTAGGTCCACCAGGGCCCGCACCGCCCCCTCGTGCTCGTGCTCGTGCGTGTACCCGCCGGCTCTCCGCGGATCCCAGACGCGCACCCGCCGGCCCTGGGCCACGGCCAGCGCCATCCCCTCCGCCCCGCCCAGACCGACCCCGCTCAACAGGGCCGGCGCGGGATCGAGGGAGGGCAGCGGGGTGTCGACGGGCCGGAAGGTGACGGGATCCAGCGCGCCGAGGCGGCCGTCGCTGTGGGCGACGAGGACGACCTCCGGGGCGTCCTTCGCCGCGAAGAGGGTGAGGGCGCTGACCCAGGTACCGGGGCGGTGGACGGGTTCGGCGAGCAGCCGGCCCCGGGTGAGGTGCCAGACGCGCACCGAACCGTCGGTGCCCGCGGAGAGCAGCAGATCGCCCGGGAGCGGCAGCAGATGCTGGACCGCGCCGCCGTACGTGTGCAGCGGCGCCATCGCCGGTACGCCGTGCGGCTCCCACATGCGGATCGTGCCGTGGTTGTCGCCGCTGACCAGCAGGGAGCGGCCGTCGGTGGTCGTGGTGCGGGTCAGCGATTCGAGGCGGGTCTCGGAGACCGCCAGCACGTTGTCCTGCGCCGTCCAGTCGCTCCACAGCGGAGTGACGCGCGAACCGGACACCCGCGCGGCGGACGTGTCGAGCGGGGTGCGCGGGCGGGTCGCCGCGTGATGGGCCAGGTGCAGACTCGTCAGCCGGGAGTCCGGACCGGCGCCGCCGATGAAGGGCTCGATGCGGGCCCACGCCTCCAGCCACTCCTGGCGTCGCGCGGCGCTCACCGCGTCGCTCTGCCGCAGCAGGGTGCGCACGTTCGCGCTGGACTCCCAGGGCAGTACGGCGAGCGGTACATGGGCGTCGTTGAGGACCTCGCCCCGGGCCGCGTGCTGGGCCAGGTGACGGCTGAGATACGGGTGGGGCGGGATCGTCGGGTCCGCGGCGACGAGCCGGGACAGCGCCTCGGCGATGAGCCGGTGCGCGTCCTTCGTATCGGCCCACGCCTTCGAGTCGTCGGCCCATGTCTTCGAGTCGCCCGTGTCGGAGCGGCCCGGACGGGGCGCGCGGTACGGGCCGTCCGCGTCGCTCATACGGCGTCGCCCCCGAGGCCGGCCAGCAGGTCCTGGCGGGGATCCCGCAGGAGCTCGGCCAGGGCTTCGTGGGCCGGCCGGTACACCAGCCGGTCGTCCTCGTCGTCGTGGGCCAGATATCCGGCGAGCCTGCTCTTCAGCAGATTCTCGATCATCCGGTCCGGCTCCTCGACCGGCCGGCCGAGCAGCGCCCCGGCGACGGCAGGCCACACGTCTGACCAGGGGATGCCCGCGCCGAGCGCGAACGCGGCGGCCCGCAGCAGCGCGAGGGCGACCTCCGCGGGCAGCCCCTCGTCCTCGACGAGCGCCAGATCGCGCCGGAGCAGACCGACGGTGCCCGCCTGCAGCAGGTCGAGCCAGTCGGGGTTGCCCGCCAGCGCGTCGGGGTCGGACGCGTGGTGCAGCTGCTCGCCGGCCAGCCGGGCGTCCAGGAACGACGGCCAGACCCGCTTGGCGACGGTCTCGGCCGCATGCCGGGTGCTGTCGCCGCCGGACGTCTCGGCGCCGACCAGTGCCTGGACGTAGTCGGCGATGTCGCTCTCGCTGTCCGTCTCGTCGGTACGCAGCACCGACGCCGTGGGAAAGACCTCCCGGAGCGCGCCGAGCAGCCCTGCCTCCGGCCCCGCGGGGCCGGGAGGGGCGGCGCGGTCCGCACGGGGACGGCTGCTGCGTACGCCGATCAGCAGCCGCAGGGACCGCTGCCGCTCAGGACGGCGCTGGCCGGGCAGGGCGGGGGCGGGGCCGCAGTGGGCGGTGAGCGGGGCGAGGACGTCCCTGACCACGCGGAAGGGTTCGACGGACTCGTCCAGGCCGTCGAGGACGAGCGTGACCGGATCGCCCGGCTCGTCCAGATGGGCCAGCAGCTGGGCGCGGCGCAGTTCCACCGGGTCGTCGGTCGGCCCGGCCGGGCGCGGTGGCAGTTCCAGGGCGCGCAGCAGGTCGCCGAGCACGTCGGAGGCGGTGCGGTGGCGGGCCAGTACCGCGGCGGTGACGGAGCCCTCGGGCGGGACGGTCTCGGGCGCGGCCGAGCGCAGCGCGCGGCCGTAGCGCGGGTCGTCGCGGAACAGCGGGTCGCTGAGCGTCACGGCCCGCGCCAGCACGGCCGACTTGCCGCTCCCGGCGGTTCCGGTCAGCAGCAGGACACCGCGGGGACGGCCGAGGAACGCGGTGACGGCGCGGCCCAGTCCCTTGCGACCGCTGAAGTACCAGCCGGGGTCGGTCTCCTGGGGGCGGCCGCTGGCGCGGTCGAGCCAGTGGTCGACCTCGTCGGCCGGGGTGGCGACCTGGCGGCGCGCGGGCCCCACCAGTTCCCGTACGGGCCGGTAGCCGGGGTTCGGCAGACAGGGCGTCAGGGCGGTCTGGCCGCCGCCGTCCAGGACCCGCTTGAGCCGGTGCTTGCGCCGCTCGGTGTCGGTGCCGAGTTCGCTCTCGAACTCCGTCATCAGATGGGCGACGCTCAGCCAGGGCGTGGTGATCTGGGCGGTGGTGCGCAGCCGCTCCAGCACACGGCGCATCACCGAGGGGAACTGCCGTACCTGGACCAGCTGGTCGTGGGCGCAGGTGGCGACGACGTCCAGGCTGCCGCCGGTGCGCCGGCTCGGCAGGATCTCCTGGTGCAGCTTCTCCAGCTCCTCGGCGATCCCGGCCGCGTAGCAGGTGTTGATGACGACCAGGACGTGTTCGGCGCGGGAGTCGAGGGCGGCGGCGACGATCTCGCTGGTGCGGATGGCCGTGGCCAGCTGGCGCCGGGGTTCGGTCCTCGGTAACTGGAGGAAGTGGGTGCGGGAGGCGCCCAGTTGGCCGTGTCCCGTGATGAAGACGACCAGGGCGCGGCCGCGCATCTCGCGCACCTTGCTCTCGTGCAGGAAGCGCTCCACGTCGTAGCGCTCACGCAGCTCCGGCGCGGGCACGTGGGTGAAGGGCTCCGGCGCTCCCGGGGCGCACCACCAGTCGGCCACGACCGAGAGCTGCTCGTCGATGCCGGCGGTGAACTCCGCGTCCCCGTCGCCGTAGTCACGGACCGCGAGGGTCAACAGGGTGCGCCGCGCGGAGTCCTCCTCCACGGTGTTCACCGACGCTCGGCCCGCCGTGGCCCGCCCCGTATCGCCGGCGTCCCCCGGCTCCCCGATCCTGACAAGCCCGCCCGCCCGCCCTCGCATGCTCTCTATTCTTCCCGCCATGACCGAGCCGTCGCAGCCCAATACCGCAGGCCGCCGCATGGACGAGCGGCCCTACAGCCTCCCCGGCCTCTCCCCGAACACGACGCAGGACGCCGTCGTCGTCGTTCCCGGCATCATGGGGAGCGAGTTGTACGACACCGAGTCCGGCGACGTCGTCTGGGGCCTCGCGAACGCCGGATGGCTGCTGAAGGCGTGGACGGCGCCCCGGGGCTTACGCGCCCTGCGCCTCACGTCCGACGAACGCGAGGGCCGCCTCGGCCGCATCCGGGCCCGGCGCCTGCTGCGCACCCCCGCCTGGAGCCCGTTCCTGCGCGGCATCGAGCCCTACAACGACCTGGTCGCGACCGTCACCCGGAGCGTGGCCGACCCGGAGGCCGTGCTGCCCTTCGCCTACGACTGGCGGCTGTCCGTCGCCACGAACGCCCGGTTCCTCGCCGAGGCGGCGCGCGAACACCTGGAGCGGTGGCGGCTCCACCCCGCACACGCGCTCGCCCGCAAGCACCGGGTCGACGAACGGGAGGGCCGGCTCGTCTTCGTCGCGCACTCCATGGGCGGACTGCTCACCCTCGCCGCTCTCACCGACGGCCCCGACGGCGACCTCGCGGCGGACACCCGTGGGGTGATCACCCTCGGTACGCCTTTCCAGGGGGCGGTGGCCGCCGCCGCGATCCTCAACACCGGGCAGGGCGCGCCGGTTCCGCTGCCGCACGGCAGGCTCAGGAGGCTCGCGTACACCATGCCGGGCCTGCACGACCTGCTCCCGACGTTCCCCTGTCTCGACGAGGGCCTGAACATCCGCCGGCTCAGCCCCACGGACATCGCCGACCTGGGCGGCGACAAGGATCTGGCCGTCGACTCCCAGACCCTGCACGACACGCTGCGCGGGCGGGCGCTGCCGGGGCACCGGGCGCTGGTGGGCATCAGCCAGCCCACCCTCCAGTCCCTGACCCTCGGTCAAGGCGTGGTGACCGCCTCCGAGCACTGCTACCGCGAGCACAGCGACGGCGAGCTGATGCGCGACGAGACCGGCGCCCCGCGCCGCTTCGACGTGGGCGGCGACGGCACCGTACACAAGGAGTCCGCCGCCTCGCCCTCGCACCGTGCCATCGTGCCCCTCGCGCTGCAGCACGGTGCGCTGGCCCAGGGGGAGGCCGCGTTGGAGGCGGTGACCTCGTTCCTGGAGGAGGACGAGCACCTCGGTCCCCCGCAGGCCGGGGCACGGGTCGGCATCGAGGTCCCGGACCTCGTCGCCCCGGGAACGCCCTGGACGGTCCGGGTACGCGGCGTCGACAGTCCCGCGGGACTGGACTGCGCGGTCGAGGAGGTCGGCGGGGCCTTCGCCGGACCCGCCCGGCTGTACGGCGACGACGACCACCTCGCGGCCCGTGTCACCGTGCCCGCGCCCGGCCTCTACCGGGTCACCCTGGACACGGGCGACCCGACTCCGCTGACCCAACTCGTCCTCGCGGCCCCCGACGAGCGGGACGACGGTTGAGACTGCCCCGCAACCTGCGCCGACTATGGTGTCGACACGAATCGAACGCGGAATGGTTCGAACCGGTCCGGAGCGAGCGCTCCGGAAGGAACGGCAAGGGGCACGCGGTGGCGGACGAGGGGCGGCTGGTCGCCGGGCGCTACCGGCTGATCGAACAGATCGGCCGTGGCGGCATGGGCACGGTGTGGCGTGCCGAGGACGAGGTCCTCAGCCGGGAGGTCGCGGTCAAGCGGCTGCATGTCCAGCGGCACCTGACCGACGACGAGCTCGCCACCCTGCACGAGCGCACCCGCCGCGAGGCGCGCAGCGCCGCCCGTATCGCCCATCCCCACGTGGTCGTCGTGCATGACGTGGTGGACGACGAGGGGCTGCCCTGCATCGTCATGGAGTACGTGCACTCCACGACCCTCGCCGCCCTGCTCACGGACGGTGGCGCGGTGCCGCCCACCGAGGCCGCCCGGATCGGCCTCGGCATGGTCGCCGCGTTGCGGGCCGCGCATGCCGCCGGGGTGCTGCATCGTGACGTCAAGCCGGGCAACGTCCTGCTCGGCGCCGACGGTCGCGTCGTCCTCACCGACTTCGGCATCGCCATGGCGACCGGCACCTCGACGCTGACCAAGACCGGCGAGATCATCGGCTCGATCGACTACATCGCGCCCGAACGGATGCGGGGCAAGAAGCCCGGACCCGCCGCGGACCTGTGGGCGCTCGGGGCGACCCTCTACCAGTCCGTCGAGGGGCGGCCCCCGTTCCGCAAGGCCACGGCCGTGGAGACGGCGTACGCCATCGCCGTCGACCCGGTCGACCCCATGAAGCAGGCCGGGCCGCTGGAACCCCTCATCGACGCGCTGCTCGCGAAGGAACCGCAGGAGCGGCCGTCGGCGGAGGAGGTGGAGCGGGTTCTGAGGGAAGTGGTGTCGGGGGTACCGACGCAGCTGACGCCCACGCGCCCGGTACCGATACCGGCACCGATACCAGCGCCGGCGCAGTCTCCGGAGACCGCTACGACGGTGGCACCGGCGCGGGAAGACGTACCGCCCCGGGCCCGTGGTCGCCGCGTGGCCGTGTGGAGCGCGGTGGCGGTGGTGCTGGCGGCCGCGACGGTGGCGGGCGGGTGGTCCATGACCCGGGACGGCAAGAGCGGCGGCACCCACCACAAAGCCGCCGCTTCCGCCTCCACGCCCCCGGCCGTTCCCGCGGGCTATCACCTGGTCACGGAAAAGAAGCTGGGCGTCTCCTTCCCGGTCCCGGACGGCTGGAAGCGCGGCAAGGCGAGCTCCGAACAGGTCACCTACGCCGACGAGACCGGTCTCGTGGGCCTCACGATCGGCATGGTCGAGCCGGCGGGCGCGAACCCCGAGTCGCACTTCACGAACATCGAGGCGAACACCAAGCTCAACTACCCCTCCTCGTACCGGAAGCTGCGCATGCAGCGCACCACGTTCCAGGAGAAGCCCGCGGCCGTGTGGGAGTTCACCTTCAAGGGCCGGGTCCGGGCGTTCCGGGCCATCGACCTGGGCTTCGGACAGGAGGGCGGCCGGGAGTACGACATCTACCTCTCGGCTCCGGACCTCAAGTGGGACACCTTCCGCCCGGTCTTCGACACGGTCTCGGCGGGCTTCCGGGTCGGCTGAGCCCGGACGGCGGGATCGGGACGGCGGCGGGTCGGGGCAGTGGTTCAGGACCTGCCGTCCGTCAGTTCGCTGGCGTCGAGCGGCAGGCGCAGGCTGACCCGGCGGCGTACGGAGGCGAGTTCGCGGTGCAGCGGTGAGCGCGGTACGGCCAGCACCGGGCAGGCGGCGTGCGCGAGGCAGTAGCGCGCGACGGACGGGAACAGCGCCCGGCGCATCCGGCCGCGTCGTCCGCCGCCGATCACCAGGAGGTCGCCGCGCCGGTCGGCGGTCCGCACCAGGGCGCGTCCCGGCCGGTCCCACACGACCAGCCCCCGGCACGGCACCCCGGGCCCGTCGGCGCCGAAGGCCGTGGCGAGGGCGGTGAGCAGCCGGTCGTCCGCCATCTGCCGGAACTCGGTCATCGGCGGCGCGAGCATCGAACTCGGGTGGGCGAGCGCGCCGCGCGGCGGTTCCCAGGCACCCACGACCAGCAGCGCGGCGCCGGTGCGGCGTGCCTCGAACGCGCCCCGGTGCAGCGCCGCCAGACTCCCCGGCGAACCGCTCACCCCCACGACGACCCGCCGCCGCTCTCCCTCGCCCATCGCTCGCTCACCCCTCGGCGTACGTCGACACGGGTATCCGCGTTCCATCGAACGCGGGGGGAGGGCGGCGGGCCAGGGGGTTGGCGTTGACCTGACGAGGTCCCGACCGTTCATGACACTTCGGCACACTCCTCTGTCGTCCGCCCCGGTCGTCGGAGCTCGCGACGACCGGGGCGGGGGCGGTTGAGGTGCCTTGGATCAGCCGGCGCAGAGGGTCAGGTTGATGGTGGCGCCGATGGACACGGTCTTCGGGCTGTGCGGGTCGACCGAGTGGACCGAGCCCGGCTTGCCGTTCTTGCCGCAGTCCACCTTGCCGACCGTGCCGAGCTTGAGCTGGCCCTTCAGCAGCAGTTGCTTGGCGAAGTCCAGGTCGAGGCCCGCGAACTCCAGCGGGAACTTGCTGCCCTTCAGCAGCACGTTGGTGGCGTCGTTGCCGGTCGCGGTGGCCGCGGCGGCGGGCTTCGCGGGACTGGATCCGTTGGAGACGGCGGTGGCCAGGGCGGTGCCGCCGCCGGCCACGATCAGGGCGGCGGCGAGACCCGCGATGGCCGTGACGCGCTTGCGGCGGGTCTTGCGCACGATGCCGACGGTGTCGACGGTCGGCGCGTCGGCGGAGTTCGCGAATGCGTTCATGGCGTTCACCAGTTCCTCTTCGAAGGGTGTGTAACCGGTGCGGCTGGAAGGCCGTGCATCGTGTGAAGTCATCGGTTTCCTTCCGTGGGCCGCTGCGGTGAAGGGCCGGGGAGCGCGGGGAACTGGCTTCTCAGCTTCTCGATCCCACGAGCGAGCTGGGACCGTACGGTACTTGCCGAGATCTTCAGGTCGGCTGCGATCTCCGCATCCGACAGATCGTGGAAGTACCGCAGGACCACGACCGTGCGCATACGCATCGGCAGCTGCTGAAGGGCGCGAACGAGCTGGTCCCTGCTGTCTATCTGCCCGTACTCGTCCCCCGGAGCGGCCCGGTCGCCGCCGCTGTCGGGGTGCGGGGTCGTGCGGCGGAATCTTCGCCAACGGTCGTTCGCCAGGTTCACCATGATCCGCCGCACATAGGCGTCGGGGGCGTCCTTGGCGGCGATCGTGCGCCACTTGCGGCAGGTCCGTTCCAGGGTCTCCTGGAGCAGGTCCTCCGCGGCTTCGCGGTTTCCCGTCAAGACGAGGGCGCCACGGAACAGGGCGGCCGACCGGGCGGCGACGAAAGCGGGAAAGTCCATGTCCAGCGGCTCGGTCCCGCCGCGCTCGGCGCCCAGCTTCCACTCGGTTGCCAGATCCACACGCTCCTCCCTTCCTGTCACCCCTCCACGACGGGGCAGCCCCCTCGTCTGCTGCACGACGGAGATGAGAGCTGGGTCACAGCGGCCGTATCGGTTGAGCATGCGGTCGGTATGCGGTCGGTATGCAGAAGGCATGCACTCGGCATGTACACGGCTCGGCCGCCTGACATAGCGGGATTTGCCCTAGGAGCCGGTCGTTAGGGTGAGCGCGCCGAAACGTCCAGCGCAAAGAGCGAAGAGTGAAGAGGTGACGGCGGTGGGGACGCCGATACGGTCGCACATTTCCGACTACGCCGAGACCGGGCCGGCCGAGCCGTCGGCCGAGGCCGGTTCCTCGGCCCTGGAACCTCGTTCGTCGAACCCGGAGCCGCGTCGTTCGCGCCTGCTCGACTACGCCGAGGCGAAGCCGCCGGTACGGCCGGACGCCGAGGGACGGCAGACCCCGAAGCCCAGCGTTCCGGCCTACCACACCCCCGTGCTCGTCCCGGCCCATCCGCGCTACGTCGACGCGCTGGACGCCTCCGGCCGCCCCACCCGCGTGCCCTTCATCGCCTACGAACTGTTCGAGCACCCCACGGACGGGACCGTGGCCTTCGCCTTCACCACGCCGGCTCGGCTGGTGGCCGCGCTCGGCGAGGCCCAGCCGTGGGTCGCCACGTCGATCGGGCCGCTCGCCGAGGGAGTGCGCGAGCACGGTGTCACCGTCCGCGTCGACCCGCGCGTCGCGCCCGGACACCGCAACTGGCTGCCGGACGATCTGGCCGCCTACGCACGGGAGGTGCGCTGATGCCGCCCGACTTCAAGGCGGTCCTGAGCGACCTCACCTCGATGTCCAAGACCTTCCACGACGAGGCCACCCACTACCGGAACCTGCACGACCAGGTCGCCCCGCCCGTCGTCAGCGGCGGTGACAGCGGCCTCGACCACGCCATCAAGGAGGTCGCCGACCTCATCGTCGCCCTGCACACCGGCTTCGCCGACCGGCTGGACGACCACGGCGACAAGGTGACGTACGCCCGCGACTCGTTTCAGCGGCACGACATCGACGTACACGGTCTGTTCGAGGACCTGATGGTGGGGGACGGCTGATGAGTGACAGCTGGGTCGGCGGCGACATCGGTGGACTGCGCACGATGGCCGAGACGTACAAGAACGCCAAGAAGAAGCTCGAGGACGTCGTCCATCCGCTCAGCAGCGCCGTCGAGGAGCTGGTCGGCGACGCGAACTGGAAGGGCGACGCGGCCGAGACCTTCCGCGCCGCCTGGAGCGAGGACGCCCTCACGGCGGGCGCCTTCGCGGGCCTCGTCCACGACGCGGGCGACATTCTCGACACCCTCGTCGGCGCACTGTCCGCCTGCGAGACCGCCCTGCAGAACGCCGAGCACATCGCCGTGAAGAAGGGCGTACCCATGGGCGCCCAGGGCGCCCCGCTCCAGTTCGTCACGTCCGATCCGCCGAGCGCCGACGAACAGCGGACGATCTCGGCGTTCGGCGAGTACGACAAGGTGCGCACGGAGATCCTGCATACGGCGCAGCACGCGAGACTGGTCGCGGCGGACAAGTTGCGGGGGTTGTACGCCCAGGTCACCGCGTCGGTGTCACCGGGCGACAAGATCACCCTTGCCGACATGCTGCGGGGTCTGTACGCGTACGACGCCGAGGACGCCCGAGCCGGCGGCAAGGAGGCCCGCACACTGATCGACGGTGCCAAGGAGGAGGAGCGGGCTGCCAAGAAGGAACTCCGCGCCGAGCGCAGGGCCTTCCAGAAGACAGGCCGCGCGCTGCCCAAGGACCTCCCCGCCAAGAGCGCCTACCGCGACGCGATGACGAAGGTCGACTCGCTGGAAGAGGACATCGCCCGCGCCGACCACGGCAGCACCAGGCTCCCCTACGACCGGGCTCTCAACATCAAACTGGCCGACGCCGCCGAGGCGTTGCGCGTCGGCCGAAGCCTCGAAGCGCTGCCGGAGTTCCTCAAGGAGGTCCCGGTGCTGGACGTCGCCGCGGCCGCGGCGTGCGGTTTGGTGGAGGCGAAGGACGACCACGACAAGGGCTGGTCCTGGCAGCACTCCGTCGTTGTCGACGGCGGAGCCGCACTCGGCGGTGTCGCCGTCGGCGCGGGTGTTGTGGCCGCGCTGCCCGTCGAAGGCGCGGTCGCGCTGGCCGGCGTCGGGGTCGTGGCCGCGGTGGGCGCGACCAGTCTCCTCGACCACTCCTTCCATGAGCACTGGAGCGAGGACATCCACGACCACGGCGTAGTCGATGGTGTGCTGACCGGCACGGGCCACGTCTTCACGGAGACCGGGGACGACGGCGTACGAATGGCGAAGGACATCTGGCATGGCGTCAAAAGCATCTTCTGAGGTTCACGCCCTCGGGACCCCCGCCCATATTCCGGCCCTGCCCAAGCTCGGGACCACGTGGTACAGGCGCGGTGCGCTCTATTGGCTGTGCCGTGCCCGTACGACGGTCTTCCTGCTGATCGTGATGGCCATGGTCTGTTTCTTCTCGATCAGCCTCTACCGAGGGTTCCGCAGTGAGATGCCGCCCACCGTGCGCACCGTGTGCGACTGGGTGCAGGTGGTCGCCGCCTGCGTGGCCCTGGTCTGGGGGTGGGTGAAGCAGCGCCGGGGCCACCGTGAAGGCCTTCTGCACCCGCCCACCCCCGAGCAGACCCGTCAGGCCAAGCGCGACCACAACAGGCGTGCGCCCGGGCTGGTCGCCGCCGGCCGGGGCCTCGTGATCCTCGCGGCGCCCGTCATGCCGGCGTTCGCCGCGTACATCGTCGGCTGGTTGGTCGCCTGGCTCACCGTGCGTGAGTACCCCAGCGAGGTCGGCGCTCGGCGCTGGTTGCAGGAGCACGGATCCTCGGCGTGACCACACGATCGTCCGGCTCGCCGCCACTCGGAGCCCCCGCCCGGATCCCGTCCCTGTCGGGGCTCGGCACCACCTGGTACGAGCGTGGGGCGCGCTACTGGCTGCGTCGTGCCTCCGGGGGCGTCCTGTGGTTCGCCGTGCTGGCCTTCGCCTGCTACATCGCGCTCGTGCTCTACCAGTCGTTCCGCGGCGACCTGTCGTCGGGCGTGCGCACGGTGTGGGATTGGGCGCAGGTGGCCGCCTCCTGTGTGGCCTTGGTCTGGGGGTGGGTGGTGCAGCGCAGGGGCCACCGCAGGGACCTCCTGGACCCGCCGACCCCCGGCAAGGCCCGCGGCCGCAAACGTGACCAGACCCGCCGTTCCACGGGGCTGGCCCTTGCCGGCCGCATCCTCTTCCTGATCGCGGCACCCGTCCTGCCGGCCCTTCTCGCGTACGCCGTCGGTTGGGTCCTCGCCGCGTTCACCGTCCGCGAGTACCCGAGCGAGGTCGGTGCGCGGCGGGTGGTGGAGGGCTGATCGGCCGCGGTCACATGGGGGGCAGGTGGAGCAGGCGGGTGATCGTGCGCAGGACGCCGTTGTCGTTGTTGGACGGGGCGAGATGGCGGGCCCGGTCGATGATGGCGGGGTGGGCGTTGGCCATGGCGAAGGACCACTCGGCGGTGTCGAGCATTTCGAGGTCGTTGAGGTAGTCGCCGAACACCATCGTCTGGGCGGGTGTGATGCCCAGGTCGTCCTGGAGACGGCGTACGGCGGCGCCCTTGTCGGCGGTGACGTTCATGATGTCGACCCAGTGCTCGCCGGAGACGACGACCTGGTGGGTCGAGGAGAAGGGCCGCAGGGCCGGGGCGGTGGTCCGCTCCACCGGTCCGAAGTCGAAGAGGGCGACCTTGAGGATCTCGTCGTCGACGGCGGTCGCGTCGGGGACGGTCTGGAGCCGGGTGTAGTACTGCCTGGCCTCGGCCAGGAACGCTTCGTCGGTCCGTTCGACGTAGGCGGACCGCTTGCCGCAGACCACCGCGCCGACGTCCACGCCCTCGGCCCGCAGCCCCCGCGTCGTGGTGACGATCCGCGCGGCGACGGACGGGTCCAGCGGGTCGGAGCTGAGCTCCACGCCGTCCCGTACGACGTATGTGCCGTTCTCGGCGATGAACACCATGCCCTGCCCCGCGTCGGCGAACTCCTTGGCCAAGGTGGCGTACTGACGGCCGCTCGCCGGGCAGAAGAGCACGCCCCGTCGGCGCAGCTCGGCCAGGAGCGACCACAAGCCGTCGGGTATGCGCTTGGCGTCGTCCAGGAGCGTGCCGTCCATGTCGGTGACGATGAGCCGGATGTCGGCGGCGGCTCCCTCCGGGGGCTGGGGCGCGGTGACGGCCAGGGGGGTGGTGGCGGGCGTGGTCGCGGTGGCGGTGGCGGGGTGAGGAAGGGGCATGTTCTTTCCTGTTGCGGGGGTTGCGGGGGTTGCGGGGGTTGCGGGGGTTGTGGGGGCGACGGGCGGCAGTGGGCGTGCGGTGCCGGTGGGTCGAGTGGTCTTCGGGCGGTTCAGTCGGCGTCGCCCAGCGCCCCGGCTTCGGCCGGCGGCGGCAGTGGAGCCGGTGTGTTCACGGCGTCCCGTACGGGTTCCGGCAGGGCGGCGCCGGCCGTCGCTTGGCGGATCTCCATTTCCGCCACCCTACCCGGGGGATGTGAGCAAGGGCTTTTATCTTCTCGAAACGCTCATTCCGGGCACATCCGTGCTCGCGTCAGGCTCACCCCGCCGGGCGGAGCTGACCAGTTCCTCACAAGTCACCCCCAGGCTGACGATCATGGCTTCCTTCACCCGTCGCCCGGCCTCCCCCCGACAGCGTCTCCGTACGCCGTTGATCGCCGCCGGGGCTCTGGTCCTGTCCGTCACGCTCGCCGGATGCGGGAGCGCCCGCGCCGAATCGACCGGCGGTGCCCGGGAGCCGACCGGCGCCCCCGGTACGACGCAGGCCAGACCCGGGCGGCCCGCACCGGACAGCGCGGAGTCCGTCGTGCCGGTCGTACCGGCGCGGCTGCCGGGTGTCGGCCCCGCGACGCTGGCCGGGATACCCGGGAACGCGTGGCAGGTCGTCCTGGTCACCGGCCGGAGCAAGGACTCCCCGGTGTCGCAGGTGGCGCTGTACCGGCGTACGGGCGCGGGCTGGGAGCGGGGAGCGACCTGGCCGGCCCACAACGCCCTCAAGGGCTGGACGGACGACCATCACGCCGGTGATCTCCGCTCGCCCATCGGCGTGTTCAGCCTCACCGACGCGGGCGGACTCCGGCCCGACCCCGGTACCAAGCTGCCCTACGACCGGTCGTTCGGGTTCACCATCGCCGGCACGGGCTTCGAGGGGGAGTCGCTGGCCGGCTCCTTCGACTACGTCGTCGCGATCAACTACAACCATGTGCCGGGCACTTCACCCCTCGACTGGACCCGCCCGCTCGGCGCTGGCAAGGGTGGCGGCATCTGGCTGCACGTCGACCACGGGGGCCCCACGCACGGCTGTGTGAGCCTGGCGCAGGAACACATGAGGGAACTGATGCGCACGCTGGATCCCGCCCAGCACCCGGTGATCGTCATGGGCGACGCCAAGTCCCTCGCCCGCTGACGTCCCTCCGGCCCCGGGGCGCTTGTCAGCGCGAGGGTGTCGCCGGACTTCCCGCGGTGGGCAGGGCCGGAAGCCCGGACAGTCCGCTTCCGAGGAGCCCCGTGACCACCCCGACCACCGGCGACAGCAGGCCGGTCACCGTGCCCAGCGCCCCCGTCAGGGCCTTGACCAGCCCGTCGACCGTCGACTGGAGCTGGGCGAGGAGATCCGCGACCGGATCGGCGACCGTCACCGGCTCGGCGACCGCGACCCCGGCCCGTTCCTTCAGTCGCCGTTCGACAGACGCGTTCGCCGTCTCCAGGGCGCGCGTGAAACCGGCGGCCTCGGCCGCGTCGAGACGGCCGCCCCGTTCGGCGACGGCGGACAGTACGTCCAGCAGCGGGTGGAACACGGCGTCGTGTTCGGCCCTGCCGACCGGGCCGCAGGCCGGCGCGGCGCCGACCAGGGGCGGCAGGAGGATTCCGCGGGATCGGGACATGCCGGATCGGGACATGCGGGATCGGGACATGCCGGATCGGGATACGTGGGAGCCGGATATGTGGGCACGCATACGTGGTCCTTTCGACGACTGCTTCTGCTTGGGCCCACCGTGAGATCCACGACCCCCCGCCGCAACCGCCGCCCGCCCCCGCCGCGCCCCCCGCTCCCTCCCCGGTACGGCACTGAACAGCGCCTTTCCCCCGATGCGCCGCCGACCGCCCCGGCCCGCCGCCGTTCGGCTGTCAGGGGAGTCGACGGGGGCGGGGCCGGTAGGTGAAGGTGTCGAGGGGCCAGTCGGCGGTCAGCCAGGCCGTGACGGCCTCGTGCAGGGGCGCGTCCAGGTGGGCCCTGTCCGCTCGGACCCAGGAGCTCACGTCGGTGCCGTGGGCGTGGTCGCGGGACGGGTAGATGTAGACGCAGCCGATCACCTCGCCACTCTCGGTGTCGAGGACGGTGTACGTGAATCCGCGTCTGTGAGCGAAGTCGTCCGCGTGTCGTCGCAGATCGGCGAGGTTCGCCTCCAGGGTCATTCCGTCCGTGGGGGGCCATGCCCCGTCCTCGAAGCCCGGGGTCGCACGGATGTGTTCGACGCTGCCGGACCAGGCGGTGTGGTCGGAGGCGTTGTGCCGAGGTCCCAGGGGTTCCAGACGGAAGTGCGGGGTGATCAGTCCGGTGGGGACGGCGAAGTCGTCGGGGACGAGGGGGTGGTCGGTCATGCGGGGGAGGCTATGACGCCCGGCCCGCGGGGCGCAGCTGGATTGAACTCGGTCCTCGCTCCTGGTGTCACCAGCCGGTCAGCAGGAGGTGGTTGAGGAGCAGGGCCAGGGTGGCCTGGGCGGTGAGCCAGGCGCGGGGGCGGGGCAGGAACGCGCAGGTCGGCAGGAGCCACATCGCGAACGGCAGCCAGATCCGTTCCGTCTCCGCCTTGCTCATGCCGGAGAGGTCGGCGGCCAGGAGGGCGAGCAGGGCGGCGAGCGCGAGGAGGGCGAGGCGGGGCTCGGGGGAGAGGGCGTGTGGGTGACGGAGGGCGCGGGGGCCTTCGGGTACGGCCGTCGCGACCGTTCGGCGCAGGCCCGCCACCGTCGCCGGGCCCACGATCAGCGCCGTACAGGCGAGGTTCGCCCAGACCCAGTAGCCGTACGGCCGTACGCCGCCGACCCCTTCGTAGTAGCGGGTGACCAACAGGCGGTATGCCTCCCACCAGTTGAAGCCGAGCAGCGTGAACAGGAGGGGGACGACGGCCAGTCCGACGAGGACGTACGGGAGGGGGCGGAGTCGGCGGGAGCCGAGCAGCAGGACGGCGGCGGCGATCACGGCGAACAGCGTCAGGCCGTACGAGAGGTACGCGGTGAGGCCGAGGAGGAGCCCGGCGGCGAGGCCGGTCGCCCGGGGCCTGGGTCCGGTGACCGCGAGGGCGAGGAGGGCGACGGCCCAGGCGGCGACCGCGGCGAAGTAGCCGTCCGCGGAGGCGCCCACCCACACGGCGGCCGGGGCGAGGACCAGGAAGGGGGCGGCGCGGCGGGCGAGCTCCTCGGCGGCCAGCGCCCGTACGGCGACCAGGACCGCGGCCGGCGCCGCCGCCCCGACCACGACGCACCAGACGCCCGCCCAGCCGCCGCCACCCAGCCCGACCCGGTCGAGGAGCACGAAGGTGACGGTGGCTCCCGGCGGGTGGCCGGCGATGTGCGCGGGCCAGGGGGCGGGGGAGTGACTCACGATGTGGTGGGTGAAGTCCCGCAGGGTGGCGGGGATGTCGTGGAAGCGGTCGACGACCGTGAGGTACTCGTTCGTGGCCGTCAGCCGCCCGGCGATCCCCCGCTGCCACCCGTCGACCAGCGCGAGGGAGAACGTCCAGGCGGCGGCGGTGCCCCAGGACGCCCACAGCAGCGCCCGCCACGGCAGCCGCGTGGCGAGGAGAGGCCCGTACGCGACGACCGCGACGGCCACGGCGAGCGCGGCCGGGGTGCCGGGGCCGAGGTGCGGCTCCCACTGGGCGAACAGGGGAGGCCAGCGGACGAAGAGCGTGTGGTGGCGGCGCTCGATCGACGTGCCGACCAGCGCGGCCGCCGTGACGAGCAGGGCGGCGGCGAGGACGGCGGCCAGGTCGAGGAGCGGATCGCGGCGGCGGTCGTGGCGCCGGTCGAGCTCCGGGGGAAGGCCCTGGGGAAGGTCCTGGGGAGGGCCTTGGGGAGGGCCCTGGGGAAGATCGCGGTTCACATCAGCACGCTAGGCCGCGGACCGGCCGCCGGAGCCGCCGCAGGAGTGGACGTCAGAGTTTCGTCATGGTTCGCGGAGCCGTTCGGGGGGTGCCGCCGTCCTACGGTCGGGGCATGCCACGCTCTCCCTCCTCCCCCGCGTTCTGGCGCAGCCCACTGCGCGGCCCCTGGTTCACCTCGGTGCTCGGCGTCGTCCTGCTCGGCGGGATCACGGTGCTGTTCCTGACGGGCCTCGTGTCGTACGCCGCCTACAACCCGGACCTCTCACCGGTGAACGACATGACCCCGGACAAGGGTCTGCTCGGCTTCTACCTCTTCTCCTGGCCGACGAACCCGTCCTGGCTGTACCGCCTCACCCAGGGCGTCCACGTCACGCTCGGGATCACGCTGATCCCCGTACTGCTGGCGAAGCTGTGGTCGGTCGTGCCGAAACTGTTCACGCTGCCGCCCGCCCGGTCGCTCGCGCACGCGCTGGAGCGCATCTCGCTGCTCCTCCTCGTCGGGGGCGCCCTGTTCGAGTTCACCACCGGCGTGCTGAACATCCAGCTCGACTACATCTTCCCCGGCTCCTTCTATCCGCTGCACTTCTACGGGGCCTGGGTGTTCTTCGCCGCGTTCGTGGCACACGCCGTGCTGAGGGTGCCCATGGCGCTGCGCAATCTGCGTCATCTCCGCGACGAGGGTCAACGTCCGCGGACGGATGATGAGTTGGTGGCACCGGACCCCGCCCCGCCCACCGTCTCGCGGCGCGGCGCCCTCGGGGTCGTCGGCGGCGGATCACTGCTGCTGTTCGCCACGACGGCGGGCCGCAGCTTCGACGGGCCGCTGCGGGAGACGGCCGTACTCGTGCCGCACGGCGGCCCCGAACCGGGCGGCGGACCCGGCGGCTTCCAGATCAACAAGACGGCCGAGGCGGTCGGCATCGACATGCGGGAGACGTCCGGGGAGACATGGCGGCTGGTCGTCGAGGGGCGCGGGCGCACGGTCCGGCTGAGCCGGGACGAGCTGCTGAAACTCCCGCTCCACAGCGCCGCGTTGCCCATCGCCTGCGTGGAGGGCTGGTCGACCTCCGACCAGTGGTGGCGGGGGGTGCGGCTGCGGGACCTCGCGGCGCTCGTGGGATACGAGGAGGGCGCGGCGCCCGATGTGCTGGTGGAGTCGCTGCAGCGGCACGGGGCCTTCCGGCACGCGGCCCTGCGCTACAACCAGGTGCGCGACCCGCGCTCCCTGCTGGCCCTGTTCGCCAACGGCGAGGACCTGACCCCCGACCACGGCTATCCCGCGCGGATCATCGTCCCCGCGGCGCCCGGCGTGCTCAACACCAAGTGGGTGGCCCGGATGACGTTCGGAGAACTGTGATGCGACGACCTGAGATGCGACGGCCGGCGAGGTGGCGACCTGTGATACGACGGCCGTTCGGGAAGCCTGTCCTGGGCAGTCCGCTGCAGATCCTGCTGCTGGCCTGTTCGTTCGCGCTCGCCGGGTACGCCGGGGTGCGGCTGCTCGCGGGGGACTGGTTCGGGGTGGCGCTGTGGTTCGTGGGCGCGGCGGTCCTCCACGACCTGGTGCTCGTTCCGTTGTACGCGGGAGCGGACCGGGCCGTGGCGAGGGGGCTCGGCGCGGTCGGCCGCCGGGAGTGGACGGTCTACGTCCGGTTCCCGGCGGCGTTCTCGGCGCTTCTGCTGCTGATGTGGTTTCCGTTGATCAGCGGGCAGATGGCGGAGCACTACCGGTTGGCCACCGGGCTCTCGGGCGACGGCTTCCTGGCCCGCTGGCTGTTGATCACAGCGGTGCTGTTCGGGGGCTCGGCGGCGCTGCTCGTACTGCGGCTGTTCCGGTCGTCGCGGTCATCGCGGTCGTCCGGGCCGTCGCGTCCGTCGCGGTTGCGCAGGGCGACGAACGAGCGGCCCCCGGCCGACCACTGACCCTCCCGGCGCCAGCCCGCGCGTGCCGCGTGCCGGAGCAGCGCCGGGGTGCCGAGGCGGGCCCAAGGGAAGGCGGGCCCGGCCGTGGTCCGGGGGTCGGCGACCCGGACGATGTGGACGCTGACCCGTTCGTCGACGTCCACGTCCGCTAGGGTCTCGACGATCAACAGTCCGCCGGGGGTGAGGAGTTGGGCCATCCGGCGGAGCAGGGCGGCCGGGTCGCCGCCGATGCCGACATTGCCGTCGAGGAGGAGCGCGGTGTCCCACCGGCCCTCGCCGGGGAGCGGTTCGAAGACGGAGCGCCGCAGGGCCTGTCCGCCGAGCCGGGCGGTGTGCGCGACGGCCGCCTCGCTGACGTCGATGCCGAGCGCGGGCCGCCCCCGGGCGGCGAGTTCGGCGACGAGCCGTCCCGGCCCGCAGCCCACGTCGAGCACGGCCCCCTCGCAGCGCCCCAGCACGGTCAGGTCCACCGCGTCGGCCCGTGCGCACCAGCGCTCCACCTCCAGGGGCAGCAGCCAGCCGTCGGTGCGCCGGAGGAAGAGCGGGCCCCGGCCGGTGACCAGGGCGTCCGAGTAGGGGTCGGCGGACCAGGGGCGCGGGCCGGGCACCCCCGGTGGTGTCGTCGTCCCGTGCGCGGTGCTCATCGTCCGGTGGCCGTCCGCAGACGTCCGAGCTCGGCGGCGAAGCTGCTGCCGGGCGGCGCGAGGGCGGCGACCGCCTCCGCGTCGGCGGCCGTGTCGACGTCCCGGAGGCCGGGCAGGTCGCACACGCGCAGCCCGGCGGCGACGAGCCGCTCCCGCTGCACCGCGCCCGTCGTGGGCGTCGACATCGGCACGCCCCGCAGAAGCTCCGGATCGGGGGCGGCGAGCCCGAGGGCCCAGAAGCCGCCGTCCTCGGCCGGGCCGAAGTACGCGTCGCAGCCGGCGAAGTCCACGGTGAGGAGCGCGGGCGTCACCTGCGGGGTGTCCATGCCGATGAGCAGCGCGGGCCCGGCGCAGCCCGCGAAGGCGGCGGCCAGCCGTTCGTCGAGGCCGCCCGCGCACTGCGGTACGACGTCGAAGCCGGCCGGCAGCCAGTCGCCGACCGCTCCGTCGAGCACGAGCACCCGGCGCCGTGCCGGGGTCGCCGCCACCGCGCGCAGGGTGTCCACGAGGGACGCCTCGGCGAGCAGCGCCGCCTCCCGGGGCGTGAACGGCGGGGTGAGGCGGGTCTTGACCCGTCCGGGTCGCGGTTCCTTGGCGATGACGAGAAGCGTCGTCACTGGCTGGTTCCTCCCTGGGAACGGGAATCCGTGGAGGCGAGTGAAGGGGTGGGGGCGGCGTGGGCGTGGCGCGACGGCGCGGGCGGCTCGGCGAGGACGCGGCGCATGTCCCGTACCGCCTGCCAGGTGCCGCGCCAGGTGCCGGTGACCTTGGAGGCGCCGGTGCGCGGCAGATACGGCACGTCGTGCTCGGTGACGCGCCAGTCGGCGTCGGCGGCGCGCACGACCATCTGGAGCGGGTAGCCGCTGCGGCGGTCGGTGAGGCCGAGGGCGAGCAGCGGTTCGCGGCGGGCGGCACGCAGGGGGCCGAGGTCGTGCAGGCGCAGTCCGGTGCGGCGGCGGAGCATCCGGGCGAGGGCGAGGTTGCCCGCCCGGGCGTGCGCGGGCCAGGCGCCCGGGCCCTGTGGGCGGCGCCGCCCGAGCACGAGGTCGGCCTCGCCGTCCCGCACCTCTTGGACGAAGGGCAGGAGCCGGGCCGGGTCCAGCGAGGCGTCGCAGTCGCAGAAGCACACGATGTCGGCGGTGGCGGCTCGCAGGCCGGCGTGGCAGGCGGCGCCGAACCCGCGGCGCGTCTCGCGCACGACGGTCGCGCCGAGGCCGCGG
This sequence comes from Streptomyces sp. NPDC111656, assembly GCF_055656965.1. Classification (NCBI taxonomy): domain Bacteria; kingdom Bacillati; phylum Actinomycetota; class Actinomycetes; order Kitasatosporales; family Streptomycetaceae; genus Streptomyces; species Streptomyces sp. NPDC111656. The sequence goes on from NZ_JBVKCA010000008.1 coordinate 295,609, forward strand.
GCCAGTTCCGCCGAGCCGTCCGTGGAGCCGTTGTCCACGACCAGCGCGCGCCACCCGGCGGGGACGCGGCCGAGGACCCAGGGGAGGGCCTCGGCCTCGTTCAGACAGGGGAGGATCACGTCGACCGGACAGGGAAGGACCGCGTCGACCGGACAGGGGAGGCCCACGTCGACGGGCGCCGGATCCGTGTCCGGGGCCTTGTCCGGCTCGGGTTGGGGAGAGGTCGTCACGGCTTTCACCCTACGAACGCGAAAGGGAGATATCGGACTTCAGGTCCTTACGAAACACGGACGTCGCGGCGGGATCGCGGCACGCGGGTGCGGCCGGTGGGACGCTGGATTCATGCAGCAGCCGTACGAATCCGCAGGTACCGGACCCGTCCCGGGCGGGCCCGGGCAGAGCGCCCGCGTCCTCGTCGTCGACGACGACCCCACCGTCGCCGAGGTGGTCTCCGGCTACCTCGACCGCGCCGGGTACGTCGTGGACCGTGCCGCGGACGGACCCGCCGCGCTCGCCCGGGCCGCCGCGCACTGGCCCGACCTGGTGGTGCTGGACCTGATGCTGCCGGGGATGGACGGCCTGGAGGTGTGCCGCAGGATGCGCGGCCACGGGCCCGTGCCGGTCATCATGCTCACCGCGCGCGGAGACGAGGACGACCGGATCCTCGGCCTGGAGGTGGGCGCCGACGACTACGTCACCAAGCCCTTCAGCCCCCGCGAACTGGTCCTGAGGGTGGAGTCGGTACTGCGCCGCAGCCGCCCCACCGCGGGCACGCGCCCCCTCCGGCTGGCCGGTCTCGCCGTCGACCCCGACGCCCGCCGCGCCACCAGGAACGGCGAGGATCTCGCCCTCACCATCCGCGAGTTCGACCTGCTCGCGTTCTTCCTCCGCAATCCCGGCCGGGCGTACAGCCGCGAGGACCTGATGCGCGAGGTGTGGGGCTGGGACTTCGGCGATCTGTCGACGGTCACGGTCCACGTGCGCCGGCTGCGGGGCAAGGTCGAGGAGGATCCGGGCAGACCGCGACTGATCCAGACGGTCTGGGGGGTCGGCTACCGCTTCGAGGAGCCCACGCCCCGCGAGGCCCCGACTCCCCGCGAAGAGGCGGTCTGACCATGCGCTCCTTGCATTCCGTGCACTCCGTGACCTCCATGCGCTCCATGCAGGTCACGCAGGCCATGCAGACCGTGCACTCCACGCACGACATGCTGCTCATCGCCCTGTACGCCTTCCTCGGCGCCGCCGTGGCCGGGCTGCTCGGCGCGGGGACGCTGTGGCTGATCCGGCGGCGGTCGCTGACCGTGTCCCTCGCCGTCGTCGCCGTCGTGGCGGTCACCGCGATGCTCGCGGGGACGCTGGCCGTCGCCTGGGCGATGTTCCTGTCCTCGCACGACCTGGGCGTGGTCACGACCGTGGTGGCCATGGCGGCGGTGGTGTCCCTGGCGACGGCGCTGTTGCTGGGCCGTTGGGTGGTGGCCCGCAGCAGGGCGCTCACCCTCGCCGCGCGCTCCTTCGGCGACGGCGGCGACTTCGCGGCCCCCGACGGCGCGGCGACCGCCGAACTCGCCGCGCTGAGCCGGGAGTTGCAGGCGACCAGCGCGAAGCTCGCCGAGTCCCGCGACCGTGAACGCGCGCTGGAGAGCTCCCGCCGTGAACTCGTCGCCTGGATCTCGCACGACCTGCGCACCCCGCTCGCCGGACTGCGGGCGATGTCGGAGGCGCTGGAGGACGGGGTGGCCGTCGACCCGGACCGCTACCTCCGGCAGATCCGCACCGAGGTGGAACGCCTCAACGACATGGTCGGCGACCTCTTCGAACTCTCCCGCATACACGCCGGGACCCTCGCCCTGTCGCCCTCCCGCATCTCCCTCTACGACCTCGTCGGCGACGCCCTCGCGGGCGCGGACCCGCTCGCCCGCGAGTACGGCGTACGCCTGGTCGGGGACCGTATCGAGCCGGTGCCGGTCGAGGTGGACGGCAAGGAGATGAGCCGGGTGCTGGGCAATCTCCTGGTCAACGCGATCCGTCGGACCCCGGCCGACGGCACGGTCGCGATCGCCGCCGAGCGCTCGGACACGGGGGTCGTCCTGTCCGTCACCGACGGCTGCGGCGGCATCCCGGAGGAGGACCTCCCGCGCGTCTTCGACACCGGCTGGCGCGGCACCCATGCCCGTACGCCCCCCGCCGGGGCGGGCCTGGGCCTGGCCATCGTCCGGGGCATCGTCGAGGCGCACCAGGGCCGGGCCGCCGTCCACAACGTCCCCGGCGGCTGCCGCTTCGAGGTCACACTGCCCATGGCGGGGGCGTGAGGCGCGGACCCCGGCCGCCACTCCCCTGCTCCCCGCGCAGCTACTCCTCGCGCAGCCTCGCCGTCGCGAACTCCCTCATCCCCTCCGCGAAGCCGGTCTCGGGCTTCCAGCCCAGCTCGGCGCGCAGCCGTGCGGAGTCGGCCGTGATGTGGCGTACGTCGCCGAGGCGGTACTCCCCGGTCACCACGGGCTCGGTGCCGCCGTGGGCGGTGGCCAGGGCCCGGGCCATCTCGCCGACCGTGTGCGGTTCGCCGCTCCCGGTGTTGTAGACGGTCAGGGCCCCGGAGGGCGCACCCGCCTCCAGGGCCGCCACATTGGCCGCGGCCACGTCCCGTACGTGCACGAAGTCCCTTCGCTGCCCGCCGTCCTCGAAGACCCGCGGCGCCTCGCCCCGGGCCAGCGCGGACCGGAAGAACGAGGCGACGCCCGCGTACGGGGTGTCGCGCGGCATCCTGGGCCCGTACACGTTGTGGTAGCGCAGTGACACCGCCGAACCGTCCGTCGACCGGGCCCAGGCCGCCGCCAGATGCTCCTGGGCCAGCTTGGTCGTCGCGTACACGTTCCGGGGGTCGACCGGAGCGTCCTCGCGCACCAGGCCGGGTGTCAGTTCCTCGCCGCACCGCGGGCAGCGGGGCTCGAACCGCCCCGCGTCGAGATCGGCGACGGTCCGGGGCCCGGGGCGTACCGGCCCGTGCCACTCACACCCGTACGCGCCCTCGCCGTACACGACCATCGACCCGGCGAGCACGAGGCGGCGCACCCCCGCGTCGGCCATCGCGGTGAGCAGCACCGCCGTGCCGAGGTCGTTGCGCGACACGTACTCGACCGCGTCGTCGAACCCCTTCCCCAGCCCCACCATCGCCGCCTGATGGCACACGGCGTCCACGCCCGCCAGCGCCGCGCGGACCGCCTCGGCGTCCCGTACGTCCAGGCCGTCGCGCAGGTCGAACACGACGGCCTCGTGCCCCCGCGCGGTCAGCGCCTCGACGACATGGGACCCGATGAACCCGGCACCGCCGGTGACCAGTACTCGCATACGCCGAACGCTAGGACCGCGACGGCGGCGCACGGCAGTACCGCGCCCGTCACGTCACGGGTCCGTAAGACCCGGCGGACCCGAGAGGACCCCGGCGGACCCGGGGTTCTGGGAACTTCCTGAGAAACAGGGCGGCGGTTCCGTCCCGTACGGGCGTGACCTGCGGCCGTCTCCCGTCGGCTTTCGGTCCGTTCGACCGCCGAACTGCGTCCCGACGTCGTCCTGATGGACGTCCGGATGCCCGGCATGGACGGCATCGAGGCCACCCGCCGCATCGTGGAGTCCGGCGGCCGCTCCCGCGTCCTCGTCCTGACCACCTTCGACCTCGACGAGTACGCCTACGCCGCGCTGCGCGCCGGGGCCAGCGGCTTCCTCCTCAAGGACGCCCTGCCCGACGAACTCGTCGCCGGAATCCGTGCGGTGGCCGCCGGGGACGCCGTGATCGCCCCCGGCCCGACCCGCAAACTCATCGACGCCTACACCGAGCGACGCCCGGGGCACACCCCCGAGCGGGAGCGCCGGCTCGACGCCCTCACCGACCGCGAACGCGAGGTCCTCACCGCCATCGCCTCCGGCTGGAGCAACGCCGAGATCGCCGACCGCCTCTCCCTCGCCGAGTCCACCGTCAAGTCCCACGTCAGCCGCGTCCTCGCCGAGATCGGCGTACGGGACCGGGTCCAGGCGGTGATCTTCGCGTACGACGTGGGCCTGGTGCGGCCGGCGTAGCGACAGGGCCTAGAACAGCGGGAGGGCGTCCGTGTACGCGTTCACCGGCTTGGCGACCTTCTTGACGGTACGGGCGTCCAGCGCGGCCGGGGCGGAACTCGTGCCCAGCTTTCCGCCGGGGTGCCACGTTCCGGTGACGGTCACCCAGGTGTCGGCGGGCAGGGCCGCCGCCCCGTGGATCCGCACCTTCACGGACTGGGCGTCCGCCGCGCAGCAGGTGAAGATGATCCTGGTCAGGTACCAGCCGTCGGCCCCCTTGCCGGGCGTGACGAAACCGGTCATCCGGACGCTACGGCCGCCGATGTCCCGCTTGTGGTCCTGCTGCACCCGGCTGGTGAACTGGGTGAGCGTCAGCGGGACGGGCGAGGTCGCGGGCAGCGGATCGAAGTACCTCTGCTCCGTGACGGCCTTGGGCGCCTCGCGCGCGGCGGTGTACGCGCCGAGGGCCGGCGGGGCGTAGAAGAGCAGACTCAGCGCGGGCAGGAACAGCAGCCAGGCGATACGGGGCACGGTGGAGTGGTCGTGGCCGTGTGCGTCCCCATGCCGCTCCGCGTCCGTATCTTCGTGATCGTGATCGTGTCCGTCCTCGTCGGCCGGTTTCCGATGCGACCACGCCTCCGCCACGCCCAGCACGAGCAGCAGCACCCCCGACGCGACCAGCATCGGACGCATCCCCTCCTTGACGAACCTGAGGCTCAGGTCGGTGAAGAGCGAGGCGTGCAGCAGACCGAGGCCGCTGAGGACGAGCAGGGTCACCTGGAGAGGGCGTTTCACAGCAGGACTCCTCCGATGAGCGCGCTGCACAGGATCGCGACGACCGTCGTGGCCGTGGAGAAACGGACCGCGAAGGCCCGGCCGAAGGTGCCCGCCTGAAGGGCGATCAGTTTCAGGTCGACCATCGGCCCGACGACCATGAACGCCAGCCGGGCGACGGGCGAGAAGCCGGTGAGCGAGGCCGCGACGAACGCGTCGGCCTCGGAGCACACCGCGAGCAGGATGGCGAGCGCGGCCAGGAACAGCACCGACAGCCAGGGAGAGCCGGAGAACGCGTCGAGCACGGTGCGCGGGACCGCCACGTTGAACGTCGCCGCCGCCATGGCCCCGAGGACCAGGAAGCCGCCCGCGTGCAGGAAGTCGTGCTGGAAGCCGCGCCGGAACTCCCGCAGGCGGCTCTGCTCGGGCTGGTGCCCGGTGTGCCGTACGACAGGCTTGAGCCACTTGTCGCGGCCCAGGAAGAGCCACAGCCAGCCCATCACGGCGGCGGTGGCGAGCGAGGCGAGCAGCCGGGCCACCACCATCTCGGGGTGGCCGGGGAAGGCGATGGCGGTGGCGGTCAGCACGACCGGGTTGATGGCGGGCGCCGAGAGCAGGAACGCGAACGCGGCGGCCGGGGTGACGCCCCGGCCGATCAGGCTGTTGGCCACCGGCACCGACGCGCATTCGCAGCCGGGCAGGACGACTCCGGCGACTCCGGCGACCGGGACGGCGAGCACGGGCCGCCGGGGGAGCAGCCGGGTGAACACCCGGGCCGGCACGAACGCGTTGATCGCGCCGGACAGCGCCGTGCCGAGCAGCAGGAACGGCAGCGCCTGCACGGTGACGGCGAGAGCGACGGTCCGCCAGGCCTGCATGGCCGGTTGTTCCATCCACCGGCTGAGGACGTAGAGCGCGGGCCCGGACAGCGCGCACGCTCCGAGCAGAAGGGGCCAGTGGCGGGGCCAGTCGCGCCGGGGACCTCTGGCACTCGCCCTCGCCGCGGGGACCACGACGGCCACGTCCGCCTCCGTGGACGGTTCGTCCGCCCCCACGGCCCGCTCGTCTGTCTTCTGCACGCCAGCTCCGAACTCGGATGATCGCACCGAACATAGCGGGCCCGGGCCCCGTCGCTCACCACGACTTCACCACATCTCGGTCATGAGTCGGGACCGCTGTGGCGACCGGCGACCGGGGACGTCGGAACGCCTCCGCGTCCGGAGCCCTCTCAAGGGGTGGTGGGTGGGAGCCGCGTCGGGTCTCGGGCTGGGTTGTTATATTGCGCAACCGTGCAAGTGAGGCGTCCCCGCAACGCCTGACGTATGCCTGAACGGCCCGACCGTTTCGTGGGAGTGCGAACATGACTGACCCTGGGGACGCCCCCGCCGGCAACGCCACACGCAGCCACGCACGGGGGCTGCCCCGGCAGCGCCACACCTCAGGTTCCGCGACCTCCGACTACGCGACCTCCGGTTACGCGCCCTCCCGTTCCGCGCCCTCCCGGACGGGATCCCGTGCGCGTCCCAAGGTCGGCGCGGGGCGCCGGGCCCGGCCCGTGGGCCGGGGCAGGCGGATCCTGCGGACGGCCGCGATATCGCTGTCGGTGCTGGTCCTGGCCACCGCGGGGGTGGGGTGGTGGTTCTACGAGCATCTGAACGGCAATCTCCACAGCGTCCCGTTGACCGACGGCTCGGGCGACAGCGCGGGCAAGGAGAAGGCCGACGCCTTCGGCAGAACCCCGATCAACCTCCTGGTGGTGGGCAGCGACGGCCGTACCAACGCGAGCGACTGCAAGCTCGGCGGCGGCTGTTCACACACCGGTGTGCAGTCCGGGTCCAACGCGGACGTGGAGATGGTGATGCACATATCCGCCGACCGCTCCAACGCGACCGTGATGAGCATCCCCCGCGACACCGTGACCACCGTCCCCGCCTGCAAGGACACCGAGACCGGCGTCTCCACGAACGGCTACACCGGCATGGTCAACAGCGCCCTGCAGTACGGGCCCGCCTGTCAGGTGGCCACCGTCCACCGGCTCACCGGCATCCCCATCGACCACTTCGTCAAGCTCGACTTCTCCGGCGTGGTGAAGATGTCCGACGCGGTGGGCGGGGTGTCGGCCTGCGTGGACAAGGACGTCTACGACACCTACTCGCACCTGAAACTCGCTCAGGGCACGCACACCCTCAAGGGCGTCGCGGCCCTGGAGTTCGTCCGCTCCCGGCACGGCTTCGGCGACGGCAGCGACCTGGGGCGCACCTACTCCCAGCACATCTTTCTCAGCTCGATGATCCGCAAGTTCAAGAGCGCCGGCACCCTCACCGACCCCACCGCCGTCTACCGCCTGGCCGACGCCGCGACCAAGGCCCTCACCGTCGACACCGGCCTGGGCAGCGTCAGGAAGCTGATCGGGCTCGCCGCCGACGTGGACAAGGTCCCGGCGAAGCGCATCACCTTCACCACCATGCAGACGGCGCCGGACCCGGGTGACAGCAACCGGCTCGTGCCCGCCGCCACGGCCCGGAGCCTGTTCGCCACCATCGCGAACGACCAGTCCCTGACCAACGCGTCGGGCAAGAAGACCGCCCCGGCCTCCGCGACAGCCAAGGCCCCGGCCACGGCCTCCGCGGTCCCCGCCGCGCAGATCGCGGTCACCGTGGAGAACGGCACCACCGTCACCGGCCGGGCCTCGGCCGTCGCCACCGCCCTGCTCGACAAGGGCTTCAGTTCCGGCACCACCACCGGCAACGCCGCCGGCACCACGTCCACGACCACCCTCACCTACGGCAGCGGGCACAAGGCCGAGGCCCAGACCGCCGCCAAGGCCCTGGGCCTGCCGTCCTCCCACCTCAAGCAGAGCGACGCCACCGGCACCGGCCTGACCCTGGTCATCGGCACCGACTGGACGAGCGGCACCGCCTACCCCGCCCCCGCCGACACCAAGACCGCCACCGCCGACGCCCACGCCGAGACCGCCGACCAGTCCAAGACCTGCGCCAAGGTCAGCCCCTACAAGACCGTCAGTCTCGACGGCGTCGCCATGACCCCCACCCAGGCCTACCGGGCAGCCACCGGAACCAAGGACTCGGCGCCGTGAGCCGGAGCCGTCGACTCGGCGGCGGCGCCCCGGGGCCGGACGCCTAAACTGGGTCGGCGCGGACGCGGGCACGGATGCCCGGGGCGGAACGGGAGAAGAGACTGTGACGGCATACGCCGGTGGCTTCGACGATCCGCCCGCCGAGGTGCTGGCGGACGCGGCCGCCGCGTTCGGACTGCTGGCCTCCTCGCACCGGCTGCACATCATGTGGGCCCTCGCGCAGGGCGAGAGCGATGTGACCCACCTCGCGGAGCGCGTCGGCGGCGCCCTGCCCGCCGTCAGCCAGCACCTGTCGAAGCTGAAGCTCGCGGGCCTCGTCCGCTCCCGGCGCGAAGGCCGCCGACAGGTCTACTACGTCGACGATCCCGACGTCGTGACCGTGGTGCGCGTGATGGTCGGACAACTGGCCGCACGGGCCGAGGAGGCATCGGCACCCGTACGCAGGCTGCGCGGGATCGGTGACTGAGACGTCCGCGACGGCGGGAGGGGGCGCCGAGCGCCCCGTCCCCGCGGACGGCCCGGCGGCGGAGAAACCCCGGGTCCTTCACGACACTTCGGGTGGGGAGGATGTTCTCCCCGAACCGGGCGAGCCGACCGCGCTCCAGCTGCTCCGGCGGCTGGACAGCGGCCCGCGGGGGCTGACGCAGACGCAGGCCGACGCACGCCTCGCCCGGTTCGGGGAGAACATCCTGCCCGCCCGGCGGCCCGTTCCCTGGTTCGAGCGGTTCCTGCGCAGTCTGCGGGATCCGTTCACCGCCGTACTGCTCTGCCTCGGCCTGGTCTCGGCGCTCGTGGCCTCCTGGGGCACCGCGAGCGTGATCACCGTACTGGTGGTGGTCAGTTGTGCGCTGCGGTCGTCCGGCGAGCACCGGGCCGACCGTTCGATGGCGGCGCTGCGCGACCTGGTCGCCAGTACCGCCACCGTGCTGCGCAGGACCGACGCGCACGCGACACCCACCGACCAGGACCTCCCCGTCGACCAGCTGGTGCCGGGGGATGTGATCCGGCTCGGTCCGGGCGACCTGGTCCCCGCCGACGTACGGCTGCTGCGGGCCGGCGGGCTGACCGTGTACCAGGCGGCGCTCACCGGAGAGTCGGCGCCGGTCGCCAAGTACCCGGTCGACGCGCCGGGCGCCACGGCGGGTGAGCTGTTCGAGCAGCCGCAGCTGTGCTTCCAGGGCAGCAGTGTCGCCTCCGGCAGCGGCACCGCCGTGGTCGTGGCGACCGGCGCGCACACGCGGTTCGCCGAGGGCCACCGGGACCCGGGGCGGCGGGAGGCGAGCGCCTTCGACCGGTCCGTGCACGGCATCTCCTGGATCCTCATCCGGTTCATGCTGCTCACCCCGCCGCTGGTCCTGATGGCGGGCGCGGCCCTGCGCGGGCGGGGCCTGGAGACCCTGCCGTTCGCCGTCGCGGTGGCGGTCGGGATGACCCCGGAGATGCTGCCGGTCATCATCACGACCTGTCTGGCCCGCGGGGCGTCGCTGCTGGCCCGTACGCACGGGGTGATCGTGAAGCGGCTGCCCGCGCTCCACGACCTCGGCGCCATCGACGTGCTCTGCGTGGACAAGACCGGCACCCTCACCCAGGACCGGCCGGTCGTCGACCGCGCGCTGGACGCGGACGGCAAGGACGCGCCCGAGGTACTGCGCCGGGCGGCCGCGGCCGCCTGGTGGACCCTGCAACTCGCCGACCTGCCCGCACCCGACGCCCTCGACGAGGCGCTCCTGCACACGGCCGACGAGGACGACCTGATGGCGTACGACGGGATCGCGGCGTTGCCCTTCGATCCCGTACGCCGCCTCACCACCGCCGTCGTACGCACCCCCGGCACCCTCGGCTCCCACACCCTCCTGGTCAAGGGTGCCGCCGAAGCCGTACTGGAGCGCTGTGCGCTGGATCCGCGGGAGCGCACACGGCTGCTCGCCCGCGCCCACCGGCTGACGGACGACGGGCTGCGCGTCCTGGCGGTCGCCACCGCCGTACGCCCCGCCCGCCACCGCGACTACACCCCGGCCGACGAACGCGACCTGACCTTCGAGGGGTTCGTCACGCTGCGGGACGCGCTGGTGCCGAGCGCGGCCGACGCGCTGCGGGTGCTCGCCGACCGGGGCGTCGCCGTACGGGTGCTGACCGGGGACCACCCGGGCACGGCCGCCCGCGCCTGCCGCGACCTGGGCCTCGACCCCGGGGAGGTACGCACCGCCGCCGACCTCGACGGTCTCACGGACACCGAACTCGGCGAACTCGCCGACCGCACCACCGTCTTCGCCCGCTGCACGCCCGAGCACAAGGCGCGTATCACCGTCGCACTGCGCGCACGCGGACACGCCACCGGCTACCTCGGCGACGGCGTCAACGACCTGCCCGCGCTGCACGCCGCGGATGTCGGGATCTGCCCGCGCGACGCCACGGACCTGGCCCGGGAGAGCGCCGACGTGGTGCTGGCCGACAAGGACCTCACCGCGATCTCGCACGCGATCACCGCGGGCCGCTACTCCAGCGGCAACATCGGCACCTATCTGCGGGTCACCCTCTCCTCCAACCTCGGCAACGTGATCGCGATGCTCGCGGCGGGCATCCTGCTGCCCTTCCTGCCGATGCTGCCGACGCAGGTCCTCGTGCAGAACATGTGCTTCGACGCGGTCCAGCTCGCCTTCGCCTACGACCGCCCCGCGCCGGGCACCCTGAAGCGCCCCACCGTGCTGCGCTCGCGCGACCTGCTGGGCTTCATCACCGGCTTCGGCCTGCTGAACGCCGTCGCCGACCTCGCGACCTTCGGCGTCCTCGCGCTCGCCGCGCACGGGCCCGGGACGGCGAACGACGAGTCCGTGTTCCACTCCGGCTGGTTCACCGAGAACCTGCTCACCCAGGCCCTGGTGATGCTCCTGCTGCGGCTCGGCCGCCGGGGAATCGAGGGCCGGCGGAAACCGGGTCCCGTCGGCTGGGGCGCGGCCGCCCTCACCGCCGCCGGCCTCGCGCTGCCGCTCTCCCCGCTCGGCCCGCCGCTGGGCATGACCGCACTGCCCGCCCTCTACTACCTGCTGCTCGCCGCGGTCCTCGGCCTGTACGCGGTGGGGCTGGTGGCCGCACGGTCACGCTACGAACGCCGTCGCTCGGAGTACGACGGCGGGATCTCGCACAGTGATCAAGGGGCGCGCGGCGAGCGCATCCACGCCGGAGGGTGACGCGGGCTTACTCTTCCCTCCAGCGAATCGCCTCGGCGCACCGGTGAACGGGCGGAAGAGAGAAGGCGGGACATGGCCGCATCCTGGACGCGGTGGCGGTGGCTCACTCTGCTGGTCCTCGCCCTGGCCCTCTACGTCATCGTGCGGGCGGCCAACACCCCGCAGGCCACCCCTTCGCACGTCACCCCTTCGCACGTCGCCCCTCCGCGTGCCACTCCTTCCCCCGCCACTCCTTCCCCCGCCACTCCTTCCCTCGCCACCCCTTCACCCGTCAATCCTTCGTCCGCCACCCCTTCGTCCGAGACCACTCCGTCTCCGGCGGACGCGGTCTATCCGTAGGACAGGTTGGAGCACACGTCGTCGTCGGCGGAGCGCGCGTCACGCGCCACCGAAGTGGGGAGGGCGGTGGGCGTGGACGCGCGTGCGGCCGGCGCCGACGTGCTGCCCTTGGCGGCGTAGGTCCGGCCCAGGACGACGTCGACGCCCGCGCCCGGCACCGAGTTCAGTTCGGCGCCGGGAAAGAGCCGGGCGACCGTCTGGGCCCGGGCCCGCAGGCCCGCGCCGTACTCGATCACCGTGTCGGCGCGGTCCCGGTCGACCGCGTTCGCGGTACGGGTGACCGTGAAGCCGTGCTCGGTGAGGGCCGTCGCGGCGCGCGAGGCCAGGCCGCGCGTGGTGGTGCCGTTGTAGACGGCGACGTCGATACCGTCCCCCGAGACCTCCGCGGCGGTGCCGGGCGAGGTGGCCGCGGTGGCGGTCTGCCCGCCCTGCTCGCCCTTCTTGCCACCGGCGTCGGTGCCGTCGAGGGTGCGGTCGGCCTTGAGCGCGGCCCACAGCTGATCGGCGTCCGGCTGGACGATCGCGACCCGCTCCCCCTGGTAGCGCCAGGGGATGGTGGCGAACTTGGTGTCGTGGAGGTCGATGTTCTTCAGGGACATCGCGAACGAGATCAGCCGCTTCGCCGTGCCCAGCCCCGGGTCGACGGTCAGCGATTTCGTCGCGGCGTCGGCGAGCGGCAGCAGTCCGGTGGCGGTGAGCCCGTCGCTCTTCACCTTCTTCACCAGGCTGGCGACGAAGGCCTGTTGGCGTTTGATGCGGCCGATGTCGGAGCCGTCGCCGATGCCGTGCCGGATACGGACGTAGTCCAGCGCCCGCTGCCCGGAGAGGTTCTGCTCGCCCTTCCTGAAGAGCAGCCCGCCCCGGGTGGCGCGGTTGGGGTTGAGGTCCTTCTCGTACACGTCCTGCGGGAGGCACACCTTCACCCCGCCGACGACCCGCGTCAGTGCCGCGAAGCCCTTGAAGTCGATGACGACGGTGTGGTCGACGCGCAGGCCGGTCAGCTTCTCGACCGTGTTCTGGGTGCAGGCCGGGTTGCCCTTGGCCGTCTGCCCCACGGAGTACGCCTCGTTGAACATCGTGTTCGGCCGCGTCCTGGTCCACTTCCCGTCCGGGAGCTTGCACGGGGGGAGGGTGACCAGTGTGTCGCGGGGGATCGAGACGGCGACGGCGTGCCGGTGGTCGGCGTAGACGTGCAGCAGGAACGCGGTGTCGGAGCGGCCGATGTCGCCCTTGTCGCCGCCGCCCAGCGCGCTGTTTCCGTCCGTGCGCGCGTCCGAGCCGATGACGAGGACGTTCTCGCCCTTCGTCGAACCGGCCGGCCGGTCCTTGGAGAGACCGTCGGCGCCGAAGGTGTCGATGTTGCCGTTCAGCTTCAGATAGATCCAGCCGAGTCCGGCCGTGCCGAGCAGGAGCACGGACAGGGCCACGACGAGGGCGATCCGCAGAGGGCCCCGTCTGCGGCGCGGCGGCCGCGCCTGGTCGCTGGTCGTCACATGGGTGCTCTCATCCGTCCGACTCATACGTAGGGGACGCTCGGCCCCGCCCGATGGTTGTAAAGTTGCGCAACGTAGCAACAGTTAAGGGGAGAGGTGGGCGGGATGCTCCGCAACGGACTGGAACCCTGGCACCTGCTGATCGTGGCGATCGTGATCATCGTGCTGTTCGGCTCGAAGAAGCTGCCCGACACCGCCCGCGCGCTGGGCAAGTCGATGCGCATCCTCAAGAGCGAGACCGGCGCCATGAAGCACGACGGCACCGCACCCTCCACCGTGCCCTCCGCCGCGCCCCGGTCCGAGAGCGCGCCCGAGGCCGCGTCGGCCCGCCCGGTCGACCAGGGCACCGCGACCCGCTGAGGGTCCTCAACAGGCCTGCTCTCCGGCCTGGTTGGCCGACGTCCGCACCCTGGGTGTCTACGAGGCGGACTCGGCGGTCCATGTCTCGGCGGTCCATGTGATGTGCGGGGGTTCGACCCGCGCGCACAGGGGGTTGCCGTGGGCGTCGGTCAGGCCGAGGCGTCCGACCAGCAGGCCCTCACGCGCGGCGGCGGCGAGCACCTCGGCGGGGACGACGTCGAGCAGGAGCTTGGCGCGCCGGAACATGCTGAAGACGCCCGAGTCGTCGACCGTGCCCCACGACAGGTAGATGAACCGGCGGCCCAGACGGTCCTGCACGTAGGGCCCTTTGACGTCCGTGCCGGTCGGCGAGGCGAGCGCGGTGCACTCCAGGGTCCAGCTCGCGGACGCGGCGTCGCCGGGCTGCGGTTCGAGGAGTTCGGCCGGACGGTCCCGGCGTTGTACGGCCACGTGGATGTTGTCGTACGTCGGCGCGCCGCTGCCGACGGGGGCCGGACAGCTGCGGCCGGGCAGGTCGACGGCGTCGATACGGATGCGCATGCCGACCATCATCCCGCCATTCGAGCGCGGCGTACGACCCGGATGGGGTGATGCGCGCACGGCGTGGCGGAGCGAGGCCTCCCCGTCGGTGCCCTGTGCGACCGATGCCGTGGGGCGTGACGGAGTCGTCACGCCCCACGGCCCACCGGCCCCGTCAGCCCACGCGGATGCCCCGCGCGAACGGCTCGAAGATGTGGCTGAAGGTCCAGGTGTCCTGGGCGATGCCGGAGCAGGAGTTGGCGCCGGCCGTGCCCACGCAGCCGCCGTTGTCGCGCTGGAGGGCCCAGAAGGAGAGCGTGTCGATGCCCTTGGCGACCGCCCAGTTCTCCACCTTCACCGCGTCCTGCGGGGTGAAGGTCTCCTCCGGGCCGTAGTCGTCGATGCCGGGCATCTCGGTGACGCCGATCATGTGCCAGAGCTTCGCCGGGTTCTTCTTCGGGTGGAGCGCGGCGAGTTGGTCGTGCAGCCCGGACGCGGCGGTCTTGGTGTCGGCCGCCATGTCGTGGGTGGCGCCGTCCCAGTAGTCGAACGTCATGATGTTGACGACGTTCACGCGCGCGCCGTTGTCGACGGCGTTTCGCAGCAGCGCCACGCCGTTGGGTGCGAGGCCCGTGGCGGTGGTCGGCAGGGTGTAGGAGAACTGCACGCTGCGGCCGGTCCGTTCGGCCCAGCGCTCCACCTTGGCGACGGCCTTGTTGCGGCGGTCGATCCCGGCGGTGTTGTTGATGGAGTCGGCCTCGATGTCGAGGTCGATCCGGGTGACGCCGTAGGTCTTGACGAGGCTTTCGTAGACCGAGGCGATGGCGTCGACGTCGGTGCAGCTGTCGGCCAGTTCGGTGCCGGTGGTGTCGGCGCTGTAACCGCCGAAGGACGGGATGACGTTGCCGCCGCGCGCCTGGATCGCGGCGATGTCCCTGCCGAAGGTGGCCTTGGCGATCGGCTGGGTGGAGGCGCCGTTCCAGTACGCGGTGCACGAGCCCGCCGCGGCCGTCTGGAGAAAGGCCATCGTGAGGTACTTGTTGCCCGACTCGGCGGCGAGCGCGGCGGGGCTCTCGCCCGTCCACGCCTCGAAGTACGGCGCCACCACATGCGCGGGCATGTGCCGCGCGGCATGCGCGGGTGCCCGCTCCGCGGCGAGCGCGCCGCCTCCGCCGAGCGCGACCAGCCCGGCTGCGAGACCGGTCGCGGTGGCGCCGGACAGCAGCGCGCGAAGTGGCCCAGATCGTCTCATTGACGCTCCCATGGTGAAGGAAGAGGAGGTGGGACAGCGGGAATCCGGAAAGGTTCGTGCGATGTCCACCGGTCGGCACACGCCGGAGAGCTCTCCATGACCAAGGGCGAACAGGGACCATGGTTGGACTAGACCAATTGTCTGTCAAGGTTCTTTACAGTTAACTGTTCAGAACATGGCGAAACCGCCCTGAAACCGGGTTGTCCGGCGGGGTGGGGGCGGGTGTGGATCAAGGCCCGGGATCACGGCCCGGGTGTCATCCGCTTCAGCGGATGATCAGCAGCCGGTCCCGCTCGGGGTGAAGTCCATGCGGGCGTGCTCGTCCGCGCCGCGGGCTTCGGCGTAGGTGGCCTGGGTGACCTGGTACCAGACGTCGTCCCTGGCGGTGTCGCCGTCGACGTCGTCGAGTCTCACGCACCACCGCTGCGGCCGAACGGTTCGTGTGTACGTCTCGGTGCCCGCGCGGACCTTCTTGCAGCTCTGGTACCGCTCCGTGGTGTACCAGGTGCGGGTCGTCCTGTGCGTGCCCGTGCCCGTGCGCTGTGTGTGTCTGACCTGCCTGGTGGCGGACGTGCACTTCTTGACCAGGTGCGGGCGGGTGGCCCTGGTGGTCTTCGCGGCGAGGTGGTGGACCGAGTCCTTGAGTCCGGAGACGGTGTCCGGGCTCGGCGAGGGCTGCTGGACGGTGCCCGCACCGCTCTGACCGGCATCGGTCACGGCTCCCTGGTCCACGCCGCGTGTGTCGCCCCCGCCCCCACCGCCGCACGCGCCCAGCCCGGCTATGAGCACCGCGGTCGCTCCGGCCACCAGCAGCCGCCTGCCGAACATGTCTCCCCCTGAGGTCAGCGGCGGTCAGCGTAACGGATCACCGGACACGCGGCGCGCGGGAGGGCGTGGGGAAACCTTGCGCTGTCGGAAACGCTGTCAGAAGACCTGCGTGAAACAGCCGAAGCCGATCACGAGCACCCCCACGATCGCTGTCAGGGCTCTGAGGACCTGTGGTGTTCTCGTCGTCATCGCGGACTCCTCTCTGTTCACAGGCAGTAACGGACGAGCCACTCGTCCGCGTTGTACGCGTCTCGGGCCGGGTCGGGCACCGTGGCGGGCCGTTCCTCGACCGTGTCCTCGGCCCGCACGCGCTCCGGCAGCGTGCCGAACCGCGCACGGCGTGCCGCCTCCGCGGCGTCGGGGGCCGTCTTCGTCCGCTCCGTCTGTGTCATCTCGCGTACCTCGCTTCGGTAGGTGCACCCCGGTCGGCGACATCGACCGGTCACCTACTCAACTGGTGATGATGCCCAGATGTTCCGGCCTCGCGCATCACCTGTCAAGATGGTGACTGTGAATCTGGATCACGCCTTCGTCTGCGGGAACCCGGCGCTCGACTTCGCCGCGACACTCCGCGCTCGCCGCTCGCTGCGGTTCGAGATGCTCGCCTCGCCGGACCGCCTCGACGCCTGGTACCTGGAGTCCGGAGTGGTCGACTCCGTCTCCGGGAGCCAGGACTCCGACGTCGGGCGGGCGACGGCGGTGCGGGAGGCCGTCTACGCGCTGGTCACCGCCCGCCGGCTGGGCGACGCGTACGACGACGAGGCCCTGGCCGTGCTGAACGCCGCAGCCCGGAACGCCGCGGCGACACCGCAGCTCACCCCGGCGGGCCGCTGGACGGCGGCGACCCCGGAAGAAGCGCTGTCGACCGTGGCGCGGCTCGCCGTCGAGCTGCTGGGCGGACCGGATGTGCCGCTGCTCAAGGAGTGCGGCAACCCGGAGTGCACCCGGATCTACATCGACCGCTCGCGAGGCATGCGTCGGCAGTGGTGCGGCATGGAGTCCTGCGGCAACAGGATCAAGGCCGCGGCCTACCGCGCCCGCAAGAGGGAGGCGCGGCCGGTCGCGACCGCCTGATCGACGGTCGGCGCCGCGCACCGGCTCAGTCGCGGGCGGTTGACTCCTGCGGCGAGGACGCCTCCGCCGGCAGTTGGAACCACATGGTCTTGCCGGTGGCGGTAGCGATGCTGCCCCAGGCCTCGGCGAGCAGATCGAGCAGGTCGATGCCGCGCCCGCCCTCCGCGTCGGCGTCGACGACACGCCGTACGGGCCCGGTGGGGTCGGTGTCCTCGACCTCGCACCGCAGGCGGGAGTCGCGCACCTGCAGGTTGAGCCGCAGCGGGCCGCGCGTGTGGCACAGGGCGTTGGTGACCAGTTCGCTGACCAGGAGCTCGGCCGTGTCGGCCAGGTCCTGCAGACCCCATTCGCCCAGTTGCGCGGTCACCAGGCGCCGGCCCTGGCGGACCGAGGTCAGCTCCCGCGGCAGGGGCCAGGAGGCGTCCCAGTCGGTGGCACGGCCGCGAGGCGCGTCAAAGGGGCGTACGGGTGCCAGCGTGCGCGACCAGAGGGCCTGTTGCCGGGCGAACCACGAGGTGAATGCGGCCTTGCGCCCCGACTCCTCCTGTCGGCGGCGGCACAGCCGGGCGATGAGTCCCCTGCGCGGGGTCGCGGTGAGGCCGATGGCCTGGAAGGCCATGGCGAATCAGTCCCTTCTGGAGCGTCGGCGGCCGTGGTTGCCGCGGCGGCGGGGCTGCGCCGGTGACCGGGCCCGGCATGCCGGGCCCCGCATTCGCGTAGCGCTCGCTACATTTCAAATATACGCGTAGCGGGCGCTACAGTAAATACCTCGGCAAAAACCAATGAATCGGACAACGCACCTCCGACCGCACGGGGAGCCTCCATGCCGCGCCCGCCCGACCCGGCCAAACGACGCGACCTGCTGGACCAGGTCCGCGAGTACATGATCCGCAATGGCCTGGCGGACCTGTCCCTCCGCCCGCTGGCCCGGGCCCTGGGCACCAGCGACCGCATGCTCCTGTACTACTTCGGCACCAAGGAACGCATGGTCGCCGAGGCGCTCGCCCTGGACGAGCGGCGACCGCTCCTGCGCACCCGGAGCCTGCTCGGCGCCGACGACGCTCCCAGGGACCCGGCGTGGGTCCGCCGTTTCATGGAGGGGGTCTGGCGGCAGTTCGCCGACCCCGACATGCGTGCCGCGCTCCCCCTCTATCTCGAGATCATGATCAGCGGCCTGCTCCGTCCCGACCGGTACGGACCCGTCATGCGCAACATTCTCGCCGAGTGGACGGGCCTGCTCACCTCCGTCTTCCGCGACATGGGCCTGCCCGAGGCGCGAGCACGCGCGGAGGCCGTCCTCCTGGTCGACGCGTGCTTCGGTCTGATCGTCGGACCCGTGGTCGACGGGGACTGGGACGAGGCCGACGCGGCCTTCCGCGTCCTCCTCGACCGCCTCGAACCCGGCTGGCGAGCCACGTAGCGAACGCCGCCCCGCTGCCCGCCCCGCTGGGGGAGAAGCTGTCGGCGACCCCGTGGGCGACGTCGCG
Source organism: Streptomyces sp. NPDC111656 (assembly GCF_055656965.1). NCBI lineage: Bacteria > Bacillati > Actinomycetota > Actinomycetes > Kitasatosporales > Streptomycetaceae > Streptomyces > Streptomyces sp. NPDC111656. Next base: position 314,070 of record NZ_JBVKCA010000008.1, read on the forward strand.
CGACGGGACGTACGAACCGGTACGTTAGGAACGAAGGGCACATCTCCGCCCCTGTGGGAGACCCACCATGCGCAGGATCAGTCAGCGCTGTCTGAGTGCGGTCGCGGGCCTGGCCGCCGCCCTCGTCGTCGCCCCGCCGGCGTCGGCCGCGACATCGACCCCGCACAGCCGACCGGACACCCAACAGCGCACGCAGGTATTCCAGTTGGTCGCCAAGCAGACCCAGTCGGAATCCCTCGACCTGGGCAAGAAGGGGCTCAGCCGGGGTGACGAACTCGTCATCGCAGAGGACCTGTACCGCGACGGCCGGAAGATCGGCGACCACAGCGTGGTCTGCGTCCATGTCCACCTCGATCCGGACGAGCTCCAGTGCGTCGGCACCTTCGCTCTGCCGCAGGGGCAGATCACCTCGCAGGCGCTGCTCCACCTCCCGCCGGCCCCTTCCATCGACATCGCCGTCACCGGCGGTTCGGGTGCCTTCAGTTCGGCTCGGGGCTATGTCCACACCGTCCCGGCCGGGAAGACGGTACGGAACCTCACCTTCCACATCACTCTTGACGCCTCATCAGGAACCTGAGTGCGTCGAGAAGAGTCGAGAAGAAGGACATCCGCATGGACCTGAAACTCGAAGTCGTCGTGTTGCCCGTCTCCGACGTCGACCGGGCCAGGATTTTCTACGAGGCGGCGGGATTCCGGATGGACGCCGACCACGCCGCCGATGACGACTACCGGGTGGTGCAGTTCACGCCGCCCGGCTCCGAATGCGCCGTCATCTTCGGCAAGGGGGTCACCTCCGCCGAGCCCGGCTCGGTCCGGGGCCTGTACCTCATCGTTGCGGACATCGAGAAGGCCCACGCGGAGCTCAGCGGCCGAGGCGTCGAGATGAGCGAGGTGTTCCACGACGCCGGAGGGATCTTCCAGCACGGCCACGGCGACCAGGGGGTCACCCACCAGGGCGGGGAGGCGGAACGGGTGCCCGGCCCGCACCCCGACCGTGCCGACTACGGCTCCTACGCCACCTTCAGCGACCCGGACGGCAACGGCTGGGTGCTCCAGGAGGTGAGGAAGCGGGCCCCCGGCCGCTGACACCACGTGCCCGCGACCGTAGAACCAGGCTGATGTCCGGAGGCAGGGATGACAGACAGCAACCATGGCCATGCCGCGACCGTTCTCGACGACGGCCCCTCCTCATGACCGCCGCACCCGGTGTTCCCGGCACCCATCGCCGGTCCGACCTCGCCGGCCGGACGGTCGTGGTCATCGGCGCCAGCGCGGGAATCGGACTCGAGGCCGCCCGCCAGGTACGTGCGGACGGCGGCCGGTTGGTCCTGGTCGGCCGCAACCCCGAACGGCTGCGGCAGGCCGCGCTGGAGCTGGAACCCGCCGGCACGGCCGCGTTCGACGCCACCGACACCGAGCGCCTCCAGCGGTTCTTCCAGGATCTGTCCGGACCGGTCGACCATGTGCTGGTCACAGCCGGAGGCCCCTACTACATGCCGTTGGAGAGCATGGACCTCGCCGACGCCCGCCGCGCCTTCGACGAGCGCATCGCCCTGGCCCTCGAGGTCGCCCTCTACAGCCGTGACAAGATCCGCGCCGGTGGCACCCTGTTGTTCATCGGAGGCACCGGCGGCCGACGCCCCGGTGTCGGCATGGCCGTCGCGTCGGCCGCCACCGCGGCACTGCCCGCCCTCGTCGCCAATCTGGCGCTCGAGATGGCGCCGGTCCGGGTCAATCTCATCGCCGCCGGATTCGTCGACACACCCCTGTCGGCCTCGTTGTTGGGGGACCAACTCGATGCCCGGCGCGAGGAACTGCGGACCACGCTTCCCATCCGACGGGTGGTCGGCCCGGCCGACGTCGCCGCTCTCGCCGTACACATCATGTGCAACGACGCGCTCACCGGTGCGACGTACGACATCGACGGCGGCCAGCAACTCCTCCCGCACTGACAGCCGCCCGGGGCCGGGTGCCGTTCAGGCACGGCCCTTCGCCGTGTCGTAGTCCTTCCGCGCCCGCTCCACCCGGTCCATCCGGTCGTTGGTCCACAGTGCCAGCGCGCGGATCTGTACGGCCGCCTCGTGGCCCAGCTCCGTCAGGGAGTAGTCGACGTGGGGCGGGATCACCGGCTTGACGTCGCGGTTCACCAGACCGTCCCGCTCCAGACTCTGGAGGGTCTGTGCCAGCATCTTCTCGGTCACCGGGCCGACGGAGTCGGTGGAGTCGATCGCCCGGCGCAGCTCGGCGAAGCGGTGCGAACGCTCCAGGAGCCGGATCAGGACGAGGACGCCCCACCGGCTGGTGACGTGCTCCAGGGTCAGGCGCTGGGGACACAGTTGCCCGGTGCTCACGGCCATGTCAGTACCGTACTTCAAAGTACGTACTCACGCAGAGTGACAGAAACTCCTAGGGTCTTGGCCAGAGACCTTCTCGCCCTTCACGGCCTTCGGCGTCCTTTCACGCCTCTCCCAAGGAGTTGTCCTCATGAGTTTTGTCGTCACCGGAGCCTCCGGGCATCTCGGCCGTCTGGTCGTCGAGGGACTGCTGGAGAAGGTCCCGGCCGACCAGGTCACCGCGCTCGTACGGAGCGAGGAGAAGGGCGCCGCCTTCACGGCCCACGGCGTGCGGACCGCGATCGTCGACTACAACGCCCCCGAGACCTTCGACGGCCTCTTCACGGCGGGTGACAGGGTGCTGCTGATCTCCAGCAGTGAGATGACCAGGGACCGCGTGGCCCAGCACAAGGTCGTCGTGGACGCCGCCCGGGCCGCCGGGGTCGCCCTCGTCGCCTACACCAGCGCCGCCGGCACCCACGAGGCGCCGCTCACCGAGGCCCACCGGGGGACGGAGAAGCTGCTCGTGGACTCCGGCCTGCCGTACGTCCTGCTGCGGAACAACTGGTACAGCGAGATCTTCGTCGACCGGCTGGAGACTGTGGTCGAGCACGGCGTCCTGGTCCGGGCCGCGGGCGAGGGCCGTATCGCCTCCGCGACCCGCGCCGACTACGCGGCCGGCGCCGTGGCGGTGCTCACCGGCGAAGGCCACGAGAACACGGCGTACGAGCTGAGCGGGGACCACGCCTGGAGCTTCGCGGAGTTCGCCGCCGAGCTGGGCCGGCAGACGGACAAGGAGATCGCCTACCAGCCGGTCACCGTCGAGGCGTACGTCGACCTGCTGGTCGGCGCGGGGATGCCCGAGCTGTACGCCGGGATCATGGCGGACGCCGACGCGTCCTTCGGCCAGGGCGAACTGGCTTTCACGAGTGGGGAGTTGTCACGTCTGATCGGTCGCCCCACCACGCCGATCGGCGACACCGTCGCGGCCGCCCTGAAGCGAGCGCGACCGTGACCATGTCCGCACGGATCACGACCCCCTTCACGACCCCCTTCGCGACCCCCTTCACGACCCCGTCCACCGCCGCCGAGGTGGCCGACGGCCTCGACCTCTCCTGACCCGCAGTCAGTTGTCGGGGTGTGATCAGGGTTTGCTCAGGGGCGTTCCCTGATGAGCCGGGGTGTCGGGGCGGAAGAGACTCGTGGCCGGGCCGTTAGGCCGCCGGTCCGACCGCCACCACTCTGGAGAGCCTCACTGTGAACTCCTCTGCCGCCCGTACCCGTTGGTCCAGCGTGGCCGCGTCCGGCGCCGTGCTGGTCGCCCTGGCCGCGGGTACGGCCGCTCCCGCCTCCGCCGTCACCCCGGCGCCGGCGCCCGCCACCGTCGCCGCGACCGGCGCGCCGCTGCCCGGACTCGACCCGGTAAAGCTCCGGGCGGCCATCGGGGGCCTGCCGAACGCGGACGTCACCGGCGCGCTGCTGCGGATCACCGGCAGCGCGGGCCACTGGTCGGGCACCTCGGGCGTGGGCGACCTGGAGACCGGTCAGGGCGTCCCGCTCGACGCGCACCTCCGGATCGGCAGCATCTCCAAGGCCTTCACCGCCACCGTCGTCCTCCAGCTCGCCGCCGATCACCGGATCGACCTGGACCGGCCCGTCCAGCAGTACCTTCCGGGCGTCCTGCCCGCCGACCTGCCGCCCGTCGAGGTCGGGCAGCTGCTCAACCACACCAGCGGCCTGCCGCGCGGTGCCGCAGGTCCGGACTTCGGCGACGGCAGCCCCGAGTGGTTCGCCGCCAACCGCCTCAGGAGCTTCACCCCGCAGCAGGTGGTCGCCCTGATGGCAGGCCAACCCATGCAGTTCGCGCCGGGCACCGCGCAGCAGTACAACGGGATGAACTACTACGTCGCCGGCCTGCTCATCGAGAAGATCACCGGGCACACCTTCGCCCACGAGGTGCGATCCCGCATCACCCGGCCCCTCGGACTGCACGACACCTACGTCCCCGACGCCGACGACCCGAGCCTGCCCGGCCCGCACTCCCACGGCTATCTGACGGTCACGTCCTCGGACGGCACCACGCACCCGGTGGACGTCACCGAACAGAGCCCCTGGCCCTGGGCCGAGGGCGGCATGATCTCCACTCCCGCCGACCTCGACCGTTTCATGACCGCTCTCTTCCGTGGGCGTTTCCTCCCGCCGGCCCAGCAGGCCGAGCTCTTCACCGTCCCCGACGTCCCCAGCTTCCACAGCAGCCAGTGCCGCACCGAGGCCGACGCCGGCCGTGCCTGTATGTCCATGGGCATCATGAGGGTGACGGCCTCTAACGGTGTCGTGGTCTGGGGCAAGACCGGTTCCCGCCCCGGCTGGACCAGCGGTGTGTTCGCCACCTGCGACTTCTCCCGCAAGGTCGTCTACTCCGTCAACCCGACCAACCTCGACGGCACCGAGATTCGCTACGTCCAGCGGATCGCCGCCGCCTCCTTCGGCACCGTGGTCCCGACCACGAACTGAGCGCAGCGCTCCGTTTTCGCTGGTCGTGGCAGTGACAGCGCGGTGTGCGTCGGCAGGATGCGCTGCCGGTAACAGGGGTACCGTGAACTCGTGACCTACGGCGCAAATGCGACAAAACCTGAAACGTGATGCCATGTCCCGCCGCCGCACCGATTCGTCCAGTGGGACCGCAGAGCTGCTGAACACGCTCGGTGATCTCACCGGCCGGATACTGGACCGGATCAAGGTCCAGCAGGCCCGCGTGGAACTCGCTGCCGCGCTGCAGCGCCAGGTCCTCGCCGCCGAGTTGCCGGTCCTGCCATATCTGCACGTGGCGGGACGGTACGCACCTGCACGGGACGGCCTGGACATAGGAGGCGACTGGTACGACGGCTTCCTCATGCCGGACGGCTCGGTGGGATTCGTGATCGGAGATGTACAGGGCCACGATGTCGAGGCCGCGGCTCTCATGGGGCAGGTGCGTGCCTGTCTGCGCGCCGTCGCCATCGCCACCACGGACCCGGCGGAGGTGCTCCGGCGCACCAACGACCTGCTCGTCACCATGGACTACGGGCTGTTCGTGACCTGTTCGTTCCTGCGCTTCGACCCGGTCACGAGCGAACTCGCCGACGCCCGCGCCGGGCACGTCCCCGCCGTCTGGGCCATGGCGGACGGCTGCTGCGACATCGTCCTGAACGACGGCGGTCTGCCGCTGGGCATCCGGGCGGGCGAGAGCTACCCGTCGACCCGCCGACCGCTCACGGGCGTGGGCGCCTTCGTGCTGCTCACCGACGGCGTGGTGGAAGGCCCCAGCTATCCGATCGAGGAAGGCCTCAAGCAGGTGGCCGGCTTGGTCAACGGCGCCTGTCACACTGACCCCGATGAGCTGGCCGCGCAGGTGATCAAGGTGGCTGATCTCACCGGCCACAGCGACGACGCCGCGGTCCTTGTCCTTCGTTACGGAGGGCTCCGGGACGAGTGGTGCTCCGGAGGGTCCCAGGAACAGCGGCAGGGCGAAAGATGAGCGGCATGCGTGGCAGGTACGACCCCGGTGCGGCACGCTTCGCCCGGTGTGATCGCTGTGGTGGGCGGGGATGAGCAATGCGACGCGCGGTGAGCGGCTCCGGCGGTACACCGTCAAGGGCCTGCAACTGGCTGCCATCGCGGCCGCTTACTACGGCAGCGCCGAGATCGGGCTGGAGCAGCAACTGGTACGAGGGCAGGTCACGCCGCTCTGGCCGCCCACCGGCGTCGCTGTCGTCGTCCTGATGCTCTGGGGCCTTCGCATGTGGCCAGGAATCGCCCTCGGGGCCTTCCTGGTCAACGTGATGCTCGGGCCGTCGATCCTCCCCGTGCTCGCCATCGCGGTCGGTAACACGCTCGCCCCGGTCTGCGCCTACCTCCTCCTGCGGCGTGTGGGATTCCGTACCGCACTCGACCGGCTGCAGGACGCTCTGGCGCTGGTCTTCCTCGGGGCCCTGAGCGGGATGGTGATCAGCGCGACCGTCGGTACGGGAGCCCTGGTGGCCTCCGGCGCGCTGCCAATCCATGACTTCTGGCCGACCTGGTCGGTGTGGTGGACGGGCGACGCGATGGGGGTCCTGGTCATCGCGCCGTTGCTGCTGGCCGCGCGCACCGTCCGATGGCCACGCGGCGCACCTGTCCTGCGCTGGGTCGAGGCGATCGCCCTGCTCGGCGGCACGGCCGCGGTCAGTGTGCTGGCCACGCACAGCACGCTCGCCCTGCTCTTTCTCGTCGTCCCCTTCCTGATCTGGGCCGCCTTCCGCTTCCAGCTGGTCGGCGCCGCGCCCTGTGCGTTGATCGCTTCCGTGATCGCGATCGACGCGGGTGCCGCCGGGGCGGGTCCGTTCGCCAGTCACGATCTCCTCGCCAAGATGGTCGTCCTGCAGGCCTTCAACGGCACCGTGTCACTGACGGCCCTTCTGCTCTCGGCGGTCATCAGCGAGCAGAAACGCACCCTCCGTGAGATCGAAGAGGCCTGCCGGCGCCTGACGGAGGCGCTGTCCCGGCTCGCGCCGGACGAGACGTTCGACAAGTGGCCGTCTTGCCGCCCGGAGGGGCCGGATCATCAGAAGTAGCAGGTGAGCGGTCAGCGCGTCAGGTGCCTCTCGACCGACGGGCCAGGAGCTTGCCCAGTTCCCACAGGAGCAGGAGCGCGACGGCGGCCAGCAGCGCCCAGCCGAACTGCCCCGCGTTGATCTGCGTCGTCCCGAGGATGCGGCGGAAGCCGTCCTGCTGGGTCATCCAGCTGGGTCACCAGCACCGCGAGCCCGTGGAGGCCCCCGCGGCATGGTGGATCCTCCCGTCGAGTCCGTAGCCCGTGCCCGAGACGGTGTACCGGTCGGTGGGAGTGACGACCTCGACGGCGGTCATCTGGTTCATCGTCAAGGTGCCGGTCTTGTCCGAGTTGATCGCTGACGTGAACGCCAGGGTCTCGACCGACGGCAGTTCCTTGACGATGGCGTTCCACTTCGCGATGGCGGCGATGGCCGGCGAGACCGCGCTGACGAACAGGACGTCCCAGGCCTGGTCCCGTTGCCGTCCCAGGGCGAACATCACGATCATGGTCAGGCCCGCCGCCCCGTGATCCACAGCGTCAGGGCGTCGAGCTCCTTGGTGAGAGGCGGTACCTCCTTCTCGGTGGCCGACAGCCTCCCGGAGATCTTGCCGACTTCGGTTCCGGCGCCGGTCGCGGTCACGACGAGTACGCCGCTGCCGTGGGTGACCGGGGTGTTCATGAACGCCATGTTCGGCTGGTCGCCGGGTGCCGTCCTAGGCCCGGCAGCGTGCGGGCGTCCTTCGAGGCGGGAACGCTCTCGCCGGTGAGCGCCGACTCGTCGATCTGCAGGGCGCCGGCCTCGATGATCCGTCCGTCCGCCGCCACCTGGTCCCCGGCGGCGATGAGCACGATGTCGCCGACGACCAGCTGTTCGGCGGGGACCTCGGCCTCCGTACCGTCCCTGCGCACGCGCGCCGTGGCCTCCGTACCGTGCCTGAGGAACCGGCGCCAGGCCGGAGTGCGCCTCTCCTCGGGCAGCGAGTTCGGGCCGTGCGCGGTCAGGAGCTCCGCGGCCCGTGCCGCGGAGAGACCGACCGCGGGATCGACGCCGAACGCCGCTACGACCTCCTCGGGAGCGCGCGTGCACCAGCCGTCCCCCGAAGCACGCGGCTGTTCTCCCACGGAATCCGACCGCACCGTCATCGCTCCGCCTCCGATCCGTGGCCGCGGATGCGTCCGGGCCGGTCGTCCGCCGATCCGACAGGTCTCCTAACCGTGCTGCTTCTTCGCCTTCGCCTTCTTCTTCGTCGGCCGGTCGGTGGCTTGAGCGGCCGACGGGTGCCGGGAGACGTACGGATCGGCCGGGGCCCCGGCCGGGGCTTCCTGCTCCAACTCCCGGTTGATGACGAGCAGTTCCTTCCGCGTCTCTTCCCCCACCTCGGGGTACTGAGGATCGATGTCCATCAGGGCGTGCGCGAGGACCGCCGCCGCGCAGATCCGCGCGAACCACTTCCGGTCCGCCGGCACGACGTACCACGGCGCCCACTTCGTACTCGTGGCCGACAGCATTTCGGAGAACGCGTACTGGTAGTCATCCCACCGGCGCCGCTCCCGGACGTCGGCCGCGGAGAACTTCCAGTTCCTCTCCGGCAGGTCGATCCGCTTCAGGAAGCGGGTGCGCTGCTCCTCCTTGGACAGGTTCAGGAAGATCTTCACCACCTTGAACCCGTTGTCCGTGAGGTAGCGCTCCCAGTGGTTGATCTCCCGGTAGCGCCGGTCCCATACGCCCGGCCCGAGTGTGTCGCCCGGCAGCTTCTGCCGGACCAGGTTCTCGGGGTGGACCCGTACGACGAGAACCTCCTCGTAGTGCGAGCGGTTGAAGATGGCGATCTCGCCGCGCGTGGGCAGCCGCTGGGCGTAACGCCACAGGTAGTCGTGGTCGAGTTCCTCGGTGGAGGGCACCTTGAAGCTGCTGACCCGTACACCCTGGGGGTTGACGCCGCTCATCACGTGGCGGATCGTCCCGTCCTTGCCTCCGGCGTCGAGTGCCTGGAGACAGAGCAGCACGCCGTACGTGTCCTGGGCGGACAGCCGCTCCTGGTACTCGGCCAGCACCGACACACCGGTCCGCAGCAGCTCGACCCCGTCCCGCTTCTTCAGACCGGCCCTGTAGCGAGGGTCGAAGTCCCGGTCCAGGCGCACCTTCGACCCCGGTTCCACCCGTAGCGGCCCGATCAGTGGCCCGATGAAATCCGCGATGCGTTCGGTTCTCTCGTCCGACATCACCTATCAGTCCTTTTCCGGGACCGGCGTTCGACCGAGGGGCAGGCGGCCCTCAGCCGCGCCACCATGTTCCGGATTCCCTCGCGGGCATCACCTACCGGATTCCCTCGTGCTCATTGTCTGCTCGCCCCGGCAAGATCGCCCTCTGAGGCCGAGTGCACATCGTGCGCCCGGTTCCGGTTTCACCCGGCGCGGCTGAGGCGACGGCCGAGATCCTGTGAACCGGTACCCGCCCATCCCGGAGCGCCCCGCCGGGAACCATCCACCCCTGCACGACCAGCGGGAGGCTGCCCCAACATGCCGCGGAGATCGTCGACTTGGGAAGCGACAGCGCTTGCGCCGCGGACCGGCCCTCGACCTCCGCCCCCTGCCGCGGTGCGACCTTCCCCGTGCTAGGTTGCGCTCCTTGATCGTGAAGGTTATGTGGGGGCCTTTCATGAAACTGGTGCGATTCTCGCCGCCAAGCGCCGCAGCGTTGCTCCTGGGACTGACGACCGTCATCGGTCCCGGCGCGGTCGACTCGTACGCGGCGTCGGACGTACCGTTGCCGATCGCGCACTTCGCGCACATGGTCGTGGACGCCCGCCACGGACACCTGTTCATCAGCGGCGGCGCCGGCACCGACGGCATTCTCGTCACCGACCTGGACGGCGGGAACCCTACGACGATCAGTGGTGAGCCGGGTGCCACCGGTCTCGCCCTCTCCGGCGACGGATCCGCACTGTACGCGGCTCTCCCGGGCCGGGACGCGATCGCGGCGATCAGTACGGAGAGCCTGACCGAGTCGGCTCGTTACGGCACGGGCGCTGGCACCCGTCCGGACTCGCTGGCCGTCGCCGGGGGCACTCTCTGGTTCGGGTACGGCACCGCAGGCGCCGGCGGCATCGGGTCCGTCGACGGGTCCGGTGCGGTCACTTCGCGGCAGGATTCCGGCACTTGGGCAGCGTCGCCGACGCTGGCGACGACCCCGACCCCCTCCGGCGTACTCGCGGCCGCCGTGCAGACGGGCGACACCTCCGCCTTCGTCACCTACCAGGCCGAGGGCGGTGCGCTGACCCGGCAGGCCGCGAAGGCGCTGCCCGTCCCCGACCTGAGCGACTTCGCGGTCACGGCGGACGGGCTGCACCTGGCGGTCTCGTCCTGGTTGCGCGCGAGCGACCAGCGGTACCGCACCTCGGATCTGGCGGTGGACGGGCGATTCAGCACGCCGGTGGGCCCCAGTGCTGTCGCCGTGGCCCCGGACGGCACCGTGGCCGGCGGCGAGAACTACTACGCGTTCGAGACATTTCCGGAAACGGGCGAGGGCTCCTACGAGCAGTACACATTCGGGTATCCGGTGAGTCTGGCCGTACACGGCCTCGCCTGGGCCCCGGACGGGAGCCGGCTCTACGCCGTGGGCGTGGACGCCTCCGGGGGAACACCGAGGCTCCGGACAGCGCGTGACCCGGAAACGGCGTGGGTCCATCTCAACGGACGAGCGACCACCACTCCGCTCGCCCCCGGCGAGGCCTATTCGTTCCGGGCGGGCTTCGATTCGCCCCTCAGCCTCGACGCCGGAGAAGCCATGATTCCGGGCGCCGTACGGATCACCCGCTACGACGACGCCGATCCGGACGGCGTGCTCATCCCGGACCCGACGACCACCCCGGGACGCACGCCGGCCGACTTCTTCGGCTCCTACTACGTCTCCGGCACCGCTCCCCTCACCGGTCCACTGAGCTTCCGCGTCGACTACTCCGGAAGCGGCCACTACCGCCCGGCCGCCCAGACCTTCGGCGTGCCCGTCGCGAAGTACGCGCCCACGATGACGCTGAGCGCCGCGTCCACCGCCGGCCGAGCCGTGCCGACGACCGTCACCGGGCGTCTGGCCTGGCCGCACGCGCACGCGAGGACCGGCGCGGTCCACGTCGTCAAGACGGACCTGGCACACCCCTCGGGTTACTCGGTGGGCACCGTGCCCCTCGCCGCCGACGGCAGCTTCGCCTTCCACGACACCCCGCAGGTCGGCGGTGCGAACACCTACGCCTTTACCTACGACGGTGGCACGTCCTACCTACCGGTCACGGCGTCGGCGAAGGTACAGGTGTCCCGAGCCACTCCGAGCCTGAGTGTGACGACCGACGCGAAGTCGTACCACTCCGGCGCGACCGTCAAGGTCACCGCGCACCTGGGGGCCACGTACAACTCCCGTCTCGTGACGCTGTACGACCAGCCTGCGGGCAAGCCGCGGGCGCAGCTCAAGAGCGGCAAGGTCGACGCGCACGGGAACCTCGTCGCGTACTACAAGGTCACCCGCAACACCGTCCTCAGCGCGGCCTTCGCGGGTGACTACCGCTACGCGCCGCGTACGGCGACCACCCGTGCGACCCTCACGCCGACGGTCCGGACGGCGATGCAGTACCCGCTTGCCACCACCCGCGTCGGATCCACCACCTACCAGGTCTTCTACAAGTCCGAAGTCACCATGGGCCTCGACCTCCAGGTCACTCCCCGTCAGTCCGGCGGCTGCACGACGGTGTACCTCGAGCACTACTACTCGGGGGCCTGGCGCCCGGCCACCTCACAGAGCTGCGTGCCCTTGTACGGCGACGGGTGGTACGGCTACACCCGGGCCCCGAAGCTCTTCGCGAGCAACGATCACTACCGGATCCGCGGCCACTACACCCCACCGACCAAGGACGCACAGACCACCGGCGTATGGAGCCAGTGGATGTACCTCACGATCCGTCCCGGCAGCCCTTCATGAGGCCGAAGCCCTCTGTTCGGTGCGAAAGAAGATCCCGTCGCTGGGCGGGACGGACCTCTGTGTGAGAATCCCCGCCTTGATGTTCGAGTAGAGATCGGGCTGCCATGCCTTCGCACAGACGCCGCTTCCTCGCTGTCCCGGTGGCCGCCCTCGCGGCGTTCGTCGTGGCCCAGGCCGTCATCCCGGTCTCGGCCGTCGCCGTGCCCGCGACCGACGTGTCGGCCACGCTGGCCGCGCGGACGACCTCCGTGCCCGCCGCGGACGACATATCCGGTTCCGGCCCAGCGGTCGTCTGGCGTCAGAAGACCTCCGCCGACACGCCGGCACACGGCTGGCTCGCCGTCTCCGGAGGCACCCCTCAGGACCTTGGCCGGCTCGCGGACGACGGCGAACCGGTGAACGTCGACACGGTGTCCGTCCAGGACGGAGTGGTGGCCATCGCCACCTCCGCCAACCCGAACGGTGCGCTCGCCGACCATGTCACCCTGCGCCATCTCGACTCCGGTGACCAGGACGTTCTCCCGGTCGCCTACGACAGTTCGGGAGCCGCGGGGGACGAGCGCTACCGCGGGCAGGCCGGCGCCGGCATCCTCGTCCAGCAGAGCTACGACGACGCTTCCGCCTACCGGGTGCGCCTGCTGCTGCGCACACCCGGCGGCGCGGACCGGACGCTGCTGTCCGACGACGAGCAGTACGAAGTCCTCGCCTCGGACGCACACGGCGCCCTGGTGCTCCGGCGGACCGCGCCCGGCTGGGACCACGAGATCGTGTACGTCGACTTCGCCACCGGCAGGGCGGTCACCGTGGCCGAGCCCGCGACCGACGAGCTGCCGCAGGGCCTGGAGTTCACCCCCGGCCATGTCGGGGTCATCGACGGGGCGACCCTGACCGAGTGGCGGCGGTCGGCGCCCGAGGACGGCCCGTCCACGGTCACCCTGCCCGTCAGCGGGGCGCGCTGGATCAGCGAGGACACCCTCGCCTGGTACCAGTGGAGCGCGGTGGACGGGGCGTCCGAGCTGTTCGCCATGTCCAGGGACGGATCCACGGCAGCGAAGGACCTCGGCGGGACCTTCACCGACCTCGCGGTCGGCGACGACGGCAAGATGCGAGTGACGCTCTACCGGCCCGACGTGGATGCCGCGATCCAGACGCTCGCCGACGGCCGGGTCTCCACCGTCGCGGGCGAGGCCACCACGATCCCCGCCGGCCCCGCCAGACTGGACGCGCTGGCGCTGTCCGACGGTGCGCTCTACACGGCCGACGACTCCTCCCGGCGGCAGGGGGTCCTGCTCCGCGCGGGCCTGTCGGCCGGCCCGAGCGGGGCCTCGGCGAGCACGCCCTCCCGGGTACTGGCCTACTCCGGCGGCCTGGTGCACCAGACCCTGGCCGCAGCCGGGGGACGGGTCCTGGTCGAGCAGGGCGGCGCCTCCGAGCCGGGCCATTTCCAGGTGTACGAGGACGGCAAACCGGTCGGCACACCGCTGAACTATGACAACGTCGCGGCGGTGACCGTCGCGGACTTCGACGGTGAGCGCGTCCTGGTGTCGGACAGGACGACCACGGCCGACGGCACGCTTCTCCTCTACACCTTCGCCGACGGGCACATGCAGCGAGTGCCTTCCGGCTCCGCGCTGAACGGCGGCGCCGTGTACTCCTCGGTGCGCAACGGCACCACGTCCACCTGGTCGGTCCGCCGCACCGACCTGGCCACCGGTACCGCCACCACCGTCGCCACCGTGAGCTGCCTTCCCGGCGGCCTCCAGGTGCGCGGCTCCCGGATCCTGCTGACCACCTGCGGGGCCGGCTCCACCACCGGTCTGCTGCTCAAGGCGCGCGGCTCGGCCGGCACCACCGTGGACGCCTCCGTACACACGCCGATCCTCGGCACGGACGTTCTCTACACGTTCACCAAGTCCACGGACGGCGGCGCCGTCACGCTGAACGCCCAGCCCCTGGGCGGGACGACGACCGCCGCGCAGCCCCTGTTCGCCCTCCCGGAGAAGGCCGACTCGGCTGCCGCCGAGCGGTGGGCGGTCGACCGCGACGCACCCTGGGCGGCCTGGATGGACGACGCCGGCGTCACCCATGTGACCTGGGCGGGCGTTCCCACCGCCGCCTTGGTCGCCGCCCCGACCGGCTTCAGCCCCAACGGCGACGGATCGGCCGACACCTGGGCCCCCACCTGGACCTACAACCGGCCGGTGAGCTGGACGCTCACCCTCAAGTCCGCTACCACGCAGGTGCGTTCCCTGACCGGTACCGCCTCCGGCGGCAAGGTCGCACCGCTGTGGAACGGAACGACGCAGACGGGCGGAGCGGCCACCGAGGGCGCGTACGCCTGGACGCTGACCGTGCGTGACACGGTCACCGGCCGGGCGGCGGCCGACGTCACCGGCAAGGTGACCCTGCGCCGGGCGGCCCCCGCCGCCACCGTCACCGCGCCGACCGTCGCGAGCAGTGCGGCGACCACCGCGTCCGTGCCGGTCACCTGGTCGGCGAAGACCGCGGGCGTGAAATCGTACGACATCGGCTGGCGGGTCGCCACCCGTGACAGCGCGGGTGTATGGAAGCTCGGGCCGCTCCAGACCTGGCGCACCGGCACCACGGCCACCACCGCGGTCTTCGGTAAAGCGGGCAGCCCCGTGAAGCCGGTGTCCGGACTCACCTACCGCTTCTACGTCCGCGCTCACGACGACGCCGGCCAGACCGGCGCCTGGAGCAAGGCGGCGACCACCGGCATCCCGGTCGACGACCGTGCGACGGCACTGCACTACACGGGCAGTTGGAAGTCGGCGGCGGCGTCCGCCGCCTGGTCGGGCACCGAACGCACCTCCGCCGCCAAGGGCGCGTACGTGTCCTTCTCGGCGGACGGCACCCAACTGCGCGTGGTGGCGACCCGGAAGTCGAACGGCGGGCGCTTCGCGGTCGTGGTGGACGGAAAGACGGTCGGTACGGTGAACACCTACGCCGCGAAGACCGCCTACCGGCAAGTGGTGTTCACCCGCACGCTCGGCACCACGATCACGACCCACAAGGTGCAGTTGCGGATCCTCTCCGGCAGCACGCCCGGACGATCCACCGTCGCCCTGGACGCCGTGATGGTCACCCGCTGACCCGACCGCCCGGGCCGTGAGACCGCCACGACAGCGGCAGTCTCACGGCCGTCGGCTCGTTCGACGGCATGTGCCCGTTCCTCGCTCAGGCTTCGTCGGCGGGCCCGTCGAAGTCCGCTTCCTCGGGCAGGATAGGTCGGCGCCGGCTTCCTGGAACGCTGTGCCCGAGCTGGGCCGCGTCCTACCTGTCGTCTTCGTCCCGGCCGTCCTCGAAGACGAAGAGCGGTTTGGCGCCATGTGCGGGCGCTTCGGCGAACGAGATGGCTTCAGTGAAGCGTTCGAGCGGGAACGGCTCGCCTTGGGGGATGCTCAGCACTTCATCGGCGACGAGACCGCGAACCTCGGACAGCGCGCGCAGCGCATCCGCAGGTGAGGCAGTGCCGAACCAGCGGTTCAGCCAGAAGCCACGGACCACTTTGGTCTCGTAGATGACCGAGCGTGCCGACAGCGGGATCGTCAGCGCTGCCGGGTCGGTCTGTTGGTGGGTGGAGAGCGCGCCGTAGACCACGACCTCTCCTCCCGGAGCCAATGCCTGGGACACCTGGGCACCCACATGGCCCGCGACACAGTCGATGGCCTTGCGCACGCCGGCCGATCCCGCGATCTCGGCCACACGCTGCAACAGGTCCTCGTCCTGCGTGCAAATGACCTCGTCACCACCGAGCGCCTTGATCTCCTCGACGGCATCGCGCCGCCGCACGACATTGATCGTGCGGATACCCAGATGCCTGGCCAGCTGAATGACGAGCCGGCCGACGGTGGAGCCCGCGGCCGTCTGCAACAACCATTCACCCGGCTGTACGTCGAGTTCGCGAGTCACCAGGAGCAGCGCGGTCAACGGATTGACGGCGAGCTGACAGGCGCTGGAGTCGCTCAGATGGTCGGGGACCGGCAGGAGCCTTCGTGTATCGGCGACAAGGTATTCCTGCCAAGTGCCGGCCACATGCGGCCCGGGTATCGCCGGTACAGCAACGGCCACCACACGCTCGCCGATCTTCAGCCCCTCGGTATCCGGGCCCAGGGCCTCAATACGGCCCACGCATTCCATGTGACCCCCGACAGTGGGAAACTCGGGGGAGAAACCGTAGCGGCCACGCAGCACGTGCAGATCACTGGCGTGAATCGGAGTCGCCTTCACGCGGATCAACGCCTGACCGGCTTCCGGCGTGGGAACAGGACGGGTTTCCAGCCGCAGGACATCGGCCGGCTCGCCCACCTTTCCCGCTACGAGCGCGCGCATGGACTGTGGCATGGGTGACCTTTCGCGCCCGAGAGCCCCTGGAGTCTCGGACATCACGCTAAGCGCCACCGACAGGCTCTGCAATCCAGTCTCCGACGGCTCCACCTGGTCGCCGGTCCCGCAGACAACGTTGCGCGCGCAGCCAGTGCACCGCGCAGCATCTCCGGAGTACCGCCACCGACGGCACCGCGCCCCCCGGTGAAGGCGGGAGGCCCGGTGCGGCCGGACGGTGGCTGTGTCGTGGGGCGCCAGGGTGGCTACCAGGAGAGGGCGTCCGCCGCGTTGTCCTGCCAGTAGGTGACGGTGGCGGCGCTGTTGAAGAAGACACCGCCGTTCGCCAGCTTCAGGGTCTTCTCCGTGTTGGTCGCGTTGCCCTGCTTGTCGGCGAAGATCACGCCCAGGGTCTTCTCCTTGGCGCCGCCTTCGCCGTCGGGGGAGTACGTCGTGATGCCCGCGTACGCGGACTGACCGGGCTCGAGCACCAGCACGGACTGCGGAGTGGTCTCGTCGGCCCACGGCAGCGGGGCCTGGGCGTCGGCGCCGGCCCTCAGGAAGGGGGCGCTGTAGGCGTAGCAGGGCTTGGTGCCGGTGTTGGTGGCCTTGAGCAGCAGGTGGTTGATCGGGCGGGACACCTCGGTGACGGTCAGCTTGGTGTTCGCCGTGGTGCAGGTGACGACCGAGGACGCCTTCGTGGTGGTGGCGGAGGCGGCCTGGATTCCGGTGAGCGCGAGGGCGGCGACGACCAGGGAGGAGGCGGCCGTGCGGGAGACGAAACGAGTGGTGCTACGCATGACGGGACTGCTTTCTCTGAACATCAGGAAGATGGTCTTCCGGTTGTGATGTGTGCCGGTCGGGCTTGTCTTGGTCGTGCTGCGTGTGGTGCGCGTCGGCGCGCCTGAAGTGGCGGCCATGAACGCGGAGTTGAGCGGGGCCGAGCACCGTGTCCGGCGAGGCGCCGTGCTTGGATGGCCCAAGGCTGTGCCATGCGGTGTCCCATCCGCCATTCCATCGGGAATTTCGGGACGCTGGGATGCGCGCACCGGCTCTGAACTGGAGAAACGTGACCTTCCTGGGAGGTCGAACGGAATGGAGTACTGGTGGGGGCGGCTGAGGAGATTGCTGATTTCGCGGCGCTGCTGCGCGAGTTGAAGCAGCGATCCGGGCTGAGTTACGAGGCTCTGGCGAAACGGGCGCACATGAGCACCTCGACGCTGCACCGGTACTGCAAGGGGGAAGGAGTGCCGACCGACTACGCGGCCGTCTCCCGCTTCGCCCGGGTGTGCAAGGCGACTCCCGAGGAACTGGTCGAGTTACACCGGCGCTGGGTCCTGGCGGACGCAGCGCGGGAACGCGCCCGGCGGGCCGCAGCGGATTCGGAACCGGACTCCGCGGACCGGGACTCCGCGGACCGGGCCGGAGCGTCCACGTCCGACTCGGGCCAGGAGTCATGCTCCGCGCAGGGGCGCACCGACCAACCCCGGCCGGAGGCCGTGTCGGACACCGCACCCCCGCCCGCACCGGCGCAGCCGACCGCGTCCGCGACTGCGCCCACATCCAAGAGCGAGCCGGGGGGCCCTCCCGGGTCCGTCGCCGAACCGTCGCCGGAGGCGGCTGTCCTCGCTCGCCCCACGCCGACGCTCATCCGGACCGCCCGCAGGCGGTGGGCCCTGATCGCGGCGAGCACCGCCGTCGTCGTCGCCGTGTCCACCGCGCTCACGGTCGACCTGAAGGGCGGGGGAACGGACCTGGCGGAGAACGGCCGGCCGGCCGACACCGTGACCTCCTCCGGACAGCCGGCCTCCACCGCCTCCACGCTGCACCCATCGGCGTCCATGTCCCCCTCCGCGCGTCCGAGCCGCTCCCCGGCCCCAACCCCCAGGACGCCCGACGCGAAGCCGTCGGTACACAGCACCGACACGGGCCGCGCCCGGGACAGCGATGAGGTCCCGCTCACGGTGAGCACCCGCACCTATGCCTGGGACGACCCGCAGTGTGAGGGGAAGTACCTGATCAATCGGCCTCCCGACGAAGTCTCGCCGCCGGTGATGGGGCAGGACGTGCCGGGCTGGGTGAAGGCGCACGGCGCCATCGCCGCCGACCGGCAGCGGGTGGCGCTGACCGTCCAGGGCACCGGGGACGAAACCGTCGTCATCGAGTCCATGCACGTCCGCGTGGTCAACTCGAGCACGCCCCCGGCCTGGAACGCGTACCTGGGGTCGTCGGGCTGCGGCGGAGGCGTGGAGACGAGGTCGTTCGACACGGACCTCGACGCCGGTCACCCCACCATCGTGCCGAAGGCCGGCCAGCGCGGTCTTCCCTACAAGGTCAGCCAGTCCGATCCCGAGGTCCTGTACATCACCGCCCATGCCAGTGCCCACGATGTGAAGTGGTGGGTGGAGTTGCAGTGGTCCAGCGGCGGCCGTCAGGGAACCACACGGATCGACGACCACGGAATACCGTTCCGCACCAGCGGCAGTCGGGGCCGTCCCGTCTACGAGCACCTGCTCGGCGGCACCGAGTGGTTCAGCGTGGCGGAGAACTGATCTCCAGGGTCCGGACACCGAGGACATGTTCTGGGCACGGCGGGGGCTACTTGTGCTTCCCGCTGCCCTTCTCGCCGCTTGCCCGGCCGTTTCCGGCCGTGTCGTCCGTGCCGCCGGAGGTGCCCTTGCCGGAGGCGCCGGCGCTCCCCGCCTCGCCGTTGCCGGTGGTCTTGCTCGGCGCGGCTGTCGTCCGCGCCAGCTGCTCGGAGCAGTACGCGGCGACCTTGTCCTTGCCGCCGGCGGCCGTGACGAGTCGCTGCCAGGCTCGCGAGTCGAGCGCTTTGCCGCGGTCCTTGACCTGCTCGTAGGCGCGGCAGTGGGCTTCGGTGTCCTTGGCGGTGGCCGGGCGGTCCGTCGGTCCGGGGACGCCGGAGGACGCCGACGAGGCCCCACCGCCCGGCTGGTCCGGGGCGACCGCCGACGGATGTGCGGTCCCCCGCCCGGCACCGTCACCGTCCGTGGACGAGCCGACGGAACCGATGGTCGCGACCGCGACTCCACCCAGCGTGAGGCTGGCGAACACCACGCCGAGCGTCAGCTTCACAGGACGCCTGGCGCGCCGCTCCGCGGGCAGCCGCCAGTCGTCCCGGCGCCGGGTACGCGCCCGGTGCGCGCCTGTGTCGTGCGCGGCCCGGAAGGCGGTCAGGGCCCGCTGCTCGGCCTCGGGGTCGAGATGGCCTCGTAGGACGGCGCCCAGCTCCGTTTCCAGGGTGGCGGCGTCACGCGCCTCCCGCGTGTCGGACGCGGCGCCGCCAGGGTGCACACGTCGACGGCCAGGAACTCCGTGGCCGCCCAGCCGTTCACCCATGTCCGCTTCCGTTCCTGTTCGACCGGTTCGATTCGTTCGGCGTTCCGAGTCTGATCCTGTCAGTCGGTCACTGTTGCCTGCGTCGTTCATTTCGACTCCCCCAGCGTGGGGGAAGCCTCATTCGTCACACCCTTGTCCGATTCACCGGCGACGCCCAGTTGGTGGGCGAGGCGTTTCAGGCCCCGGTGGGCGGCAGTGCGCACCGCTCCCGGGCGCTTGCCGAGGACGCGTGCGGCGGCGGGACCGTCCAGGCCGACGACGACCCGCAGGAGCACGGCCTCGGCCTGGTCCCGCGGCAGCCCGCGGACCAGTTCCAGCGCCCGCTCGGTGGACAGGGACTCCAGGGCCTCGTCATGGGTGCTGTGCCGGCTGGGCAGGTCCAGTACGTCCTGTTCGGTCCCTCCTGGCCGGGGCCGTACGCGCTGGCGGCGCAGATGGTCCAGCGCCCGGTGCCGGGCGATGGTCGAGGTCCAGCCGCGGAACCCGGCCCCGTCCCCCTTGAAGCGGCCGAGGTCACGGGCGATCTCCAGCCAGGCGTCGGAGGCCACGTCCTCCGCGTCGTCGCCGACCAGGCCGCGCAGATAGCCGAGCAGGCCCGGCTGCACGATCCGGTATGCGACCGCGAAGGCCGTCTCGTCGCCGTCCTGGGCCCGCGCGACCGCCGCGCCCAATTCCCCGTCGTACGCTTGTACACGCCGGGGTTGCCGTACCTGGCCCAAGACTGTCCTCGTTCGTACCGGGTTCATGGCGAGTGCGTGCCGTCCGCCGTGCTCCGGTCACATCGACGGCCCCATGGTGACCAGCGTCTGTCCTCACGGAAGTGTCACAACGCCTGGGCGCCCCTTCAGTCGTCGCCGGTGCCCGCCGGCCGGCCGCCGAGTACACGAGGGCGGGCGCGGGCGGCTCCGGAGAGCCGTACCGCGCCGGGGACACGCGCCCGCGCCGGGCGTCAGGGTCCGCCTGACGGCTCCTCGGCGCCCCGTGGATCCGGGGTGAGTCAGACGCGGCGCGACCGGCACTGTCCCGGTCGGGTGACGTTTCGTGCCGGCCATTCGCTGGGGGAGTGCCGGGTTCGGTACCGCGCAGGCCGAGGGCCCCGCCCCCCGGACCTCTCTCCGTGCCGCTCTTCACTCCCCCCGTGAGTGGCACGGAGAGGGGCGGCGCGGATCACGGACCTCACCGCGGCCGCTGATCCCGGGGTTCGGGCGCGCCCGCCGTCGCGTCGCGGCACAGCAGCCGCAGCGAGCCGTCTCCGGTGAAGCAGCGGCGGGCCTCGTCGACGGGATCCCACAGCCGTCCCTCGGTCGTGCGGATCCAGTGGTGGCCGTCCGCCTCCCACCACTCGGCGCCCGTTTGGCGGACGATCACCTCACCCGTGTACGCCCCGAAGCCGCGCAGCACGCTCTCCACGGCGGCGTAGGGCGTGTCCTCCCGCCGCAGGTCGTCGATCATCCGGTCGACGCGCCACAGGCTGGACGCCGAGTAGTCGAGGCGCAGCCGTGCCCCCTCCCGCATCGTCGCCACCGTGTCCGCCGCCCACCGCACGGGCCTGGCCGCCGCATGGGGTCTCGTCTCCTGATCTGTCGTCACATACGAAGAGAGCGAGGTCGGCGGTCGATCCGTTACGCGAGGTGTCTTCCCCCGAACGGGGTCCGTCGGGCCGCGTAATGCTTCGGCGCCCCCGTGCGCTCCCTCTGGCATGAGTACGTACCTCCGTCTGCGAGCGGTGCCGCCCCCCGCACTGCGCAACAGCACGACCTGGTTCGAACGACTCTTCGAGTACGACTCGGAGACCGTCCGACGCCGGGTCGGCCGGCATCGTGAAGAGGAGCTGGACAAGCGTTATCTGGACCAGGAACGCATCTACGCCGGCGCTCCCCCGCATCGTGCCGAGGACCGGCCCCAGACCCAGGTGGTGCTCGGTGGTCGGCCGGTGTTCCGCGCCGACCGGCACAAGCCGCCGTTCCTGGTGCTGACGGCGGCCCAGGCCCGCCGGGTGGCCGGGTTCCTGGCGATGGCCGACTTCGACGCGCTGTGGGATTTCGCCCGCGCCGAACTGCTGCCGCGGTACGGCGGCGTGACCGCGGAGCCCGAGACGTGGCATGCGTTCGCGGTGGCGCACCGGGAGTTGAGGGCGTTCTACGCACAGACGGCCGAGTGCGGGGACGCGGTGGTGAAGTGGCTGCCGACCTGAGGCGCGCGTAGGGCCCTGGGCAAGCCGTTGTCATGATTGCCCACCTTCCGTCCGGCTCGTTCCTTGCGGTCGAGCAGGTACGCACGGCGAGGCCGAGGTGTAACACTTCCGGCCGAGTGCGCTCTTTCCATGCGGACGACCGCGTCGGTCGGCCAGGACAGGGGCACGACTCGTGCAGCGGATGGACGAAGGCGGCGGGACGTACGGCGAGGATCCGTACGGCGATGCCGGGCGCCCGTATGCCTACGGCTACGGGTACGGCGGCAGCGTCGGCACGGACACGGGCACGATGTCCTGGGACTCGGTGGAACTCGCGCAGTGGACGCACCCGGAGTACAGCACCCATGCGACGGGGACGGACCCCCACGCCGCCGGAACGCATCCCTACATGGCCGGACCGGACCCCGCCACGACAGCGTGGGACTCTCCCCACGGTGACGTCCTCACCGTGCCGCCCCCGGAGTTCGACACCGGCGCCCCCATACCGGAACCGGACACTCCGGCGAACGAGTCGGTGCGGCCGGTCTTCGTCGATTCCTCGGGCCGACGCCGACGCCGGCGCCGCGTGCTCCGCGCCGCCCGGCTTCTCGTGATCCCCGCCGGCGGTTACGTCGCCCTGCTGATCAGCACGATGCTGGGCGGACCCGGCATCAGTTCTCCGTTCGTCCCGCAGCCGGACTCCACGCACTCGACCACGCCCCGGGCGGCCGCGCCCGACGCCTCGTCCAGCACTGGCCACTCCGCAGGGACCGCGAGTCCCACCGCAGGGCAGCGGAACTCCGGCCCTGCGGGGCAGAAGACCCCCGGTCCCACCGCCGCCTCCGCCACTCCTGCGGCCACGTCCGGGCCCACCGCGGCGCCCACCAGGCTCACGTCCCCGACCTCGACCGCCGCTCCCGCCCCCATCTCCACCCCCACCCACAAGGGTCGTGCCAACGGCTCGTCCCACCATCCCGCGAAGTGATCCAAGGCCCTGATGTGACCGATCGCCGACGAAGCAACGTTCCTGCTCGCGGCCGCGACGACGACTGCCCGCGGTCGGCGCCGTACGACCCCCTCCGGCAGCCGGCGCTGTACGACGGCCTTCCACCGCCCTCCCCCTACCCCGGTTTCCGGCAGCCCGGACCGTCCAAGACACCGCAGTCGTACTGAGAGGACAGTGATCAGAGCCCATGAGCGGACACCGGCGCCGACCGCCGCAGCGCTCCGTCGGCGGCACGCGTGCCGAAGGTGACCGCGCCACGGGCCACCGGGCCGCGCATCGTGACCAGGCCCCCCGACAGGACATGCCACGCCGTGCCCGGGGAAGGGCGCCACAGAAGAAACGCTGGATCGACTACCCGCGCCGGGGCAGGACGGGCCCGCGCCGCTGGCTGCCGTCGGTGCGCCAACTGCTGGCGCTCTTCCTGCTCATCTTCGGCGGCACGGCAGCGGCCGTCGGCTATGCCTACGCCACGGTCACCATCCCCGACCCCAATCCCACGACACTGCTGCAGAACAACGTCTACTACTGGTCGGACGGCACGGTCCTGGCGACCGACGGCAGCGTCAACCGGCAGAACGTGTCGCTCTCACAGGTACCCGCCGACGTGCGGTGGGACTTCATCGCCGCGGAGAACGCCTCCTTCTACACCGACCCGGGCATCGACCCGCAGGGAATCCTCCGCGCCGTCGTCCACATGGCCGCGGGCGGCTCCGTCCAGTCCGGCTCGACGATCACCCAGCAGTTCGTCAAGAACACCTACCTGGACCAGTCGCGGACGGTCTCACGCAAGTTCAGGGAACTGCTGATCTCCACCAAGATCGGCGCCGGGATGACCAAGGAGCAGATACTCCAGGGGTATCTGAACACCTGCTTCTTCGGCCGTCAGGCCAACGGCATCCAGGCCGCGGCGCGTCTGTACTACGGCCTCCCGGTGGAGAGGCTCGACGTGAGTCAGGGAGCCTTCCTCGCCGCGGCGGTCAACGAGCCGAGTCTCTTCCAGTACGCGGACTCCGATCCCGCGGCCAGGGCAAAGGCGGAAGCACGCTGGTCCTGGGTGCTCGACCGGATGGTGAAGACCGGCAAGCTGACACCCGGGCAGCGGGCACGGTACGCGGCCGCCGGTTTCCCCACACCCAGGAAGTGGACCCGAGGTTCAGGGCTCACGGGCCAGACCGGCTATCTGGTCCAACTCGCCAGGTCGTATGCCGAGACACATGACCCGGCCATCACCGACAGCAGCCTGAGCAGGGGCGGCTACCAGATCCACACCACCTTCGACAGGAAGAGGACGGCGGAACTGACGAAGGCTGTCGCCACGGTGCGGGGGCAACGCCTCGACCCCGCCCACCGGTCGGTCGACCGGGACGTCCAGGTCGGAGCCGCCTCGGTGGAACCCACGACCGGCAGGATCCTCGCCGTCTACGGCGGCCCCGGCTTCGACCACGCCCACTACTCGGACAACGCCGACACCTCCGGCGTCCCGGTGGGATCGACCTTCAAGCCCATCGTCCTCGCCGCCGCACTCCAGCACGGAGCCGTACTGCGGCCCGGCAGGTCACCCGAGCCGATCACCCCGGCCGGCAAGTTCAACGGTGACGACGGCATCAAGATCAAGGACCAGCAGGGCAACTACGTCGCCGACCCCAAGGACCCCACCGGGCTCCTCCACCAGCACAACGACACCCCCCAGCGCTGGGGCTACATCCCTCTGCGCAAGGCCATGGAGCAGTCGGTCAACACGCCGTACGTGCAACTGGGAGAGGACGTCGGCTACGGAAACGTGGCGAGGACGGCACAGACTCTCGGCCTGCGCCCCGGCAGTCTCGCCGCCCCCAGCGCCGGCTTCTACATCGGTACCTCCACACCGAGCGCCATTCGCATGGCAGGCGTGTACGCGACTTTTGCTGCCGACGGGATGCAGGCCACCCCGTACTCGGTGACGAAGGTCACCCACAACGGCTCGGCACTGGCCGGCTTCTCCGCCCCCGCCCCCGTGCGAGCCCTGCCGGCGGCGGTCGCCGGCAACGTGACCGACGTGCTCCGCGGCGTCATCGCCCGGGGCACCGGCACCAAGGCCCAAGCTCTCGGCAGGACCGCGGCGGGCAAGACCGGAACCACCGACGACTACCGTTCCGCCTGGTTCATCGGCTACACCCCGCAACTCGCCACCTCTGTCGTCCTCTTCCGAGAGGACTCGAACCACCCACAGCTGCAGTCCCTGGCAGGCGTCGGCGGCCTCCAGAAGGTGTTCGGCGGCGACATCCCCACCGAGATCTGGACCCAGTTCATGCGCGACGCCCTCGCCGGCCTGCCCGACGCCCCCTTCCCCGCGCCCGCCCCCCTCGGCCGCGGCACCGACGAGCCCGGCGCTCCCACGCCCTCCCCGTCCGCGGCCCCCGCCGAGCGGGGCGGCAAGACCGGCAAGAGGACGACCAGCACTGCCGCCCGCACACCGGGCGCCCCGGCAACCGGTTCCAAGTGCCACCGCCACAAGTGCCGTTGACCGCGACAGCACCGGCCACGGCAGGAGGCATCAGCCGATCGCCCGCGCAGTGATCTGCATCACTGAGGCCTTTCGCCCCGTGATGTTCGTCGGACGCGGTGCGCTGTAGAGGGCGGCCACCTGTGTGACAGGTGTGCCTCGTGTGACTTTTTTCTGTGGCCTCTTCGGGCCTTCTAGGGGTGGATACGTGGTGGGTCGTCGTACGTCGCATGTGTACAGACCGCTGAGCATGAAACGACGGGCGTGGCTGACGCTCGGTGCGGTGGTCCTCGGAGGCGGGGGCGTGGTGACCTACGCCGTCGCCAGCCCGTCCGCCGATCCCGGCGCGTCCGGCCGGGCCAAGCGGCCGGTGAAGGTGTACGACCTCGCACTGAAAGGCGGCACAGGCGACAAGCGGGAGCTGCCGCGCACGGACACCGAGCAGTTCTCGATGCTCGGCGTCTCCTGGACGGGGGCGGCCAAGCGGCTCGACGGCACGGCGCAGGTACGCACCCGCAGCCTCGACACCGGCCAGTGGAGCGCCTGGCAGGACCTCGAACTGAACGTCGACCCGCTCGAGAACCCCGACGGCGGAGTGCGCGCAGCGTCCGAGCCGTTGTGGGTCGGCCCCTCCGACGGCATGCAGGTGCAGGTCATCCGCAAGAACGGCACCAGCGGCTCCGCTCTGCCCAAGGGCCTTGAGGTCAACCTGGTCGACCCAGGGGTGGCGACCGACGCCGAGACCAAGGCCGGCGGTACCGCGGCCAAGCCTGCCGCGTTCGTCGCCGATGAGAGTCCCGGCGCCACGGCATCCGCGCCCACCGACTCCGCCGCGCCCAGCGACGGCACCACCGCCGCGCCGACGGACGGCCAGACCACCACATCCCCGGCTGCGACGGACACCACGCCGGCGGCCACCGACTCCGCCCCGCCCTCCGCGCCGGCGTCCCCCACGGACTCCGCCCCGCCCTCCGACTCGGCGTCCCCCACGGACTCCGTGTCGCCGTCGCCGAGCACGTCGTCCAGCGCGCCGCCCTCGGCGCCGCCGTCCACCGTGCCCGAACCGCCGATCGTCTCGCGCGCCGACTGGGGTGCCGACGAGTCGATCAGCCCCGAGGCGCCGGAGTACAACGCAGACGTGAAGGCGGTCTTCGTCCACCACACCGACGGGGCCAACGACTACTCCTGCGCCGACTCGCCGTCGATCATCCGGAGCATCTACGCGTACCACGTCCAGGTCAGCGGCTGGAAGGACATCGGCTACAACTTCCTCGTCGACAAATGCGGCACGATCTTCGAGGGCCGCAAGGGCGGCGTGGACCTTCCGGTGTTCGGTGCACACACCTACGGCTGGAACCGGGAGTCCGCAGGCGTCGCGGTGCTCGGTGACTACACCACCACCAGCGCCACCAACGCCACGCTGGCGTCAGTCGCCCGCCTGGCGGCCTGGAAGCTCGGCCAGTACGGCGCCGATCCCGCCGGAACCACCCAGCTCACGGCGGGCGCGAGTCAGCACAACTACTTCAGCACCGACTTCACCGCGGGCAGCAAGTACACCTTCCAGCGGATCTCCGGCCACCGGGACGGCTACAACACACAGTGCCCCGGCGGCCTGCTCTACGACCAACTGCCCACCATCCGCACCTGGGCATCCGGCCCGGTGCAGGGACTGAAGGTCAGCTCGGTCGACGGCGCGGGCCTTTCGGGCTCGACGTACTACACCAAGGGCGGCATCACCGTCCGTTGGACAGCCACCACACCGGCGTCGTTGATCTCCAAGTTCGAGCTGCTGGTCGACGGCAAGAGCGTCGCCACCACCTCCGGCACCGCCACGTCCGCCGCCGTCACCCTGGCCCTGGGCAGCCACACTGTCGCCGTGCGGGCCGTGCACCAGTCCGGCAGGACCGCGACCAGTGCCGCGCTGCCCGTCGTCGCGGAGACGACCGCACCGACCTTCACCACCAACCCGAAGCTTTCCCTGCGCTCCGGCACCGTCAGCACCAGCGCCGTCCCGGTCACTCTCGGCTGGAAGGCCACCGACGACAAGGCCCTGCGCGAGGTGAAGCTGCTGTCCCCCACCACCGCCACTTTCGGCCCCACCACCACCACCTCCAACCGCACCGCCAAGTCCGGCGCCGCCACCACATGGTCGATGCGGGCCTACGACTACGCCGGTAACTACCGCACGTCCTCGCCCTCGTACACCCCGGTGATACTGCAGGAGACCGCCGCCACGAAGTCCGGCAGCTGGACCCCCCGCTCCTCCACCAGCTACCTCGGCGGGCAGTCCTACTCCAGCGGTTCCAAGGGCGCCAGCCTCACCTGGACCTTCACCGGCCGCTCCGCCGCCTGGGTCGTCTCCCGCGCCGCCGGGTCCGGCCAGGCGTACATCTACGTCGACGGCACCAAGACCTCCACCGTCGACCTGAAGTCGTCCACCAGCCTGTACCGGCAGGCGATCTGGACCAAGACCTGGTCCAGCAGCGCCAAGCACACCATCAAGATCGTCGTGGTCGGCACCAGCGGCCGTCCCACCGTCACCACCGACGGCCTCGTCTACATCAAGTAGCCCAAGCCCCGCGAAGACGCAGCGCGCCACTCCGACCGGCGCATGCGGTCCCCCAGCACGAAATCGGCCTTCACGACCCGGCGTACGCGGTCGTGAAGGCCGACTTCTGAGAGCTCAGTCAGAGGTGCGTGCCGTCCGCGGCGACGGTCGCGGACCCGATCAGCGTGCCCTCACCCGCCAGGGGGTCGTCGAGCCGCCAGATGTCGACGGTGCTTCCGGTGCCGAACTTCACGGGCGCGTCGAGCTTTCCGGTGAGGGTGAGGTTCTGATTCCGGGGTGACGAGGCGGGTGCCTGCACGGTGACGGTGGTGGGGACCTGCGGGTGGTTCAGGACCTGCAGCGTGAGGGGTGGTAATAGGGCGAGGCGCAGGCGACGACAACCCGCGCGGCGTCCGGCGTCAGGGCAAGGTCCTGCAGGCTCGCGCACCCTTCCGGCCCTGGATCAACACGCCTCGCCTGTGCGTCGGCCTGGCCGGTACTCACGTCGTACACCGCCAGGGTGGCGTCGTTGCCGTCGGACTCGGCGGCGACGAGGGTGTCCGGATGCTGCGGCGTGGCGGCCAGCCGGGGCGCGCCGCGGAACGTGTCGAGGCCCTGGCCCCGTGTGACGACCGGCTGTTCCTCTCCCCCCGCACCGTCGCCTCACACCTGTACCGCTCCTACCCCAAGCTCGGCATCGCCGGCCGTCGCCAACTCCGCGACATCATCGACCAGCGGATCACACCACGGGTCGGCCGCTGGCACGCCGACCACGCACATGGGGACGCCGCGCGGGGATTGCCTCGGCCGGTCAGGTGGGCCCGTCAGGGCTTCGGGAGAAGGCCGTGTCGCCGGCCATCGCCACGATCGCGTCCTTGACGAGCAGGACTCGCGGCGGGTAGCTCTGCACTTTGTCCCCGGGGTCGTCCAGTGCGGAGGTGCGCCAGACCTCGGTTCCGGTGCGGCTGTCCAGTGCCAGCAGACGGCCGAAGCGGTTGGAGAAATAGACCCGCTTGTACGTCGCCGACACCGCGGGCGCGGACAGACTCTCCATGTCCGTGGTCTTCTGCCAGAGTTGTCTGCCGCTGTCCGCCGACACCGCGGTGACCGACCCGTCGGACCGGACGAAGTAGACGACGCCGTCCACAAGGGTGGCCGCGCCGGTCAGCGGATGTGCCAGCGGTATCCGTCTGACCTGCCCGGTCTCCGAGGTCACCCGCAGCAGCGCGTTGTACGGCCGTTCGTACCCGGCTTCGTACACGTCCTTCGCGGTCTGGGGGGCGAGGAACAGGGGTTGCCCGCCGACAGCGCCGAGCGCTTCCGCCTTCTTGGGCAGTGTGGCCGTTTCGGTCAGGCTGCCGGGTCCGAGCTTCATCAGCTCGACCGGGGCCTGGCCGGCCTCGTTGCCCTCCGAGCACAGGGCGTAGGGGAGCCCTCCCAGCGCCGACGGAGTGCAGTACTCGTCCAGCGAGGGCGCCCGCCACAGTTCCTTGCCGGAAGGCCCGTAAGCCACGAACGACGAGTAGTCGGGAGACATGGTCAGCAGTCCGCCGTCGTACAGGACCGCATCCTCGGACGGGTTGATGTCGCGTTGCCACCGCCGGTGGCCGGTACCGGCGTCGAGGGCCACCACGCGCCTGGTCTTGTCGTCCGGTTCCTCGTACATGTAGACCAGCCCGTCGCGAACGCCGATCGGCTGCGCCCCCTGAGGGCGGGTGCCGGTCCGCCACAGGGTGCGGCCGGAGGCCGCGTCGATCCTGGCGGCCGTGAAACCCGTACCGCCACAGAACAGGGCGCTTCCCTCCGCCACACATCCAGGGGTGTCGTAGTCGAGAGGGACGCCCTTCACGTCGTACCGCAGCTCCGTCCGCCACGGCCGCCAGCCGTCGGGCAGTGACGCGGCATGGGCGGTGGCCGTGGCCGTGGCCGTGGCCGTGGCGGTGTCCGAATCGGACACGAAGACACCCACCCCGATACCCAGCCCCGTGACGGCCAGCACCGCACCGAGGCCGGTGAGCAGCATCCGGGCTCGGCGTCGCTTGCCGGTACCGATGCCGGTCGCGGCGCCCGCGGAGGTGGTGATCGTGCTCCGAGAAGTGGGGAGGTGCCGGGGTTTCGCGGACTGCCCGGTCTTCGGGGATCCGGTGGCGTCGGATTCCGGCAGCGCCTGGAGCATGCGTTGTATGTCCGTCAGTTCCGGCCGTGCGGCCGGGTCCTTGTCCAGACAGCGCTCGACGAGGCCCAGGAGCGCTTCGGGCACGCCGCCGAGGTCCGGGGTCCCGTGCACCACCTGATAGCCGGTTATGTACGGGCTGTCGGCGTCGAACGGTCCCGTGCCGACGGCCGCGAACACCAGCAGCGACCCCAGCGAGAACACGTCCGAGGCCGGGGTGACGTCCCGGGGAGAGGCGAGTTGTTCCGGCGACATGAAGGGCGGAGTGCCGATCATCCGCCCGGTCGTGGTGAGGCTCTGGTGGTCGGAAGCCCGCGATATGCCGAAGTCGATGACGCGCGGCCCGTCCTCGGTCATCAGGACGTTGCGCGGTTTGAGGTCCCGGTGCACCAGGCCCGCCCGCTGGATGTCGCGCAGCGCCTCGGTGAGCCCCAGCCCCAGCGCGCGCAGTTCCCGCTGGCTCAGCGGGCCGTTCTTCTCCACGACTTCGGCGAGGTTGAGCCCCGGCACGTAGAGCGTCGCCATCCACGGCCGGTCGGCGTCCGGGTCGGCGTCCACGACAGGCGCGGTGAAGGCGCCGCTCACTCTGCGCGCTGCCTCGATCTCCTGCCGGAAGCGCGTCCGGAACTCCTCTTCCTGGGCGTACGGGCCGTGTACGAGCTTGACCGCGACCTGCCGTCCCGAGGCGGAGACTCCCAGATAGACGACTCCCATGCCGCCCGCCCCGAGCCGGCCGAGAAGGGTGTACCCGCCTATGGACTCCGGGTCCCCGGTGCTCAGGGGCGTCATCGCCGATCACCCTTCCCAGCGCCTGCCTGCCTCACGGGGATCAGACTAGGGCCTGCCGCCCCGGAAACGGAGCCGCGCCTGTCACGCACCGTGTCCCCGTGCCCCTGAGCCGAGCGATGGGTCATCCGACCAGACGAGGGCTCAACTCCCGCCAGCCCAAGCCGATATCGAGTCGAGTCGATTGGGAATGGCGGATGGAACGGAACTGCTCTTGGGCGACGCGCAGTAGAGCGAGTTCTCCCTTCTAACGCCGGTATCGACCAGGGCTGGGGCTCAGCGCACCGGGAAGCCGAAGGAGTAGCCCTGCTCCTTGAGTCGGGGGAGGATCCGGCGCAGGGCCTCGACGGTCTGGGCGCGATCGCCTCCCGCGTCGTGGAAGAGGAGCGTCGGCCCGCCCGGCAACTCCCGCTCGACGGTGGCGACGATGGCGTCCGTACCCGGCCGCTCGAAGTCCTTGGAGTCCACGTTCCAGCCCAGCGGGCGCATGCCACGGGAGGCGGCGAGCGTGCGGCTGTACGGAGTGAAGGCCCCGCCGGGCGCCCGGTAGTACATCGGTCGTACGCCCCCGGACGCCTTGGTGATCATGCGTTCGGCGTCGAGGATCTGCTGCGACTGGTAGGCCTGGGACTTCTTGTCCATGGTGGTGTCGTGCGACACCGAGTGGTCGCACAGCCGGTGCCCGGCAGCGACCACCTTCTTCACGAGGTCCGGGTGGGCCTGCGCCTGCGTCCCCACCATGCAGAACGTGGCCTTCACCCCGTACTCCCGCAGCACGTCGAGCACTTGAGGGGTCCATACGGGGTCGGGGCCGTCGTCGATGGTGATGTTGACGCCGTGCGCCCCCTTGTCCGAGGCATGCGCGATGGTCACCGCGACCGCCTTGACGCCACTGCCCGGCGCGGCCGACGCGGTCGCCTTCGGCGACGAACCGCCCACGGCCTCGGCCTGCGCGGTCCATATCGAGGCACCGGCGGCGAGCAACGCCACCCCGATCGCCGCGCCCAGCACCTTGCCGTACCAGCCCTGCCCGCCGTGCCGCGCCATGTCCGCCCCGCTTTCCCGCAGTTCCTCGCCGATTCCTTGGTCACCTCGCGACCATCTGACAGGACGAGGAACAGCGGCCACGGGATGCGTCGGTTACCGATCAAGGACAATCCCGGAGTGGTTCCCGGACAACCGAGCGAGCAGCGGGCGACACCGAGTCGCTCCCTCAGCCGGGTGGAGTGCCGCTCGCGTCGGTGAGGCCGGCGAGCTGGGCACCGCTCGCCGGGATGTTCCAGATGGTTCCTAAGGGTGGGCGTGTTACGCCCGGAGCTGCTGCCCGGCGCCCGTGCCTGCCACGTGCCCGATCTTCCTGCACTCAGTGCGCCGGAAACTGCTGGACACCCCTTGGCAAAATACAAGCCCCAGGCCGCTGACCCGGGGCTTCATCTGGAGCGGGTGACGAGAATCGAACACGGCGCCTTCGCTCCCGACAGCGCCGAGCAGACCCTCGCCCGCGGGCCGCCCCCTACTGACACCCGGCACTGCGACTTAACCGAACGCAGCCAGGGAGACCGGCTGCCACTGGCGCCAGGTACTCAGCCGCTCCTCGTAGAGACCGGCGACGTCGGTGAAGGACTTGCCGAGGAAGATCCTCAGCGGGGGCTGGTCCGCATCGACGATCTGAAGAATCGCGTCGCGGGTCGCGCGCGGGTCGCCGACCTCGAAATCCGGTGCGGTGGCCGCGCGGACTTCGGTGTAGTCCGGGTGTGGCTCACTGTGCCGCGCCCCGCGAGCCAGCCAGTCGGTGGCATAGGGGCCGGGCTCGACATTGGTGATGTGGATGCCGAAGGCTGCCACTTCTTGCGCCAGGGACTCCGACAGCCCCTCAAGAGCCCATTTGGAGGCGTGGTACGCACCGATGCCGGGGAATGCACGTACGCCTCCCTCGCTGGTCACTTGCAGGATCCTTCCCGATCGTTGCGACCGCATGAGGGGTAGCACGGCCTGCGTGACCCACATCGCGCCGAAGAAGTTGGTCTCCATCTGAGCCCGGAGGTCGTCCTCGTTCAACTCCTCGACCATGCCGAAATGCCCGTAGCCGGCGTTGTTGACCGCGATGTCCAGCGAACCGAAATGCGAGTGGGCGAGCTGCACTGCCTCATGCACCGCGGCGCGGTCGGTGACGTCGAGACGGACCGGCAGCACCGCATCCCCATAGCGCTCGGCCAAAGGGGTCAGCTGGCTGACGTCCCGAGCCGTCGCCGCGACGTGATCGCCGCGTTCGAGCGCCGCTTCTGCCCACTCGCGGCCGAACCCCCTCGAACTGCCCGTGATGAACCACGTCTTCGCCATGGCTGGTGCTCCCTGTGCGTCAATTGCTTGCTGTTGCTCCTCCATCGTGCTGCTGATCGAGGTATTCCACCAGCGAAGGTCTTTCATAGGAGACATGCGGTTTCAGAATGTGTCAGGATGACGGCATGGCCGACTTCACCCTCACCGGTCTCCGCGTCATCCGGGCAGTGGTCGACACCGGTTCGTTCACCGCCGCGGCCGACGCACTCGGATACACACAGTCAGCGGTGTCCCGTCAGGTGGCGGCGATGGAAGCCGCCGCGGGCGCACCGCTGTTCGTCCGGGGCGCCCGCGGGGTGGCCCCCTCTCCCGCGGGCATGATGCTCGCCCGCCGAGCCGCGACGGCCCTCAACGAGATCGACGCCGTCAGCGCAGACCTCGCCGGACTGCTGGACCACGTCACCGGACGAGTCGCCATCGCGGCGTTCCCCTCGGCCGCTGCCGTGCTCGTTCCCAGGACATTGGCCCGCCTTGGAAACGACCACCCGGGTTTGATCGTCGAGTTCGGCGAGGCGTCCTCGCCCACGCAGCTTCGCCAACTCCGCGCTCACCGCATCGACGTCGCAGTGATCGGCGTGGGACCGGACCTGCCCGCCTACGATTTCGAGGGACTGCGCCGCGACCTGCTCCTCGACGGCGGCCTTCTGCTCGCCGTCCCTGCCAACCACCGGTTCGCCGGCCGCGGAACCGTCCCGGTGACCGAGCTGAGGGACGAACCCTGGATCGTCGGCAAGGGCCTCCGTGACGACCCCCAGTTCGGCGCCTGGCCGACCCTCGACCACCCGCGGATCGCCTACGCCGCCCGCGAATGGCCCACTCGCCTCGGCCTTGTCGCCACCGGTCTCGGCATCGCCGTACTCCCCGAAGTAGCCGCGGCCGCGGTCCCCACCGGAGTCCAGATCGTCCAAGTCGACGACCCCGCCTGGCTCGGCCGAGCCGTCGTCGCCGTCACGGTCCGCAACCGCCGTCCCGAGGTGACGGCCACCGTGGGGGCGCTGCGCCACGAGGCCGGACGGCTTCGTGTGGCGCCATAGCGCCGCACCCGGCAAGGAAGATCCACGCTGTGATTCCGCTCTGCTCGGCCACGGCCGACTTGGCCTGGACGCGGTCGGCCTCCTCTCGCAGTTCGTCCACGCGACGGCGAGCACCCAGCTCGCGCTGTTCGAGGGGCCCCACCAAGTTGCCGTTGTTCATCCCGGCCGGATCGTGCTTCTCATAGTCGACGTGATCGGCGATCTCGCCTACCGGGGCGGACTCCAGCACCCCCTTGGTCAGCTGTTGCGACAGCCCGGCCGCGCCCGTCAGTTGCAGGCCACCACCGCGGGTCCGGTCAACCAGCATCGCGATCAACTGCTCGTCCTGCGTGGCCGCACCGACCGACTCGACCACGGGCTCTTCCTCGATCGTCATCTCACTTGGGGTCTCCATGATCAACAGATCCGCCGTTGACCAGACACCCGCGTCCGAATCACTCCTGATGGGAGTGAACGGACTTGTGCAGCAGGCGTCTGTCCAGGGTGGCAAGCATCTCCGTGCTGTAGTACGGGTCCTGCCGGCACATTGAACGTAGCTCTGCGGCCAGTTCGTCGATGACGCCTTCGTCCGTCACGCCGTGCCACTCCTGGTAGGCGTGGTCGAGGCAGGTGCGGGTGCTGGGGAGATCGCGGCGTGCCGAAGAGGAGTGGAACCGGGCGGCGGTCAGCCACAGCCGGCCGGAGAGGGCGTGGTCCGCGGCGATACGGGCGACGACGGCGCGTACCTCGATCCAGTGCGTGGCCTCGGCGGACTTGGCGCCGTGGACGCGGACAGCCTCGTTCTCCAGTTTTCTTATGGTGGACTCGACCGCCCTGAAGCGTCCCCTGTGCGCTTCGCGCCACAGGAAGGCGTGGATGTCGCCACCGGGTATGTGGTTCAGGGCGAGGAGCGGATGCTGCGGGAAAGCGACGAGACCACGTACCTCGCCCGTGGTGTCCATGTCCGTGACCGTGTCCGTGTCCGTGTCCGTGTCCGTCGCCGGATCCGCGCGCCGGGCGTCCGCGACCACCACCGCGGTCACCCCCAGCATGATCATGAGCAGTCCGGGCCACGCTGTCGCGGCGGGCAGCTGGCCGAGCCACAGCCAGGCGATGAGCGCGGCCATGGGTGCCTCCAGCAGCAGCAATATGCTCACCGCCGTGGCCGGCGCCCGGCCGAGGACGAAATTGAGGGAGAACAGACCGAGCAGCTGAGGGAAGATAAGCAGACCCAGCAGGGCGAGCCAGGTGCCACCGTTGAAGGCGAACAGAGGCGTTCCGGTGACGAGGCAGAGGATCAGCAGCTCCACCGTGCACACCGAGGAGCACAGCACCGAGTACACCATCGTGCTGACATCGGGGCGGGCCTGTTCGCTGATCGCCGTGTAGCCGGCGAGTGCGATCGCGCCCGCGAGGGCGAGCGCGTCACCCACGACCGCTTGGGTGCCCGCCCGGCCGTCCATACCGCTGGCGATCGCCGCGCCCGCCACGGAGACGCCGAGGCCGGCCCAGGTCGCGCGCGGCAGCCGGTGGCCCTGCAACGTAGAGATGAGGGCCTGCCAGACGGGCTGGGTGGCGACCAGAGCGGTCGCCATGGCGACACTGGTCATCCGGGTGCTGGACATGAAGGTGGCGAAGTGCGCGGCCAGCGCCGTACCGGCGAGAGCACCCAGGAGAGCACCTCGGCGTTGCTCCTTGCGCACGAGAAAACGCTCGCCGCGGAAGACCTTCCTGAACTCGCGCCGGCGGATCAGCGCGACCACCGGTCCGAGGGTCAGCAGCCCCAGCGCGTTGCGGCCCAGCGCCAGCGCGAACGCGGAGCCGGTGGCGAACGCGGTGAGCGGCGCGGTCGCGGAAAACGCGCCGACCGTCACCAGCACGGCGGTGAGGGAGATGGCATCAAGCCTTGTGCGCACGGCGTGGGGGAACCTTCTCGTGATAAGGGGTTCAACACCTGCCCATGACAGGTGGATTGGTCTGGTTTCAGCCCGTCAAGACCGTTCAGCACGGCCAAGGTCGGCGACACAGTTCCGGCTGGTCCCGGCTAGTCCGGGCGTGGGCCCGCTTCCCTCGCGACCGAGCGGAGCAGCGGGCGGCTCGCCGCGCTCGCGCCGGCCAGGCCCGTGAAGCCCAGCGCCAGGCAGCCGGCGAGGAGTGCGGTGCCGGGGCCGTCGAACTGCGGGGCACCCCCGGCGAGCGTCAGCGGCGCCGCGCAGAACAGCCCCGTGAGCACAGCGCCACCCGCGAGCACGGCAGCGGGCAGCACCGACTCCGTGCGCCGGGCCGCGTCCAGGACGCGTAGTGGGGTGCCCGCGAGGTGAAGCAGGCCGTACGTGCGGCGGCGGTCCAGGACGGAGGAGGCGGCCGTGATGCCCGTAGAGGCGATGGCGATGGCGAAGCTCGCGCCGAGCACGGCCAGTGTCACGAGGTGGAAGTCGCGGTCGAACTGCCGTGACTGCCAGGCGACATCAGGGCCCGTGACCGGGTACTGGCCGGGCACGAGTCCGGTGAGCACGCCACGCGCCGCCTCCAGTCGGCCCGGGACCGCGACGGTCGCGGTCACCTGGCGCTCGCCACCGCCGCCCACGCCGGTGGCGACCCAGTCGTCGTCCGCGCCCACGGAGGCGTGGATACCCGCGCGTTCCAGGCGGGCGGTGGCCTCCTGCCGTACGGCGGCGACACGCTCCTTCGGCACGGACAGCGCGAGCTGGTCCGCGCTGCCCCACGGCGAGTCGCCGCCGAGGCTGAACAGCGCGAAGAAACCGGCCACGAAGGCGGCCAGCGTCAGCGCCGACACCGCGCGCCACACGGACTTGGGGTCGTCGAGCAGGCGGCGCCCGGCCAGGAGCGTCGCCGGTCGCCGCGCCGACGCGGCGACGAGAGTGCCGAGCACGCCGACCACCCAGGGGCCGATGACGGACAGTGCGGCGAAGACGGCGGCGCAGCAGTACACCACCGCGTCGATGTCCATCGACTTGCCCTTGGACAGCTGCCAGTAGCCGAGCAGTACGGCGACGAACAGCAGTGCGCGTACGGCGTTCATACGGGGAGTGCGCGAGCGGCGTACGACTCCGAGCGGGCCCACGACCACCTGCCGCAGTCCCGCCAGCGCGCTCGCCGCCACCATCAGCACGACGCCGGCGAGTACGGCGAGCAGGACTCCCGTACCGACCCAGAGGTCGGAGCTGTACCAACTTCCGCCTGCCAAGGGGAGCTTGGCCGCGAGCGGCAGCAGAACCGCATAGCCCAGCGCGCCCGCGACGGCCCCTGCCGTACCGGTCAGCGTCGCCTCGGCCACCGCGATCCCCGCGATCCGGCCCGGCGCCGCGCCCAGCAGCCGCAGCGTGGCCAGCCGGGTGTCGCGACGTGAGACGGACAGCCGGGCCGAGGAGGCGCCGAGCACGAGCAGCGGCACGATCAGCAGTACCGTGGCGATCTTCACCAGGGCCTGGTACTGCGCGCCGAGGCCGTCCGCCGTGCGCTTCCCCGCGAAGTCCGCGACGGGCGTGGGCGTGACGATGTCCCCCGGACGGCGCGGGTCGGTGCCGCGCTTCACCGTCATCGCCGGGTCGTCGGCGCGGTGCCCGACGACGGCCACCTTCTCGCCGGGCCTGACCAGCGCGGCGCGGCCGAGCGTGCCGGTGGTGTTCCCGCTGCCGGGCAGCCTGCCGAGCGCGGGCGACGTCCACACCTCGCCCGGCTTCGGGAAGCGCGGCATGCCGGGCAGCGCGGGCACCTCGCCGCTCCGGCCCGGCAACGCCGCGACATCGACGACGGTCACGGGCTCACCGCCGACGAAGGTGGTGCCCACCGCCTCCACTGCCACCGCGCGCGAGAGCCCGGCCTTGACCGGGGTACGCCAGTCGGCGTGCGCGGCGCGTGCGCCGAAGCCGAAGTTGGCGCCGACGCACAGGAGCAGCAGCGTGGTGCAGATCGCCGCGGCGGCGACGGACAGTCCGGCGCCGAGCCGGCCGTGCCTGCCGCCACCGCGGAGCAGCCGCCAGGTCAGCGTCCAGGTGGTGCGGTCCAGGGTCCTCGCGGTCCTCATCGCACAACTCCGCCGGTCACGCCGGCCGTCACGCCGGTCCAGGCCGGGCTCGCGTCAGCCTCCGCATCCCGTACGACCCGCCCGTCCCGCACCTGCACCGTACGGTCGCACCAGCGGGCCACCGACCGGTCGTGGGTGACCACGACCAATGCCGTGTTCTGCGTCCTGGTGACCTCCGTCAGCATCCGGATCACGTCCTGCCCGGTGGCCTGGTCGAGCGCGCCCGTCGGCTCGTCGGCGAAGACGACCTGTGCGCCCGCGACCAACGCCCGTGCGAGCGCCACCCGTTGCGCCTGCCCGCCGGACAGCTGGCCGGGACGGCTGTCCTCCTTGCCCTCCAGGCCCAGCGGCGCGAACCACTGACGCGCGCGCCGCTCCGCCTCGCGGCGTGAGGTACCGCCGAGCATCAGCGGGAGCGCCACGTTCTCCACGGCCGGCAGTTCGGGCAGCAACTGCCCGAACTGGAAGACGAAGCCGAAGCGGGTACGGCGCAGCTCGCTGCGGTGCGGCTCGCGCAACTGGTCGATGCGCTCGCCGTTCAGCAGCACCTGGCCGCTGTCCGGGCGCTCGATGTTCGCGAGGCAGTGCAGCAACGTCGACTTGCCGGACCCGGAGGGGCCCATCACGGCCAGCGACTCGCCCGCTCGCACGGCGATGTCCACGCCGTCGAGCGCACGGATGGATCCGAAGGACTTGGACAGGCCGATGCCGCTCAACACGGTAGGCGGCCAAGAGGTGTTGTGGGTCATGTGGACCAACATCCG
Source organism: Streptomyces sp. NPDC111656 (assembly GCF_055656965.1). Taxonomy (NCBI): domain Bacteria; kingdom Bacillati; phylum Actinomycetota; class Actinomycetes; order Kitasatosporales; family Streptomycetaceae; genus Streptomyces; species Streptomyces sp. NPDC111656. Next base: position 352,982 of record NZ_JBVKCA010000008.1, read on the forward strand.
CCCCTGCGGCGGTCCTTAGCCTCGGCCGGCCGACCGGTTGGGAGCCGCCGCGTCGTCCTTTTGACCGAAGCCGCACGGCGGGGCCGCCCCTACGCTGCGAGATGTGCGAGACGCGAGAGACACAGACGATCACACCCGGAACTCCCCGCTGCCCCACCGCACCGCCCTTACCGCGCTGGGGGTGGTCATGGCGCTGTTGTGGGTGGTCGACGTGGCCGGCGTCGCGTCCGACGCCGGACTCGAAGGCGGCAGCGCATGGTGGAGGCCGGCCCCGGGCCTCGTGGCCGCCGTCGCGCTGCTGCTGCCCGGCAGACGTCTCGCGCCGGCCTGGGGCGCGGGTGCCGCGGTGCTCGTCTCCTGGGCGGTGACGCTGGCGCTCTTCACGTCCGTGAAGCCGTCGCTGATCGCCGACTGGGGCCTGCTGGAGACGCTGTGCCTGCTGCTCCTGCTGGTGCGCACCACGAGAGACACACCGCAGCCCTGGCTGGCCGCCACGCTGGGCACCGCACTCGCCTCTGCCGTGATCGCGGCACCGATGCGGATGCACGACGAGAGCGGCAACTCGGTCTTCTCCTTCCTCCTGATCTTCTTCACGGGCGGTGCCGTGGGCCTCGGCTCCTACCTCCGCAGCCTCGACGACCGCAGAAGCCGCGCCGTCACCGAAACGCGCCAGAACGAACGCCTGGAACTCGCCCGCGAACTGCACGACTTCGTCGCCCACCACGTCACGGGCATCGTCGTCCAGGCCCAGGCGGCCCAAGCGATCCGCGAGATCGCGCCCGAGCAGGTGGACCCGCTGCTGCGCGGCATCGAGAAGGCCGGGGCCGAGACCCTGCAGTCGATGCGCAAGCTGGTGCGCGTGCTGCGCGACGACGCCACACGGGCGGTGCGGCCTGGGGAGCTGTACGCCGAACTGGGCGAACTGGTCGCCACGTTTTCCGAACGCGACGCCCCCGCCACCCTCCAGGTCGCGGCCGAGGCCCGGCAGGCGCGGCCGGCCCCCGAGGTGGAGACCTCCGTGCGGAACGTCGTGCGCGAGGCGCTGACGAACGTACGCCGCCACGCGCCGGGATCACCGTCCGTCTCCGTACGGGTCGCCCTGTCGGACGATGACGGCGATCACGGCGACAGCGGCGATCGCGCGGCTGCCCGGCGGCTTCGGGTCGAGGTGCACAACGCACCACCGCCCCGGACGGCGGCGCCGAACGCCGAACCTCTCGGCGGGCGCGGCGGCCTCGGCCTCATCGGGCTGACCGAACGCGCCGAGGCGGTCGGTGGCACGCTCCACGCGAGCCGGGCCGAGGACGGCGGCTGGAGGCTGACGGCGGAATTCCCGGTGCGCGGGGCTGTGGCAGGATCCCCCGCATGACCAACGCTGGCGGATCAAGCGCATCGGGCGCATCGGGCGCATCGGGCGGATCGGGCGGATCGGCGATCCGGGTCCTGGTCGCCGACGACCAGGAAATGGTGCGCACGGGCTTCCGGTTGATCCTCCAGACACAGCTCGGTATCGAGGTCGTGGGCGAGGCGGCCGACGGCGCGGAGTGCGTGGAGTTGGCCAGGAGGCTGCGCCCCGATGTGTGCCTGGTCGACATTCGGATGCCGAAACTCGACGGGCTGGAAGTGACTCGGTTGCTCGCGGGCCCGAAGGCCGTCGATCCGCTGCGCGTGGTGGTCGTGACCACCTTCGACCAGGACGACTACGTGTATGGGGCGTTGAGCAACGGTGCCTGCGGGTTCCTGTTGAAGGACGCGGGCCCCGGACTGCTGGTGGAGGCGGTACGCGCGGCGGCGCGCGGCGACGCGCTGATCTCCCCCTCCGTGACCGTACGCCTCCTGAAGCGGATCGGCGAGCAACGGTCCGCCTCCAACCGCGAGGTGTCCTCGGGTCCGCTGACGGAACGGGAGTTGGATGTGGCCCGGCTGGTCGCCGACGGACGGACCAATCAGGAGATCGGCGCCGAGCTCTGCGTCTCGCTCTCCACCGTCAAGTCCCATCTGACGAACATCCAGGTCAAGTTGGGGTTGCGGAACCGGGTGGAGATCGCCGCGTGGGCATGGCGCCGCGGTGTGGTCGGCGACCGCTGAACCAGTCGCCGTACCACACCGTTCGCTCTCCAACTCCCCTTCACAGCCGCCTACTTCGCCTACTTCGACAGGCCGTAGTCGAAGCTCACCCTGTCGCCGTTCACCCCGGTCACGGAGATCAGCATCGTCTTCTTCTCGCCCTTGAATACGGCGGTGCACGTCACGGTGTAGTCCATCTTCGCGTGCAGCCCGCTCGGGCAGGTCACGGACTGCGGGCCGTCCTGGACGAAGGGGATGCCGTAGTTCTCCTTGGCCAGCCTCTCGACCACCGTGCGCGGAACCGTGTGATCCGCTCCGTCCGCGGTGGCGACCGACGAGTTGTCGAACACGTTCCACGCCGTCACCACGCCTCCCGCCAGCACGGCGGCCGTGGCCAGGGCGATGACGATGCGCTTCATGGGGGGCTCCTTCGATTCCCGCGACGGCCGGACCCTACCGGCTGTTCTCCTCAGAGCTTCCTCTCCCGCCTGCCCAACCACCTCGGCACAACGGCCGGTAGTGACACCCGAGTCCCGGCCGAAAGGACGACGGCCGTTCCCTGCGACGCACCCCCGCTCCCACCGGATACACCGGATGCGGGTGCTGATCTTCTCCCGGGGGGCGCCGTGCTTGGTGAACGCGTCCATCCGTGAGGCGAGTTCCTGGCCGAGGGGCGAGCAGCGGGCGCCGAACCACGTCCCGGCTTGCCCCGCACCATCTCCGACGCCCAGGTGGAAGAGGTGGTGGTACGCACCCTCGAAGAGGTACCCGAGGGCGCCATGGAGCGGGTGACGAGAATCGAACTCGCACTCTCAGTTTGGGAAGCGATGGCGCTTGTGGAGCTGATGGCTTCTGACCTGGTCGTATGTGCTCTGGCGTAGCGGTCGGGAGTGCGGGATCGCACCGCTGTCGACCGTGGTTGACCGCTCTTAAGGGCACGCTATGGGCACGCGGCCGGTCCAGGGGGCTGGCGGATGTTCGTGGGGGTCTGGGACGGCGCCGGTCCGGAGGGATGGCCGTCGGCCGGGCCGGCTGTCCTTGCGTTCGCGCACGAGGCGAGTTGGAGGATCCGCTCGTGATGTGATCGTCGCCACAGAGACGACGAGTGTCGAGCGGACAGGGCTGGTTGTGGAACTTTCCCTGCGTGACCGGATACGCGCCGGCGATCCGGAAGCCTTCGCCGAACTGTTCGGCGCGCATGCCCGGGCCGTCTACGGCCATGCCGCCCGCCTGTCGGCAGACCGGGGCACTGCGGAGGACGTGGTGTCCCTGACCTTCCTGGAAGCCTGGCGGCTCAGGGAGAAGCTGAGACCCGAAGCCGCGGCCCTGGACGAAGACGCCGACGTGCCCGACGGCGACGGACTGCGCCCCTGGTTGTACGGCATCGCCACCAACGTTCTGCGCAACACGCGCCGCGCCGCCCGCCGGCACAGCGCCGCGCTCGCCCGGCACCTCGACCGCCCGGCGGACCGTGACACCCTGCCCGACTTCGCCGACGACGTCGTCGGGCGCATGGAGAAGGCCGAGCGGCTCGCTGCCGCGCATACCGCGCTCGGCGGGCTGCGCAGAGCCGAGCGTGAAGTGTTCGCACTGTGCGTCTGGTCGGGACTGAGCTACGCGGCCGCAGGCGAGGCCCTCGGCGTGCCGGCGAGCACCGTACGGTCGCGGCTCGCCCGGGCGAGGCAGCGTCTACGGACGTTGTCGGAGGCGGAGTTGGCCCGGCGCAGGTCCGCCGGGCAGCCGGCCAAGTACCCGGGGGAGCCAAGTGCCGCCGCGATACGCGATGTTCCACCTCAGCAGGAAAAGCCGGGACTCGGCCCGCGCACCGGACAGGTACCGGGTGGCCGTCCCGAAACGGCCCGGTCGACTCAGGAGAAGCACCGATGAACCCCGAAGAGCGCGAGGAACTGGCCAGGCTGCTGCCGAGCCCGGGTGAGCCGGTCCTGACGAGCGACCGCCACGACCTGCTGAAGGACCTTCTGATGAGAGAGCTCACCGAGAAAGCCCCGGAACTCCCGGACATCGCGACGGCACCCGGCCGGCGAGCGCGTGCCCCCCGCCGCCGGTTCGCTGTCATCGCCGTACCCCTCGCCACGGCGGCAGCGATCGTCGCCGCGGTCCTTGTCGGCGGCGCCGTGGGATCCAAGACCGCCACGACCGGTACGGACGCGGTCGACCTCCTCAATCGCATCGCCGAGGTCGCCGCCGCGAAGAAGTCCGTGCCCGTCAGGGACGACCAGTACATCTATGTCCGCACTCAGGGCTCCATGAAGTTCTCGGAAAAGGACATTCGGATCCTGCGCGAAGCGAGTTGGACTGCCGTCGACGGCAAGCGCGCGGGACTGCGCCGGGTCACGGTGCTGGTGGGTCCGCCGTTCCGGCCCCGGGATCCGTTCTCCTCGTACTCCAAGGGCACTCACGACATGAGGCTGAGCCCCGACCCGAACGTCACCACGTTCCGTGAGCTTCAGACGCTGCCCACCGACCCCGATTCGCTGCTGGAGAAGATCTACGCCGGCACGAAGGGGGAGGGGCAGACCAGGGAGAGCGCGGCGCTGGAGAAGATCGGCGACATGCTGCCCGACGCCACGCTCCTGCCCGAACTGGACGCCGCGCTCTACCGGGCGGCCGCGAAGATCCCGGGCGTCTCGGTCGTCACCGACGCCAAGGACTACACCGGCCGCTCCGGCATCGGCTTGAGTTTCAAGGAGCGCGACGGCCGCACGGTCTGGGTCTTCGACAAGAAGTCCCTCGACTTCCTGGGCTCGGCGGACGAGGCGCTGCTGGCTGTCGGGGTCGCGGACAAGACAGGCGAGACGCCGGCCACGTGATTGCTTGTTCCTGGAGAGCAGTCCTGTCTCGCAATTGAATCGGGCTGGACAACAAACAAACCCCAGGTCGCTGACCTGGGGTTTCATCATGGAGCGGGTGACGAGAATCGAACTCGCACTCTCAGCTTGGGAAGCTGATGTTCTACCACTAAACTACACCCGCGTAAGACGCTGATTACTCGGCGCCGAATGCTCGCTCACTCTACCTCATGGCCGGTCCCTGGCGCTGACGCCGAGGGGCCGGTGCGCGTTTCGGGTGCTGGACATGGGTGCGGGGGGCCGGAGTTGGGGCGTACGGTGGGGGAATGGAAGAGGGTCTGGGCGGGGCCGGAGTGCCGCTTGGAGGGCCATCCCTTACATCCCGTAATGTGGCTTTCGTCGTCAGTCAGACGCGGCTCTTGGGGAAGGGACTCTGAGGACTTGATGGAGCGCACCGTCGTCCGTTGTGCCGAGGGGCACGTGTTCAGCACCGCTTCGTTCCCGATGCAGCAGGCCGAGCGGCTCGGCCCCGGTCGATTGGTCCGGTGTCCGCGGTGTGCGCGGCTCCGGAGCGTCGTTCCGGTCACGCTCGAGAAGCGGTAGGACTCAGCAGCAGGACCAGCGGTAGGACCTGGGGCGCGGGGACTGTGCGAAATGCTGACAGTCCCCGCGTATCCTCGGGGCGTGCTTCTCTCAGACAAGGACATCCGGGCCGAGATCGACGCCGGTCGGGTGCGCATCGACCCGTACGACGAATTCATGGTGCAGCCCTCGAGCATCGACGTGCGGCTCGACCGCTACTTCCGGGTGTTCGAGAATCACCGTTATCCACACATCGACCCCTCCGTCGAGCAGGCCGATCTGACTCGGCTGGTCGAGCCCGAGGGGGACGAGCCGTTCATCCTGCACCCCGGGGAGTTCGTGCTCGCCAGCACGTACGAGGTGATCTCGCTTCCCGTGGACCTTGCCTCGCGGCTGGAGGGCAAGAGTTCGCTCGGGCGGCTGGGACTCGTCACGCACTCCACCGCCGGGTTCATCGACCCCGGCTTCTCCGGGCACGTGACCCTGGAGCTGTCCAATCTCGCGACGCTTCCGATCAAGCTCTGGCCGGGCATGAAGATCGGGCAGCTGTGCATGTTCCGGCTGAGCTCGCCGGCCGAGTTCCCGTACGGCAGCGACCGGTACGGCTCCCGCTACCAGGGCCAGCGCGGGCCGACCGCCTCCCGGTCCTTCCTCAACTTCCATCGGACCCAGGTGTGAGCGGGAGCGGGGAGAGTGCGGACATGAGCGTGTCCGGGGTGCGGGAGAACCTCACCTACGAGCGGTTCGGGGTCGCGGTCCGTGAGCTCGCCCAGACCATCGCCGACGACGGGTACCAGCCCGACATAGTGCTCAGCATCGCCCGCGGGGGCGTCTTCGTCGCGGGTGGACTGGCGTACGCCCTCGACTGCAAGAACATCCACCTGGTCAACGTGGAGTTCTACACCGGTGTGGGTACGACGCTCGACATGCCCGTCATGCTCGCTCCCGTCCCGAACGCCATCGACTTCTCCGACAAGAAGATCCTGATCACCGACGACGTCGCCGACACCGGCAAGACGCTCAAGCTCGTGCACGACTTCTGCGTCGACACCGTCGCCGAGGTCCGCAGCGCCGTGATCTATGAGAAGTCCCACTCGCTGGTGAAGTGCGAGTACGTGTGGAAGCGGACCGACGACTGGATCAACTTCCCCTGGAGTGTGTTGCCTCCGGTACATAAGTCGGGAGAGGCGCCCAAGCCGAACAAGGAAGCGCTCTGACCTGCGGTTCCGCAACTGTCTCCGCAGGCCGAACGGCCCCTGACCTGGTGAATCGGTCGGGGGCCGTTCGGCTGCCCGAGGGACGGAGAAGGCCCCCGGCAGTGGTTCCGTGCCGGGGGCTCTCGTGCGTACTCGACCGTACGCGGCGTACCGCGCGTCCTCGCTAGAACGTGCCCAGCTTGATGATCGACAGGATCGCGATCAGCTGGATCGCCGACGCGGCCAGTGCCTTCGGCCACGGGAGGTCGTGGGACTTGCCGACCATGAGGGTCAGCAGGGCGCCCGCCGCGACCCAGGTCGCCCAGCCGAGGAGCTGCACGAAGGACGCGTCGCCGCCGAAGAACATGGCGACGATCAGGCGCGGGGTGTCCGTGATGGACATGATCAGCATGGAGAGGCCGACCGTGGGCTGCCATGCCCCGTCGCCGCCGAGCTGGCGGGCCAGGGTGTGGGTGACCACGCCCAGGATGAACGTGCTGATGACGATCGCCACGGCCGTCGTCAGGACGATCGGGACGGCGTTGGAGAGGGTGGCGTTTATGGCGTCCTCGCGGGCGCCGTCGAAGCCGAAGACGGCCAGCAGGCCGTAGAGGAACGTCACGATCAGGGCCGGGGCCCACATCGTGTAGTCGCGCATCTGCAGGAAGGTCTGGTTGGGGGCCGTGACGATGCCCCTCAGCAGGTCCTTCCAGTGCAGACGGGGGCCGATCGGCGGGGCCGCCGCCTGGCCGGCGCGGTAGGTCCCGCCCTGGGTGTAGGGGTCCTCGCCGACCGAGAAGGCCTGGGTGTGACCAGGGCTGTTCGCCGCGTACGGGTCAGGGCCCTGCTGCGGGTGACCGTCGCCGAAGTACTCCGGCTCGCCGTGGCCGCCGGCGCCGCCGCCGTTCGCCTGGGGCCAGCCCGGCTGCCCGCCCGGCTGTCCGCCGCCGTACTGCTGACCCCCGTACGGCTGCTGCTGCGAGGGCGCGGGCGGGTAGCCGTACGGCTGCTGGCCTCCCTGCGGAGCCTGCTGTCCGTACGACGGTCGGTGTTGTTGCGGTCGCGCTTGCGGGGCTCGGTCGTCCCGGCCGCGTCCGATCCTGAATCCAGCCACGTAATCGAACGTACCTGGTCCCACACCATGACGTGCGGGGTGCGGGCCATCGGAGGGGGGTTTGGGTCCGAGCTGTGACATCCCCTAAGGGGAGGAGCGCGGGTGTCCCTTACGGGGGCATGGCCCCGGGTTCCGCGGGAGGGCGCAAGCCGGGCCCGTGGGTGCGGGCCCGGCTGAAGGACAGCTGGACTCAGTCCGCGAAGTCGGCGCCGAACGCCGGAGTGCCCGTCGTCGAGACGCCCGCGTCGGCGGGCCAGATGGCGTGGGAGCCGGTCGTGGTGATCTTCGTACCGCTGGAGGGCAGGTAGGTGACCGTGCCGTCGCCACCGTTCTCGTAGGAGCCCACGAGGAGGTCGGCCTTGCCGTCGCCGTCGAAGTCGTCCGCGGCGAGGGTCTTGCCCCAGTAGTCGTGCGAGGAGCCGGGTCGGCGATGGCCACGCCCTTGCCGGTGAGGCCGCTCGGGGAGCCCCGGAGGACGGCGAGGCCACCGGCGTCGGTGTCGTTGCCGAACTTCTCGTGCGCCGAGGCCACGGCGAGGTCGTCGTAACGCTGGTGACCGCCGGTGGCGACTCGTGGTTCAGGAGTCCATTCCCAGGAACTCGGACGTGGAGAACGTGACCGTCGGCTTCGCCGTCACCAGTGCCTCCTTGCTGCCCGCGTACACCGCGACCGTGTCCTTCGTCTCCCCGTCGTACGTCCGCACGACCAGGTCCGCCCGCCCGTCCCCCGTGAAGTCGGCGACGGTCAGGACCCGGGTGGTGCCCCGGGCCGGCGGCGGCACGGTCACCATCCCCGTCGCGGACAGTCCGGTCGTACGACCCCGCAGGATGCGCAACTCCGCTCCGCTGGAGACGAGTTCGCTCACGCCGTCCCCGTCGAAGTCCCCTGTGTCCAGCACCGAACCGGGGGTGCTGATGCTGTCGCGTACGGCGGTGGGGAGGTCGTAGCGCAGAGACGTTCCGTCCATCGAGCCGACCGCCGCGTCGAGGGCGCGGCCCCTGCCGAAGGGGCCGAGGGCGACGTCGATGCCGTTCGGCAGGGCGGTGCCGGTGCGGGTGGGGCCGGCCGGGCCGCCGAGGACGAGCGCGGACGTGGCGGGGCCTTCCGCCGTACGGACGAGAAGGTCGTCGTAGCCGTCGCGGTTCACGTCGAGGGCGGGGCCGGTGGGCACGGTGCCGGGTGAGGGGAGGGGCTTGCCCGCCGCGCGCGGGGCGCCCTTCCTGGTGAACGGGCCGCGCAGATAGCTGAGTCGGCCGTCCGAGGCGTGCACGACCAGGTCCTCGGCGCCGTCGCCGTCGAAGTCGCCGCACACGGGCTGGTCGGGCCAGTCGTCGCCGACGCGGGCCGCCGCCGGTATGACCAGCTCGACCGCCCTGCCGGTGAGGCCGGCCGGGGAGCCGAAGAGGATCTGGAGAGGGACGGGCGGCCGGCCCTGGCCGTCGTACGGCGGGTCCGTCGACACGACGAGATCGGTGAAGCCGTCCCTGTCCAGGTCGCAGCTCGCCTCCGCGTCGAAGACGGCGGGCGACCGGCCCTTCGTACGGGCCGCTTGGCGCGCGGGGTTCAGCAACTGCCGTGCGCCGGGCGCGAGTCCATGTGTGGTTCCGGTTCCGGTTCCGTAGACGATCCCGATGCCCGCGTCGTCGCCGTGCGCGTCGTCGGGGCTCTTGACCAGGTCGTTGAGGACCAGGTCGCGAAGGCCGTCGCCGTTGAAGTCGTCGGCGGACTTGCTGCCCTTGCCACGGGGGACGGGGAGTTGGGCGGGGGCCTTGGCGACGGTCACGGGTTCGTGTCGCGCGGAACCGTTGTTCCCGGCGTCGCCGCATCCCCCGAGCAGCAGTACGCAGCTGATCGCCGCTCCGGCCCGTATACCGGCTTTTCGCCCGCCCACGTTCACCTCATCCACCCCACGGACAACAACCTCGCCATGATGCGCCGGATTCGATGGGAGCGGAATCGGAGCGGGACGCCACCTCGCAGCGGGCTGTGTGCCAGCGATGAGTTTTACAGAATTGTTGACAATCGTGACCGGCTCAATTTACGTTCGCAAGGACCGGACCAACGGGGGCGGCACCCGGCGCGAAGAATGGCCCGCGAGCCCCTGACCAGCCGTTTCGGCCGCCTTATGGTCGCCGCGAACAGGGAGAAGGCTTTCTGTGAAGCACAGGGCAGTGAAGCGCAGGACCGTCGTGATGGGTATCGGCGCGACCGCCGGAGTCGCCGTGGCCGGTGGCTTCGCCTTGAGCGCGAACGCGTCGGGTACGAGCTCGAAGTCCTCGGGTGCGTCGGATTCCCTGGTCTTCGACAAGGACGCCTACACGGAGCTGACGACGACCATCACGGACGCCGACGGCACCGACCACACGGTGGTGTACCACTTCTGGAAGGCCGTCACCTACGTCGCCAGTCCGGTGGACGCGAAGTACCAGAGCCTGAACGTCAGTGTCCCCGTCAAGATCGACGGCAAGGCCGTGGACGCGACGAACGCCCCGATCGTCTTCGCCAACTCGGTGGGCGGCTACATGCCGTCGTCCGTGGCGGACGCCACCGGCGTGGGAGGCGCCGAGATGACCGGCGGCATGCCCACGGGCGGCGCGGGTGGCAGTGCCTCCCCCAGCGCGTCCGCCGGCCCCTCGGCCTCCAGCAGCGCCGGCACGGGCGAGGTGCAGTCCGGCGGCAACGCGATGGTGAACGCCCAGGGCGGGATGGTCAACCTCGGGAAGCTGGGCCTGGCGGCGGGTTACGTCGTCGTGGAGCCCGGCGCGCGCGGCCGGACCCTCACCGACTCCGCCGGCACGTACTACGGCACCGCCCCGGCCGCCATCGTCGACCTGAAGGCCGCGGTTCGCTACGTCCGCGCCAACAAGGGCGTCATCCCGGGCAACACCGACCGGATCGTCTCCACCGGTACGAGTGCGGGGGGCGCCCTGTCCTCCCTGCTCGGCGCGTCCGGCGACAGCCCGATCTACGACAAGTACCTCACGGAGCTCGGCGCCGCCGACGCGTCCGACGCGATCTTCGCCGCCGGCGCCTGGTGTCCCATCACCGACCTCGAGCACGCCGACGGCGCGTACGAGTTCAACTGGGGCGCCAACGTCACGGCGAGCACCGGCAAGGTCGTCGACCAGACGGTGTCGAAGGCGCTGCGGGCCCAGTTCGCGGAGTACCAGGCTTCTCTCAGGCTGCGGGGTCTGAACGGCTTCGGTCCGCTCACGGCTCGCAACTACGACGACTACATGGTGGAGACCTACCTCCAGCCGTCCGCCACGAAGTACCTGGCGGCGCTGTCGGAGGCCGACCGGGCGACGTACCTGGCCGCGAACACGTTCATCACGTGGTCCGGCGGCAAGGCGACCTTCAGCTGGGCCGACTTCCTCACCCACGTCGGCGCGCGGAAGAAGACGACACCGGCCTTCGACGCGTTCGACCTGTCCGCGGGCGAGAACAACGAGTTCGGCGTCGGCACCACCGAGGCGCGGCACTTCACGGCGTACGGCGCGAAGAACGACACCACCGGCCTGGCCACGAAGCGGGTCGCGAGCGACATCCCCGAGAAGCTCGACCTGATGAACCCGATGCATCACATCGGGGAGGAGAACCCCGGCCGGTCGAGGCACTGGTGGATCCGCCTCGGTACGAAGGACTCCGACACCTCGCTGACGGTGTCCGCCAACCTCGCTGCGGCGCTGGACAACCTGGGTGACGACGTCAATCACCTCTACTACTGGGACGAGGGCCACGGCTCGAACGTCGACCCGGGTGACTTCCTCACGTGGATCGCGAAGGTGACGGGCGACAGGCGCTCCGCGAAGTAGCCGCCCCTACGCTCACCCCCGGACGCGGTGTCCGTGGCTTCTCGTCATAAGTCGCCCCGGGACACCGCCCCACCGCGACGCCGGACCCATGTGTGATCGGGCTCGGCGTCGTGGTGTTTCGAACTGACCGCGATAGGCAGATGTGGGCCAGGCCCGGCGGTCGCGACCGCGCCTGGACGAAGTCTCGGTGGCACAGATCTGCCAATTGCTGTACCTCGAAAGGGGGCGGAAACGACGACACCCCATGTCCCCGGTGAACCGGGGGCATGGGGTGTCGTTCTCTCGGAGGGCTCGGTTACTTCACCGGCTCAGGCTCGGGCTCGCTCTCCGCCTCCGCCGCCCCCGCCGGATCGACCGGCGTCTTGACGGAGTCGAGGAGGAGCTGGGCCACGTCGACGACCTGAACGGACTCCTTGGCCTGGCCGTCGTTCTTCTTGCCGTTGACCGAGTCGGTCAGCATCACGAGGCAGAACGGGCAGGCCGTGGACACGATGTCCGGGTTCAGCGAAAGAGCCTCGTCGACGCGCTCGTTGTTGATGCGCTTGCCGATCCGCTCCTCCATCCACATCCGCGCACCACCGGCACCGCAGCAGAAGCCACGCTCCTTGTGGCGGTGCATCTCCTGCTGACGCAGGCCCGGGACGGCCGACATGATCTCGCGCGGCGGCGTGTAGATCTTGTTGTGGCGGCCCAGGTAGCAGGGGTCGTGGTAGGTGATGAGGCCGTCCACCGGGGTGACCGGCAGCAGCTTGCCCTCGTCGATGAGGTGCTGGAGCAGCTGGGTGTGGTGGATGACCTCGTAGTCGCCGCCGAGCTGCGGGTACTCGTTGCCGATGGTGTTGAGGCAGTGCGGGCAGGTCGCGACGATCTTCTTCGCCGACTTCGGCTTCTTCGTCGACTCGTCCTCGTCATCCTCGCCGAAGGCCATGTTCAGCGCGGCGACGTTCTCCATTCCGAGCTCCTGGAAGAGGGGCTCGTTGCCGAGACGGCGCGCGGAGTCACCGGTGCACTTCTCGTCGCCGCCCATGATGGCGAACTTGACGCCCGCCATGTGCAGGAGCTCCGCGAAGGCCTTCGTGGTCTTCTTGGCGCGGTCCTCCAGGGCGCCGGCGCAGCCGACCCAGTACAGGTACTCGACCTCGGACAGGTCCTCGATGTCGCGTCCGACGACCGGGATCTCGAAGTCGACCTCCTTCGTCCACTCGAGGCGCTGCTTCTTGGCCAGGCCCCAGGGGTTGCCCTTCTTCTCCAGGTTCTTGAGCATCGTGCCCGCCTCGGACGGGAACGCGCTCTCGATCATCACCTGGTAGCGGCGCATGTCGACGATGTGGTCGATGTGCTCGATGTCGACCGGGCACTGCTCGACGCACGCGCCGCACGTGGTGCAGGACCACAGCACGTCGGGGTTGATGACGCCGTTCTCCTCGAACGTGCCGATCAGGGGGCGCTCGGCCTCGGCGAGCGCGGCGGCGGGCACGTCGGCCAGCTGCTCCGCCGACGCCTTCTCCTCGCCCTCCATGTTCTTGCCGCCGCCCGCGAGCAGGTAGGGCGCCTTGGCGTGGGCGTGGTCGCGCAGCGACATGATGAGGAGCTTGGGGGAGAGCGGCTTGCCCGTGTTCCAGGCGGGGCACTGCGACTGGCAGCGGCCGCACTCGGTGCACGTGGAGAAGTCCAGCAGGCCCTTCCAGGAGAACTGCTCGACCTGGCTGACACCGAAGACGTCGTCCTCGCCGGGGTCGGTGAAGTCGATGGCCTTGCCGTCACTCGTCATCGGCAGCAGCGCGCCGAGGGCGGTCTCGCCCTTCGCGTTCCGCTTGAACCAGATGTTCGGGAAGGCGAGGAAGCGGTGCCAGGCGACACCCATGTCCGTCTTGAGGGAGACCGTGATCATCCAGATGAAGGACGTCCCGATCTTGATCATCGCGGTGAGGTAGATCAGGTTCTGGAGCGTGCCGACGCTCGTCCACTTGAAGACGGCGACGATCGGGTACGAGGCGAAGTACGCGGCCTCGTAGCCGTGCACGTCGGCGAGGGCACCCTCCAGGCCGCGCAGGGTCATGATCGCGAGGCCGATGATGAGGATGACCGACTCGACGAAGTAGGCCTGGCCGGCGTTGGACCCGGCGAAGCGGGACTTGCGGCCAGGCCGGTCGGGCCGGGACAGCTGGCGGATCACGATGAGCGTGAGGATGCCGAGGGTCGTCATCAGGCCGATGAACTCGACGAAGATCTCGTACGGCAGCCAGTGCCCGATGATGGGCAGCGTCCAGTCGGCCTGGAAGAGCTGCCCGAAGGCGTTCACCAGCGTGGCGACGAGGGAGAAGAAGCCGACCGCCACGAACCAGTGCGCGACGCCGACCACCCCCCACCGGTTCATCCGGGTGTGGCCGAGGAACTCCCGGACCACCGTGACGGTGCGCGCGGTCCAGTCGTCGGTGCGGGTGCCCGCGGGGACGTCCTGGCCGAGCCGTACGAACCGGTAGATCTGCGCGATGGCGCGGGAGAACAGCGCCACGCCGACCACGGCGAGTACCAGCGACACAATGATCGCGGCGAGTTGCATTCGGGGGCTCCTCGGGCCTGCGAGGGAGGGAGCTGAAGGCCGACCTTCAGCCGATTACTAAGCGGTAACTTATGCAGTCCGTCTGAGACTACCCATATCTTCCGCCGCACTGTAGCCAGCGGTGCGGTGATCTGCGTCGCTGAGGTCCACCTGAGTCGCCGAAGTCACCGACCGGCAGTTGCGCACGTCACCGGCCGTCGACTGCCGGGGTCTCCGGCCGACACGTAAACCCGATCGTGCTATATGCGGCGTATTTGCGACATTTAACACTAAATTGGCGGCGTGCTGTACGGAATCGCCGCCGCCACCTCCGCCCTGCTCCTCGCCGCCTTGCTCGCCGCCCTGCTGCGGCTCCTCGCCCTGCGCCTGGGCGTGGTCGAACGGCGGCGGGCGCGCGCGGTGCCGCTGCTCGGCGGGGTCGCGGTGGTGGCGGTCACGGCGTTCGTCGCCGGGGTCGGGGACTGGACGGACGTGGCGCCGCTGGGGCCGGCGGCCGGGCGGCTGCTGGCCGCCGGGATCGGGGTCGGTGCCCTCGGACTCGTCGCCGACCTGTGGCCCCCGCCGACTCTTGTGCGGGTTCCGCTCCAGGCGGCCGTCGTGACCGGCGCCGCCGCGCTGACCGTGCCCTACGGCGAGCTCGGCCCGGTGGCCGGGGCGGTGGCCGTCGGCTGGATCGCCCTCGCCACCCATGCCTTCACCTCGCTCGATCACGCCGACGGAGTGATGGGGACGGTCGCGGTGGTGACCGCCTTCGCGCTGAGCGGCTGCGCGGCCGCCGAGGTCATGGACGGGCTCGCGGCGCTGCTGAGCGTGCTGGCCGCCGCGCTGACCGGGTTCCTGATGCACAACTGGCCCCCGGCCCGGATCGTGCCGGGGCGCTGCGGCGCGCTGTTCGTCGGGTTCCTGCTGACCTCGGCGGCGGTACTGGTGCACACCGGGCGGGCGGCCGGGTCGAGCGTGGGCGCCGGGTTCGCGCTGACGGCCGTGGCGACCGCCGACTCCGTACTGGTGCTGGTGTCGCGGCGGCGAGCCGGGCGTCCGCTGCTGCGCGGCGCCCCCGATCATCTGGTCCACCGGCTGCGGCGCCTCGGCGTCACACCCCAGGGCGCCGCGGTCGTCGTGGGGGTCACCGGCTTCGCGGCTGCACTCGTCGGGATGCTGATCGACATGGGATGGGTGAGCGCGACGGCGGCGTTGTGGGTGGCGGGCTGCGTCTGTGTCGCCGTACTCGCGCTGCTTCGGATCCCCACTTACGGGGGACGGCATGTCCCCTCGTACGGGAGTCGGTTGACCGTGAAGCCGCAGGTCGGACCCCATGTGCAAGCACACCTGCGTGTAAGCAAGAGATAAGACTTGAGCCCCCGTGACTCATGTCTGTTGACCCAGCAATGAGTGTGGTGCACACTTGAGTCCGTTCCACTCAAGTCATTGCTGGAGGAATTGAAATGGCACGTGCGGTCGGCATCGACCTGGGCACGACTAACTCCGTCGTCAGCGTTCTTGAAGGCGGCGAGCCCACCGTCATCACCAACGCAGAGGGCGCCAGGACCACGCCGTCCGTCGTCGCCTTCGCCAAGAACGGCGAGGTGCTCGTCGGCGAGGTCGCCAAGCGCCAGGCGGTCACGAACGTGGACCGGACCATCCGCTCCGTGAAGCGTCACATGGGCACGGACTGGAAGATCGAGCTCGACGGGAAGAACTTCAACCCGCAGCAGATGAGCGCCTTCATCCTGCAGAAGCTGAAGCGCGACGCCGAGGCCTACCTGGGCGAGAAGGTCACGGACGCGGTCATCACCGTCCCGGCCTACTTCAACGACTCCGAGCGCCAGGCGACGAAGGAGGCCGGCGAGATCGCGGGCCTGAACGTCCTGCGCATCGTGAACGAGCCCACGGCCGCCGCCCTCGCGTACGGCCTGGACAAGGACGACCAGACGATCCTCGTCTTCGACCTCGGTGGCGGCACCTTCGACGTGTCCCTCCTGGAGATCGGCGACGGCGTCGTCGAGGTGAAGGCCACCAACGGCGACAACCACCTCGGTGGTGACGACTGGGACCAGCGTGTCGTCGACTACCTGGTGCAGCAGTTCCGCTCCGGTCACGGCGTGGACCTCGCCAAGGACAAGATGGCGCTCCAGCGTCTGCGCGAAGCCGCCGAGAAGGCGAAGATCGAGCTGTCCTCGTCCACCGAGACCTCGATCAACCTGCCCTACATCACGGCCTCCGCCGAGGGCCCGCTGCACCTGGACGAGAAGCTCACGCGCGCCCAGTTCCAGCAGCTCACCGCGGACCTTCTGGAGCGCTGCAAGACGCCGTTCCACAACGTCATCAAGGACGCGGGCATCAACCTCTCCGAGATCGACCACGTCGTTCTCGTCGGTGGCTCCACCCGCATGCCCGCCGTCGCCGAGCTCGTCAAGGAGCTGACCGGCGGCCAGGACGCCAACAAGGGCGTCAACCCGGACGAGGTCGTCGCCATCGGCGCCGCCCTGCAGGCCGGTGTCCTCAAGGGTGAGGTCAAGGACGTCCTGCTCCTCGACGTCACCCCGCTGTCCCTCGGCATCGAGACCAAGGGCGGCATCATGACGAAGCTCATCGAGCGGAACACGACGATCCCGACCAAGCGGTCCGAGATCTTCACCACCGCCGAGGACAACCAGCCGTCCGTCCAGATCCAGGTCTACCAGGGCGAGCGCGAGATCGCGGCGTACAACAAGAAGCTCGGGATGTTCGAGCTGACCGGTCTGCCGCCGGCCCCGCGCGGTGTCCCGCAGATCGAGGTCGCCTTCGACATCGACGCCAACGGCATCATGCACGTGACCGCGAAGGACCTGGGCACGGGCAAGGAGCAGAAGATGACCGTCACCGGCGGCTCCTCGCTGCCGAAGGACGAGGTCGACCGGATGCGCCAGGAGGCCGAGCAGTACGCGGACGAGGACCACAAGCGCCGCGAGGCCGCCGAGACCCGCAACCAGGGCGAGCAGCTCGTCTACCAGACCGAGAAGTTCCTCAAGGACAACGAGGACAAGGTCCCGGGTGACGTCAAGACCGAGGTCGAGGCCTCCATCGCCGAGCTGAAGGAGAAGCTCAAGGGCGAGGACACCGCCGAGATCCGCACCGCCACGGAGAAGGTCGCCGCGGTCTCCCAGAAGCTCGGCCAGGCCATGTACGCCGACGCCCAGGCCGCGCAGGCCGCCGGTGGCGCCGAAGGTGCCCCCGGCGCCGAGCAGGCCAAGGCCGATGACGATGTCGTCGACGCCGAGATCGTCGACGAGGACCGCAAGGACGGTGCCGCGTGACGGAGGAGACCCCGGGCTT
Organism: Streptomyces sp. NPDC111656; assembly: GCF_055656965.1. Taxonomy (NCBI): domain Bacteria; kingdom Bacillati; phylum Actinomycetota; class Actinomycetes; order Kitasatosporales; family Streptomycetaceae; genus Streptomyces; species Streptomyces sp. NPDC111656. The sequence continues at coordinate 370,444 of NZ_JBVKCA010000008.1, forward strand.
CGAAGAGAAGCCTGACGTCCCCTCCGGCGCCACCCCTGACGACGCCGAGCCGCAGGCCGCCACCCCCTCCACGGAGGAGGCGGCGGCCCCGGCCGGGGACGCATCAGCAGCACAACTGGCCGGTCTGACCGCACAGCTGGACCAGGTCCGTACGGCGCTCGGCGAGCGCACGATGGACCTCCAGCGGCTCCAGGCCGAGTACCAGAACTACCGCCGCCGGGTCGAGCGCGATCGGATCGCGGTCAAGGAGATCGCCATCGCGAACCTCCTGACCGAACTCCTGCCGGTGCTCGACAACATCGCCCGCGCGCGGGACCACGGCGAACTGGTCGGCGGCTTCAAGTCGGTGGCCGAGTCGCTGGAGACCGTCGCGGCGAAGATGGGCCTTCAGCAGTTCGGCAAGGAGGGCGAGCCCTTCGACCCGATGATCCACGAGGCCCTGATGCACTCGTACGCGCCGGACGTCACGGAGACGACGTGCGTGGCGATTCTGCAGCCGGGGTATCGCATCGGCGAGCGCACCATCCGCCCCGCGCGGGTGGCGGTCGCCGAACCCCAGCCGGGGGCGCAGACCGTCAAGGCGGACTCCCAGGATTCCGCCGAGGCGGCCGACGACAAGGAGAGCGGTGGCCCGGACGAGGGCTGACGTTGAACGCATGAGAGAGGAGGGGCGTCGAGGATGAGCACCAAGGACTTCATCGAGAAGGACTTCTACAAGGTCCTCGGCGTCCCCAAGGACGCCACCGAGGCAGAGATCAAGAAGGCGTACCGGAAGCTCGCCCGCGAGTTCCACCCGGACGCCAACAAGGGCAACGCCAAGGCCGAGGAGCGTTTCAAGGAGATCTCCGAGGCGAACGACGTGCTCGGAGACCCCAAGAAGCGCAAGGAGTACGACGAGGCACGCGCTCTCTTCGGCAACGGCGGCTTCCGTCCGGGTCCCGGCGCGGGCGGCGGCAACTTCAACTTCGACCTGGGCGACCTCTTCGGAGGCGGCGCCCAGGGCGGGGCGGGCGGTGCCGGTGGTTTCGGCGGCGGCATCGGAGACGTCTTCGGGGGCCTGTTCAACCGCGGCGGCGCGGGCACGGGTACGCGGACCCAGCCCCGGCGCGGCCAGGACATCGACACCGAGGTGACGCTCAGCTTCACCGAGGCGGTGGACGGCGCGACGGTCCCGCTGCGGATGACGTCCCAGGCGCCCTGCAAGGCCTGTTCGGGCACCGGCGACGCGAACGGCACACCGCGCGTGTGCCCGACGTGCGTCGGCACCGGCCAGGTCGCGCGCGGCTCCGGCGGCGGCTTCTCGCTCACGGACCCCTGCCCGGACTGCAAGGGCCGCGGTCTCATCGCGGAGAACCCCTGCGAGATCTGCCACGGCAGCGGTCGCGCCAAGTCCTCGCGCACGATGCAGGTCCGCATCCCGGCGGGGGTGAGCGACAGCCAGCGCATCCGCCTCCGCGGCAAGGGCGCACCCGGCGAACGGGGCGGCCCGGCCGGCGACCTGTACGTCACGGTCCACGTGGACGCCCACCCGGTCTTCGGCCGCAAGGGCGACAACCTCACCGTCACCGTGCCCGTCACCTTCGCGGAGGCGGCACTCGGCGGCGAGGTGCGCGTACCGACCCTGGGCGGCCCCCCGGTCACCCTGAAACTGCCCCCGGGCACGCCCAACGGCCGTACGATGCGGGCCCGCGGCAAGGGTGCCGTCCGCAAGGACGGTACGCGCGGCGACCTCCTGGTCACCGTCGAGGTCGCGGTCCCCACGGACGTGTCGGGCAAGGCTCGCGACGCCCTGGAGGCGTATCGCGAGGCAACCGCGGGCGAGGACCCACGGGCGGAGCTGTTCCAGGCCGCGAAGGGAGCATGAGCAGATGGACGGCCGTCGTCGAAACCCCTATGAACTGACCGAGGAGACCCCGGTCTACGTCATCTCGGTGGCGGCCCAGCTCTCCGGCCTGCACCCGCAGACCCTGCGCCAGTACGACCGCCTCGGCCTGGTCTCCCCGGACCGCACCGCCGGCCGGGGCCGGCGCTACTCGGCCCGCGACATCGAACTGCTCCGCACGGTGCAGGCGCTGTCCCAGGACGAGGGCATCAACCTGGCCGGCATCAAGCGCATCATCGAGCTGGAGAACCAGGTGGCGGCCCTCCAGTCCCGCGTCGCGGAACTGGAATCGGCCCTGGACGGCGCCGCTGCCGCGATGCAGCAGCGCGAGGCCGCGGTGCACGCCTCGTACCGCCGCGACCTGGTCCCGTACCAGGAGGTCCAGCAGACGAGCGCGCTGGTGGTCTGGCGGCCGAAGAGGCAGTCGGACTAGCTCCCACGTACGAAGGGGGTGGAGAGGTCGTCGACCTCTCCACCCCCTTCGGCATTCCTCAACTCACCGCGCCGGTGTCGAAGTACTCGAACGCTCCGGCCGAGGTCTCGTGGATCTTCTCGTACGCTCGGCGTGGTGTCGAGCTCGGTCGCGGCCACGGCCGTCCGGGTCCGCTTGAAGGAGGAGTTCCCGGACGTGTCGATGGCGTCGACGAAGAAGCAGACGCGGTCGCCGTCGGGGCGGGTGGTGTACGAGTACGAGGTGGTGTCGACCGGCGGATACGCCGTCAGCGTCCCGGAGCACACCTGCTCCTCGCCCTCGTCGCCCAAGAGCTCACCCCAGTAGACGGTGTACCGACCGAGGTCGGTGGCCGGGTTCTTGTCCCACTCCACCTCGAAGCCGTACTCGGTCGGGGTGACCGTCAGCCCGGTGACGGCGGGCGGCGGGGTGAGGTCCTCGCGCTCGCCGGCGGCGGCCACGGAACGCGCGGACTCGTTGCCCACCGCGTCGAGAACGGTCACCTGGTAGTAGTAGGCGACGCTCTCCAGGGCCGAGGTGTCCAGGTACGAGAGCTTGTCCGTACTGCCCACCCGGGTGTACACGCCGTTCTCGCTCGTCGCCCGGTAGACGCGGTAGGACACCGCTCCCGTGACCCCGTTCCAGTCGAGCCGCAGCCCGCGGGGCGTGGCGGTCGGCGAACCCAGTTTCGACTGCGAGACGGAAGTCCCGCTCGGGGTGAGGGGCTTGACCTTGTCGACGGTGGCGGTGGTGCGGGGGTGTAGGCGAAGGAGACGTTGGCGGCGCCGGTCCAGTTGGCGTAGTCGATGCGCAGGGTGTGCTTGCCGGAGGGGACGGTGACGTTGACGGGAAGGGCGAAGGGACCTCCCGAACCGAAGTCCCTCGTCACGGTCCAGCGGACGCCGAAGTTGTCCTTCGGGAGGCCGGAGGCGGGGGCCTTCGTGCCCCAGTTCTCGCCGACCGCGGCGTCGCAGTCCGTTTTCTTCGGTGTGTGGGAGAAAGTGGTGTTCGCGTAGAACTGCCGCTTGTACACCGGTGATGCGCGGCTGCTCGCGGCGGAGGCGGGCGCCCCCGAGCCGGCGAGCAGGCCCCCGGGGGTGGCGATCGTCAGCGTCGCGGCGAGCGCCGGCCCACTCCGCCCAACTGGCCTCATGCTTCCCCTGTTTCGTGCTGCGTTGTGTGCGGCCGCCATCGAGACTCCCGGAGGTGGGGGAGGGTTGTATGTCGCCGGGGAGCGAGTGACGCAAGTCAATCAGAGGGGTTCTGTGGAAGTGGCGGCGCACCCCCTTCCCATCGTGTTCACTTGGGGAACACAGAATGCTGTTGCCATCTCGTTAAGTGGTTACTCCTTGACGCTGAGGTGATCGCCGCGTTGGCTTTCAGCCACCTGGGTCGCAAAGCAGCTACCTCGCCCGGAAGGCACCTGATGTGAACACTCGTAACACCCGGCTTCGTCGTACCGCCATAGCCCTGGCTTGCTCCGCGATGACCGTCTCCCTCGCCGCCTGCGGTGTCGTGGACGGGATCGGCGGCAGCGACACCAAGGCGAGCCCGACCAAGGGTGACGACATCACGGTTGGTCTGCTCCTCCCTGAGAAGGCCAACACCCGTTACGAGAAGTTCGACCACCCGATCATCGAGCAGCAGGTCGCCAAGCTCACCAACGGCAAGGGCAAGGTCGAATCCGCCAACGCGGAGCAGAGCGCGTCCAAGCAGAGCCAGCAGTTCCAGCAGATGGTGAACGACAAGGTCGACGTGATCCTCGTCGACGCGGTGGACTCCAAGGCCATCGCGAGCGACGTGCAGAAGGCCAAGGACGCGGGCATCCCCGTCATCGCCTACGACCGTCTGGCGCAGGGCCCGATCGACGCGTACATCTCCTTCGACAACGAGCTCGTCGGCCAGGTGCAGGGCAAGGCCCTCCTGGAGGCGCTGGGCCCCAACGCCTCCACGAAGAAGATCGTCATGATGAACGGTTCGCCCACCGACCCGAACGCGGCGCAGTTCAAGTCGGGCGCCCTGGGTGAGCTCAACGGCAAGGTCGTCATCTCCAAGACGTACGACACCAAGGACTGGGACCCGGTCGTCGGCAAGGCCAACATGGAGAAGGCCATCTCGGCCATCGGCCTGAACAACATCGCCGGTGTCTACTCCGCCAACGACGGTCTCGCGGGCGCCGCCATCGACGCCCTGAAGACCATGGGCGTCAGCAAGGTGCCGCCGGTCACCGGCCAGGACGCCGAGCTGGACGCGGTGCAGCGGATCGTCCGGGGCGAGCAGTACATGAGCGTCTACAAGTCCTACCCCGATGAGGCCACCGCGGCTGCCGAGATGGCCGTGGCGAAGGTCCAGGGGCGTGGCATCGAATTCGACGCGCTCACCCGCGACAAGGTCGACAGCCCCACGAACACGAAGATCCCCTCCCAGCTGATGCCCGTGGTCGCCCTGACCAAGGCGAACATCAAGGAGACGGTGATCCAGGACGGCATCTACACCGTCAAGCAGATCTGCACGGCCTCGACCAAGGCGGACTGCACGGCGATCGACCTCAAGTAGTCGTGCTCCCGCACTGACGACTTGCACCGACGTCCCGCACTGACGTATTTCCCTGACGAACGCGCGGGAGCCCTGGGCGAGGGGTTCCCGCGCGTTCGGCGGATCAGGGGTCAGCGCCCCATCGACTGCCAGATCGTCAGCGCCAGCGCCGTGCACGAGGTGGCGGCCGCGAGGGAGGGCAGGGGCCAGCGGGTGCGTTCCAGGGCGTCGAGGCGGGACTCGTGCTCGTCGAGGGTCTTGTCGGTCTGGTCGGCGCGTTGCAGGAGGAGGGCGAGGTCGCCGCGGGTGGTGGCGAACCCGACGTCGACCGAGCGGCGCAGCCGCTCCAGTTCCAGGGCGACGCTCTCGGCCTCAGTCGTCGGCATCGGCGGTTTCTCCGCGGGAGGGCCCACGCAGCCACCCCGGCAGCAGCCGGTCCACCGCGGGCATCGCCATCACCCGGCTGAGCAGCGCGGCGCCGCCCACCACGGCCGTGAGCGCGGGTACGTCCCGGATCAGCGGGTCGTCGGCGACCAGCGGCAGGACGGTGATCAGAGCGAACAGGGTCTGGAGTGTCGTACGCAGGGTTCTGCGGCCGGCGTCGCTCATCTCCGGGCTCCTTTCGGGTGTTCCAGTGCTTCTCGAGTACGTCCGGCCCCCTAGGTGCGCGGGACGCGCAGCTTGTCCCAGCTGGTGCGGCCCGGGGTGCCGTCGGCGTCCTCGCCGACGTAGCCGAGCCCGCGCTGCCAGGCCGCGTACGACAGGACGTCGGCCTGCGTCCACACCGGGCCGGGGCCGGTCGAGTAGCGCCCGCACCCCTCCGCGACCAGTCGCTCGCCGACGGCTGTGATCAGCGGGCTGCGGCGGCCGAGCGCGAAGAACGCGGCGCCGGGGAAGGGTTCGTACGAGACCGGGCGGGAGCCGAGCCGGGCCGCCACCCGTTGCCGCGTCCCGGACATCGAGAACGACGGGTCGATCTTGCGGCGGGTCCACTCCTTGTGCGCGATCACGCTGGACGCGGACCAGTCGTGGGCGCGGCAGATCGCGGCGGAAAGCCGTTCCACGGCGGTGAGTTGGGCGGCCGGGTAGGGGTCACGCCCGTTGCCCAGGTTTTCGATCTCGAAGCCGTAGAAGCGGGCGTTGCCGTCCACGGCGTCCGGTCCGGGGGCGGGCAGTGCGGCCCGTTCGGCCCGTACGGCGTCCAGGACCGCGGTCGAGCCCGCACCGGCGTGGTTGGTGCGGCCGTAGCCGACCAGGTGGACGGTGCCGTCCTTGGTGATCAGGCCGATGCAGAGCGGGCCCGGCAGGTCCGCGGTGCCCTCGCGGCACAGGCGGAGGCTGTCGGTGCCCGCCGTGTGGTGGAGCATGACGCCGTGGACCGGGCCCCAGGCGCCTCGGCTGTTGCGGTTGTGGGTGCGCCAGTTGCCGCTCTCGGATAGGACGACGCCCTCGTCGCGCAGGGCGCGGGCGAGGGCGTCGGCGGTCAGGGGTGTGGCCATGTGTGCCTCACATCACGGGAGTTACGGTGATGAATCGGTTGGCGAAGGTCGCGGTGCTGGTGGTCGCGGCCGACTTGTAGGCGGCGGTCGCGGTGTAGACGCCGTTCACGGTGAGCCCGGTGACCTGGAACTGGGTCGTGGCGGAGCACTGGTTGGTGCCCACGACGAGTGCCGCGCGGGTGTCGGCGGCGGCGAGCGCGACCGTCGTGTTCAGGCGGATGTTCGCCGACATGTGGCAGGCCGTGGCCGCGCTGCTGCTGATGCGCGCGCCCACCGAGACGAGCACGGCGCCGGAGGCCGGAGCGGTGAAGGTGACGGTGGTCGGGTCGCCGGTGGAGCCGGTGAGGGTCTCCACGTACGCCGTCGACGTCGTCGTACCGGCCGTGGTGTTGGCCTTGTGGACCGGGCCGGGTGCCAGCTGCGTCCAGGCGCTGCCGGTGTAGTACCAGTACTGCTTGGGCGTGCCGAGCCAGCAGAGCATGCCCGCCACCGGGGCGGTCACCTTGGCGTCGCGGGTCGCGGCGTCCGCGAAGCGCAGCACGGTGCGGCCGTCGACGGCCTCCGCGAGCGACTGGATGTGCACGGGGATGTTCGCGGCGTCGGCCGGCTGCGGGTAGGGCAGGCTGCCGAGCGGGGTGAGCAGGGCCATGACGGCTTCCTCCTGGATCCTGGGGTGCGTACGGGACGACTGATCGCGTACGGGACGCGCGTACGGGACGAGGGGGCGGTCAGTCGCCCAGGGGCGGCGGGAGTGAGCCGACCGGTGTGCCGCCGTCGCCGTCGCGTGCCGCGGCGCTGTCGACCGGGACCGGATGCGCCACGTTCGCGTCGTCGTCGGCGGTCCCCGGCGGTGGTTCCTCCGCTCGTGGTTCTTCCGGGGGCAGTTCGCTCATGCCGCACCTCCCGGCGCCTTGAGCAGTTCGCGGTAGGTGATCCTGCTGGTGGTCAGCGCGTCGAGGGTGGCGTTCTGCGCGTCGATCAGGGCGTACGTCCGCTGGTTGCCGTACTCCGGATCGACCGGCGGGTCGGGGGTGAGCCCGGAGTCGGTCGGAACGCCGTTGTAGGAGGTACCGCGCAGGGTCAGCGTCTGTTGTGGGGCGGCCCCCGCCTGGCAGGTGGTGCGGATGCCCACGACCCAGGCGAGGGTGTCGAGCGTGGCCCCGCTGGTGTCCACCACCCGCACCACGTCACCGAGTTGGATGCGTGGATCGTGCAGCACCTCCACCTCGCCGAGCACCGGGACCGGATAGCGGCCGGCGTCGAGCATGGCGTGCGAGAGGTCCGAGGCGACCTGCTGCTGTTGCACCCAGTCGGTCGCGGGCGCCTGGTAGACCTGCTTGCCGTAGGCGGTCTGGCTGGTGGTGTTGTACCAGGCGAACGACCGCAGGCGGGGATCGCCCGTGCGCTTCTGCGGGACGATCTGCACGGAGGGCTTGCCGTCCTTGGTGACCGTCCAGACGCTCGCCGTGCCGTGGTTGGCGAACCGCACGAGGTAGTTCGGGCCGTCGCGCCGCGAGCTGACCGTCACCGCGCCCTTCACCGAGGTGCCGCCGGCCGCCGCGCTGCCGAAACGGACCCGGTGGCCGCCGACGGGTGCCACGTCGTCCTCGATCTGGAGCGGGCCGACGTCGAGTTCCTCCTCGGCGATGGCGTACGCGACCTCCACCCAGCCGCCCGGCCTGACCTCCCGCACGACGGTGTCGGTGACGGTGTCGCTGTAGGTGTGGCTGATGCCGGTCCAGTCCTGGTAAGGCTGTTCGCAGTGGTTGCGGCAGGCGTCGATCTCCTCGGAGACGGTGAGGGCGGCGATGTCGCGCCGGGTGGTCACCGTGAGGTCGGGCCTGGCGGGCACCGTCCGGAACCGGCCGGGCCCGCGCCAGCGGAAGACGCCCTGCTCGTCGAACTCGGCGGTGGACATGGTGGCGCGGGCGATCTCGGTGAGGGCGTCCCACTGGGAGCCGGAGATCTTCGGCACGTCGTAGAGCGGCACCGTCGCGTCGTCGAGCACCGCGCCCTTGGTCCAGCGGCCCTTCTGCTCCCACTCCTCGGCGGTGTACGAGTCGAGGTCCGGCCAGGAGCGGTCGGTGACCTGGAGGCACTCGACGGCCACGTCGGTCTTCAGACTGATCTGGTACAGCTCGGAAGGTGGCTGCACCGAGGCGGCGTCGGAGAAGGTGTAGGGGGCCGTCGGCGGGGTGACGTACTCCCCGTCGGGTGCGGTGAGCCGCGGGTACACGGTCGCCGGGGTGTTCCCGCCGACGGCACCGGCCCGGGTGTCCACGGTGAACCCGAGGTGCCACACGCCCTTGAGCGAGGCGAGCTTGGGAATGGTCCAACTGGCGACCAGACCGCCGCCGCCGACCGTGCCCGAGGTGATCTTCACGACGCCGGTGGCGAAGTAGACGTTCAGGGCGTAGTTCCCGTACGCGCCGGCGCTGCGGTCGAAGATCAGCTTGAGTTCGAGTTCGTTGCCCACCGCGAGGGCGGTGTTCACGTGCAGCTCGGCCTGGAACACCTTCCCCGCGACGACGAAGCGGGAGCGTGGCATCCAGGACGCCGTGAGCCCGGCCGCCTTGGGCATCAGCGCCATCTCGTACGGCGCCCCGTCCCGCACCCAGGAGTACGCGGACGGGGCCGGGAAGGTCTCGGGCTGGCCGTACGTGGCGTTGAAGCCGCCGTGCAGTGAGGCGTAGAGCGCGGTGAACGGCCGGGTGGTGTCGTCGGCCACGCCGGGGGCGCGGGGCGGCGGGCAGCTGTGGATGCCGCCCTGGCGCAGGACCTCGTCCACGCACCAGGTCGCGGTCGCCACGGGCTGCCCGTAGCGCAGCCCGTGGTACGGCCGTGGCAGCTGCGCGGGTCCGCGCAGCCGTTCCGCGCCGTCGAGCGCCTGGACGGTGACGGTGTCGCTGCCGGACGCGGCCGTGCGGGACCGGACGGCGCCGCGGAAGGCGGGGACGGTGCGGTCGTTCGCGCCCGCCGCGTGGACCACGGACTGCCCGGGCCGTACGACGTCGCCGCTGGCGCGGGCCGACCAGGCCGAGTACAGCCGGGGCGCGGGCGCACCGCTGCCGCCGAGCGACAGCTCCAGCTGGGCCGAGGCGCTCCCGGAGAAGGCGCGCAGCGCCTCAGGCAGATCGGTGCTGTAGGCCCGCTCCACCTTCCAGGACTGCACCTGGCCGCCCATCTCCCGGCCGCCGAGCCGGGTGGAGTGGGCCGGGATCCGCTCGGTGGCGGCGAGCGCGGCGGCGAGTCTTTCGTCAGAGTTCTGCACCGCGCACCTCCACCAGGTCGACGCTGACGTTGCGGTAAGGCAGCCGCGCGGACGGGACGTCGCTGTACGCGGTCACGGACATCGCCGGGCAGCCGTCGCCGAGCGCGTGGGCGGCCGGGGCCTCGCCGATGGTCAGGCAGGCTCCGGCCAGCCCCGCGGGGCCGGCCGCGCCGGGTCCGCCGACCGGGGTGACGAAGGCGGCCCCGGCCGGGGCGACCCCGGAGACGGTCGGTCCGGTCACGGACAAGGTGCTGAGATATGCCCCGTCGGCGGCCTTCCAGTCGAGCTGGGCGGTGGCGAGTGCCGGGTTCCAGTCGGCCGGGACCAGCCAGGACACCTGCATGCCGGGCATCACCGGCCAGCCGGTCCACACGCCGTGCCGCCAGCCGATCCGGGTGTTCTCCTGGAAGTCGGCGACGACGGTGTCCCCGGTCAGGGGGCTGACGACCATGGTGCCGGTGATGGCGAACCAGTGGTCGGTGCCGTTGCTCTCGCTCTGCGCGGCGGCCTGGTAGGGGTCGAGCAGGTTCACCGAGGCCGGGTCGAGCACCGCGAGCGGACCGTACGACGGCTGCGCGCTGCCCAGCAGACCGGGCCCGTTGATCCGGCGGGCGAGCCGGGAGAGGTGCTGGGCGTCGTCGGGCGCGAGGGAGTCCCAGGAGAACTTGAGCCGGCGGACGGTACGGGCCGGGGCCACGGTGGTGATCCGCCCCTCCAGGGACTTGAACTCCGTGACGTTGAGTTCCGCCGACCGGTCCCAGCTCTTGGCCGCCTGGTCGATCTCCCGGAGAAGTCCGGGCTTGCCGATCCAGAGATTCCTTGCCATGTCCCTGCCTCACCTCCGGGCGAGCTTGCGCTGCCCGAGCTGGACGGCGCGTGCGATGGTCTGGGAGTCCACGTCGATCTGGACGGGCCGGTCGGCGAGCGCCTCGACGGCGGCGGCGAGCCGGCGTAGGCCGCCGCCGGAGCCGAGCATCCGCTCCAGCCGGGACAGCGGGATGACGGCCTCGTGCTCGCCGCCCTCGCCGACGAGGGCGAGGGTGCCGCCGGTGCGGGCGCGCACGATGCCGCCCTGGGCGAGCTGCGGCACCGGGATGGGGGACAGATCGAAGGCGAAGCCCTTGCCGCCGATGACGGGCACCCAGCCAGGGACCTTGAACTTCACGTGATTCAGGCCGCCGATGAGGACGTTGAGCCCGCGCACCAGCATCCGGGTCGGGGTCAGGAACCCGTTCACCACGCCCTTGAACAGCGGTCCGAGGATCTTCGCGGCGGACTGCGAGGAGGACTTGATGTGACTCCAGGCGGCCGTGAGGCCCTTGCGGACGAGGGCGGTGACCTTGTCCATGTTGACGAACTGCGTGATGAGCGGGGTGAGCAGCGTCATGACCAGCCCGAACGGGTTGGCACGCATCGCGAGGTTGAGCCCCTTCTGCGCGGTGGACGCCCCCTTGAGTCCCTTCCCCAGGCCGCCCATGGACTTCCCGCCCTTGTCGGCGTTCTTCCCGGCCTTCCCCACGGACTTCTCGACCGCGTCGGCCTGGTTCTTCACGTCCTTGAGGGCGGCCTTGGTCTTGTCGGCGGAGGACTTGAGCTTGTCGAGGGAGGTCTTGAACTTGTCGGTGGCGGATTTGGATGTGTCGAGGGAACCGCCGACATCACCCAGTCCACCCTTGAGCTTTCCCATGGCGGTGCTGCCGTTGTTCGCACCGGTACGCAGCTTGCCGAGCGCGGAACTTGTCTTGTCCGTGCCGGAACCCGTCAGGATCAGCTCGTTGCGAAAAGCGCGGATGCTTTCTGCGGCCCTTTTGAAAGAGCTTTGAACGGTCACGAGAATCCCTTACTGATCTAGATTCTTGCCGGAGTGGGTCAGGCCGCCACCGAAGCCATGGAATCCAACTTGGTCCGCACTCGTTCCAGGTCCGCACCCATGCCGTCCATCGAGCGTTTGATGGTTGCCCGCTGGGTCTTCACTTGATTCGTCTTCTCTTCTGCTTTCTCGGCCATTTGCTTGACCTTCGTATAGGCGTCGGTCGCCTTCTTGAGGGCCTTCGTCGCTTCCTTCTCCACATCGACGGCGCGCCGGCGTTCCGCCTCGGTCGCCCAGTTGGCGTTGCCTCTCGTCCTCGACAGGAGTCGCTGCGCGGTGTCCGCGGCGTTCTTGGCCCTGCGGCCGGCCGCTTCCGCGCGCTCGCTCAACCTGAGCAGCTTCTTGTCCTGAGCCTCGAGCTTGGCCTTCTCGTCCCGCGCGTACGGCCAGGTCCACTTCTGAACTCCGCCGATGACGATGCCCTTCTCGTCCATCTTGAACGCGGAGACATCGATCTTGAGCGGGGTGAATCCGACCGCGGCGAATCCGGCTGCCACCTTCAGGACGTCCACCGAGGTGCTCAGGCCGTTCAGCTTGTGCTTGAATTTGTCCGCTTCGTCCTTCGTCCAGAAATACCAGACGCTGTCGTTGTTGTTTGCCGGTGTTCCTGCCACGTCAATCTCCGAGCTGCCGAAGGCACTTGTGGCCGCTGGTGACGCATGCCATCATTGCCGAATGGATACGCTGGCCTGGGTCTTCCTCTGTTTGTTTCTCTTCCCGCTGCCCTTCCTGTTCTGGTTCGGATTGATTCCCTTATGGGTGAATCGGCGACTGAAAAGAGTCGGGATAGAGGTGATGGGTCGATGTAGAAATGTCTCCGTCTCCGAAGACCGGTATTCCACGAGTTTTGAATTCGTTACGGAATCCGGAGAGGAGATCATCTACATCTCGCCGCTGAGCGGCACCGTCTGGGGAACTCCCGACGAAGAGGCGCCCATCGTGTACGACCCGAGCGCTCCGTGGCGCAGGGCGCGTAGTCGACGCGAGCTCGATGCGCGTTCGGAGGCCTGGTTCTCGCTGTGGGTGCTGGTCGCTCTGCAGACCCTCTTCGGTGCGGGATTCCTGCTCTATCTGAGCTACTGACCTCGGTCAGAGGAAGAACTGGACAAGCTGGTCCGCCGTTGGAGTGCCCTTTTCACCGGCTGTATCACCCGATGCTCCGCGCTCCGTGTCGGTCGACTCGTTTCCCGGCCGCGGAATCGGTTCCGGGAAGTCCAGTGGTTCGCTGTCGTCGTCACGGTTGACGGTGGCGAACATCCAGTTCGCCTCCGCGAGTTGGTCGATCACGGTCGCGAGCAGGTAGTCGGTCGCCGTCCACTCGGCGGCTTCGCCGTGGAGTTCCTTCAGCAGTGCGCTGTTCCTCGGGAGATGCCGGACCAGGACCGACAGCCGGCGCGAAGAGAGGTGGCCGCGGTGCCAGTCCAGCAGGTCGACCCCGTAGTGGCGGAGCAGATCCGCCTCCAGGGCCTCGGCGTGCTCTTCGACGAGCTCGCCGAGGCTCAGTCTTCCCCCAGGCCCAGCCCCGTCTCCTTGCCGTAGGCCTCCAGGATGGCCGCGATGTCCTGCATCGTGACGTCGTGCTTCTCGAAGCGTGCGAACTGCCGCTCCCCGAGCAGCAGGTGGAGCAGCCCGTCCACGTCGTTGTCGTCGAGGTCGCGCAGCTCGCGCGCGGTCGTACGGGTCAGCTCGGTCGGCAACTCGAAGCTGTCGTCATCAAGTTCGAAGGTCCAGCTGCGCCCGAACGCCTCCAGGCGCTGGGCGCGGGCCGCGTTGACGTTGAATCCGGCCATCGGGGGATCTCCCTTGTCAGATGTACGTGGATGGGGGCCGGGGCGACGGGTGGGGGAGCCCGCCGCCCCGGGTGACGAGCCCTACGGGGCGCCCGTCACGGAAGGTGGATCGGAAGGACCGTCACAGGGCGGCGTACGCCTTGTCCTTCATGATCCACTTGGCCAGTTCGCGGTTGGCGGTCTCCGCCTCCAGCGCGGTGAAGGTGACGCCGAGCTTCACCGACCCGGTCCGGGTGAAGCCCAGCTCCTCGGTCTCGGTGACCTGGCCGCGCGGCAGGATGAAGCGGTACACGGCGTCCGTTCCGTCCGTGAACTCGATGCCGAGCGCCCGCTCGTCCTTGGCCGGGGTGCTCGGGACCAGGAACTCGTAGGTGTCCACGACCGCGGTGCCGCCGACCGAGGTCTGCGCGATGTTGGTGGCCGGGATGCCCATGAAGAAGGAGAGCGTGCTCTTGTTCATCTGGAGCAGCTGGAACTTCACGGTCAGATCGCGGTCGGAGTAGATGAAGCGAGCCGGGCTCGCCGACTGCCAGGTGTCGACCGGGTCGATTTTGTCCTTCTTGTTGAGCTTGATGCCGTCGGTGGAGGTGTACCCCAGCTCCACCCAGCCGGCCGGCCAGGCGTCGTCGGACTTGACCGGCGCGGTGGTACCGGCGGGGGCGACGAGGACCCGGCCGGTACCGGCGACACGGATTTCCTTGCCGTTGTTCGTAGCCATGCGAACTCCTTGTGTGGGACGTGAGGCCTTGGTTCGAGGTGGGGCGGGCTCAGCCGAGGCGCAGCAGGAGCCGGATCGTGGAGCGGTAGCGGTTGGCGGCCGAGCGGGTGTAGTCGGGCAGCCAGCGCGGCCCGTCGGCCTCGGAGACGTCGACGACGGCCGCGGAGCCGTACACGGTGTCGGCCAGCTCCAGCACGCAGGCACGGGCGGACAGTGCCACGGTGTGTGCCGTGGGCTTGTCCGGGCCGTACACCTCCAGGTCGAGCAGCGGCTGGTCGAGATGCTGGTCGTCGACCCAGGCGCCGCCCATGTGCGAGACGAGGACGACCTTCTGGGTGCCGTCGAATCCGGCGGGCGGCCGGCTGTCGACGACGACACCGGTCAGCTCGGCCCGGTTCTTGAGGAAGTCGACGACGAGTTGCTCGGCGTCGGGAAAGGTCAGGATGGCCACATGGACGCTCCCTTCGGGGCCCGGCTTCGTGCCGGGCGGGGGCCCGTTTCCGGGCAACACAAAGCGGCAGGTCCGTCGCCCCCGCTGAGGGTGGGCGCAGCTCTGCCGCTGCATCGAGTGTGACGCGACCGCTCGGATCGTGCAACTGGTCTATTCGGTGCGGGTATTCATCCGGCATGTTCGGGCACATCGCGCACGGCCCGCAGCGCGCCCCGCCGGGTCGGAGCAGCGGCGTGGACCACGAGGACCACGAGGGCCCCGCCGCAGCGTGCGGCGGGGCCCTTGAAGGTGGGGAGGGACGGTCAGCGGTTCCTGCCCGCCCGGTGCGTCGCGCGCTCCGCCGCGAACACGTCCTCCAGGCGATACAGCCGGCGTCGGCCCCGGGTGTCCGCCGGGCGCAGGTGGCCTCGCTGGACCCACTTGCGGATCGTGGCCGTGGAGACCCCGGCCTCGTCCGCCGCCAACTCGGTGGTGATCAGGGGGGAGTTCATGAGGCCTCCGGTTCGAGTACCTGTCGGCACACGGGATTGACGCAGCGCACCTCGGCGCGTTCCGGGAAGGCGCGGAGGGAGACGGAGTCGCAGGTGGGGCAGCGGCCCGGCAGCCGTACCAGTTGTTCGGGGTCGCCCAGCGCCCGTGCGCAGCGGGCGGCCATGCGCCGGCTCTCGTCCTCGACATGTGCGGCGAGGACGGAGTCCGCGGCGACGCGCTCCAGCAGGCCGGCGATCCGGCGCAGCCGCACCGGGACGGGGGCGGGCGGTACGGCCCGCAGCCCGAGCCGTTCCCGTACGGCCTCCTCCAGTTCGACCACGCCGTCGGTGATGTCCCGTACGGCGTCCGAGACGTGCAGCCGTACGGGCAGCGTCGTCCCCGCGACAGGTCCGCCCCCGCGGCGCTCCCGCAGCCCCCCGTGGGCAGCGGGCGCCAACTCGTCGACGAGGTCGGGGAAGCGGCGGACGAGCGAGGCGATCCAGACGGCGCCGGGCAGTTCGCGGTTCATCGTGCGGCTCCCCCCAGTGCGCCCTGCGGCATCGCACGAGACACCTGGCGCCCGTTGCGCCACAGCCGTCCCCCACTCACTCCGTCGAACCACGTGTGCGAGGGGTCGACGACCGCCTCGCATTCGTGACGGATCAGGCACTGATTGCAGGCGCGCAATACCGGTTCGGCCTCGGAGAGGATGCGGGTGAACACGGAGTGTTCGGGAAGATCGGCGCAGGCTGCGGCGCGGCGCCAGTCCAGTTCTTCGCGTGCAGAGGGAAAGCGCCAGGTCGTGGCAGTGGCGGATGCGGTCGGCTGGTTGGGCACGTGCAACCCCTCCCCAGGTGTGGGAACATATGTTCGACAGTTGCGAACGCGCGATCAGAGTCGCATGGTGCGAGCGCGTGCGCAAGTGACTACGCTCCGGAGTCGCGCTCGACCGGAATCAGGGTCGGAGCCGGGGCCGGGGTCCGCTCGGGAGGTGTCGACAGCGCCCGTACCAGCCGCATATGCCGCAATGAGAGCGCCCGCGCAGGTGAGAACTTTACGAATGCGTGCGAGCGCGCACTCCCAGAGGTGCGCGCGCGCTCGGTACTCTTCCCTCGCGACGAGGGGAGAGCCACCGCATGGGTGCAAGCTCGTGGGCCAACGCCTACAACGACCAGGGCCATCGCGCCGACAGTGGCCGAACGCCCAGGGCCGACGGCCTGGAGGAGTTCGCGGTCTGGATAGAAGGACTGATGCGCAGGCGTGGCTACGACATCGACAGCCCGCGGGGCGGTGGCAAGTCCAAGCTCGCCGACGACGCGGGGGTCCACCGGGCCGCGGTCAGTCGGCTGTTGCAACGGCAAAGCATGCCGGATCTGGAGACGATGCGCCGGTTGGCGACGGTTCTGGCCGTTCCCTTGAGGGACATGTTGATCCGGTCCGGTCGGCTGTCGGAGGACGATCTTCCGCTCGACCCGGGGATCGGCGAAACCGCCGGGGGCCCGGCTGCGACACTCAGCCCGGCGGAGGCGGCACGGCTGCTCGGGGTGCCGTCGGAGCTGCAAGAACTTTTCGTGAAGGTGGTTGGCCAGTTCCTGCCGGAGGAACGCAGACGAGAGTGAGGCTTCGGCAGGGGGATTCGGAGCAGCGGTGAAGAGGGGTGTGCAGGTGGGGCACGGGCACGAGGGGGGAGACCCGCAGGCGCGCGACCCGCGTGCGCGTGGTTCGCACGACTCACACGACTCACACGACTCACACGACTCGCACGCACGTGATCCACGCCCACCGGAGGAGGAGGAGGAGGCAGACGGACCGGCCGCCGCACCGGATCCGGACGCCGTGGCGTACACCGTGGGCGGCCTGTTGATCGAGCTGGGGGAGAAGATCCGGCGGGCCGGTACGAAGAGCGTGCGCATCCTCACCGATGACGAGGTGCAGCGGGACCAACTGGCCTGGTTCCGTGCGGGCTGGACCGAGCATGCCCGAGCGACGTCCCCTGGCCGGTCCGACGGCGACCGGCCCGACGGCCCCGAGCCCTCCAACGGCCCCGGCCAGCACCCGGACAGCGAGGGCTTCCCCGTGCCGCCGGCACGACTGCTCCGCTTCCCCGAGCGGCAGCCGGAGGACCACGACCACCAGGACGAGCGCCGCTCCCGTTACGCCGAAGGCCCTCAGGAACACCACAAGACCGACGAGTTACGGCTGCCCGTGGTGGGCGCGGGCGAGTCCCGCACACGCGACCTGATGCCGCACCGGCCGCGCTTACGGCGATTACGGGAGGGCGAGGACGAGGACGACCGGAACGCGCCGCCGGACGGCGAACCGGGCTAGAGCGCGGACAGCAGGACGACGAGGGAGACGGGTGGGTACGCGGCGGTCACCACGCGTGTTCGACAGTCCCGACTCTCGCGTCCCGACTCTCGCGTCCTGACTCTCACGTTCCGGCTGAACCAATCCGGGCCCGCCGGTGTCTCAGAGGGGGACCGTGTTTGTCGTACTTGATGTGCTCGTCGTGCTGGAGGCGTCCGTGACCATGATCGGCCTGTTCTGGATCACCAAGGAAAGCGTCTACGTGGGCGCCGAGCCCGAGGGGTACGGGCGCGGGGTGCGGCTCACCCCCGAGGGGCTTCAGGCCGTGGGTACGGGCCAGGAGGGGTTCTGGTCCTGGGCGGACCTCCGCGCGGTCACCGTTCACGACGTGCAGGTGCGCTCCAGTACCCGGTGGCTGGTGAACAACGCGATGGACACGGTCCTCGACATGGCGATGGGCGGCGGTCAGGCACCGCCCGCGTTCGAACTCCAGGTACGGACGGACGAGGAGAAGGCCGAGCTGACGGTGTACACCGCGCCCGTCGGAGGCTACGTCCAGTCCGAGTACGAGCTGTCGGTGGCGCTGCTGAACCGGTTCGTGGACGGTACGGCGGACGTGGGGCGGCTGCTGGAGTGGGGGAGCGTCGAGGGCGACGGCGTGACGCCCTGGCGGGCCGCGCGCGAGGCCCTGCTCACGAGCTGGGCCGCGGCCTGAGGTGCTGGAGAAGGGCGGCGAGCCCCTCCGGGGTGGCGGCGAGTACGGTGCGGGGTTCGTCGCTCTCGCGTAGGCGGATCGTTCCGTCGGGGGCGGTGGCGAGGTAGAGGCAGTTGCTCTCCGGGCCACCGCTGAAGGATGACTTCTGCCAGTTCAGACGGGACATGTTGGGCTCCTAGAGCGTGTAGAGCAGGTGCTGGATCAGGGCCAGTGAGTCCTTGGTCGCGAGCTCCTCAGACGTGCGCGCGCCGATCGGTGCGAGTGCACTCTCCATGAGTCGGTCGAACATAGTGTCGTACAGGGTGAGGTGTTCGTCCTCGCTCAGGTACAAGGAGCCTGCGGGATGGTCCAGCACAATCGTGCTCAGCTCCCGCACGGGGGTGATGGTGTGCAGGAATGTCCCGCTGAGCGCGGCGTCCAGATCAGCGCCGAACGGGAAGATCTGGACGGTGATGTTGGGCAGTTGGGCCACTTCGATGAGGTGCAGCAGCTGCTCCCGTAGGACGGTCGGGCCGCCGAATCGCATGTGCAGCGCCGCTTCGTGAATCACCGCATGGAAGGCCGGAGCGCTCTCGGAGGTGAGGATCGCCTGGCGTTCCAGGCGGAAGGCGGTGGCCTCGTCGATGTCGCGAACGTTCAGCTTGGGGCTGGAGAAAATGGTGCGGATGTACGCCTCGGTCTGGAGCAGGCCCGGGATGAACAGCGCCTCGTGCGTGCGCAGTGATACCGCGCCGGCCTCCAGTTCGGCGAGATTCATCGCAGCCGAACCGATGTTGCCTTTGTAGGCGCTCCACCAACCCTTGCCGGTTGCCTCGGACATGGCGACCAGCGATTCAATGTGGGGAACGCTTTCGCATCCCAGTGCCTGACAGAGATGCCGCAGTCGGTCCGACAGGATCGAGGTACGCCCGGCTTCGATGTGACTCAGTTGGCCCCGCCCCATGCCGATGCGTTCGGCGGCCTCCCCGGCGGACAAGCCTGCTTGCTCGCGCAGCTTCTTGAGCTCGTGTCCGAGTCGGCGCTGGCGCTCGCTGATGGTGGTGCGCATTCCCAAGGGGTGTCTCCTCAGTCGTCAGGCGAGAGTCTGCCTCGGCAGGGGGAGTTGGTCCGCCAATTCACCGAGGCAGGTTGCGAATGTGTTCCCAAGTTCCCTACTGTGAGTGTGTCAATGGTGACGCTCCGGAACCGTACCGGAGTCGTCCAACTCCCCTGCCCACAAACGAAAGCGCACCCGGACCGTCGGCCAGCCGGATCCGGGCCATGCCATCGCGGGCGTACGACAGGAGCCGAACCCCCATGGAAGCTGCCCGCAGGGCGCCCCACCGGCCTGCCCAACTCGCCTACGACTACAGCCTCTTCGCTCCCGCCGACGCCACCGCTCCCAAGGTCTGCCGGGACTTCGTACGCGCCGTGCTCGTCACCCTCGACCGCGCACCCCTCGTGCTGCCCGCGATCCTGTGCACCTCGGAACTCGTCACCAACGTCCACCTGCACACCAAGGGCACGGCCATGCTCCGCGTCCAGCTCACCCCGGCCCGGCTGCGGGTCAGCGTGTACGACGAGAGTCACGACCCCCCGCGCACGCCGGAGGCCACCCCCACCGCCTGCCGGGGCCGCGGTCTCGCGCTGGTCGCCGAGGTCGCGGACCTGTGGGGCGTGGCCGCCGACCGTGCGGGACGGTTTGCGAAGGGGGTGTGGTTCGAGTTGAGAGGCGAGGGGGAGTTCGGCGGATCGTTCCGTCCTCACCGCATCGGGTGACCCGGAGCCGGTTCCCCTGGTCGGCCCTGTCGCCGTACCTACCGTGATCGCGTTGCTTGTGCCCCATGGACGCCAAGCCCACACTTGAGGAGGTGATGCCGCCATGACCGCTCTTGCACACGAGAGGCCCGAGACCATGTCTGAGGTCAGGACCGAGTCCGAGAACGATTCCGACTTCGACGAGGTCCTGTGGCAGGCATGGAAGGCCATGGAACTCCCCGAGGGCTACCGCGCTGAGATCATCGAGGGAGCCATCGAGGTGTCGCCCACCGCTCGCCGTTCGCACGGCCTGATCACCAATCGTGTGCGTAGGGCCCTGGACAAGTTCTTGGACGGTGGCGAATACGCGTGCCATCAGGACGTGAACGTGATCCACAGGCGCAAGGCGTGGATCCCCGACGCCTTCGTTGCGCCGGAGGACACGGAACCCTGGGGTGATGAGGACGACCTCGGTGTCAGGGCCGAGGCCGTCTACCTCATCGTGGAAGTCGTTTCCCCGGGTAAGCGCAACCAGGACCGGGACCGGGTCCGCAAGCTTCGCGAATACGCTCGCGCCGGCATTCCGATCTATGTCGTCATCGATGATTACGACGCTCAGGGATCGGTCACTCTGTGCACCGGCCCGCGCCCCGACAAGGCGGACTGGGAAGACATCCACCGCGTGTACTACGGCACCGACGTCACCATCCCCGAAGGCCCCGCGAAGGGTTTCGTGATCGGCGAGGCGATCACCGGGCCCAAGCGGAGCTGAGCCCGCCCCGTCGTCGGCCCGGTACTCGATCCAGGCGTGGTCCCGAGCACTCGACGATTTCCGGCAGTTCGCGTGATCCGGACGGGGGTTGGAGAGCCCTGGCCGGACGAGGAGTGTCCGGCCAGGGCGGGCCAGGACGCCGTGTCGCCCCGGTGAACCGGGTCCACCATGGCACCGGGTCGCGCACCCCGACCACCGTCATCTTGTTGCAGAGCGCCGTGCGGAGGTGGGGATATTTCCGTACGTACAGGGGCGAGAGGGGGCGTACGAAGGGCGCAGCCGTGTTGCGATGGCGGTCGGGTCCGCGCATAGTTGCGCTGCGGACGGCGCGGAGGCGTCGCATCGCGAGGATGCTGGAGCCAGGGGTGGAAGATGGCCGGGCACAGGAGGGACAGGCATCCGCACGGCGCTGACCGACTGTGCGAGGCCGGGGACCGGGTGTACTCCCGGGCCGTGCGGCGCGGACGCGTGCCGCGCGAGGACGCCGAGACGGTGCCCTGTCTTGTCGAGTTGGCGCTGCTGCATCCGGACCCCGACGACATGGGATGGCTGGTGCCGACCTCGCCGCAGGAGGTCATGACACGGCTGCTGCGCGGGGTGTACGAGGAGGTCAGCGCGAGCCAGACGCGGGTGGGCGACGCGGTGGCCGCGTTCGAGTGGTACGCCGGTCTCGGCGGACGCGTCCAGGCGCCCACGGAGGGCGTGGCGATCCGCGTCCTCGACGGACTGCCCCGGATCCGGGCCGCGATGGACGAGGCGACCGAGGCGTGCGCTACCGAGGTGCTCACCGTGCAGCCCGGCGGCATCCGCCGCGAGGACGAACTCTCCGAGGGACTGCACCGGGCGCTGGAGATGCGCCGGCGGGGCGTGCGCATGCGCGACCTCTACACGCACGTGGCCCGGCACGGCCAGGGCCTGCACAACTACATGGAGTTGATGGGCGACGCGGCGGAGGCCCGTACCCTCGACGAAGTCGTCGAGCGCCTCATCCTCTTCGACCGCAAGGTGGCCTTCATCCCGGCGAACGCGGACCGCACGATCGCCCTGGAACTGCGCCACCCCGCCCTCGTCGACTACCTGGTCACGGTCTTCGAGCGGCTGTGGCGGCTCGCGATCCCGCTCGCCGCGCCGCTCCCGGAGACCGGCATCGACGGCATCACCCACCGCGAGCGGTCCATCGCGGCACTGCTCGCGGAGGGACACCAGGACGCGGTGGTCGCGGAGCGGTTGGGAATCAGCGTCCGTACCTGCCGGGCGCACATCGCACGCCTCTCGGAGACCCTGGGCGCGGCGAGTCGTACGCAGTTGGGGGTGCGGATCGCGCAGGCGGGGCTGGACGGGCCGCCGCGTTCCCCGGAACTCCAGACACTCACCGCTCCCGGCTCGGCTCCTGGTCCTGTTCCTGTTCCTGATCCAGAATCCCCGACCGGCCTATGAGATAGCCGAGTTGCGCCCGGCTCTCACTTCCCAGGGTCGCGGCCAGTTTGGCGATGTGGACGCGGGCGGTACGGACGTTCATGCCGAGGCGGTCGGCGATGGTGGAGTCGGTGTGGCCTTCTATGAGGAGGCCGGCGATGGCGCGCTGGCGTGGGGTGACGCCGTTCACGGACGGGCGTTGGACGGCTTGGGGATACATGGGGGTGGCCAGGCGCCAGAGGCGGTCGAAGGTGGTGACGAAGTAGTCGACGAGGGCGGGGTGGCGGACTTCCAGGGCGAGGGAGCCGTCCTTGTTGGCGGGGATGAAGGCGATGGCGCAGTCCACGACGATGAGCCGGTCGGTGACCTCGTCGAGCGAACGGGCCTCGGCGTCGCCTCGCAGCTGCTCATAGCGGGCGAGGAGGGACGGGGCGTGTCGGAGCGTGTGCTGGTAGAGGGTGCGGATGCGGCCTCCGCGGCTCAGCAGATCCTGGTCGCGGGTCAGGGAGCGGGCCTGCGCCACCGCGCTCCGCCGACCGGTGTGGCCGGTGTGGGGCTGGATGCACAGGAGTTCCCGGGTCGCTTCGGCCATGGCCTCGGTGATGGCCCGGTTGATCCGCTCCGAACCGCTGAGGACCCTGAGCGTCGGGGTGTCCGACGCGGACGACGTGTGCCGGCCGTCGATACGCATGAGGGGCTCGAACAGGGCGGCCAGCCGGGCCTCGCGGCGCCGCTCGTCCGCGATGCGGTCCTCGATGTCGCGCAGCAGCTGGTGGAGTGAGACGGCCGGCGCCGTGGGTTCCAGCCACTCCAGGTCCTCGATGCTCGGGTGGAGCAGGCCGAGGTCGATCAGGCAGGGGACGTCCCTGGCCTCATGGGTGAGTACGCCGCCGTTGCGTAACGCGCGTTCGTACAAGGTGCGGCCGGCCTCGCACACCTCGTCCACTCCGTGGCTGTGTGCCTCGGCTGTCATGTGTGGTGCACCTCCTCGCTCGTTCAGCGATCCTGGTCCAGGATCCCCGACTGTGCGATGAGGAAGCCGAGTTGGGCCCGGCTGCCGCTGCCGAGGGCGGTGGCCAGCTTGGCGATGTGGGCGCGGCAGGTGCGGACGTTCATGCCGAGGCGGCGGGCGATGGCCTCGTCGACGTGCCCCTCCACGAGGAGTTTGGCGATGGAGTGCTGGATCTCCGTGATGCCGTCGGGGGCCGTCTCGTAGGGGGCGCCGGCGCTCAGCGGGACGGACCGGCCCCACATGAACTCGAAGACCTTGATCAGGTAGCGGACGAGTCCCGGGTTGCGGAGTTCCAGGGCGACTTGCTGGTCGTCGCGGGTGGGGATGAAGGCGACGGTCTCGTCGCAGATGATCAGGCGCTCGACCAGCTCGTCGATGGTGCGGTACTCCACCTTGCCGTTCGAGAGCTGCTCCACGTAGGCCAGCCGCTCCAGGTCGTAGCGGACCGTGTGCTGATAGAGCGTCCGGATGCGCACCCCGCGCTCGGTCAGCGGCCGGTCGCGCTCCAGCCCCTGGAGGACGCTGCGTTCGGAGAACCGGTTGCTCGGCTGGACCGTGAGCATCTCGGTCTGGCACTGGGCCGTGGCCAGATTGAGCGCCGCGTTGATGCGGTCGCCGCCCTCCAGCACCGTGATCGAGTGCGTGGTCGCCGTCGTCTGCGTGCTGAGCGCCATGAACGGCTCGAAAGCATCGGACAGTTCGATTGACCAGCGCCTGCGCTCGGCTATCTCCTGCTCTAGGGGGTTGAGCCGTTGAGCCAGGGCGACTGCCGGAGGTACGGGGCGCAGCCAGTCCGGGTCATCGGGATCAGGGTGAAGAAGGGACAATTCCATCAGACAGGAAGCCGACTTTACGTCTTCGCGGGCGATACGTCCGGTGCGCAGGGCATGCGCATAAAGTCGGCCACCTTCCTCACACAGTTCGGTCACCGCATGGGGATGTGTCGCTTTAGTCCGATTCGTTGCCAAATCTCCACCCCCCAGGGTCCTGAACGTGCAGGAACATGATGCACCGATTGTGTGGCCATGACGTGCCCGAATGAGCCATCGTCGTATCCGACGGGGGAAGAGGGGACCTTCAAGTGAGGACGAAGCCGACTATGCGTAACAGAATGCTTCGCTCGGTGCTTGTCGCTGCCTTCTCTGCCGTTGTGGCCATCGGAGCTCTGAGTGGCCTATCCGGTACGAAGAGCGACATGCGAGCGGACAGCAAGTGGCCGGCGGTCGCCGTGTCCACCACGCCCGTGGACACGGCAGAGGGAGCTGGAGGCTGACGTGACCACTCCACCCGACGACCGCTCCTTCCGTCGAGAAATGGCCACCGCCTACCGCTCTGGATGGCACTTCATCGACCTGGCCACCGCCATTCCCCACACTGGCGACTCGTTGATGGTGACGGTGTTCGGAGAGCCGGTAGTCGTCACCCGGGACGACGACGAGGACGTCCGGGCGTACCGGTGTCTGCGGCGCCCGCGCGGCGCGCCGCAGCCCGTGCGATGTGCCATTCGGTACGGAATGATTTTTGTGAACCTCGACCAGCGTGACCACCAGCTGGCCGAGCCGGAAGTCCCGGACGTAAGGACCATCTCAGCCACCCCCCGCAGTGCCTGACGCGATTCCCCCGTCGTAGTAGATCGCGCAGGTACTTCCCCCCGCAGCGGCGTCACCGTGACCTGAACACGGTGACGCCGCTGCAGTTTTGGGCGAAAGATCCAGGTATCCGCCCATCTTCATGCCATCTCCACAACGGCTGAAATCAGCCGGGCCTCACAGCCGAGACCGCTCGGCCGGGTCCCGTGGACCGAGACCGCTCGGCCGGGTCCCGTGACCGGGGCGGTCAGTCGGGTCTCGCGCCCGGGGCCGGTCAGCCGGATTCCACGCCCGGGGCGGCCAGCCGGGTCTCGTGCCCGCGGCCGGTCGGCCGAACCCCCGTGCCCGGGACCGGGCAGTCCAACTCCCTCGCCCGGGGCGGTCAGCCGGGTCTCGCGCCCGGGACCGGCCAGCTGCACCCCCGTGCCCGGGATCGGCCGACCGACCCCGCGCCCGGGATGGGTCGGCCGAACCCCCGTGCCCGGGACCAGGCAGCCAAACTCCCTCGCCCGGGGCCGGTCAGCCGGGTCTCGCGCCTGGGACCGGTCGGTCGAACCTCCGCGCCCGCGGCCGGTCGGCCGACCCCCCGCGCCAGGGGCTGGGCAGCCGGATCCCGTGCCCCGGCCGGTCAGCCGTGGCCCATGCCAGGGGCCGGGCAGCCGGATCCCGTGCCCCGGCCGGTCAGCCGTGGCCCATTGCCGAGGTCAGGGTGATCTCGATCGCCACGCGGTCGGGGTTCGGCGAGGGCACCCTCCCGTACCGCTCCGCGTACCGCCGCTCCGCCTCCGCGACGCGCGCGGGGTCCGTGGCGATCCTCGCGCGCCCCTCCAGCGTCGCCCACCGGCGCCCGTCCACCTGGCAGACCGAGACGCGCGCCCCCTGCGCCCCCGCGGCCAGTACGTGCCCCACCTTCGCGCTGGACTTGTTGGTGATCACCCGAGCCAGGCCCGCCTCGGGGTCGTATGTAACCCCGACGGGTACGACGTGCGGGCTGCCGTCCGCCCGGAGGGTGGTGAGGGTGCACAGATGGCGTTCCCGCCAGAAGGTGAGGTACGTGGGGTCGGGATCGTGGGGGTCCACCGGGTATGCGCTCATGGTCGGAAATGTACCCCCACCCGTGCGCGCCATGGCTTCCCGGGCCGTCCTTGAGTGGAATAGACTCAACTTTGTGTACGTTGGGCGAGTCAGTCCGTACATCAGGGTCGTATTGAGGAGGAGAACGCGAACGTGGACGCCGAGCTGACCAACAGGAGCCGGGACGCGATCAACGCGGCCACCAGCCGGGCCGTGTCCGAGGGGCACCCGGACCTCACCCCTGCCCACCTGCTGCTCGCGCTGCTCGGTGGTCAGGAGAACGAGAACATCACCGACCTGCTGGCCGCGGTCGACGCCGATCAGGCCGCCGTACGGGCCGCGGCCGAGCGCGTACTCGCCGGCCTGCCCAGCGTGACCGGATCCACCGTCGCGCCCCCGCAGCCCAACCGCGAGCTGCTCGCCGTCATCGCCGAGGCGGCCGACAAGGCCAAGGAGCTCGGGGACGAGTACCTCTCCACCGAGCACCTCCTCATCGGGATCGCCGCGAAGGGCGGCCCGAGCGGCGACGTACTCTCCCAGCAGGGCGCCAGTGCGAAGAAGCTGCTTGAGGCGTTCCAGAAGAGCAGGGGAGGACGCCGGGTGACGACCCCGGATCCCGAGGGCCAGTACAAGGCGCTCGAAAAGTTCGGTACGGACTTCACCGCCGCCGCGCGCGAGGGGAAGCTCGACCCGGTCATCGGCCGGGACCAGGAGATCCGCCGGGTCGTGCAGGTGCTGTCCCGGCGCACCAAGAACAACCCCGTCCTCATCGGCGAGCCCGGCGTCGGCAAGACCGCCGTCGTGGAGGGGCTCGCCCAGCGGATCGTGAAGGGCGACGTGCCCGAGTCGCTCAAGAACAAGCGGCTCGTCTCGCTCGACCTCGGCGCCATGGTGGCCGGGGCGAAGTACCGGGGTGAGTTCGAGGAGCGGTTGAAGACCGTCCTCGCCGAGATCAAGGACTCCGACGGGCAGATCATCACCTTCATCGACGAGCTGCACACGGTCGTCGGCGCGGGCGCGGGCGGCGACTCCGCCATGGACGCCGGCAACATGCTCAAGCCGATGCTCGCCCGCGGTGAGCTGCGGATGGTCGGTGCCACCACCCTCGACGAGTACCGCGAGCGGATCGAGAAGGACCCTGCCCTGGAGCGCCGCTTCCAGCAGGTCCTGGTCGCCGAGCCGTCCGTCGAGGACACCATCGCGATCCTGCGCGGACTCAAGGGCCGCTACGAGGCCCACCACAAGGTCGTGATCGCGGACAGCGCGCTGGTCGCCGCGGCCACCCTCTCCGACCGGTACATCACCTCCCGCTTCCTGCCCGACAAGGCCATCGACCTCGTCGACGAGGCGGCCTCCAGGCTGCGCATGGAGATCGACTCGTCCCCCGTCGAGATCGACGAACTCCAGCGCGCGGTGGACCGGCTGCGTATGGAGGAGCTGGCCCTCGACAAGGAGACCGATCCCGCCTCCCGGCAGCGTCTGGAGAAGCTGCGCCGCGACCTCGCCGACAAGGAGGAGGAGCTGCGGGGCCTGACCGCCCGCTGGGAGAAGGAGAAGCAGTCCCTCAACCGCGTCGGCGAGCTGAAGGAGAAGCTCGACGAGCTGCGCGGCCAGGCCGAGCGCGCCCAGCGCGACGGCGACTTCGACACCGCCTCCAAGCTGCTCTACGGCGAGATCCCCACCCTGGAGCGGGACTTGGAGGAGGCCTCCGAGGCGGAGGAGGAAGCCGCCAGGGACACCATGGTCAAGGAGGAGGTCGGCCCCGACGACATCGCGGACGTGGTCGGCTCCTGGACGGGCATCCCGGCCGGGCGCCTCCTGGAGGGCGAGACCCAGAAGCTCCTGCGCATGGAGGAGGAGCTGGGCCGCCGTCTCATCGGTCAGAGCGAGGCCGTCCAGGCCGTGTCCGACGCCGTACGCCGCACCCGCGCCGGCATCGCCGACCCGGACCGCCCCACCGGATCCTTCCTCTTCCTCGGCCCGACCGGCGTCGGCAAGACCGAACTCGCCAAGGCCCTCGCGGACTTCCTCTTCGACGACGAGCGGGCCATGATCCGCATCGACATGAGCGAGTACGGCGAGAAGCACAGCGTCGCCCGGCTGGTCGGCGCCCCTCCCGGTTACATCGGCTACGAGGAGGGCGGCCAGCTCACCGAGGCCGTGCGCCGGCGCCCGTACAGCGTCGTCCTGCTGGACGAGGTCGAGAAGGCGCACCCGGAGGTCTTCGACATCCTCCTCCAGGTGCTGGACGACGGACGGCTCACCGACGGACAGGGCCGCACGGTCGACTTCCGCAACACCATCCTCATCCTGACCTCCAACCTGGGCAGTCAGTTCCTGGTGGAGCCGCTGACCTCCGAGGAGGAGAAGAAGCAGCAGGTCCTGGAGGTCGTGAGGGCCTCCTTCAAGCCAGAATTCCTCAACCGCCTCGACGACCTCGTGGTGTTCTCGGCCCTCGACAAGGAGGAGCTGGAGCGCATCGCCGGGCTCCAGATCGGTCGCCTCGCCAAGCGGCTGGCCGAGCGCCGGCTCACCCTGGAGGTCACCGACGCGGCCCTGGCCTGGCTCGCGGACGAGGGCAACGATCCGGCGTACGGGGCCCGGCCGCTGCGCCGCCTCGTCCAGACCGCGATCGGCGACCGGCTGGCCAAGGAGATCCTGGCGGGCGAGGTCAAGGACGGCGACACGGTCCGGGTGGACGCCTTCGGGGACGGCCTGATCGTGGGGGTCGCGCAGTAGCCCGGACGGGCTGATTCTCAGCGGTCGACGGCGCCGGTCCCGGCGGCGCCGTCGTCACTGGCCGCAGCGGATACACACTCCTGGTGGTGGTGTCCGTGCCTTTGCCTGTGGGGGTTGCCACTGACCGCCCGTGATGGGGGAGGATGGCAGCATCCGTACGAAGGGAAATACACGGTGAGCATCGACCCGTCCTCGATTCCGAATTTCGGGGGCCAGCCCGAGCCGCAGCCCGGCGGACCGGCGGGCCCCGTCGTCCCGGATCAGGACCTCGTGAAGCAGCTCCTGGATCAGATGGAGCTGAAGTACGTCGTCGACGACGAGGGTGACCTCGCGGCGCCGTGGGAGGAGTTCCGTACGTACTTCATGTTCCGCGGCGAGGGGGACCAGCAGGTCTTCTCGGTGCGGACGTTCTATGACCGGCCGCACCAGATCGACGAGAAGCCGACTCTGCTGGAGTCCATCGACGACTGGAACCGCCGCACGCTGTGGCCGAAGGTCTACAGCCACACGCACGACGACGGCACTGTCCGCCTGATCGGCGAGGCACAGATGCTGATCGGCACCGGCGTCGCCCTCGAGCACTTCGTTTCGTCGACGGTCAGCTGGGTGCGGGCCGCCATCGAGTTCGACAAGTGGCTCGTCGAGCAGCTCGGCCTCGAGCAGGAAGTCAACGAGGCGGAGGAGAAGCCCGAGGACGACGAGGAGTAGTCCTCCCACCAGGTTTTACAACGGCGTGTGCGCGATGACGACCAGATACGCGCCGTAGGCGAACGAGAGCCCGGCCAGGGCGCCGACCACCAGGACGGCGTGCCAGGGCCGGGCTCTTGCCGTCCGGACCAGCGCCCGGGCGAGCGGCAGCAGCAGCGGGAACGCGGGCAGCAGGAAGCGCGGCTTGCACTCGAAGAACCCGGAGCCGCCGAGCGCGATCAGCAGCAGTACCCCGCTGTGCACGAGCAGGGGCAGCGGGGCACGGTCCGCGATCAGCAGCGCGTACAGCAGCACGGCCGCCGCCACGACCACCATCGTCATCGGGAACACGAAACGGTCGCCGTGCGTCAGCAGATGCCGGACGAAGCGCAGTGAGCCGACGCCGAAGTCGAAGCGTGAGCCCCACAGCCGCTGCACCTCGAAATAGCCGCCGAACGGGTCTCCCTCGCGCCGGCCCACCCACAGCACATAGCCGCCCCAGCCGACCGGCGCGAGCGCGGCGCCCGTCCACAGCCTGTGGGAAACCCGTCCGCGCCGCCGCCAGACCTCGCACGCCGCCGCGGCCAGCACCGCAGCGGCCACCGCGAGCCCGTTCGGCCGCGACATGCCCGCGAGCGCGGCCAGCGTGCCCGCCCACAGCCAGCGCTCGGTGAGCACCGCGTACAGCGACCAGGCGGCGAAGGCGGTGAGGACGGGCTCGGTGTACGCCAGGGACAGCACGATCGAGTGCGGGAGCAGGCCCCACAGCAGGACCAGCACGGTGGCGACGGCGCGGCCGTGCAGCCGGGCCCCGATCGCGTAGATCCCGCAGGCGGCGACCGCGGCGGCGGTCCAGGCGACCAGCAGCCCCGCCGCGCCGCCGCTCAACGCGGTCAGCGTCGTGAGAGCGCGGATCAGCCCCGGATACAGTGGGAAGAAGGCCAGATCGCTGTGGACGACGGTGGGCCTGAAGTACTGCGTGCGTCCGTAGCCGTGCGCCGCGATCCCCAGGTACCACAGCGAGTCCCAGGACCGCCCGAGCAGGGCGAGGGGGCGCTTGCCGCCCGCCCAGGCGGTTCCGGCGAGCACGAGAACGCCGACGAGTCGCGCCGTCGCGAACAGCGCCAGCGCCTGCGCGAGAGGGGGCAGTCCGTGCGCGGGGCGCGCCGGACGGCCGTGCCCCCCGTCGCCGGGCTTCGGGGCGGCGGGGGCCGGAAGGGTACTGGCGTGGGTCACACCCGAACTGTGCGTCCCTTACGGGGTATTTGCGAGCTTTACACGCCTGGGCGAGTGCGGTTTCCCCCACTTCGGCGCGCCTTCCCCACCGTCCCGGGCCCCCGTGCTACCAGGCCCCACCGCAAGCGGCAGTGGCACGACCGGGGCCACCTGTCTGGGGAGGCTCGGAACTGCAGCTTCCGGCACGTCATCGCCTGCGATCCCGACCGGCTCATGAGGCCTCCCCGGGATCTGGATGAGTTGCTCCAGGTCTCCGACGACCACGCGATCACTCTCCGCGGCGAGGCAAGACGGAGTTGGGGATGGCGACGACGCCGCAGCGTTCGGGGAGGGATCGGCAGAAGGCGTAGGCGGCCTTCCCGCCGAAGGGGGTGATGTCGGTGGTGATGAAGTACGTGCCCTGGGGTTGGTAGACCTGGAACCCGGCCGCGCGCAGGCCGTCGCCGAGCAGGTCGCGCTTGCGGCGGAGGTCGGCGCGGAATCCGGCGAAGTAGGAGTCCGGCAGGCGCAGCGCCTCGGCGATCGCGTACTGGAAGGGCCCGCGCTGACGTAGGTCAGGAACTGCCTGGCCGACCGGACGGCGGTGACGAGGTCCGGCGTGCCCGTCACCCAGGTGACGCCTCTCTCGTGCACTCATTCGCGTGTCGCGTAACAGGCCCACCATGGGCAACCTCAGTACCGCCAGGAGCGCATCTGCCGCGAGATCGCCGAACGGCGCGGCTTCGTCGTCGATCCCGCCCATGTCTTCGTGGGCAACAGTCGCTCGGCTTGGAGTCGCAGGCGCAAGCGCCCCAGCTGGGACCGCCCCACGGTGAGGCGAACCGGGACGGCGTCCCGCCAGGTGGTGTAGGGAATCAAGGCACCGGAATCCGCAGGTCGGGGGCGGTGGCTCCGTCGTGCGGTACTGGACGATCGGGCATCGCACCGAAGGACATCTGCCCGTGAGGCAACCTCAACACTGCCTCAACTCCCTTTACTTAGGCCCTTATCGATCGTTTACTAACCACCCTGCCCCATGATTGGGGCGTCTCCGGGCGCGGGGAGCGACCCCAACGGCCGCTGCCCACAAGGTATTTGCCAGCCGTATCGGCATGGAGGCGCGCCGTGCAGGGGGCACTATCGTGCGGCACCGCAGCCCGATCGACCAGACCACGGTGCCGCCACAACGGCCGCCCGGCGCCGAAACCCCGGCAGGCAAGCAGCCCGACAAAAGCAAGGGGACAACCGGCTAGAGCGGTCAGACAGAAACGAACGGGGAGACCACCGCTGTGACTTACCGCACGACGGACAACCAGAGAACGGGACCACAAGAGGACTTCAGCTCGATCCCAGCCGCTCCTCCCACTCCCGGGGACCTCCATGCCATTCCCTCCCTCACCCCCCGGGAGCGCCAAGTCCTCACCCTGCTCGGCTACGCCGCCGACAATCGCGAGATCGGCCGTCGGCTCGGCATCGCCGAACGCACCGTCAAAGCACACCTGACCAACCTCATGACCAAGATCAAAGTATCCAGCCGCACTGAAGCGGCCCTCTATGCCTACGCCCATCACGGCAGCCTCACCGACCGGCCCTGAGGATCTCGTTCGCCTTCCTCCCGTGAGGCCCGTCCGGCCCGCCGTCACACCTTGAGCTTGACAGCGCACATATCGCTTATCGATACTATCGATAAGCGATATGTGCGCTGCGGACGACAGGGGGAACCATGGGTACGAAGTCCTGGTGGAGCCGGACCGACAACCGACTGCTCGAGGTGGCTCTGGGCCTGGCCACTCTGTTCGTCGGCGTATTCGGGGTGCTGGTCCCGGTCCTCGGGGTGGTCGGCCTCATCGACCCGGTGGACAGCCGCGAGGTCAAGACCGCGACCACGACCCAGGTACCGGGCACCGTGACCGACGCGGTGGCGGGCCACGGCATGACCCTCACCGGCACCCACCGGGCCGACCTCGTCTTCGCCCATCCCGACCTGGCCCGGCGCCTGTTGCTCGCGCTGCCGGACGTCATCGGCAGCCTGCTGCTGCTCCTCGTCCTGGCCCTCCTCGTCCAGATGGCCAGGACCCTGCGCGACGGCGACGTCTTCGTGCCGAAGAACGCCCGCCGTCTGAGCGTCATAGGGCTCACGGTGCTGGTGCAGGCTGTCCTCTCCCCAGTGCTGCCGGCGCTCACCACGCAGGCGCTGGTGAGCGGCACCCCCATGGCCGAACAGATCCCCTTCTCGGTCACCTTCACCGGCGAGTACGTCCTGCTCGCCTTCCTCATCCTGGCCCTGGGCGAGGTCTTCCGGCGCGGCACGAAGCTACGCGCCGACACCGAGGGGTTGGTCTGATGCCGCCAGAGGACGAACACCGGGTTCAGGTCCACCTGGACCGGCTGCTCGCCGAGCGCGGCATGACCCTTTCCGAACTGGCGGCCAGGGTCGGGGTGACCGTGGTCAACCTCTCCGTCCTGAAGAACGACCGGGCGAAGGCGATCCGCTTCTCCACCCTCACCGCCATCTGCCGCGAACTGAACTGCCAACCCGGCGACCTGCTCAGCGTCCGCGAGGACTGACCCCGGGCGGCCTTCGCCGAAGAGAACCCATAGCTGCGTTACCTGGACAAGGGATGACTCATGGAGATGACCTCTGCCCGGCGTCTGGCACAGGCCGGTGTGATCGCCGTGTGTGCCGCCGCTCTTGCGGCCTGCGGGGCCTCGTCGCGTTCTTACAACGTGTCGGGGGCTCCGGGGGGTGACAGTGCCGCGTGCTCCGGTCTGGTGGGCAAGGCCCCACAGAAGCTGGGGGGTTACAAGCGCAGCGATTCCGACCAGAAGGGGACGGCTGTGTGGGGAGACGGTGATGTGGTTCTCCGGTGCGGGAACATCTCGGACGTTCCGGAGTCGGCTTCGTGCACGTCGGTGAAGGGCGTCGACTGGGTCGTGAACGCGAGGAAGACCCATGACGGGGTGAAGACGGTTCTGTCGTACGGGCGTAGTCCTGCGGCCGAGGTCACGGTGTCGCAGCAGATCAAGGACCAGGACGCCGTCATCGGGAAGGTGTCCGGGATCGTGTCGGGTCTGACGAAGCAGAAGACGTGCGCGAAGCGGAGCTGAGCTGAGTTGGGCTGGTAGCCCTGGAGGGCAGGGTGCCCGAAGGTGCGATGGTGACGGGCGTGGCGAGGCCGTAGAAATCTGTTGAACATGCGTGCGGGTGCCGACTGCGGTGCCGGGCGCATGGTCAAGGAAGTATTTCCACTTCTACGGGGAGAAATCATGCGTAACCTCTCGCGTCTGGCCTCTGGCGGCGCCGCCGCGGTGGCCGCCGGCGCGCTGCTGTTCTCGGCCGCGCCCGCGCACGCCACGTCGGCCTCCAACAGCTGGAGCATCCCGGGCGGCCACAAGATGCAGGTGAACGCCTGGCACTGTGGCGCGTACGTGACCGCCTGCGACTGGAAGGCGTCGACCAAGCTGTACAAGGGCAGGTCCCACGACAGTGCCCAGTGGGTGCAGAACCGGGCCATCCTGGCCGCTCACGGAATCAGCGTCTCCCTCACGATCTCGAAGAACCCTGAGGCGACGCTGACGATGAACAGCAGGTCGCAAGGCACGGTCCGCTGGAAGAACTACGGCGGGCACAAGTGGATCTCGGACACCTACGGCCAGATGAAGCCCAGCAGGCTGACCGTGTACGTGTCGACGAAGTCCTGCGGCTCGGCCCAGATCACCAGCCGCATCAAGTTCACGGAGAAGTGCGTCTACGCCGGCGCCTCCTGATCCGCGCTTGACGCCGCACACCAGCTGACCGTCTCTGCCCCCGCCTCCTGGCGGGGGCAGAGTTCGCTTACGGGGGGAGAACAAGCATGTCTCACGCCAGGAAAGGTGCGAGGAAGGCGACGTGGGCGGCTGCCTCGGCCTGCGTCATGATGCTGGCCGCGTCCTGCACCTCGCAGGGCAGCCACCGTGAAAGCACGGAACCGGCCTACTTGCAGACCCTCGTCAGCCAGGCCAACGGTCTGTACTACCACCCCTTCCTGAGGGAAGAGCGCGGCAGCCCCGAAGCCCAGTCCTACGCGCTGCGCATCCTGGCGGAGACCGGCGCGAAGCCGAAGGTCACCGTAGACGCCAAGACGGCCGCGGCGCTGCGCTCCGACGCGGTCACGACCTCTGCGCTGTGGGGGAGGTACTGGCTTGTCCCTCTGCGCGACGCCGGGGTGTCGGGGGTACTGGGGCCGGGCGACGCGCGGAGCGTGGAGAAACTGCGGACCGGCACGGGGTGGTACGAAGATCCCGCGCTCGAGGAGAAGAGCGACGAAGGGCGCCTCGGTGCCACCTGGGCCGCGCTGGAGGTGGAGGCGGCCACTGGATCCCTCGGGGAGCTTCCTGCTGCCGACAAGGTGGCCACGGCCCGCTGGCTTGCCCAACTGGCAGGAATCAAGCCTACGTTGGCCGATGCCGCGGTCCTGGCACGCTGCCTTCATCTGCTCGGCAAGCCCGTCCCCGCCTCCCTGACGTCCATGCGAGCTCCGGACGCGAGCGGGTTCACCGAGCGGCCGGACCAGGAACGCGCCACCCTGCTGGAGGACACGTACAACTACGTACTGCTCCAGGAGTCGGCCGGCGAGAAGCCGCAGGTGAACCGGAAGACATGGCAGCAGGCCCTGTCCCACAACGTCGAAAGCCTCGACTACGAGCAGCTCTACAGCCTGGTGCACATCCTGCGCGCCACCGGCAGCCCCCAGAGGGCGTTCCCGGCGGTCACCCGCCGCCTGGAGCGGGAGCGCATGCCGGACGGAACGGTGCGTGACCCGTCCTCCTACCTCGGCACGCCCGACGCGTCGCTGTTCGTGCAGCGGCTGCGGAGCGTGGCCGGATGGACTGTGCGGGACAAACGTCTGCTGGCCGCGGCCGAGAAACAGGCCGGCTCCCAGGACGCACCCCGCGACGGCGCCGCACGGCTGACCATGGCCGCGCTCGATCACAGCGCCGGCGGTGAGCCGCTTTCCCGTCAGGAGGCTGCGCTGTGCCAGGATCCGTCGACGGTGCCGGCCACGGTCACCGCGGACAACGTGGCGGACTGGCAGCGTGCGGTGTGGAACTGCGAGGAGTCCGGCGTACCGGTACCGATTCCCTCCGTCACGCGCTGGAGTGTTGACGGTCTGGAAGGTGCGCAGGCGGCCGCCACGCTGGTGGTCGGCCTGCACCAGGACGGCCGGGGGGACCGGATACCCGGCTGGCTGACCGCGGACGCGCTCAGGCGGTGGGCAGACGACCCGGGGCCTCGCGCAAGCGTCTATGACCGTGCGGTGATCGTCCGCGCCTACCTGCTGCTCGGCGGCCATGCCGACGAGTCCCTCGTCGAACACCTCACCGGTCAGTTCAAGGCGCACAGGGGCTGTCCGGGGCTGCCCGGCCTGTACCGACCCGATGACGAGCCCGGCTGTGACCTCAAGACGACGTTGGCGGTGTGGGACCTGGACAAGGCACTGGACGGAAAGCTCGGGGCTCTGCCCTCGTAGGGCTCCTCAGGACTCCTTGAGACAGAACTCGTACGACTCCTCGATACAGAAAGTGAGTAGAACCTCCTTGAGCACGCTGTTGACGGCGAGTGGGGTGGGCAAGTCCTATACGCTGCGCGGCCAGCGGGTCGACGTCCTCCAAGACATCGATCTTGCTGTCGCGCCGGGATGTGTCACCGCGCTCGTCGGACATTCCGGATCGGGTAAATCCACCCTCATGCACATTCTCGGGCTGCTGACGAAACCCGACACCGGCCGGGTGGATCTGGAGGGCCACGATACCCGCGGCCTGTCGGACGGCGCGCTCGCGGACCTACGGCGCCGACGTCTGGGGTTCGTCTTCCAGTCCTACAACCTGCTGCCGCAGCACAGCGCCCTGCGCAATGTCCTGCTTCCGTACACCGGCAGGCGCCGGGAGGCAGAGGCCCGGGCGCGCGGTCTGCTGGAGCGCGTGGGGCTGGGAGACCGGTGCGAGCACCGGCCCGGCGAGCTGTCCGGGGGCGAACAGCAGCGCGTGGCGCTGGCCCGGGCGCTGGTGAACGATCCACCGCTGCTGCTGGCCGACGAACCCACCGGAAACCTGGACACCGAGAGCGAGGCCCTGTTGCTGGGCTTGTTCCGGGAGTTGGCGGAAGGCGGGCGGGGAGTGCTGGTCGTCACGCACAACCAGGCGGTCGCGGATGCGGCCGACATCGTTCACCGACTGGGCCGGGACGCGGCTCTTTCGGCACAGGACGAGACCAACGGCCGCTCCTGGGCGCACTCCCGGGGTTCGCGGGAGGGTGAGCTGTGAACCTGTTCCAGGTGGCGTGGTGGAACGTACAGGCGCTGCGCAGGCGGCTGTTGGGGCTGGTGGCGATGGTCGCGGTTGTCGGCGCGGTGTGCCTGAGCGCGATCGGGATCGCCTCGAACGCGCAGGGGACGACGACCAGCAAGGTCGGGGAGTCGACGGCGAACCGGTCGGTCACGGTCGACTCGCCGGACGGGGGTCCTGATACGGCTCGGCTGACGGAGGCGACGGAGAAGCGTCTGGCGGGGATCGCTCACGTGGAGTCGGTCCAGCACAGGCTTCAGGTGTCCATGCCGGTACGGGACAACCCCGAGGGGGCCGATCTGCTGTACGCGACGACCTATCGCGAGGCGCTGACGCCCCCCGTGGTCAAGTCGATACGCAAGCAGTTGTTCCCGCTGCACCGTGGAGAGGTGGTCTTCCCCGCCTCCACACACGGGGTGGACCTGTCTTCGATGGTGGGCAGGACGGTGACGGTGGACGCGCACCGATATGTGCGGCCCGGCGTGGGGGACACGGTGAGTGACCGGGTGAAGGTGGTGGGCCTGTACGACCCGAGCTGGCAGTTCGACGGCCTGGACGTCGCGTATGCGGACGACGCCACCGTGGTGAAGTGGGCGGCGGCCGCGGCCGGCAAGACGACCGACGACTATCTGCGCACGTCGGGCTGGGATCAGCTGACGGTGGTGGCTGACAGTGCCTCTCAGGTACCGGGCGTGCTCAAGGCCGTGCAGAGGATGAACTACCCGGCCGTCACCTTGCAGCAGCAGCTTCAGGCGCTTCCCGGAGTGCTGCGGTTGGTCAGGCTGACCGGGAACGTACTGCTCGGCGTCCTGGGCGTGCTCGCCTTCGCCGGCGCGGTCACGGTGACGGGTGCACTGGGGCGGCAGCGGGCCCAGGAAGTGGGCATTCTCAAGGCAGTCGGTTTCCGTGGCCGCTCGGTGATGGGCATGCTCGTGGCGGAGATGGCGATCGCCGGGGTGGTGGCGGCCGCGGCCGGTGTGGTGCTGGCGGTGGGAGCCTCCAGCGCGGCGGCCGCCGGTCTTCGGCGTATCGGAGACATCGCCCCGTATGTGCGCGACGCGGTGCCGCTGCCGGGGACGTCGACGCTGATCTCCCTGTCGGTCGCCACAGTTGTCGTCGTAGCCGCCGGCGCCGTGCTCCCGGCACGTCGTGCCGCGCGCATGTCCCCCACCGAAGCCATGAAGGATTGGTGATCCCTGTGATGCGGCGCAAGATGTCGTACGCCGCGCTCGCGGTGTCCGCTGCCCTGCTGGCCTCCTGTTCCGGTTCCGACGATGTGGAGTTGGGAACGGACTGGAAGGGATCGCAGACCTTTGTGACGGCGAGCGTCGCCGGACACACAGTGCTGGTCGGCATCGATCCCGAGGCCCACCACGCGCAGGCGCTGGCTGTTGTGCCGCAGAAGGACGGCGACGACGACGTGCAGGCTCCTCAGCTCGTGCAGTTGGCCGACGGGACATGGTGGCTGTCGACGCCCCGCAAGGGAAAGCGTCCGGACCGGCTCTTCACGTTGGACACCGCCGGGCACGCCCTGGCTGAGAAGGACGATGACACTACGGATCGGCTGCGTGAACTCGTGCCGGGCAAGAGCCTGGTCGCGGCCGTTCACGGCTCCTCCGAAAGCGCCGGAAGCGATCAGGGCGCTGCCACGGCGGACAGCGAATCCACCAGTGTGCTGGTACGCGATGCGAAGACGTGGAAGAAGGTCCGGGACGTGCGGGTGCCGGGATCGGTCACGCTGGCGGCGTCCGATCCGTCCAGCGACACGGTGTGCCTGGCTACCGGACAGGGATCCGACACGAAGGTGAGTGTGCTCGACCTCACCACCGGCAGGACCAGGCAGGCCGGCGGGGCCGGCGGTGTTCAGGTGCAGCAACTGGCATGTCGGGCAGGCACCCCGGTCCTGGCCGGTACCCCCGCCGGGAACAACCGGGGAACCACGGTGAAAGTGACCCTCAAGCACGCGGACGAGGCAACGGTGGTGAGTGTGCACGGCGGACGGGTCGATGCCGTGCAGGCGTCGAAGAACGCCGTCGTGGTCGCGGTGAACCGCGGGGAGGACAGCGACCTCATCGAGCTGGACCGGACGAGCGGGCGTGAACTGCGGCGCGTGGCGGTCAAGGGCATGGACAACTCGTATCTGCTGCGGCACACGCGGGATGGCTGGGTGATGGTCTCGGACAACACCGCGACCGTGGTGAACCTGGACGACGGGACGTCCCGGACGTTCAACCTGCCGGGGACGCTGACAAGCTTCTGAGCCTGCGCGAAAGGGGCCTCCGCGATGGCTTCCCCTGCTGCTCGTGGTCGGCTGTCCAGGGCGGAACGCCGACTCGGCCTCCCCCCCTCGAACGTCCGCATGGTCGAGGAGGTCACCGCTCTGTACGAACACCCGGAACCGCGTCCTGCCGAACCCGTCTCCCCCGCGACCGCGGCTTCCCTGTACTCAGCGGAAAGTCCACGTACCGGCCACGAGAATCGTGAGGGCGAGCAGGCCAGAGCCCAGACAGCGTCGGTTGATCGCTGAGGGAAGCGTGTCCGCCGACGGGCAGGGTCGCGTGATGCGGCCGCTCATCCAGGGCACCGCGCGATCGTCTCGTGGCGGGCGACCGACCGGATCAACGGCGCCTCGGCCGGCTCAGAGAAGCACTCCGTCCGCTCGGTGGCGTCGGCCTCGGCCCGGAACGTCATCCGCGGGACGACGGAGGCCGCGACCGGCCGGGAGGAGCTGCGCAGGGTGGCGCTGCCGAACGCGCATCGCGGGCCTGCTCGATCCTTGAGTCCTGTCAGCTCTCGTAGCGGTAGTGGCACTGCGCGATCAGGACGGCGTCCTCGGTGGCCTTGTAGATCAGTCGGTGCTCGTCGTTGATGCGGCGCGACCAGTAGCCCTGGAATCCGTGCTTGAGCGGGTCCGGTTTGTCGATCCCTCGTTGCCGTTCCGGGCAATGTCCGCGAGGTACGCCGTCTCCTTCAGGGACTCGTAGTCCTCGAGGGAGACGATGACGACCGGCTCATGCCCGGCCCGGGTGATGACGACCTCTTCGCGGTCGTCGGTGACTGCGTTGAGCACCTCGGCGTAGCGTGCGCGCGACTCGGAATACGTCATGGTCTTCACGATCGGCCATCCCTTCACGTGCAAGAAGTTGTACGTCTGTCCCTGTAGCGCGGCAAGCGCCGGAATGACGGCCGTGACCGGGCGGCCTCCGGCGCGAAAGCTCCCCGTAGGGCGGCGGTCAGTGCGCGAATGCCTTGCGGAGCCGTTCCGCCGCCTCCTCCAGCACCTCGGTCCGCTTGCAGACGGTGAAGACATGAGCGGCAACGGGAAGTGTTTGCCCTCTAGTGCGAGCAAGCCCGCTCGCCTGCGGGTCTCACCAGGACGCAAGGGGGGCCCGTGAGCGTTCCGACGTTCCGGCCGATGACGACGCCAGACAAGACGATTGACCCGCACGGGGATCTCGACATCTATGCCCGGAAGTCCGTCGCCCGTAAGGGTCAGTGGGACACAGAACTGAGCGTCGGCCAGCAGATCGAAGACGGCATCCGCTGGGCCAAGTGGAACGGGTACACGCCCCGCCACGTGTGGGTAGACCACGGCATCAGCGGCTCGAAGGACGTGAAGCGGCCTGGCTATGACGCTGGGCTGAACGCGCTGGAGACCGGCGAAGTTCGCTGCCTCTGGTCGTACAAACTGGACCGTTTCAGCCGTCGTGGTGCGCTGGCCGTTCTCACCATCATGGAACGGCTCGAAGGTCGGCGAATCTTCTTCGGCGCTGACAATCTCGACACGAGCGAACAGAAGGACCGCCGCATGATTATGTGGCGCGCCGAAGATGCGAAGGAATTCAGCGACCAGCTCTCGGGCCGCGTCTCGGATTCATGGCGCTACTCGAAGGACCAGGGATATTGGTTGGCCCCGCGCGTTCCCTACGGGCTGAGCAAGACCAAAGGGCGGAAGCTCGTCGCCGACCACACCCTGGCTATCCCTGGAAAGTCGGACGGCCCGACGAAAGCCGACGTGATCCGGCGGATTGTTTCTCAGCTCTCCGAAGGAGCGACCGCCCCGAAGATTGCAGCACGCCTCACCGCTGACAGCATCCCATGCCCGAGCGGCGGTAACTGGTCGCCGCAGTACATCTACCGGGTAGCCAAGAATCCCGCGTACAGGGGACACCGCTGCGAAATTCAGACCCGGGGGTCTGGGCCAAAATCCTGCCGGAACTGCATAGAAATGAGAAATCCGAGCCGGCTGGCCCCTTACAGAGCGTAAGAACGTAAACAGCGAAAGGCAGATCCATGCGTCGCGTAAATGTCTGCCCCATCTGTACAGGGCGCTTACTTCCGACTGCCGTCATCATCCAACGCGGCTTGCGCACGAGGGACGAACTCTTCCAAAGCGCGTCCGTACCGCTTGCTCGCATTGGTTGCTCTTTGGGTAGTGAATCTCCAAGTTCGCTGATCTGCTGGCTCCCGTGCGTCGCCGAGAGCGGTAAGCGCCGCCACATACATGAATAGGTCATCGCTCCATGTGGCAAGTTTCATAGCGGCTTCGCCGACCTCCTTGGGGCCTGCCAACGCTACCTC
Organism: Streptomyces sp. NPDC111656; assembly: GCF_055656965.1. NCBI lineage: Bacteria > Bacillati > Actinomycetota > Actinomycetes > Kitasatosporales > Streptomycetaceae > Streptomyces > Streptomyces sp. NPDC111656. The sequence continues at coordinate 411,550 of NZ_JBVKCA010000008.1, forward strand.
AATGGCGGTCTTCTTGACTGCCGCCTGCTTCTGCAAGAGACCGGCAATATTTTCTTCCTGAAGGTGCAGATCGTCGGGCACCTCTGCGTCGAAGAACTCATAGTGACCTACTACCCGGTGGAACGTTGTTGCCGCTTCCAGTAGGTCTCTGTAGACAGCGTGGCGTGGCCCTCTCCGTTCCCGGCGATGTTCTGAGCGAGCAGCAATACGCGCGCCTTCCCGCTGCGCCCAACCTGTTGCCAGCGCTGCGCCAATCGTCGCTACCGAGCCTGCCAACGCCCCGAGTACTGCGGCCAATCCTGCATCCATGGGCCCAACCTTGCTGGCCTTGAAGGCAGATGGTCAAGAGCGCCTGCCCAGCGTTCCCGGGACGACGAATTCCAGTTCCCCGAGCGCGTATCGGACTGGGCTGCAACTGAGTGACACTCGGGCCCAACGGATTCACCGGGTTGTCATCCATGCAGTAAATGCAGATCCGACACAGGTGGCCAGGAACGTCAGTAGCCGTACCGGGAGTCGCTGGAGGGTCATGCGGAATCCACCGATCCTGATGTCTAGTGCGGGCGTACTGCGATCGATTCCCGAGGCGTTGCGGTCGCTCATGATTCGTTACCCCTCCGTCAAGTGCCCCACGGGTCGCGGCTGTTGATTTCCCTGACTGTCTCTACCATCCCCTATTTGGCTCAGGAGAGTGCACTCGGGGTCGGGCATCGGGTCCATTCGTGGCACTGAGTGCCGCCAAAGTCCTCGCTTTGACCCTTTCCCGTTGCACCTTGCCCCGGTCCCAATTGTCTGCGGAAGTGCCCTGTGACCTTCCGGACACCTTTGATCGATCATCTTTTGGGCAGTGCGGTTGGTTCTTGACAACCCAGTTCAGGGCGTCGCCGTGCCACTTGTAGACGTGGCGGGTGCGCAGGATCGATGCGGAAGAGTCCGTGCCGTCGCTACGGCTTGCCTGGTGGTGTACGGCGGCCTTATTGCCCTGGCGATCCGTCAGATATGTGTGGCAGCCCTGGTAGATCCGCGCCGCTGACGTGCTGTCCATGCTCGGCGTAGCCTCGAAGGCATGGCTGAGCACCTGGGCGACCGGCTGGCACGTCTGCGCCGACTGGCAGACCTGACGCAAGAGGGGTTGGCGGAGCGCTCAGGCGTGTCCGTGGACGTTGTCCGAAAACTTGAGCAGAAGCGGAAGCACAGCGCACGACTGCCGACCTTGCACGCTCTCTCTCGGGGGCTTGGCGTGGAGTTGACGGCCCTACTCGGGGACCCGCCCGGCGTGCCGTCCACCGGCGAAGCAGACCCGCCTCAGTTGGTTGCTGTGCGCCGCGCGATCATGCCGCCACTGTTCGCCCCACCACCCGAGCCGAACGGCGCTGAGCGGCTGTCCCTACCGCTCCTCAGGCGCGAGATTGCCGATGCCTGGACGCTTTACCACGATGCTGAGTTTGGCCGTCTTATGGACGTGCTACCGGGCATCATCACTGACGCTCGTTTCGTTGCTGCCGTGGGCAATGTTGACGAGAGAGCAGCGGGACAGGCGGCCTTGGGCAAGTCGCTACAGCTAGCCGGTCACTTGGCTGTGAGGCTGGGCAAGAATGATCTAGCGCTCTCGGCCCTCGAACGCGCGATGAATGCTGCCGAGCAGTCGTCAGACCCGCTACTCGCTCCCATGGTGGGGAACTCGGTGGCATGGACGTACCAGCGGACCAACCGGCTAGATGACGCCGAGGGAATCGCCGTCCACATGGCCGATGGCATTGAGCGGGACAGTGCTGATACCGCCGAGGGTGTACGCGTGTGGGGTGGGCTCATCATGTCCGCTGCCACTTCCGCCGCCCGGTCTGGCGACTACACCAAAGCCTCGGAAATGATGACGACGGCCGAGGATGCGACGCGCCGACTGGCGACACTCCCGCCCCCTGTTGACGGGAAGATGGTCAGCGTCTTCAGTCGCTCATCCGTTCGCATTGAGCGCGTTCGGCTCGCTGTTCAGCACGCGCGCCCCGAGGAAGCCCTAGCGCTGGCCAAGGGAATGCGCCTCAGCACGGATACGCCGCCCTCATGGCGTACATGGCTACTGCTCGACGTGGCGCGGGCCCACGCGGACCTAGGCAATGCCGAAGGTGCTGTGAAGGCTCTTGAGAAGTTGCGGCAGATCGCCCCGGCGTGGATGCGCCATCACACGCTCGCGGTGGCCATCGTTAGTGACCTTTGGGCGGGACCGGCGCACCCCCCTGGTCTGCGGAAACTCGCTGAGTTCCTGGGGGTCGCCAAGTAAGGCGGTGAAACTAGGCCGTTGCGTCCCTGTAGGGAGTCCCTCGCTGCCGGAAGCATCGGGGTATGACCGAGCCGACGAGATACAGCACAGCACCGGTCGAGTTGCCGTTGCGGCTGGAGCCCGAACCTGAACCTACGGCCGGTTGTCGGGTGTGCTTAGCACTCGATTTACAGCGCACAGAAGCCAGGATGCGGGGGGACCTTTCCCGCGTCTCTGACGTGAACGTGGAGATCCGTAACCATGCTCGCGGGGAGTGTCTATGACGCGTGCAGTCTTGCGGTACGTGCCCCACACGATCCGGCATGCACCAGAGGGCGGGATCACGTACGAAGCGTTTTGCGTCACGGTCGGGTGCGGCGAGGAGTCCGGACCGCAGGAAGATCAGGAAATGGCGCAGGACTGGTGTCTGCGGCACACCGGCCAAACTGGTCACGGACTCTTCCGGCGCGTGTTCACCGACCATGCCCGCGTGACGCGGGAGGAGTAGGCCCCGGTCCTCCGGACGGCGAGCAACACTCAGCGGCCGGTACAGCCCCGTTCGTGCGCTGCCCCCGTGCGCGTGGACGGGGCTTCAGTGCTGTTTCCGCAGCTCAGCCAGCCTCTCGCTTGCTTCGCGCAACTTATCTGTACGCTTGCAGAACGCGAACCGCACGAAGGGCGCGCCCGCCTCCCGGTGGTCGTAGAAGACCGCGTTCGGGATGGCGACGACCCCGGCGCGCTCCGGGAGCGCGCGGCAGAAGGCGAAGCCGTCGGACTCGCCGAGCGGCCGGATGTCGGTGGTGATGAAGTACGTGCCCGCCGGCTGGAAGACCTTGAACCCCGCCTCCGTGAGCCCGGCCGCCAGCACGTCCCGCTTGGCCAGCATGTCCGCACGGAACGCCGCGAAGTACGTGTCCGGCAGCGTCAGCGCCTCGGCCACGGCGTACTGGAACGGCCCCGACGCGACGTACGTCAGGAACTGCTTGGCCGACCGTACGGCGGTGACGAGGTCCGGCGTGCCCGTCACCCAGCCCACCTTCCACCCCGTGAAGGAGAAGGTCTTTCCCGCGCTGCCGATGGTGACCGTCCGCTCCCGCATCCCCGGGAAGGAGGCCAGCGGCAGGTGCTCGGCCTCGTCGAACACCAGGTGCTCGTACACCTCGTCCGTGATGACGAGGAGATCCCGCTCGACGGCGAGCTTCGCGATCTCCCCGAGCTCCTCGCGGGTCAGGACGGTGCCGGTCGGGTTGTGCGGGGTGTTGACGAGCAGCAGCCGGGTGTTGTCGGTGACCGCGTCGCGCAGCTCGTCGAGGTCGAGCCGGAAGCGCCGGTGGGTGACTCCGTCGCGGGTCTCCTCGTGCGGGCGCAGGGTGACCGGGATCCTGGCCCCGCCCGCCATCGCGATGCTGGCCGCGTACGAGTCGTAGTACGGCTCCAGGGCGATGACCTCGTCACCGGGCTCGACCAGCGCGAGCAGCGACGCCGCGATGGCCTCCGTGGCACCGGCCGTGACGAGCACCTCGCGGTCCGGGTCGTACGCCAGTCCGTACCGGTGCTTCTGGTGCGCGGCGATCGCCGTACGCAGCTCGGGCACGCCGGGGCCCGGCGGGTACTGGTTGCCGCGCCCGTCGCGCAGCGCCCGTACGGCCGCCTCCCTGATCTCCTCGGGCCCGTCCGTGTCGGGGAAGCCCTGGCCCAGGTTGATCGACCCGGTACTCAGGGCCAGGGCCGACATCTCGGCGAAGATCGTCGTGCCGAACTCGGCGAGTCGGCGGTTGAGGAGGGGGCGGCGGCCGTTGGAGGTCATGCCGGTCATCCTGCGCCGAAGTTCTGGACTTCCTCAACTTACGTTCACGATTCGGTACCTGCTCAGAGGTGGTACCGAAGGCACCACCTCTGAGCAGGGGAAGAGCCGTCCCCGGCCGTCCTGGACTAGACGCGGTCCTGAAAGACGCAGCTCCACACGTGTGTGCCCGCGACGCTGCCGTCGGCGCGCACCGCCTCCAGCGTGTAGAAGTACGTGGTCCCCAGCGCGGCCGTGGTGTCCGTGTAGGCACGGGTATCCGTCGGCAGCAGTCCGGCGTGCAGCGGCTCGTACGCCTCCGTGGCCGCGTTCCACCGGCTGACCCGGTAGCCCGCGATGGTGTCGCACTCGGCTGTCTTGGTGCACTCCCAGTTGATGGACGGCCCCTTCACGCCGGGTCCGCCCTTCAGGGTGTCGTAGCCCATGGTGCCGAGGTCCCAGTCCCGGGTGACCGTCACGGACGGCCGGACGTCCAGCTCGGTGGCCTCGACGACCGTGACCTTCGGGTCGCTCGGGAGCAGCGCATTGCCCCAGCGGTCCCTGGCGACGACCGAGTACACGTACGTCTCGCCGTCCGGCACGTCGCCGCACAGCACCGCGAGCGGGTCGCTCGTGCCCTCCCAGCAGTCGCTGGTGCCGAGCCATTTGACCGTGCCGTCCGCCTGCCGGGTGCCGTTCCGGACCACGTAGCCCTCGACGTCGTCCTCGGTCGAGGCCGCCCAGCTCACCAGCACGCCGTCGGCGCGCGGGGTGGCCTTCACGCCGGTGACCGGGCCGGGCGCGACGCGGTCACCGGTGCGGACGACGAGCGGGGCGGACAGCGCCGACTCGTTGCCGACCGGGTCCACCGCCGCGACCGCGTACGTCACGTACGTGCCCGCGGGCATGCCCAGGTCGTGGCAGTCCCCGCCGCTGCTGGTCGCGTCGCTCCCCTCGGCGCAGGTCACGCGGGTGAGCGCGGCCGGGTCGAGGGTCTTGCCGGGCGAGCGGTAGACGCGGTAGGTCCCGCCGTTGTCGAAGTCCTCGTAGAAGCCGTCGGGCTGCTTCCAGTACACCTCGGTGGAGCCGGGGCGGACGACGGAGCCGAGGGAGGTCGGGGACTTCGGTGGCGTCCGGTCGACGCCGTCGCCGGTGACGGTGGCGTACGCCGACGGGTTGCCGAGCGCGTCGAGGGCGCGGACCCGGTAGTACCGGGCGGTGTTCATGGGCGCGTCGGTGCGGTACGACGTCGTGGTCGTCGTGCCCAGCAGCGTGAACGGGCCGGTGGCCGCGGAGGCGGCGTACACCTCGTACTTCGCGGCGTCGGCGCCCCCATGCCAGGCCAGCGTGGCCCACCACGCGTCGCTGGTGACCGTGAGACCGGTCGGCGCCGCCGGGCCCGTGCGGTCCACGGTCGCGGCGGTGGCGTCGGGGCTGCCGGCGGACTCGTGGCCCGCCTTGTCGACGGCGCGGACCTCGTACAGGAACGTCTGGCCCGTGGCGGGCGTCGCGTCCACGAACGACGGGGAGGTCAGCAGCGACGGGCCGCCGGCCTTCGCCCACTGGGTGGTGCTCAGCCGGCGGTACACGCGGTAACCGGCGAGGTCCATCTCCTTGTTCGCGGCCCAGCGCAGCGTGGTCTTCGTGGTGTCCCGGTCGTACGCGGCGGTGAGGCCGGTCGGGGCGAGCGGCTTGACCTTGTCGACGGCGGCCTCGGTGCGTGGGGCGTATGTGAACGCGGCGTTGGCGACGCCGGTCCAGGCCACGTAGTCCACGCGGATCGTGTGCTTGCCGGCCGGGACGGTCAGGTCGACGGTCTTGCGGGCGGTGGTGGAGACGTTCTTCCACAGGTCGATCTTCCGCACGCCGTCGACGTAGACGCGCATGCCGTCCTGCGTGGCGGCGGAGAGCCGGAAGGGGCCGCCGGAGCCGAAGTCCCGGGTGAGGGCCCAGCGGACGGAGAAGTTGTCCTTGGGCAGTGTCACGCCGCTCGGGTCGCCGTACCCGTAGTTCTCGCTGATGGCGGAGTCGCAGGCGGTCAGCTTCGGCGTGCCGCTGAAGGTGGAGTTGCCGAAGTACTGCGCCTTCCAGACAGGAGAGGTGCAGGTGACGGCCGCGGAGGCCGGGGAGGCGGTGATCAGGCCGCCGGTGGCGGCGAGGGTGGCCGTCGCGGCCAGCGCGGTCAGCCGGGTACGAGTCATCACAGAGAGTGGGGCCCCTTCCGGACCAATGGGAAACAGGTGAAACAGGTGGCGCGTGTGTGACTCATGAGGCGAGGGCAGGGTTGCCCCGCCGCTCACCTCTTTCACGGAAGTTTTCGACCCGGCACTGACGCTGCGGAACCCTCTGAACTTCCTCAACTCGGCTTTGGCCGGTGAGACGCGAGGGCATCCCCCTGGCACGCAAGAAGCGAGGCGCCCACGGGGGGTCGCTTCGGGGTAACGAAAGGAGGGTGACGCCATGTTCATCGGCTTCATCCTGGCGGTCGTCTTCATCCTGTTCGTCGTGTCGTTGCGTGCCGCCGCCCGCGGCCGGAAGAAGGTCGGACTCTCGAAGAACTTGTCGGGTTCGGCGCGGGGCCGCCGCTCGCGGGGCAGGTCCTCGGACAGCTCCGGCAGCTGGTGGGCCGGCGGGGCCGGGGGAGCCGCGTCGTCCTGCGGCAGCGGTTCGTCCGGCGGGCACCACGGGGGTCACTCGTGCGGTGGGCACTCGTCGTGCGGGGGCGGCTCGTCCTGCGGAGGCGGGTCGTCGTGCGGGGGCGGCGGGGGGTGCGGCGGAGGCAGTTGAGCCTCGCCGGGGGTGTGGGGCGCGGGGCCGGGGAAGGGGCTTCTGCAGCGGGTCGGTGGGGGCTGGTCGCGCCCGCGGGGCGGAGCCGAAGATGTCACCGCCCCGCGCCCCTTACGGTGCGCCGGGGCGCTTCGATCCGCGCGCCCCGGCGCACGCCGTAGTTGAACAGTTGAACTGTGGAGCCCTCGGGGGGATGGAAACCCTACGAAGTTGGGTAAAAACGCTGTGGTGGCGCCACAGTTCATGATTCCCTCTAAAACACCAAAGCAGCCCTCGGATCGTCCCTTCCCCACAGGGCAGACCGGGCTGACCGGGCCGATCCCCCGGTACCGAGGTACCGACCGGGTGCGCCGGACCCCCACCTCCCTTTTTGCGTGCTAGCGGAGCCGACCCATGCTCACGACCCTGAATACTTCGTACACCGACACGCGCGCGGCCGATCTCGCCTGGGCCCTGGGGCGCGAACCGCTCCCCGCGCTCGCGACCCTCGACCTCGAACTCGACGGGGCCAGACTGCAGTTGCGGCTCCTCGGCGCGTCCCACCAGGTCCTCCTGGAGGAGGAGCGGGGCAGCTGTTCGGAAACCGTCGCGTGCATCGCCGGCAGCAGCACGCCACTTCCGCTCGGGGTGGCCAAGCGGGTCGGCGACTGGGAGTACGAGTTCGCGGCGCGCGTCGAGACGCTCTCCCGCGGGTCCTTCGCGGGGCGGGCGCAGGAGTTACTTGCCCTGGTCTCCGACCACCCCAACGGACTCGCCGGCGTCTTCCCCGGCAGCCCGCACGCCTTCACCGCGCTGCTCGCCCAGCGCCACGAGGGGCAGGTCCACTGGCGTACGTGGCACGCCTACCCGCAGGACGGCCAGCTGGTGGCGACACGCACGAGGGTGGGGGTACGCGTGACGGCGGGGGCGCTTTGAGGGGGGTGGTGCTTCGGCTGCCGATTCGCCCGCCGCTTCGGCCGCCGACGAACCCGTCATCAGCGCCGGACGCCACACATCGGGACGACACTTCCACACGTGTGGGTGACGAAGCGTCGTGGTGGCGTGACGTAGCGTTCCACGCGTGATCGAACCGCACGCGCCTGCTCCCCCCGGCGCGCCGCCGCCCTGGGGCGTCCAGGGCCAGGCGCGGCTGCCCGTCCGCCCGGGCATCGGGCGGTTCCTGGTCCTCGCGGGCGTGTTCGTCTGTGCGGCCTGTGGACTCGTGTACGAACTCGAACTCGTCGCCCTCGCCTCGTACCTGATCGGCGACTCGGTCACCCAGGCCTCCGTGGTCCTCTCCGTGATGGTCTTCGCCATGGGCATCGGCTCCCTCGCCGCGAAACGTCTGCGCCCCCGCGCCGCGGCCGGCTTCGGTGCGGTCGAGGCGGCGCTCGCCCTGATCGGCGGCTGCAGCGCGATGGCCCTGTACGCGGTGTTCGCGTGGACCGGCGACTGGGGCGGAGTGTGGACGAGCGGCTCGCGCTACCTCCTGGCGGCCTTCTCCCTCGCCATCGGTCTCCTCATCGGCGCCGAAGTCCCCCTCCTCATGGAGCTGATACAGCGCATCCGTCGCCAGGACCCGGGCGGTGCGGTGGCGGACCTCTTCGCGGCGGACTACGTCGGCGCCCTCGTCGGCGGCCTCGCCTTCCCCTTCCTCCTGCTCCCCCTCCTCGGGCAACTGGAGGGCGCGCTGCTCACCGGAACCGTGAACGCGCTGGCCGGCGGAGCCCTCGTACTGGGCCTGTTCCGCCGGGACTTGAGCCGGCGCGGACGCTGGTTCCTGCTCATCGCCAACGTCCTGGTCCTCGCCCTGCTCGCCGCGGCCGCCGCCCATGTCGGCGACTTCGAACGCGCGGCCCGGCGCGCCGTCTACGGCAAGGACGTACGGGTCGCCCTGCAGACCGGTGTCCAGGAGGTCGTGCTCACCGGGGGCACGCACGGCCGCCCGCTCGACCTCTTCCTCGACGGGCGCCTGCGGGTCAGCGGCCGCGACGAGCACCGCTACCACGAGGCGCTGGTCCACCCCGCGATGAACGGCCCCCACGCGCGCGTGCTCGTCCTCGGCGGCGGCGACGGACTCGCCACCCGCGAGGTACTGCGCGACCCGGGCGTGCGCCGCGTCGACGTGATCGAACTCGACCCGGGGGTGCTGCGGTTGGCGCGCACCGACCCGGCCCTGTCGGCGCTCAACGCGCACGCGTTCGACGACCGACGCGTGCGCGTGTTCACCGCCGACGCGTTCGGCTGGCTGCGCGGGGCCACGTCGACGTACGACGTGGTCATCTCGGATCTGCCCGACCCCGGGATCACGGCGAGCACCAAGCTGTACTCGCAGGAGTTCTACGGCCTGACGCGCCGCGTCCTCGCTCCCGGTGGCCGCCTGGCCGTCCACGCGGGCCCCGTCTCCTCCCGCCCCCGCGTCTTCTGGACGGTCGAGTCCACACTCCGGGCGGCCGGTCTGCGCACCGCCCCCTACTGCGTCGGCGGCCGGGACTCCGGTTTCGCGGCCGGCCCCGACCGCACGGCGGGCGCGTCGAGCGCTCCCCGCGACTGGGGCTTCATCCTCGCCTCCGTCGCGGGCACGCCCCTGCGCCTCGCCCCGCACGGACCGCGCCTGCGTACGCTCACACAGCCGTCCCTCACCGCCGACGCTTACGCCGCCTGGCGTACCCGCGTAACCGGCCTGGCGCCCTCCACACTGGTCCATCCGCGCTACGCCGACTGAGACGGCGGACGGACGAATCCCCGGATACGAGGGTGCGGTGCGGGCCGTCCTGGGTAGGCTCGGCCGACATGGAGCATGAGGTGTTCGTTCCGGTTCAGGCCGAACGGCTGAGGGAGGCGCTGGCCGATCCCGTACGAGTGGCCCGGGCGGTCCCCGGACTCCAGCAGGACGCCGGGACGCCGCCCGTCTCCGGGCGCCTGAAAGTCCGCGTCGGCGGCCACACCATCACCTACCGGGGGACGGTCCGGGTCACCGCCCGGGACGACGGTTCGTACGCCGTCGAGGGCGACGCCGCCGAGGCGCGCGGCCCCGGCACCGTGAAACTCGCCCTCGCCCTCACTCTCACCCCCTCCGACGGCGGCACGACCGTCACCATCACCGGAACCACCACCGCGGACGGCCGCGTGGCGGATCTCCCCCCGGACGCGGTCTCCGCGACCACGGACCGCCTGCTGAACCGGTTCGTCGAGAACTTGGCGGAGGCGCCGGAGACGCCACAGGGCGCGACGGAACGGGAGCCGGAACGCGAGCCGGAGCGGGAGACTGAGCCGGAGAAGCCGGAGCCGGAAGCGGAGGTCGAGCCCGCCCCGGAGGCCGAGTCCTCCGCCCTCTTCGAGGAGGAGGAACAGGCCCCGCCCGCCCCGAGCCGTGTGAACAGGGAGGATGCCGTGGCCGAGGCGGCGCATGCGCGGCGGACGATGATCGGCCGCAGCGCGGAGGAGGTGGACCACGCCCCGCCGCGTGGCCGCTACGCCCCCGTCCCGGCGCCGGAGACCGCCGACGCCCGCGCCACGCTCCGCTGGGCGGCCCCCGCCGCGGCCGTCGCCCTGGCCTCGGCCATCGCCGTCACCCGAGCCCTGCGCAAACGCCGCTGACCGAGCCCCGCCAGGGGCGCGGGGAACTGCGCGACCGGCCCCTACCGTCCCGTGGTCGACAACCCCACCCGGGGGACCCGGGGGCGGAGCCCCCGGGTTTGGGATGGGACGGGTAGGGGCGGCGGGGGCGAACAAAGAATCCGGCCCAGTAGGGTCAACTCCGTGAGTAACGAAGACATCACGCTGACCGCGGGCGACGCGGAAGTGACCGTCACACCCGGCAACGGCGGACGGATCGGAAGTCTACGAATCGGCGACGCCGAACTACTGCGCCAGGGCCAGAAGTTCGGCTGTTTCCCGATGGTCCCGTGGTGCGGAAGAATCCGCGACGGCCGCTTCCTGGACGGCGCCACCATCCAGCAGATGCCGCTCAACGCCCCACCGCACGCCATCCACGGCACCGCCCGGGACGGCGCCTGGCGCACCGCCCGCGCCGGCAAGTCCGAGGCCGTGATCACGTACGACCTCGTGGCTCCCTGGCCCCACCCCGGCCGCGTCACCCAGCTCTTCACCCTGACCGAGGACGCCTTCACGGTCACCATGTCCGTGGAGACGTACGAGGACTCGTTCCCCGCCCAGGTCGGCTGGCACCCGTGGTTCAACAGGAACCTCGGTGAAGAAGACGTCCAGGTCGACTTCACCCCGGCCTGGCAGGAGGAACGCGGCGCGGACCACCTGCCCACCGGCCACCGCATCGAGCCGAAGCCCAGCCCCTGGGACGACTGCTTCGGCATGCCCGACGGCGTCGACGTCACGCTCACCTGGCCGGGGCAGCTGGAGCTGAAGGTCGCCAGCAGGGAGGAGTGGGTGGTGGTGTACGACGAGCAGGAGGCCGCCGTCTGCGTCGAGCCGCAGACCGGCCCGCCCAACGGGCTGAACACCCACCCGCGCCTGGTCACCCCCATCGACCCCCTCGAGGCGACCATGACCTGGAGCTGGCGGCGCCTCTAAGCTGGCGGACATGAGTGACGTACGCGGCGCGCTGCTGCAGCAGATCAAGGACAAGGCCGTGGTGCACGGCAAGGTGACCCTTTCGTCGGGTCTGGAAGCCGACTATTACGTGGACCTGCGCCGGATCACGCTGGACGGCGAGGCCGCGCCGCTCGTCGGGCAGGTCCTCCTCGACCTGACCGACGAGCTGGACTTCGACGCGGTGGGCGGCCTCACCATGGGCGCCGACCCCGTCGCCGCGGCCATGCTGCACGCCGCCGCGGCCCGCGGGAAGCGACTCGACGCCTTCGTCGTCCGCAAGGCCGCCAAGGCGCACGGCCTGCAGCGCCGCGTCGAGGGCCCGGAGATCCGGGGTCGGCGCGTGCTCGTGGTCGAGGACACCTCGACCACCGGCGGCTCCCCGCTCGCCGCCGTGGAGGCGGTGCGCGAGGCCGGCGCCGAGGTCGTCGGCGTGGCGACCATCGTCGACCGCGCGACCGGTGCCGCCGAGAAGATCGAGGCCGGCGCCGGAGTGCCGTACCTCTTCGCCTACTCCAAGGACGAGTTGGGCCTGGACTAGGACTCCCGGCACGGGACCCCGCGGAACACGGGGTCCCGTATCCCGGACAGGGTGTCTGGAGCATCCGGTCAAGTCTGGAAAGATGGGGACGACGATGACGTCGCCCCCCTAGGTCAGGGCCGTAAGCACCAGTCCCGTCGTGCCGCAGCAGCGGTACGCAGACCCGCACATACAAGGAGCGGACAGATGCCCATCGCAACCCCCGAGGTCTACAACGAGATGCTCGACCGGGCGAAGGCAGGCAAGTTCGCCTACCCGGCCATCAACGTGACCTCCTCCCAGACGCTGCACGCTGCACTGCGCGGCTTCGCGGAGGCGGAGAGCGACGGCATCATCCAGATGTCCACCGGTGGTGCGGAGTTCCTCGGCGGCCAGCACAAGAAGGACATGGTGACCGGCGCCGTCGCGCTCGCCGAGTTCGCGCACATCGTCGCCGCCAAGTACGACATCACCGTCGCGCTGCACACGGACCACTGTCCCAAGGACAAGCTGGACACGTACGTCCGTCCGCTCCTCGACATCTCCGCCGAGCGCGTCGCCAAGGGCGAGAACCCGCTGTTCCAGTCGCACATGTGGGACGGCTCCGCCGAGACCCTCGCCGACAACCTGGCCATCGCCCAGGAGCTGCTCGCCAAGGCCGCCGCCGCGAGGATCATCCTCGAGGTCGAGATCACCCCGACCGGCGGTGAGGAGGACGGCGTCAGCCACGAGATCAACGACTCCCTCTACACCACCGTCGACGACGCGCTGCGCACCGCCGAGGCGCTCGGCCTGGGTGAGAAGGGCCGCTACCTGCTGGCAGCGTCCTTCGGCAACGTGCACGGCGTCTACAAGCCGGGCAACGTCGTCCTGCGCCCCGACCTCCTGAAGGAGCTGAACGACGGCGTCGCCGCCAAGTACGGCAAGCCGTCCCCGTTCGACTTCGTCTTCCACGGCGGCTCCGGCTCCACGGCCGAGGAGATCGCCACCGCGCTGGAGAACGGCGTCGTGAAGATGAACCTCGACACCGACACCCAGTACGCCTTCACGCGTCCCGTCGCGGACCACATGTTCAAGAACTACGACGGTGTCCTGAAGGTCGACGGCGAGGTCGGCTCCAAGAAGACCTACGACCCGCGCACCTGGGGCAAGCTCGCCGAGGCGGGCATGGCGGGCCGTGTGACCGAGGCGTGCGAGATGCTGCGCTCCGCGGGCAACAAGCTCAAGTAGTTTCCCCGGGTTTCCCCGGTCGGTATCCGGGTTCCCCTGGTTCGGACCGTACGAGAAAGGGCTCGGCACCGCCCACGGTGCCGGGCCCTTCCGTATGCTCCGAAGTATGGCTGCGCCTCTGGAGAAGACATCGGGTGAGGGAGCGGGACCGGGTCCCGGTGTGCGGATCTCCAGTCCCACCGGCAAGTGGATCCTGCTGACCACCGTCCTCGGCTCCAGCATGGCCATGCTGGACTCGACGGTCGTCAACGTCGCGCTGCCCACGATCGGCCGTGACCTGGGCACGGGCCTCGCGGCACTCCAGTGGACCGTGAACGCGTACATGCTGACCCTCGCGGGCCTGATCCTGCTCGGCGGGTCACTCGGCGACCGCTTCGGACGGCGCAAGATCTTCGTCCTCGGTGTGGTGTGGTTCGCCTCCGCCTCGCTGCTGTGCGGCCTCGCGCCGACCGGGGGCGTGCTGATCGCGGCCCGCGCCCTGCAGGGCATCGGCGGAGCCCTGCTCACCCCCGGTTCGCTCGCGATCATCCAGGCGTCCTTCCACCCGGACGACCGGGCCAGGGCCGTCGGCCTGTGGTCGGGCTTCGGCGGCGTCGGCGCGGCGGTCGGCCCGTTCCTGGGCGGCTGGCTGGTGGACGGTCCCGGCTGGCGCTGGGTCTTCCTGCTCAACGTTCCGGTGGCGCTGATCTGCGCCCCCATCGCCGTGCGCCACGTCCCCGAGTCGTCCGACGGACGTGCGCACGGCCGGGGCTTCGACGTCCTCGGCGCCGTCCTCGGCGCCCTGGCGCTCGCCCTGGTGACGTACGCCCTGATCGAGGCCACGAGCGGTTCCGTACTGGTCTGGGTGTCGGCGGTCGCGGGCGTGGCGGCCGGCGTGGCCTTCGTGTACGTCGAGCGGCGCCGACCCGACCCGATGATGCCGCCGGACATCTTCTCGTCGCGGCAGTTCACGGCCGTCAACCTCGTCACGCTGTGCGTGTACGCGGCCTTCGGCGGCTTCTTCTTCCTGACCGCGCTCCAGCTCCAGGTCGTGGCGGGCTACTCGGCCCTGGGCGCCGGTACGGCACTGCTGCCGACGACCGTCCTGATGCTGCTCTTCTCCGCCCGCTCCGGCGAGCTCGCCCAGCGCATCGGCCCGCGCATCCCGCTCACCGTCGGCCCGCTGCTGTGCGCGACGGGCATGCTGCTCATGCTGCGGGTGGGCCCGCACGCCTCGTACCTCGGCGATGTGCTTCCCGCGCTGGTGGTGATGGGCGCGGGCATGGTGACCCTGGTCGCGCCCCTGACCGCGACCGTCCTCGCCTCCGTGGACGCCGGGCGGGCGGGCCTGGCCAGCGGGATCAACAACGCGGCGGCCCGCGCGGCCGGACTGATCGCGGTGGCCGCGCTGCCCCTGCTGACCGGGATGGGCCCGGAGGCGTACCGCTCGGCGGACGCCTTCAACGCCGCCTTCCGGCGTGCGATGCCCCTGTGCGCCGGGGTGCTGGTCGTGGGGGCGGTGCTGGCCTTCACGATCGTGCGCCGCCCGGCCCCCGACTGCCGGCGCCCTCAGTGCCGTACGCACGGCTGTGTGACGGCCCCGCCCCTGGAGCCCGCGCGCCCGCGCCCGTCCCCGCCCCGGTGAGACCGGGAGGCGGGGCCGCCCGCAGTGGCTCCGGGGCGGCTGTCCGGGCGCCGGGTACCCCGTACGGCACAACCCCCGGAGGGTGCCGCAGACTGGAACGTATGACGATTCACGAGAACCTCCTCGGGGGCCCGCCCCCGACTCACCTCCCCGACGACCCGGAGCCGCGCGAGCTCCTCGCGAACGGCACGCCGCCCGCGGATGTCGCCGCCAAGTACCCCACCTCCTCGCTCGCCTGGGCCCAGCTGGCCGACGACGCGTTCGAGCGAGGCAGTGTCGTCGAGTCGTACGCCTACGCCCGTACGGGCTACCACCGCGGCCTGGACTCCCTGCGCCGGGGCGGCTGGAAGGGCCACGGCCCGGTGCCCTGGGAGCACGAGCCGAACCGCGGTTTCCTGCGCGCCCTGCACGCCCTCGCCCGCGCCGCGCAGACGATCGGCGAGCAGGAGGAGTACGAGCGCTGCAGCCAGTTCCTGAAGGACTCCTCGCCGACGGCGGCGCAGACGCTGGGCTGAGTCTGCCCCGGGGTGGCCGAGCCCTCCCAGGGTGTACCCGTCGTGTAGCCGTCGTGTAGCCATCCCGGTGTACTCGCAGGTCGTACGGGTCCGCCTGGTCGATGTGACCGGGCGGACCTTGCGGTTTCGGGTGACGATTGTGGAGGATGCCCGGTGGGGACCGGGGCCCCCGTGTCGAAAACGGCAGGGGCGGACCGCTACCCGGAGTACGCATCAGGAGACAGCGATGTCGTCCCAGCAGGCTCGGCCCGTCGAGGCTCAGGAGCCCGAGACCCCGCATCTCGACTTCCAAGGAACGACCCCGTACGAGGACTACGTCCAGGCGGACGTTCTGACCCACCTCCAGCACACCCTCTCCGACGACCCCGGAGAGATGGTCTTCCTGGTCACCACCCAGGTCATGGAGCTGTGGTTCACGGTCATCGTCCACGAGTGGGAGACCGCGGCGAACGCGCTCCGCGAGGACCGGGTGCCGGTCGCGGTGGCCGCGCTGAAGCGGTCCGTACGGGAGCTGGAGGCGCTGAACGCCTCCTGGCGGCCCCTCGCCCAGCTCACCCCCGCCCAGTTCAACTCGTACCGCTCGGCCCTCGGCGAGGGCTCCGGCTTCCAGTCCGCGATGTATCGCCGGATGGAGTTCCTGCTCGGCGAGAAGTCCGCGTCCATGCTGGTCCCGCACCGGGGCGCGCCGCGCGTGCACGCGGAACTGGAGAAGGCACTGCACGAACCGAGCCTCTACGACGAGGTCCTGAGGCTGCTGGCGCGCCGCGGCCACGCGGTCCCCACGTCCGTGCTGGTCCGGGACGTGTCCCGGCGCTACGAGTCCTCGCCGGAGGTGGAGGCGGTGTGGACGGCCCTGTACGCGGGCGACGAGCACGACGAACTCGCCCGCCTGGGTGAGGCGTTGACGGACGTCGCCGAACTGGTGTGGCGATGGCGCAACGACCACCTTGTCGCGACGCGCCGCGCGATGGGCGCGAAGACGGGCACGGGCGGCTCCGCCGGGGTGGCCTGGCTGGAGAAGCGGGCGCAGAAGAACGTGTTCCCCGAGCTGTGGACGGCGAGGTCTCATGTCTGAGCGGTCTGAACTGCGGTCCGAACTGCGTTCTGAGCTGGGTGTCAGGGCCGCCGAGCTGGACGCCTCCGACGAACTCGCCAAACTGCGCGCGCAGTTCGTCCTGGACGACGTGGTGTACCTCGACGGGAACTCACTCGGCGCGCTCCCGGCGTCGGTCCCCGGCCGGGTCGACGACGTCGTGCGCCGCCAGTGGGGCGAAATGCGCATCCGCTCCTGGGAGGAGAGCGGCTGGTGGACGGCGCCGGAGCGGATCGGCGACCGCATCGCGCCGCTGGTCGGAGCGGCCCCCGGCCAGATCGTGGTGGGCGACTCCACGAGCGTGAACGTCTTCAAGGCCCTGGTGGGAGCGGTCCGCCTGGCCGCCCTGACCTCCGACGGGCGTGACGAGATCATCGTCGACGCGACGACGTTCCCGACGGACGGCTACATCGCGGCGTCCGCGGCCCGCCTCACCGGCTGCGAACTGCGCCCCCTGGAACCTGCGGACATCCCGTCGGCGGTGGGCCCCCGCACGGCGGCGGTGTTGCTGAACCACGTCGACTACCGCACCGGCCGTCTGCACGACCTCCCGGCCCTCACGTCCGCGATCCATGACGCGGGCGCCCTGGCGGTCTGGGACCTGTGCCACAGCGCCGGGGCACTGCCGGTGGACCTCGACGCCCACGGGGTCGACCTGGCCGTCGGCTGCACATACAAGTACCTGAACGGAGGCCCGGGCTCCCCCGCGTACCTCTACGTCCGTTCCTCCCTCCAGCCCCGCTTCGACTCCCCGCTCCCCGGCTGGAACTCCCATGCCGATCCCTTCGGCATGAGCCCCGCCTACGAACCGGCCCCGGGCGCCCTGCGGGGCCGCGTCGGCACCCCGGACATCCTCTCCATGCTGGCCCTGGAGGCCGCGCTGGAGGTGTGGGAGGGCGTCTCGATCGACTCCGTCCGCACCAAGTCCCTTGCCCTGACCGACTTCTTCCTGGAATGCGTCGAGGCGTACGTCCCCCGGGGGCGCGTCGAGTCCCTGACCCCCTCCCACCACGCCGAACGCGGCAGCCAGGTCGCCCTGCGCTGCGCGGACGCGGGCGAGGTGATGAAGCGCCTGATCGAACGGGGCGTCGTGGGCGACTTCCGCCACCCCGACGTCCTCCGCTTCGGCTTCACCCCCCTGTACGTGGGCTTCGGGGACGTGGAACGGGCGGCGCGGGTGCTGGGGGAGACGCTGAGCGGAGGGTGAGGTAGGGGGTGTAGCCCGGCGCTTTGTCCGCCCGCGGCTGGGTGGGGGCTGATCGCGCAGTTCCCCGCGCCCCTGGGGCCGGGGCTGCGCCCCGGATCCCCGCCCGGCCGCAGTCGTTCGGGTGCGGGCCGGTGGGGGCAGATCGCGCAGTTCCCCGCGCCCCCAAAAGCCTCGGGCCGTGCGGTGTTCGAGGGACGAGGCCGCACCCCACCCCACCCACCCCGGCCCGGCCCGCACCTCCAGCCCGTCCGACGCTTGAGGACGAGGCCGTTCAGGCCGATGCGGGGGTTCGGGGGCGGCAGCCCCCGGTGGGGTTGAAGGGGCGGAGCTCCTGGGGATGATGGAGGTCCCCCTGCTCGAGCGAAGCCGAGAGCTTGGGGGAGGGTCGGGGCGGCGGGGGCGATCAACCCCCGGCCGACCCCCACGCCGGTTCACTCCCCAACGACGTACACCCCCGCCACCGCCGCAGCAAACGCCCCCTCCGCCGCCCGCACGGCGGCCCCCTCGTCCGGCACCACCCCAACCGTCAGCAACGAGTAATACAGCGGCGCTGACACCGCCCGCACGACCATCGCCGCATCGGTCCCCACGGGCAACTCCCCCCGAGCCACCCCGTCCTCGACACACGGCACCCACTCACTCACCCGCACGTCGTAGAACCGTCGCAACGCCTCCGCCGTACGCACATCACACGTCGCCGCGGCGATGACGGCCCGAAACAACGCCCCCTGCCGAGGATCGGCCAGCGTCCGCCGCACCAACGCGGCGTTGGCCCGCAGATCACCGAGTACGGACCCGGTCTCCGTACGCGGCGACGACTGCTCCGCCATGTCACTCAGCAGATCGGCGATGAGCCCCGTCACCGACCCCCACCGCCGGTACACCGTCGTCTTCCCGACCTCCGCCCGCCGCGCCACATCGGCGAGATCGAGATGCGCGAACCCCTCCTCGGCGAGTACATCCCCCGCGGCACGCAACACGGCCGCACGAACCCGGGCGGTACGCCCACCAGGACGTACGGTGCCGGGTACGGTGCCGGGTTCACCAGAACCCACGGTGTCAGGCTCGCCACGACCCACGGTGCCGGACTCGGCGGACATGACGGACTCCTTAGCAATGCCGTTCAAGTAACCCCACCCAGCGTAACGAAACATCAGATCCGTTTACCCCTCACCGAGCGTGACATCCGGGTGTAGACGCACGTCACGGGCCTGATACCGTCCCCGCCAACGGCCGAATTCACTCCTGGTCCGCCAAATCCGTTTCACCGCTGAGAGGTTGGAGCATGCCGGACGACGCCGCAGCACGGGACGCCGCCGAGGAGGCCTCGGCCTTCTCCCACCCGTCGGTCGACCCCGACGTCACCGCCACGTACGGCGACCATCCCGACCAGCTGATCGACTTCTACACCCCGCGCGAACCCGACCCCGAGGTCCCCGCCCCGCTGGTGATCGTCCTGCACGGCGGCGCCTGGCGCGCCCCGTACGACCGTCGCCACATCACCCCGTTCGCGGACTTCCTGGCCCGCCGGGGCTTCGCCGTGGCCAACGTGGAGTACCGCCGGGGCGCCGCGATCCCCGCGCAGGGCGGCGAGGGCCCGGTCGCGGGCCGCTGGCCGGACACCTTCGACGACATCGCGGCCGCACTCGACGCGCTGCCGGCGCTCGCCCGCGAGCACCTGCCGAGGGCGGACCTCCGCCGTACGGTGATCACCGGCCACTCGGCCGGCGGCCACCTCGCCCTGTGGGCCGCCGCGCGCCATGTCCTGCCCGCCGACGCTCCTTGGCGCATCGACCGCCCCGCCCCGCTGCGCGGTGTCGTGGCCCTCGCTCCGATCGCGGATTTCACGGTCGCCGAGAAGCTGAACGTCTGCTCCGGCGCCTCCCGCCAACTCCTCGGCGGCGAGGCCAGGTTCGCGGAGCGGCAGCCGTACGCCGACCCGGCGTTCCTGCTCCCCACCGGCATCGCCACGACCCTCGTGCAGGGCCGCACCGACGTCATCGTCCCGGAGGCGGTCGCCGAGTCGTACGCGGAGGCGGCGGCGAAGGCGGGCGAGGTGGTCGGCCTGACGCTCCTGGAGGGCGTGGGCCACTTCCCGCTGATCGACCCGGCGGCGGACGCGTGCGCGGTGGTGGCCGAGGAGATCGCCCAACTGGCTTGGTAGCGTCCCCCGGTCATACCCGTAGTACCTGAGAGCTACCTCCAAGGTGAGCTCCCTGGCGGGACGCGAACGACACCTCACGATCCGTAACTTCCCATCCAGAGGCGCCCGATGAGCGGGTGGACCGGATGGGAAGGACGCCATGGAGCTCCGGGGGAAGCCGCCCGCGGCGGGAAGGGCGAAAGCCGCCCGAACAACACCACCTGATCCGGCTCTTGAGCGGCCCGGTCCACCTCAGCCACCCGAGCCACCCCCCACCCCCCGCGCCCGATTCCTCCGACGCCTGAGCCGCACCCTGCTCGCCGCCCTGGTCACGGCCGCCGTGGTCGTCCCCGTCTCCGCCGCGGCCCGCCCGCGGATCCCCGCCCCGGCCCCCGCCGCCCTCGCCCCGCCGACGCCGGCGACGCTGGACAAGGCGTACACGGCGAACCGGGCGAACGCCGCGGAGGCGTCCCGCATGGCCGCCGCCCACGGCGACCGCACCCGCGCCGCCGCGGACCACGCCATGGCCGCCCCCTCCCGCCACTTCCTCACCTTCGACGGCCGCGGCCAGGGCCTGGCCGTCGAGGTCCTCGGCGACCTCGCCCACGCCGACCGCGTCGCGGTCCTGGTCCCGGGTTCCGACACGACCTTGGAGACCTACGGCCGCTTCCGAGCAGGAGCGGGGGCCCTCCAGGACCACCTCAACAGCCTCGACCATCGCCACGGAACCCACGGATCCAGCTCACGTCCGCGTACGGCGGTCATCGCCTGGCTCGGCTACGAGACACCGGGCACGGTCAGCACCACGGTCCTGACGACCGGTCGCGCCGAGGACGCGGCCCCGCCGCTGAAGCGGTTCATACGCGAACTGCGGGGCGTCGTCGGCGAGAAGGCGCACGTCTCCCTGCTGTGCCACTCGTACGGCACGGTCGTCTGCGGCCGCGCGGCACGCGGGCTGGACGTGGACGACATCGCCCTCGTCGGCAGCCCGGGCACCGGCGCGGACTCCGTGTCGGCACTGCGCACCTCCGCCCGGATCTGGGCGGCCCGAGGCGCCGACGACTGGATCGTGAACGTGCCGCACGTCCACGCCGATCTCTTCGGCTCCACCGTCGGCCTCGGCGCCGACCCGGTGTCCCCGGCCTTCGGCGCCCACGTCTTCGCGGCGGGCACCGGCGGCCACAGCGACTACTTCAAACCGGGCTCCGTGTCCTTGGACAACCTCGCCCGGATCGTCCTCGGAGACACCTCGGAGGTAACCCGTGCGTGAGTCGACGGTTCATGAAGAGGCAGCCACCCGCCGAACGACCCCACAGACCGCACCGAAGCGACGCACACCCCCCGCCACCCCCATGCACCCCTCCACTTCCATACGCCCCTCCACCATCACGCGCACGGCCGCCCTGCGCACCGTCACCCACGCCATGGGAGACGGCGCCCGCCGTATCGACGCCGCCACCCCCGCGGAGCGGGACCGCGCGGTCGACGCCCTGCGCGCCTTCGCGATCCTCGGCGTGGTCCTGGGCCACTGGCTGGTGACGGCCCTGGTCGCGGACGGCGGCGCGCTGCACACGGCGAGCCCGTTGCAGCACATGCCGTGGCTGGCACCCATCTCCTGGGTCTTCCAGACGCTCGCGGTGTTCTTCCTGGTCGGCGGCCATGTGGCGACGAAGAGCTACGCGTCGGCGCGGGCGCGCGGCACGACGTACGGACGGTGGCTGCGCGCCCGCCTCACGCGGCTCTTCAAACCCGTGGCCGCGGTACTGACCCTCTGGACGGTGGCCACCGTCGGCCTGCTCGCGTCGGGCACGGGAGTCGGCACGGTCCACACCCTCGTCAAACTCGCCCTGTCCCCGCTGTGGTTCCTCCTGGTCTTCGCGGGACTGACGGCCGCCACGCCCCTGCTCACCCGGCTCAACCCGCTGTGGCCGCTGGCCGTCGTTCTCCATGTGGACCTGATGCGCTTCGGACTGGGCGGCCCGTCCTGGCTCGGCTGGGTGAACGTGGCGGCGGGCTGGATGGTCCCGTACACACTGGGCGCGGCCTGGACGCGCGGCGAGTTGGACCGACGGCGTGCGGGCTGGGTGCTGCTCCTGTGCGGCGCGGCGGCGACCGCGGTGCTGGTGACGTGGGCCGGCTACCCGGCGTCGATGGTCGGCGTCCCGGGCGCGGCGGTCTCGAACCTGAACCCGCCGACGCTGGCCGCGGTGACCTTCGGCGTGGCCCAGTGCGGCCTCGCTCTTCTGCTGCGTGAGCCGTTGCGCCGGTGGTTGCGGCGGCCCCTGGCGTGGGCTGTGGTGGCCCTGGTCAATCTGTCGGCGATGACGATATTCCTCTGGCACCAGACGTCGATGATGGCGGTCACCGCCGTGGGTCTGCTGGTGGGAAGGCTGCCCGGTCTGCACCTGGTTCCCGACGGTTCGGGCTGGGTGGCTGCCCGCCTCGCCTGGCTTCCGGTCTTCGCCTTCGCGCTCGGCGTCTGCTGGGTCGCCTTTCACTCCTACGAGCAGGGTCCGCGCCGCCGGTCCGGCCGTCCCTCCCGGGTCGTCCGCGTCCACCGTCGTGGTGGTCCGGCGGGGTCGCGAACGGCCCGCCGTGCCTAGGGTTGACCGGGTGACCAGCGCCGAGTCCGGGGACTCGTACACCGACCGCACACGCAGCCTCCTGCGTGAGGTCCTCGCCGACCTCACCTCACCGTCGGCCGCCCCGCTGCCGCCGCTGTCCCGGCCCCGATGGCTGCGTCGGCTGCCACACGTCGTGCTGTGCTGGATCGCCCTCGCCCTCGGGCTCGCTGAGGTAGCTCAGATGAACGACACCTACCGAATCGGCTTCCCGCTGGGTGTGGTGACGGGTGCCTCGCAGGGGGTGGCGGTCGTCCTGGCTCTGTGGCGGCCGGTGCCGGCCTGGTGGCTCTCGCTCGGCGCCGCGGTATCGGCCGCGGCCGCGGCCAAGCCGCACATGATGGACATCCCCGTGGACTTCCCAGCCCCGGGCCCCGACTGGCCGTGGAGTATGTCCGCGCTGATCGCGCACGCCTTCGTGCTCTTCCTCCTCGCCCTGCGGCTGCCCGCACGGGTGGCCATCGGCGCGCTGTCCGTGACCGCCCTGCTGACGTACGTCATGCAGGGTCTGATCGGCGGACAGCTGTACCACCCGACAGGGTTGCTCGCAGTCGTCGTCTTCGCCGCGGTGGTCCTCCTCGGCATCGCCCTGCGCGGCCGCCGCGAGGCCCGCACCCAGCTCGTCGCACAGGCCTCGCAGACCGAGGAGGAGCGCGCCCGCCGCACCCTCCTCGAGGAGCGCAGCCGGATCGCGCGCGAGCTGCACGACGTGGTCGCCCACCACATGTCGGTGATCTCCATCCAGGCCCAGGTCGCCCCGCACCTGGTCGAGAACCCCTCCGACGAACTGAAGGAGAACCTCGAGGGCATCCGGCAGAACGCCCTGGAGGCGCTCACCGAGCTGCGCCGCGTCCTCGGCGTGCTGCGCTCCGAGAACCTCGAGGACCCGTACGGCCTCGGTGCCGGCACCGGTGCGGCCCCCAACTCCCCGCAGCCCACGCTCGACCGCCTCGACGCCCTCGTCGAGAACACCCGCGCCGCCGGTCTCCAGGTCACCACGGAGATCACCGGCGAGCAGCTCCCACTGCCGCCCGGCGTGGAGCTGTCGGCGTACCGGATCATCCAGGAGGCGCTGAGCAACGCCCTGCGGCACGCGCCCGGTTCGGCGGTCCGCGTCGAGCTGTGGCACTTCCCGCGGGGGCTTCAGGTGCGGGTGATCAACTCCAGGCCCGAGCGTCCCGCTCCGCCGTCCCCGGGCGCGGGGCACGGGCTGCTCGGTATGAGGGAGCGCGCCGCGATGCTGGGCGGCACCCTCGTGACCTCCGAGACCGCGCACGGCGGGTTCGTGGTGGCGGCCTTCCTGCCCCGCGACGGCGCGGTCACGGGCGATGCCCCTTCCACCGACCTTTCCCCTCCCCCTTTCACCGACGTCGATCGTTCAGGCCGCACAGGAGACGAGAGCCGATGACGAGCAGCACCATCCGCGTACTGATCGCCGATGACCAGCAGATGGTCCGCCAGGGTTTCACCGTGCTGCTCAACACCCAGCCCGACATCGAGGTGGTCGGCCAGGCGGTCGACGGCCTGGACGCGATCGCCAAGGTCGCCGAACTCGCCCCGGACGTCGTGCTGATGGACATCCGCATGCCCGAGCTCGGCGGCATCGACGCGACCAGACGCATCACCGGCGAGACCCCGCACATCAAGGTGCTGGTGCTCACCACCTTCGACCTCGACGAGTACGTGTACGAGGCGCTGCGGGCCGGCGCCTCCGGGTTTCTGCTCAAGGACGCGTCCGCCGACCAGCTGGCCGAGGCGGTACGGGTGGTGGCGGCGGGCGACGCGCTGCTCGCCCCCGGGATCACCCGCCGTCTCATCGCCGAGTTCTCCCGCCTGGACTCCACACCCCGTGCCCCGCTCAAGCAGCGCGTGGGCGAGCTGACCGAGCGGGAGACGGAGGTGCTGGCCCTCATCGCGCAGGGCCTGTCGAACGCGGAGATCGCCGAGCGCCTGGTCGTCGCCGAGCAGACCGTGAAGACCCATGTGGGCCGCATCCTGGTGAAGCTGGGCCTGCGCGACCGCACCCAGGCCGCGGTCTTCGCCTACGAGTCGGGCCTCGTGCGCCCGTCCGGCTACTGAGCCCGCGCACTCGCGCGCCCACCCCGTCCCCCGGGTGTCCCCTCCCGGATCCCTCCCGGATCCCTCCCGGATCCCTCCCGGATCCCTCCCGGATCCCTCCCGGATCCCTCCCGGATCCCTCCCGGATCCCTCCCGGATCCCTCCTGGGGGACACCCTGGGGATACCCGTAGTACCTGAGACGGATCCCGCAGGACCCTTCTCACTGGTGACGACCGCGACCCGGCAGGCGGCCTACCGTTTTGAACGTGACCGAGACGACCCAGACGCAGATGAAGCCGCCGGGCGGGGCCAAGCCCCGCAGCCCGGAGTTCCGGCTGGCCGCGGACGCCCTGCGCGGGCTGCGGCAGGACCTGTTCCACGACGCCTTCGCCTACCGCCCCCTGCCGCGGATGCGGGTGGACGGTCCGCTCGCCCGACGCCTCCCCGAGCGCGTCAGGGAGTACGCGGCCTGGACTCCGCACGCCGTGATCACGGCGTGCGGGCTGCTCGCGATGTCCGTCGCGAGCACCGCGAACCAAGGCGGCCCCGGCATCGAGAGTCTGGTGCCCAGCCTCCTCGCGCTGCTCCCGGTCCTGCTGACGCTCGTCCGGCCGGTCGGAGCATTCTGGTTCTCCATGGCGGCGACACCGGTCGCGGCCGTGTTCAGCGGCAGTTGGGGCGAATGGCCCTGGTCGGAGGGTGCCTTCATCACCCACCTGGTGGTGCTGACGGTCGTGGCGCTGCGGACGCGGCCGCGCACCGCCGCCTGGATGTGGGTGCTGACCGCGTGGTACGGATTCATGTCCGAGTCCCTCTTCGGCGCCGGGCACATGGGGGGCAACGCGGCTCCGCTGCTGTTCCTCTCCGCCCTCGCCCTCCTGGTCGTCACCGTCCTGCACGTACGCCGCGCGGCCGAGCAGGAGGTGACCGCCCACCAGACGGAGACGGCGCAGGAGCGCTCCAAGCGCACCCTCCTGGAGGAGCGCACCACGATCGCCCGCGAGCTGCACGACGTGGTCGCCCACCACATGTCGGTGGTCGCCATCCAGGCGGAGGCCGCGCCCTACCGGGTGGAGAACCCACCGCCCGAGCTGGAGCAGGCCTTCGTCACGATCCGCGAGAACGCGGTGGCGGCGCTCACCGAGCTGCGCCGCGTCCTCGGTGTCGTACGGGCCGCGGACTACGAGGCTCCGGACGCCCCGCAGCCCACCCTCGCCGACCTCGGCGCGCTCCTCGCCAATGTGCGGGAGGCGGGCCTGAGCGTGGAGAAGACGGTCACGGGCGCGGTGCGCGAACTCCCGCAGGGCGTGGAGCTGTCGGCGTACCGCATAGTCCAGGAGGCGCTGAGCAACACCCTGCGACACGCGCCGGGCGCGACGGCCCGCGTCGAGATCGGCTACGTTCTCGGCGGGCTCGGCCTGCGCATAGTCAACGGCCCCGCGCAGACCACGACCCTGGTGAAGTCCACCCACGGCGCGGGGCACGGCATCACCGGGATGCGCGAGCGGGTCACGATGCTGGACGGTGAGATGACGACGGGCGAGACGGACGACGGGGGCTACGAGGTGACGGTCTTCCTGCCGGTGCCGCTACGGGCGGCGGAGGAGTCCGGATGACGAACGGCACCATCCGCGTCCTGATAGCCGACGACCAGGTGATGGTCCGCGAGGGCTTCTCGGTGCTGCTCGGCGCGATGCCGGACATCGAGGTGGTCGGCGAGGCGGTCAACGGCCGGGACGCGGTCGAGCGGGTCCGTGAGCTCGGGCCGGACGTCGTGCTGATGGACATCCGCATGCCGGAGATGAACGGCATCGAGGCGACCCGGGAGATCGTCGCCGCGGACAGCGCCGCGAAGGTGCTGGTGCTGACCACCTTCGACCTCGACGAGTACGTGTACCAGGCGCTGCGCGCGGGAGCCTCGGGCTTTCTGCTCAAGGACGCCTCGGCGCGTCAACTCGCCGACGGGGTGCGGGTGGTGGCGGCCGGTGAGGCGTTGCTCGCCCCGTCCGTGACCAAGCGGCTGATCACCGAGTTCTCCAAGCTCTCGGACGCTCCGCGGCTCTCGGCCACGGCCCAGGCGGCCTACGGCGAGCTGACCGAGCGGGAGACGGAGGTGCTGGTCCTGATCGCCCAGGGTCTGTCGAACGCGGAGATCGCTTCGCAGCTGTTCGTCGCCGAGTCCACGATCAAGACCCATGTGAGCCGGATCCTGGTGAAGCTGGGCCTGCGGGACCGCACACAGGCGGCGGTGTTCGCGTACGAGGCGCGGCTGATCATCCCCAGGTGACCCAGGTGACCCAGGTGACCCAGGTGACCCAGGTGACCCCTGACCGGGGGGCGCGGTGGCCGGGCCGATGGCGGGGTACGGGGGTCCCCGCCGACGGCTCGGCCGCCGGGACACCCCTGTTCAGCGGGGCCGAGTCGGGCTAGCGTCCGCCCATGGCAGCCTCGCACACCCCGCAGTCCTCGCAGTCTCCGCGGACACCGTCGGCCTTCGATCCCTGGAACCCGGAGTTCGTGGCGAACCCGTACCCCGCGTACGCGGAGCTGCGTGAGCGCGGCCGGGTGCACTACTACGAGCCCACCGACCAGTGGCTGGTCCCGCACCACGCGGACGTGTCGGCGCTGCTGCGGGAGCGGCGCCTGGGCCGGACCTACCAGCACCGTTACACGCACGAGGACTTCGGGCGGACGGCCCCGCCGCCCGAGCACGAGCCGTTCCACGTCCTCAACGACCACGGAATGCTGGACCTGGAGCCGCCGGACCACACGCGGATCCGACGGCTGGTCTCCAAGGCGTTCACACCGCGCACGGTCGAGCGGCTCAGGCCGTATGTGGACCGGCTGGCGAACGAGCTGGTCGCGGGCCTGGTGGCGGCCGGCGGCGGGGATCTGCTCACCGATGTCGCCGAGCCGCTCCCGGTGGCCGTGATCGCCGAGATGCTGGGCATCCCGGAGGCGGACCGGGCGCCGCTCAGGCCGTGGTCGGCGGACATCTGCGGGATGTACGAGCTGAACCCCTCCGAGAAGACGGCGGAGAAGGCGGTCCGGGCGTCGGTGGAGTTCACCGAGTACCTCCGGGAGCTGATCGCCGCGCGCCGCGAGGAGCCGGGCGACGACCTGATCTCGGGCCTCATCGCCGCGCACGACGAGGGGGACCGCCTGACCGAACAGGAGATGATCTCCACCTGTGTCCTGCTGCTGAACGCGGGCCACGAGGCGACGGTGAACGCCACGGTGAACGGGTGGTGGGCGCTGTTCCGCAACCCCGACCAGTTGGCGGCCCTGCGCGGCGACCGTTCGCTGATCCCCACGGCGGTGGAGGAGCTGATGCGCTACGACACCCCGCTCCAGCTCTTCGAACGGTGGGTTCTGGACGACATCGAGATCGACGGCACGACCGTTCCCCGGGGCGCGGAGATCGCCCTGCTCTTTGGTTCCGCCAACCACGACCCGAAGGTCTTCGCGTCCCCGGAGAGTCTGGATCTCTCCCGCGCCGACAACCCCCACATCTCCTTCAGCGCCGGCATTCACTACTGCATCGGCGCCCCGCTGGCCCGCCTCGAACTGGCCGCGTCCCTGGGCGCTCTGCTGGAGAAGGCACCGACGCTCGCCCTCGCCGCGGAGCCGGAGCGCAAGCCGAACTTCGTGATCCGCGGGCTCGAGGGGCTAAGCGTCGTGCTCTGACCCGTCGGCCGAGGGCCCGGAGTCCCAGGGCCCAGAGTCCCAGCGCGGCGGCCGTCCCGCCGAGGACCATCAGGGGCAACTCGGCATAGAGCACGCTCCAGTCGGGCCCCTGCTCGAACCGCTGGAACCGGTCGCGGCTGTTGACGGCCCAGACCGCAAGCCCCGCCCCCGCGCCGACGACAGCGATCAGACAACCGCCCGCGGCCCGCATCCTTTGCCCCATGCCCCTCATGGACGTGGTGCGGGGACCCGGGGTTCCCCGGTCCCCGCACCAGGCACGCGTGCGCCGGCCCTCAGGTGCTCATGTCCCGGCGCCGCAACGCCGCCAGCCCCGTGGCGGTCAGGGCCAGCGCGATCGCCGTCAGGATCAGTACCGGTGTCCATGCCATATCCCCGCCCGGCAGCTTGGGGAGGTGACCGAAGGGGGAGAGGTCCATGGCGGCCTGGGGGACGTTCAGGGCGGGGCCGATCCAGCCCAGCAGGAGGGCCACCCCGGCCGCGCCCCAGGCGCCGGGGGCCAGCTGGGGCGAGACCCCGTAGAGAAGGACCGCAAGCCCGCCCAGCGTCCAGACCGCCGCGACCTGGACGAGGCAGGCGCCGAGCACGGGCCAGAACTCATGGCCGTACCCGAGTCCGAGGCCGAGCCCGCCCAGCGCCATGATGAGCGCCGCGCCGCCGAAGGCGACGACCAGATGGCCGCAGGCCCACCGCAGTCGCCCCACCGCGTTCGCCAGCACCGGTTCCGCCCGCTGTGAGGTCTCCTCACCGTGCAACCGCAGCACCGACGAGACGACGTACAGCGCGGCCACCATCCCCAACATGCCGACCATCGCCGCGAGGAACGCGTCCGTGATCCCGGACTGCCCGCCCATCCGCTCGATGATCTGCCGGGTCTTGTCGTTGCTCCCGACGAGATCGGCGGCCCCCTTCGTGATCCCGCCGAACGCGGCCCCCGCGGCGAGGAACCCGAGGCTCCACCCCAGCACGGCCCCCCGCTGCAGCCGCCAGGCCAGCGCCCCGGCCGACCCGAGCCGCCCCCGTGCGGGCCCCGGCCGGGTCGGCAGGAAGCTCATCCCGACGTCGCGCCGCCCGGCGAGTTCGTAGGCGACCGCGCCCTGGATCAGCACGGCCGCGACGAACAGCGGCAGCACCCACCACCGCTCGTGAGCGAAGGGGCGTTCGTTCTCCAGCCACCCCAGCGGCGACACCCAGGTCAGCACGGAGGAACCGTCGTTCGTCGACGAGTCGCCCGCCGCCCGCAGCACGAACGCCGCGCCGAGCAGGGCGCCCGTCAGCCCCTTGGCGAGCCGTGCGCTCTCGGTGAGCTGGGCGACGATCGCCGCCATGGTGGCGAAG
Organism: Streptomyces sp. NPDC111656; assembly: GCF_055656965.1. Taxonomy (NCBI): domain Bacteria; kingdom Bacillati; phylum Actinomycetota; class Actinomycetes; order Kitasatosporales; family Streptomycetaceae; genus Streptomyces; species Streptomyces sp. NPDC111656. The sequence goes on from NZ_JBVKCA010000008.1 coordinate 440,980, forward strand.
ACCATGCCGACGCCCCCGACGCCGAGCCCGAGGGCCAGCGCACCGGCGCCGCCCTGCCCTGCCAGCCCGCCCGCGATGAGCAGCGCGAGCACGCCGTTGGCGACGAGTGCGGCCAGCAGCGCCGCCGTCAGCGGGGCCCGGCGCCCCACCATCGCCGACGAGAGGAGTTCCTGACGCCCGCTCTCCTCCTCCTCGCGGGTGTGCCGTACGACGACGAGCAGGCTCATGATCCCGGCGAACAGACCGGCGTAGCCGCCGATGCGCCAGGCGGTGAGTCCGCCGAGCGAGTCGTCGAACACGGGCCCGTACGTGGCGCGCAGGGAGCTGTTGGTGAGCATCTGGCGGGCGAGGTCGGCGCGTTCGGCGGCGGTGCCGTAGATGGACTTCAGGGAGTTCGGCATGGACACCACCAGCAGGCCGATCACGCCGACCCACAGCGGCATCATCAGCCGGTCGCGGCGCAGGGAGAACCTCAACAGCGTTCTGGTTCCGGTGAGTTGGCGGGCACTCCGGGCCCGTACCCCACCCCGTACGGCAGTGGTCGCGGTGGTCGCGGTGGTCATCGCGCCCTCGTCCCTTCGCCGTTCACCCGGACGTCGCCCCCGATGTCGTCCCGGACGTCGCCCTGGACGTCGTCCTGGTAGTGCCGCAGGAACAGTTCCTCCAGGGTCGGCGGCGTCGAGGTCAGTGACCGTACGCCCGAGTCGGTGAGCGAGCGCAGTACGGCGTCGAGCTTGTCGGTCTCGACCTGGAGCCTGACCCGGTGGCCCCGGATGTCCAGGTCGTGCACGCCGGGCAGGTGCGCCAGCCCGTTGGGCGGTCCCGCGAGTTCGGCGGTGACGCTGGTACGGGTCAGATGGCGCAGGTCGGCGAGGGTGCCGCTCTCGACGGTGCGGCCCTTGCGGATGATGCTGACGCGGTCGCACAACTCCTCCACCTCGCTGAGGATGTGCGAGGAGAGCAGGACGGTCCGCCCACGGTCGCGCTCCTCCTCGACGCACCGCTGGAAGACCTCCTCCATCAGCGGGTCGAGCCCCGACGTGGGCTCGTCGAGGATCAGCAGGTCGACGTCCGAGGCGAAGGCGGCGACGAGCGCGACCTTCTGCCGGTTGCCCTTGGAGTAGGTGCGTCCCTTCTTGGTGGGGTCGAGTTCGAAGCGTTCGATCAGTTCCGCCCGGCGTGCCGGGTCGAGCCCCCCGCGCAGCCGCCCGTACAGGTCGATGACCTCGCCGCCGGAGAGGTTGCGCCACAGGGTGACGTCACCGGGAACGTAGGCGACCCGGCGGTGCAGCTCCACCGCGTCCGCCCAGGGGTCCCGGCCGAGCACCTGCGCCGCGCCCGCGTCGCCGCGCAGCAGGCCCAGCAGGACCCTGATGGTGGTGGACTTCCCGGAGCCGTTGGGACCGAGGAAACCGTGCACCTCGCCGGCCTCGACGTCCAGGTCGAGACCCTCCAGCGCGTGTGTCCCGCCGAACGACTTGTGCAGCCCGGAGACGGTGATCGCCTTCGTCGTGGCCTTCGTCATTCCCTTGGCCCTGCCCTTCGTCATGCCTGAGAACGTACGCTTCTTTCAGAAATTTGTGAAGTTAACGAATTGTATAAATGCTCGGATACAATCGAGGGATGGCAGAACCGGAGGCGGTGGAAGCGGCAGGAGCGGTGGGCCGGGACGCGGAGGCGGTCTCGCGGTTCGTCGAGCACTTCGCGGCGCAACTCGTGGAGGCCGGGATGCCCCGGATGCCGTCCCGGGTCTTCGGGGCGCTGCTCGCCTCGGACACCGGTGCTCTGACCTCGGTCGAACTGGGCGAGCAACTGCGGATCAGCCCCGCGGCGGTCTCCGGTGCGGTGCGCTATCTGGCGCAGGTGCACATGGTGTCGCGCGAGCGGGAACCCGGATCGCGCCGGGAGCGGTACCGCGTGCACAGCGACCAGTGGTACGAGGCGCTGACCAACCGTGAGGCGATCATCAAGCGCTGGGAGGACGCGCTGCGCGAAGGCGTCGTCAGCCTGGGCGCGGACACCCCGGCGGGCGGTCGGCTCGCGGAGACCCTCGCCTTCTTCGAGTTCATGGAGGGCGAGCTGGAGTCGATGATGGACCGCTGGCGGGTCCACCGGGAGCAGCACTTCGGCGAGGGCTGAGAGCCCTCGCCGAAGAAATGTTTTCCCGCCGCTTTCCTGGTCCTACCGCTGCTTGGGTCCTACCGCTCCTTGGTCTCCTCCAGGACCGTCCGCCCGAGCAGGGCGTACCGCTGCGGTGCGCGGCGCTTGAGGTACGTCGCGTACGCCACGCCGCCCGCCGCGATCAGGGCGACGATCCAGGGGGTCGCCTTCAGCACGAGGGAGCCGGACTCCGTGCCGGCCGCGGCGCCCATGTTGGACACCAGCAGGACGACCACGCCGAGCATCGCGAGGCCGCCGATGAGCGGGGCGGTGAAGGTCTTGAACCAGTGCCTGCTCTCGGGGTGGTTCTTGCGGAAGTACGCCAGCACCGCGAAGGAGCAGACCGCCTGCACCACCAGGATGGCCATCGTGCCGAGGATGGCGAGCAGGACGTACGTACCGGTGTACGGGTCCTTGCCCGCCAGCCAGAACGCGGCGATGAGGACGGCGCTGACGACCGTCTGGACGAGGCCCGCGATGTGCGGGGAGCCGTGCTGGGGGTGGGTGCGGCCGATCGTGCGCTGGAGCGAGGGGAGGACGCCCTCGCGGCCCAGTGCGTACATGTATCGGGCGGCGCAGTTGTGGAAGGCCATGCCGCAGGCCAGTGAGCCGGTGATCATCAGCCACTGCATGACGTCGACGGCCCAGTGACCGACGTAGTGCTCGGTGGGGTTGAAGAACAGGGCGAGCGGGTTCGAGGAGGAGGCGGCCGTGACGGCCTCGCTCTCGCCGTTGCCGATGATGGCCATCCAGGAGACGAGGACGTAGAAGACACCGACGCCCAGGACGGAGATCATCGTCGCCTTGGGGATGATCTTCTTCGGGTCGCGGGACTCCTCGCCGTACATCGCCGTGGACTCGAAGCCGACCCACGACCAGAAGGCGAAGAAGAGGCCGAGGCCCGCCGAGGTCCCCTTGAAGGCGTTGACCGGGTTGACCGGGCCGAAGGTGAAGCCGTGCGGGCCGCCGCCGTGCAGGGCGACGGAGACGGCCATGGCGGCCAGGATCGTCACCTCGGTGGCCAGCAGGACGACGAGCAGCTTCTCGGCGACGGACACCCCGAACCACGTGCCCGTCGCGTTGACGGCGAGCATGAGGACCGCGAACGCCCACCAGGGCACGTCAAGTCCCGTCTGGTCCTTGAGGGTTCCGGTGGCGAAGGTCGAGAAGATGCCGATCAGGGCCGGCTCGAAGACGACGTACGCGAAGGTCGCGAGGAGTCCCGAGGCGAGTCCCGCGGTACGGCCGAGGCCGTAGGAGATGAAACCGTAGAAGGCGCCGGTGGACGTGATGTGCTTCGCCATCGAGGTGAAGCCGACCGCAAAGATGGCCAGGACGACCATTGCGACGAGGTAGCTCGCCGGGGCGCCGATGCCGTTGCCGGCGGAGACCATGAAGGGCACGTTGCCCGTCATGGCGGTGATCGGGGCGGCGGTGGCGACGGCCATGAAGACCACGCCCAGCAGTCCGATCGCGTTCGGCTTGAGCCGGTGAACTGCGCCTCCGGGGACCTCCGGAGTGCCCGCCGCCTCAGGGACCACGCCCTCTTGCACTGCCATCGAGTGGCCCCTTCCCGTGGTCGCTCGCCGTCCGCACCCTGGGTGCAGCGGAGTGGATTACGAACCGGAATGCTGCACGAGAAATGAGTCCTGTCACGGGTCGGAACGTTAAATGTGCGTCAACCAGACCTTTAGGAGCCCGGGTGGAGCGAACGTCCTTGTTAACTCTGCGCCGGATCGTGGACCGCGCCCGACGCGCCTCCGTACGGTCCCTGGCATGAGCACCTACTCCGCCACCCTCGGCGGCCGGACGCACTCCTTCGCCGGTCTCGCGGGGCTGCTCGCCGCCGCGAGCCCCGAGCGTTCCGGCGACCGTCTCGCCGGGCTCGCCGCCGACTCCGCGCAGGCGCGCGTCGCCGCGCGGTGGGCGCTGGCCGAGGTCCCGCTCCCGCGGTTCCTCGCCGAGCCGGTGATCCCGTACGAGACCGACGACGTGACCCGCCTCATCATGGACAGCCACGACGCGGCGGCCTTCGCCCCCGTCTCGGGCCTCACGGTGGGGGAGTTGCGCGAATGGCTGCTGTCGGACGCGGCGGACGCGCCGACGCTCGCCGCACTCGCCCCCGGGCTGACCCCCGAGATGGTCGCCGCGGTGTCGAAACTGATGGGCAACGCGGACCTGGTGGCGGTCGCCCGAAAGGTCCGGGTCGTCACCGCCTTCCGCTCCACGATCGGTCTCCCTGGCCGCCTGGCCACCCGCCTCCAGCCCAACCACCCCACCGACGACCCCGCCGGCGTGGCGGCGGCCCTGCTGGACGGACTGCTCCTCGGCTCCGGCGACGCGGTGATCGGCATCAACCCGGCCACGGACAGCCCCCGGGCGGTACTGGACCTGCTGGACCTCCTGGACGGAGTGATCGACCGCTACTCCATCCCCACCCAGTCCTGCGTCCTGTGCCACGTGACCACCAGCATCGACCTGATGGAACGCGGCGCCCCGGTGGACCTCGTCTTCCAGTCCATCGCCGGTACGCAGGCCGCGAACGCCTCGTTCGGGGTCACGCTGGGACTCCTGGACGAGGCGTACGAGGCGGCGCGCTCGCTGGCTCGGGGCACGGTCGGCTCCAACGCCCTGTACTTCGAGACGGGGCAGGGCAGCGCGCTCTCCGCCGACGCGCACCACGGGGTGGACCAACAGACGGTGGAGGCGCGGGCGTACGCGGTCGCCCGCCGCTACGACCCGCTGCTCGTGAACACGGTGGTCGGCTTCATCGGCCCGGAGTACCTCTACGACGGCCGCCAGATCCTCCGCGCGGCCCTGGAGGACCACTTCTGCGGCAAACTGCTCGGCCTGCCCATGGGCCTCGACATCTGCTACACCAACCACGCCGACGCCGATGACGACGACATCGCCACGATGCTCACCATGCTCGGTGTCGCCGGCGCCTCCTTCGTGATCTGCACCCCCGGAGGCGACGACATCATGCTCAACTACCAATCCGCCTCGTACCACGACGCGTTGTACCTGCGCGAGGTGCTCGGGCTGCGCCCGGCACCGGAGTTCGAGACGTGGCTGGGGCGGATCGGCCTGCTGGACGAAGGGGGCGGGATACGGGACGTGGCGGGTACGGGGCATCCACTGACGGCGATCGGGCGGGGGCTGGCGGCATGACGGAACGTCAGGTAATGGCGCTGGACTCGGACACCGCCCTCTGGAACTCCCTGCGTCGGCACACCCAGGCCCGGATCGGGCTCGGGCGGGCCGGCTCGGCGTTGCCCACGCGGCACCGGCTCGAACTGCAGGCCGCGCACGCCGCCGCGCGGGACGCGGTGCACTCGCCGTTCGACCCGGACGTGGTGGCGTCCGCGCTGGCGGGTGCGGCGACGATACGGGTGCGCAGCGCCGCCCCCGACCGGCTCACCTATCTCCAGCGCCCCGACCTCGGACGCAGACTCCACGACGTGGACCGGGCGCATCTGCCCCGCGACGGCTGGGACGTGGTGTTCGTCGTCGCCGACGGGCTGTCCAGCCGGGCGGTGCACGAGCACGCGGCGGCCGTCGTGCGCGCGACGACACAGCGGCTGCCCTCCGACTGGCGCGTCGCTCCCGTCGTACTCGCCGAGCAGGCGCGGGTGGCTCTCGGCGACGACATCGCGCACGTGTTGGGGGCCGGGATGGCCGTCGTCCTCATCGGGGAGCGGCCCGGGATGTCCGCCGCGGACTCGCTCGGCGCGTATCTCACGTACGACCCGCGCCCGGGTCGCACCACGGACGCCGACCGCAACTGCCTCTCCAACATCCGCCCGCCCCTCGGCCTGTCCCACACCGCCGCGGCGACGAAGCTGGCGACACTGATGCGCAGAGCACGCGACCTCGGCTGCACCGGCATATCCCTGAAGGACGACTCCACCCCCGCACTGCCCCAGCCGTAGCGTGCCGGACGCGCTGAAGGGGCGGGGCGAAGCCCCGCTTTCAGGGGCGCGGGGAACTGCGCGACCAGCCCCCACCAGCCCGCAGTCGACCAACACACCCGGGGTCGAAGGGGCGGAGCCCCTGGGGATGATGAGGGTCCCCCCTGCTCGAGCGAAGCCGAGAGCTTGGGGGAGGGTAGGGGCGGCGGGGGCGAGAAAACCCCCGGGGGCTCAGCTCGGCAGAGTAAGCCCCCATCCCCCTTCCCGAACCGTCCACGTCCGCGTCCGCACAGGCCCGGACACCACAGAATCCGCCCGATACCGAAAGTCCGCCCCGGACACCGTCACCCGCCGTCCCACCACCCGCAACGGCGAAGCCTCCGCCCCCACGGAAACCGGCCGAACCTCCACCTCCGCACCCCCGGCAACGCCGGGCGTCACGGACACCGCCTCGACCGGCTGATCCAGATCGACCAGGGTGACCCCGTCGACCTCGACCCTCAGCCGCGAAGGCCCGGGCCCCGGCACGGAAGCCACACGCGCGGGCCGCGCCGCGAGCGTACGGACCAGTGACTGACAGGTCCGCAGCCACGCATGCCCCCCGAGCCCGGAAGCACCACCCCCGAAACTCCCGAAGCCGCCGGAACCCCCAGAGCTCCCAGAACCGCCAGAATCTCCGAAACCGCCGATACCGCCGACACCGCCCATGTCGACCTCCTCGGCACCCCTCATCCCCCCACCTGCCCCCACCGGCGGAATCCGCAACGCCCCCAACACCACCCCGTCACTCTCGTCGACCAGCAGGTCGAGCCGCCGCTCGACCCCGTCGAGCACGGCGCGGGCCGCCGCGACGGCCCCGACGGGCACCCCGAGCGCCCGCGCCAGCGACAGCACACCCCCCACCGGCACCAACGACACCCCACATCCGGCCAGCTCCCGCTGTCGGTGCAAAAGGGACACAGCGCGCAAGAGGGCACGGTCGTCGCCCACTACGACCGGTCGCCGGGAACCTCTCCGGGCCAGCGCCCGGGCAAATTCCTCGGGCCCTTCCGGCAGGCATACTTTCGTCGCCGCACCCGCGCTGAGCACGTCTTTTGCGATCCGTACAGACTCGCCGTCCGTCCGACGGGCGACCGGGTCGATGACCACCAGGAGCTGGTCGGAAGCCGCCACCTCGGTCCTGCCTCGCTTCCTCGGGTAGCATCTTTGTGCAAGAGCCCCTTGCGCTATTGCGCCAGGGGCTTCGTCTATTCCGGGGCATCCGGTCCGACGGTCGCGGCCAAAGGAGGTCGCCGGCGTACGCAGCCGTATCGAAAACCAGCCGCGTACGTCCCCGACCTTGGACATGCCCCGCCCGGAAGGGGTGTACGCCTGTGCCCGCACTTGTGCTGCTCGGTGCTCAGTGGGGTGACGAAGGCAAGGGAAAGGCCACCGACCTGCTCGGTGGATCCGTGGACTATGTGGTGCGCTACCAGGGCGGCAACAACGCCGGCCACACGGTAGTCGTGGGCGATCAGAAGTACGCCCTCCACCTCCTCCCTTCCGGAATCCTCACGCCGGAGTGCACTCCGGTGATCGGAAACGGAGTCGTCGTCGACCCGTCGGTCCTGTTCTCCGAGCTGAACGGACTGAACGAGCGCGGCGTCGACACCTCCAAGCTTCTGATCAGCGGAAACGCTCACATCATCACGCCTTACAACGTCACCGTCGACAAGGTGACGGAACGCTTCCTCGGGAAGCGGAAGATCGGCACGACCGGGCGTGGCATCGGGCCCACCTACGCGGACAAGATCAACCGCGTCGGCATCCGTATCCAGGACCTCTACGACGAGTCGATCCTGACCCAGAAGGTCGAGGCGGCCCTCGAGGTCAAGAACCAGCTGCTGACCAAGCTCTACAACCGCCGTGCCATCGAGGCCGGGCAGGTCGTCGAGGAGCTGCTGGGCTACGCGGACCGGCTCAAGCCGTACGTCGCGGACACGGTCCTGATCCTGAACCAGGCGCTGGAGCAGGACAAGGTCGTGCTCTTCGAGGGCGGCCAGGGCACGCTTCTCGACATCGACCACGGCACGTACCCCTTCGTGACGTCGTCGAACCCGACCGCCGGCGGTGCCTGCACCGGTGCGGGTGTCGGCCCGACGAAGATCAGCCGGGTCATCGGCATCCTCAAGGCGTACACGACCCGGGTCGGCTCGGGCCCGTTCCCGACCGAGCTCTTCGACGAGGACGGCGACGCGCTGCGCCGTATCGGTGGCGAGCGCGGTGTCACCACCGGCCGTGACCGCCGCTGCGGCTGGTTCGACGCGGTCATCGCCCGTTACGCGACCCGTGTGAACGGTCTGACCGACTTCTTCCTCACCAAGCTGGACGTCCTGACCGGCTGGGAGGAGATCCCGGTCTGCGTGGCGTACGAGATCGACGGCAAGCGCGTCGAGGAACTCCCGTACTCGCAGACCGACTTCCACCACGCGAAGCCGGTCTACGAGAACCTCCCGGGCTGGTCCGAGGACATCACCAAGGCGAAGTCCTTCTCCGACCTCCCGAAGAACGCCCAGGCGTACGTCAAGGCGCTGGAGGACATGTCCGGCGCCCCGATCTCCGCGATCGGCGTCGGTCCGGGCCGGACCGAGACGATCGAGATCAACTCGTTCATCCAGTAGGGCCAGTACGTCGCTTCGGCGCGTTCTTGATGAGGACCCCCGGTCGGCTTCGGTCGACCGGGGGCTCACGTCCCGGTGAAGCTCTCCAGGGCCTCGTCGATCAGTGCGAGCGCCTCGGCGCCGCCGGGGGCGATGGTCTCCAACTGCGCCCAGTGTTCGTGGTGCCGGGCGACCATCTCCAGTTGGTCGTGCACGGAGGTGCGGCCGGACCAGCCCTCCAGGTAGAGCACGTCATCGTCGTCCTCGAATCCCAGCAGGACGAAGGGCGACTGAAGAGCGGGGTGGGCGCCGGCCGAGAACGGCAGGACACGGAGATCCACTCTTGGATGTTGCGCGATGTCCTTGAGCTGCCGCAACTGTCCGCGCATGACCATCGGTTCGCCGATGCGTCGACGCAGTGCCGCCTCGTCGACCACGAAGAAGAGTCGGCCGATGCCCGTCTCGTCATCCGTGTCGTCGAAGGCTCGTTCCTGGCGGTACTGCCTCAACTCGACCGTTCTGCTGACCGTTGCGGGGACCGGATGCCGGGCATGAGCGCCGCGCAATAGTCCGCTGTCTGCAGCAGCCCTGGGATCACGACCGGATGGTAGGCGTGCAGGGAGGTGGCAGCTTCCTCGCACCCCAGGTATTCGGCGAACTCGGGGCCGACCTCGTCGCCGTAGGGCGCCCACCAGGACGGGAGTCTGGCGGCGCGAACCCTCATTCATCCCTGACTGGATCCCCGTCGCCGGCATCCAACTCCGCAAGGCGGGCGTCCAGTTCGACGCCGTACGTGTGGACGGCGACACCGGCCGTCAAGTCGCCGACGCCCTCGCGAAGATGTCGGGTGGTGATCCCGGCCCGGTCGTCGAGGAGGCGAACGGGTGCCGCGCGGTGTACTTCCTGGTCCCCGTCGGCAGCACCGCGCATCGCACGTGGCCCGACGGAGTCACCCGTCTCACCGCCGCCCCGCATCGGATCTCGTACGTCCCCGTCCCCGCCCTCGGCGGCCGGACCTGGCCCCTGAGCTGGCGCTACGGCCCCGGCGTCGACGGCCGTCTCGTCCACAACCTGCTCCTGCGCTCCGCGCTTCACTCCCAGGGGTGAAGAACGCGAACGTCCACCAGGGAAAAGGGAGTTCGGCTTGCGTCGGTCGCTCTGAGTACCCATAGAGTCACGCCAACGAAACGCCCCCGCGGTGCGCCAACACCCGGGGGCTCGACACCAGGAGAAGCACCTCCAGATGCGCATTCATCGTACGACGCCCACGCGCGCTTTTTCGGTCTTCAGCAACGCCCTCCTTCGCGACCGGAGCCTTTCCTGGTGTGCGGTAGGCGTACTGACGTACCTCCTGAGCCTCCCGAACGGCGCCCGCGCCACCATCCGCACGCTCGCCGAGCAGCGCAAGGAGGGGCGGGCGCGGATCGCGGCAGCCCTGCACGAACTGGAGGAATCCCGGTATCTGCGACGGGTGGTCCGCAAGGACGGGGAGTCGGGCCAACTCTTCACCGTGTATGAGGTGTTCGACACTCCGTACGACGACGAGCCCCCTGCGGGTGAACCCGAAAAAGTCGAGAACCTGGCCTCCGGTGAGTCGGACGTCGCCGGGGCGGGCGCTCTCCCTTCGGGAGAAAAGACCCGGGAACAAGAACCTCCCTCCCCGCCACCCGAAACCGGGACCGAGGGCAACGGCAAGGGTGAGCGCGAGGTCGTGCCGACCGCGCGCACGGCGCTCGCCGCGAAGCTGCTCGGCTCGCTCGGCCGCGCGGAACCCCGGCTCGCCCTCGGTGGCGCCGAGGCGCTGCGGCTCGCGCCGCTGGTGGAGGAGTGGTGGGAGCGGGGCGCGACGAGCGCCCAGGTGCGGTCGGCGCTGACACAGGGGCTGCCGTCCCGTGTGTACTCGCCTCGCGCCCTCGTCGAGGACCGCCTGCGCCGCAAGCGCCCGGCGGCCCCGGAGCCGATCGCGCCGTCCGGGCCGATCGCGCCGTCCGGGGGTGCTGAGCCGTCCGATCCGACAGCCGCTCCGGTCACGACCGTCGAGATCCACACCGTCGATTTCCGCAGGCCCGGTGCAACCGCCTACCGGGAGTCCGCCCGGCGGGGCGCCGCACTGGCCCGCGCGCTGCTGAGTGGGCGACCGGAGCTGGCATAGGGCCCGAGAAGACTCCCGGTGCGCAACCGTGCGGCCGGGTCCCCGAGAGAAACCAAGAGAAACGGACTGCCGATGACCGTCACACTCGCACGCCCAGAGGCGGTATACCGTCGGTATACTGGCGTTATGGCTGACACCACGATCAAGGTCGACCCCGCCGTCCGGGACCGCCTCCTGGAGCTGGCTCGGGAGCGCGGCATCACCATGCGCGACCTCGTGACGGAGTTGGCCGGGGCCACGCCCACCAAGGAAGAGCTGCGGAAGCGGTATGAGGAGACCAGGGCGTACGTCGAGGACCACTTCCTGGGCAGGCCGTACACGGAGGAGGACGAGAAGGCCGGTGAGGAGCTGTGGGCCGACCTTGAGGCCGGACGCATCGGAGAGGTCCAGTGACGGAGAAGGAGCGGTACCCTCTGCCGCGCGCCGTCATCCTCGACGACACCGCCGCGCTCGCGCTCGGCGCGGGGAACAGCATGGCCTCCCGGCTCGTCGTCGAGGCTGAGAAGGACCCGGCCCTGCGGGTCTACGTTCCGGCGCTCAGCCTGGCCGTCGCCGAACGCGAGCGGGCGGGAGTGGCCGAACACGTCGGTGCGCTGCCGTCCGTCCACATCGAGAGCCTCGACTTCGCGGCGGCGGCCGCCGTGGGTAAGCGCCTGAGGACCGCTGCCTCCGGGAGTGAGGAGCAGAGCGACAAGGGTGAGCCGGACTGGAGCGGCGCCCATGTACTGCACCTCGCTCTGCCCACCGTCGACTGGCCTCGTGGCCGCCCCGTCCTGACCAGGACCCCCACCCGATACCGGGGTACGGGCATCCGCACGATCCGCGTCGTCGAGTAGGGCCGACGGCGCGACGGCGCCCCCGGCGAAGCTTCGGCCGACCCGAGGGCGCCGCCCACGCCATGCCCATCCTTGACCTGGACATGGCCTGTTCCTGGTTCCCGACCGGCTGGGACCCGACAACCATCTACGCGTGTAGTGCCCGAAGTCCCCGCACGACTCGCGCAGTTGCTCCCGTCAGCCAAGTCCCAGCCAGTCCCAGGAGACACGTATGCCCGTCAATCCCATGAACCGCCGGGAGTTCGTGAAGAAGTCGGCCGTCACCGGGGCGGCCGTCACGGTCGCGGGGGCTGTCGCCGCGACCCCGGCCCAGGCCCGGACCGTGGACCACAAGCCCGAAAAGGCGCCCCGTACCTGGTCGTTCTCCATCCTGGGCACCACCGACCTGCACAGTCACGTCTTCGACTGGGACTACTACACGGACGCGGCGTACAAGGACAGCAAGGGCAACTCCGTGGGCGTCGCCCGCGTCGCCACCCTCATCAAGCAGCAGCGCGCCGCCAAGGGCGAGAAGCACGTCCTGCTCGTCGACGCCGGCGACATCATCCAGGGCACCTCGCTGGCGTACTACTACGCCCGCGTGGACCCGATCGTGCCCGCCACCGGCAAGCACGGCCCCAAGCATCCGATGGCCGTAGCCATGAACGCCATGCGCTACGACGCCGCCGCCCTCGGCAACCACGAGTTCAACTACGGCATCGAGACCCTGCGCAAGTTCGAGAAGCAGTGTCACTTCCCGCTGCTCGGCGCCAACGCGCTGGACGCCAAGACGCTGCGTCCGGCCTTCCAGCCGTACACCGTGAAGCGCATCTGTGTCCCCGGCGCCCCGGACATCAAGGTCGGCATCCTCGGCCTCACCAACCCGGGCATCGCCCTGTGGGACAAGGACAACGTCTCCGGGAAGATGGCGTTCACCGGGCTCGTCGAGCAGGCGAAGAAGTACGTCCCGCGGATGCGGGCCCTCGGCTGCGACGTCGTGTTCCTCACCGACCACTCGGGCCTGGACGGCAGTTCGTCGTACGGCAGTGAGCTGCCGTACGTCGAGAATGCCTCGAACCTCGTCGCCCAGCAGGCCCGGCATCGACGCGATCCTCGTCGGTCACACGCACGTCGAGGTCTCGTCGTACACGGTGAAGAACGAGGAGACCGGCAAGGACGTCGTCCTCTCCGAGCCGTACTGCTGGGGCATGCGCCTGACCGTCTTCGACTTCGAGCTCGAACTCCACCACGGCCAGTGGGAGGTGACGAGCACCAAGGCGCAGACCCTCAACAGCAACACGGTCGAGGAGGACCCGGAGATCACCAGGCTCCTCAAGGCCGACCACGACCTGGTGGTGAAGTACGTCAACACTCCGGTGGGCACCTGCACCGTGGACCTCTCCGCGGCCGAGGCCTGCTGGAAGGACGTCCCGGTGATGGACTTCATCCACCAGGTCCAGATGGCGACGGTGGCCTCCGGCCTGTCCACCGCCGACGCCGCCCTCCCCCTGATCTCCGTCGCCGCGCCCTTCAGCCGCACCGCCGACATCCCGGCGGGCAACGTCACCATCCGCGACGTGGCCGGGCTCTACATCTACGACAACACCCTGTACGGCAAGAAGCTCACGGGCGCCCAGCTCAAGGACTACCTGGAGTACGCGGCGAAGTACTACCACCAGTTCGCGTCCGGCACGAAGGTGGACACGGCCACCCTCACCAACGCCAACAACTTCTGGGACTACATGTACGACACCGCCGCCGGGGTCGAGTACGACATCGACATCGCGCAGGCCGAGGGCTCCCGCATCAAGAACCTCACCTACAAGGGCGTGGCGGTCGCCGACGACCAGGTCTTCGTCGTCGCCGTCAACAACTACCGCGCCAACGGCGGCAGCGGCTACCCGCACATCGCGGCCGCCGACATCGCGTACAGCTCCACCAACGAGATCCGCCAGCTGATGATCGACTATGTCACGTCCAAGGGCACCCTCGACCCGGCCGACTTCGCGGTCACCAACTGGAAGCTGACACAGGACGGGACGCCGGTGTTCTGAGCCGTAGCGCCCTCTTTCTCCTGAGGCCGGGGCCGCCGACCGGATCACCCGGCCGACGGCCCCCATCCTCATCCCCAGGCCCTGTCCGGCCGGCGTGTGCCTCAGCTGAAGATGATCATCGACCCTTGGGCGAGGCTGCGGGTCGCCGCCGCGTGCAGGCCGAGCCACACATGCCGCTCGCGCGCGAACGGACTCGCGTCGTACGGGGCGGGCGCGGCCGGTTCCTCCAGCTCCGTGGGAGTCATGGGCGGCTGCGGGGCGGCCGGCGGGTTCGCCGGGTCGATACCGATCGACGGGGCGACGAACTCCAGCTCGCGCAGCAGCGTCTGGGAGGAGCCCAGGGGGCCGCCCCCGGCGAGGAGTTCGTCATTGGCGAGCGGGTGCGGGAAGTCGACCGGGACGTACGCGCCCGCGTGGTCGTAGTGCCACACGAGGTGCGACTGCTGGACGTTCGTCTCGAACATCTCCAGCAACTGCTCGTAGTCGCCACCCAGTTCGTCCACCGGGGTCACCGCGAGGCCGCACATCTGGAGCAGATACGCCCGGCGCAGGAAGTGCAGCGCGTCGTAGTCGAATCCGGCGACCGGGGCCACGTCGCCGGAAAGCCCCGGCATGTACGCGTACACCGGGACCGGCGGAAGTCCGGCCTCGCCCAGCGCTTTGTCGTAGAGCGCCAGTTCCTCGGCGAAGGGATTGTCGGGGGTGTGGCACAACACGTCGACGAGCGGGACCAGCCACAGGTCACATGCCAACAGACGGCTCCTCTAGCTCCTTGGGAAGCACGGTGGTCAGGGAAGCGTAATGGGTGGGACCCGTCCTCGGTCCCCCTCGTGCGGATCCCATACCCACACCCCGAGCGCCCACCTGTCGCACCGACGCACAGGCCTCCCGCCACGATCTCACGTCGCGCTCATCCGGCGGCCAGGCGCTCGAGGAGGGCGAGGGAGTGCTCGTTGTACGCGGCGACGATCGCGTGCGCCGCGCCCGGGTCGCGGCGGGCCAGCGCGTCCACGAGCTCCGTGTGGCCCGCCCACAGGTGGCCCTTCAGATCCTCCACCCGGCGCAGGTGCTGCACCGTGCACACCCAGGACTGGACGCGCAGGCGGTGCAGGAAGTCGGCGAGGTAGGCGTTGCCGAACAGGGCGCTCAGCTCGCGCCAGAAGCGCAGGTCGTAGCCGATGAGGATGTTCAGGACGCCGGCCGTCGCGGCGCGCTGGGCCTCCTCGCCGCGGCGGCGGACCCCGGCGAGGGCGGCGAGGGTGCGCGGATCGTCGGCCTGCGCCATGCCTGACACGAGGAGACTCCGGAACATCCCGTCGGTGACGAGACTCCGGGCCTCGATCATGCCGCGGTAGTCGTCGAGCGAGTACTCGTGCACGCGGAAGCCGCGGTGCTGGTCCGCCTCCAGGAGGCCCTGGGCCGACAGATCGACGAGGGCCTCGCGGACGGGGGTCGCGGAGACGCCGTACTGCTCGGCGATCTCCTTCACCGTGAACGCCTGCCCGGGCCGGAGCCGGCCTGCCAGCACCTCGTCGCGGAGCGCGTCCGCGAGCTGCTGCCGCAGGGTGCTACGGGTTACGGCGCCGTTGCCGCCGGTGCCGGGCATGGTCTCTCGCTCCCTCATCGCGTACGGGTGCACGTGCGTGCGCTTCTCTACAAGCACGGTCACCTTACGCGGACGCGAGCCTTTCAGGGGCCGGAGAAGACGGGTCCCAGCCCCGCCCCAGGGGCGCGGCGCATGCGGGGCGAAGCCCCGCCCCAAGGGGCGCGGGGAACTGCGCGCCCAGCCCCCACCCACCCGCAGCCGCCCCACACGCCCCGCACGCCCCCCCCACGCGTCACACGGTGTATTCGTCCGCCACCGACAACGCCTCGTCCAGCACCGCGAGCCCCTCCTTCGCCTCCCCCTCGGAGACATTGCACGGCGGCACCACATGAGTCCGGTTCATGTTGATGAACGGCCACAGCCCTCGCGCCTTCGCCGCCGCCCCGAACGCGACCATCGGCCCATTGGCCTCACCGGCGGCGTTGTACGGCACCAGCGGCTCCCGGGTCTCCCGGTCCTTGACCAGCTCCAGCGCCCAGAACACCCCCGTACCGCGCACCTCACCCACGCTGGGATGCCGTGCGGCCAGCTCCCGCAGCCCGGGCCCGAGCACCGTCTCCCCGATGCGCGCGGCCTGCTCGACGATGCCCTCCTCCTCCATCACGTTGATGGTGGCGACGGCGGCGGCACAGGCCAGCGGATGCCCGGAGTACGTGAGCCCACCGGGGTAGGGCCGCCGGGCGAAGGTCTCCGCGATCGCCGAGGAGATCGCGACGCCGCCGAGCGGAACGTAGCCCGAGTTCACGCCCTTCGCGAAGGTCATGAGGTCCGGCGTCACGTCGTAGTGGTCCGCCGCGAACCACTTCCCCGTACGCCCGAACCCCGCCATGACCTCGTCCAGGACGAAGACGATCCCGTACTGGTCGCAGAGCGCCCGCACCCCGGCGAGATAGCCCGGCGGCGGCGTCATGATCCCCGCCGTTCCCGGAATCGTCTCGAGGATGATGGCCGCGACGGTCCCGGGCCCCTCGAAGGCGATCGTGTCCTCCAGGTGCTGAAGCGCCCGCTCGCACTCCTGCTGCTCACTGTCGGAGTGGAACGGGGAGCGGTAGAGGAACGGCGCCCAGAAGTGGACGACGCCCGCCGCGCCGCTGTCGTTCGGCCAGCGCCGCGGGTCACCGGTGAGGTTGATCGCGGTGGACGTGGCCCCGTGGTACGAGCGGTACGCGGAGAGCACCTTCGGACGCCCGGTGTGCAGCCGGGCCATCCGCGTGGCGTTCTCGACGGCCTCCGCGCCACCGTTGGTGAAGAAGATCTTGTCCAGGTCGCCCGGGGTCCGCTCGGCGATCAGCCGGGCGGCCTCCGAACGGGCCTCCACGGCGAAGGCGGGCGCGAACGTGGACAGGGTCGCGGCCTGTTCCTGGATCGCGGCGACGACCTTCGGGTGCTGGTAGCCGATGTTGGTGAAGACGAGCCCGCTGGTGAAGTCCAGATACCGCTTGCCTTCGTAGTCCCAGAAGTACGACCCCTCCGCGCCGGCGACGGCGAGCGGGTCGATGAGCTCCTGAGCGGACCAGGAGTGGAACACGTGCGCGCGGTCCGCGGCCTTCACGGCGGCGCCGACCTGGGGGTTGGGCTGAGGGGTCATGCGCCGAAGCGTAAATGTCCCCGGAGGGGGCGCGACATCGGCGTCCTGTCTGTGACCGGGGGCTTTCCACGACAGTCTGTCGGGCTTGGCCGCCGACAACGGCTCATTGACAGCATCCTGTCGAAATGACAGCATGCTGACGTAGTGCACCGTCATGGTCTACGCGAGGAGAGAAGCGATGAGCGCGACGAACGGCCACGGCAGTCCCGTCCACCTCGCCGTCTACGACACCTACGCCGACTGGGAGACCGGTCACACCACCGCGTATCTGGCCCGCGCCGGCCGCGAGATCCGGACCGTCGGCCCCACCCGGGAGCCGGTGACGACGATCGGCGGTCTCCGGATCCAGCCCGACCTCGCGCTCGACGAACTCCGCCCCGAGGACAGTTCCCTGCTGATCCTCACCGGCGCCGACCTCTGGACCGAGACATCAGCCGCTACCGCGGCGGGCTCCGACGACCTCGCCCCCTTCGCCCGTAAGGCCCGCGCCTTCCTCGACGCGGGCGTGCCGGTGGCCGCGATCTGCGGGGCGACGGCCGGGCTCGCCCGCGAGGGACTCCTCGACGACCGGGACCACACCAGCGCCGTGTCCTTCTACCTCGCCGCCACCGGCTACCGGGGCGGCGGGCGGTACGTCGACACGGACGCCGTCACCGACGGCAACCTCGTCACCGCCGGACCGACCGAGCCCGTCGCCTTCGCCCGGGAGGTCCTGCGGCTCCTCGGGGTGTACGAGGGGGAGGTCCTGGACGCCTGGTACCGCCTGTTCCACGACTCCGACGCGTCCGCGTACGCCGTACTGGAGAAGGCCTCAGGGGCCGCCGGGGAGGCCGCCCGATGAGCCGGGAACGGCAGAACCTCCTCAGCCGCGCCGCCCTCGGCGTCTTCCGGCTCAACGGCCAGTTCCTCTCCGTGGCGGACGAACTGGCCCGCCCCGCGGGGCTGACCGCCGCCTGGTGGCAGGTACTGGGCGCGGTGCTCCCCGAGCCGCTCCCCGTCGCCGGGATCGCCCGCGCCATGGGCATCACCCGGCAGAGCGTGCAGCGCGTCGCCGACCTGCTGGTCGGCAAGGGCCTCGCCGAGTACCTGCCCAACCCCGCCCACCGCCGCGCCAAACTGCTCTCCCCGACCGCCGCCGGCCGCACCGCCGTCGCCGCGATCGGCCCCGGCCACGCGACCCTCGCCGACCGGTTGGCACGGGCGCTCGGGGAGGACGGCTTCGCCGAGACCGTACGGATCCTGGAGCGACTGTCGGCGGTTCTCGACGAGATCGACGGAGCCGCGACGGGCGTCACGAAAACGCCAGGTGCTGTTACTGAACCGTAGACACCGCCCCACCCACCTCCTGGTGGGGCCGCACTATCCTCGGCCTCGGGCGGTTGCACCGGCACGGGGGAGGGCGGCACGACGATGGAGAAGCTGGGGGCGGGGGAACCGCAGCAGATCGGGGCGTACCGACTGCTCGCGCGGCTCGGTGCCGGTGGCATGGGACGCGTCTATCTGGCCCGCTCCGACCGGGGCCGTACCGTCGCCGTGAAGCTGGTGCGCGAGGAACTCGCCGCGCAGGAGGAGTTCCGGGCCCGCTTCCGCCAGGAAGTGCTGGCCGCGCGCCGGGTCGGCGGCCTCTGGACCGCCCCCGTCCTCGACGCGGACACCGAGGCCGCCGTCCCGTGGGTCGCGACCGGATATGTCGCCGGACCCTCCCTCCAGACGGTCGTGGGCCACGACCACGGAGCGCTCCCGGAACGTTCCGTCCGCATCCTCGCGGCCGGACTCGCCCACGCCCTCAAGGACATCCACGCCGCCGGACTCATCCACCGCGACCTGAAGCCCTCCAACGTCCTCGTGACCATCGACGGCCCGCGCGTCATCGACTTCGGGATCGCGCGCGCCCTGGAGACCGTCACCGACGGCGGCCTCACCCGCACCGGCGCCCTCGTCGGCTCACCCGGATTCATGGCGCCCGAGCAGGTCCGCGGCGACCGCGTCACGCCCGCGTGCGACGTCTTCTGCCTGGGCTCGGTCCTCTCGTACGCCGCCACCGGCGCCCTGCCCTTCGGGGCGGCGAACAGCGGGGTGCACGCGATGATGTTCCGCATCGCACAGGAGGATCCCGACCTGGACGGCGTACCGGAGGGCCTCGCCGACCTCGTACGGCACTGTCTGCGCAAGGACCCCGCCGCCCGCCCCGGCCTCGACGAGATCCTGGAGCGCATCGGCGCGGAGGACACCGTCGTGGAAGGACGCTCCCGCGACCCGTGGCTGCCCAGCGCCCTGGTGGCCCAACTCGGACGGCACGCCGTGCGGTTGCTGGACACCGAGAACCCGGACGAGCGCCCCGCACCGGCTCCGGCGCCGCCCGCGCGCCAGGCCACCGCCCCCGCTCAGGAACCGGCCCCGGGATCCGCCCCGGCGGCCCTGGACCTGTCCAAGTCCACCCCCGCTCCCGAGGTCGCCCCGGAGCACACCGCCACCCCGCCCCCGCCGGGAGGACCGGCCTCGGCGGACCACCTCCCGACGCTGGTCGCGGGCGCCGACCAGACGGCCCCGCCGGCCGCACCGCCCGCCGCGCACCCGGCGTACGGCCATCCCCAGCAGCATCCCAGTCCCACGGGCCCGCCCGCGTACGGCTATCCGCAGGGCGGCTGGGGCGCGCCCGGCTCGTACGGCCCCACGCCGCCGTACGGACCGGGCATGCCCACCACGCCGTACGGCCCCGCGGGCGTCCCCGAGCCCGAGCCGCCGCGCCGAAGCGGCCGCTCCACCGCCGCCCTGATCGTCGTGGCGTTGGTCGTCGCGCTCGGCGCGGGCGGTTCCGTCTACGCGCTGATGCAGGGCGGCACGGCCAAGGGCACCGACGACGCGAAGGCGTCCTCGGCCGCGTCCACGAGCCCGACCTCCCCCGACTCGCCCCCGCCCTCCTCCTCCACTCCCTCCTCCTCCCCTTCCGATTCCCCCTCGCCCCGGACATCCCAGGGCGGCACGATCCCGGAGGGGTTCCTCGGCACCTGGGACGCCTCCATCGACAACGCGACGGGCCGCAACACCCGCCGACTGACCATCCAGCAGGGCGCGGTGGGCGACACGGTCCTCTCGCTCGTCGCGGACGGTCCGTCCGGCAGCAGCACCTACCACTGCGTCTTCCAGGCCGAACTGACCACCGCCCCCGGCGCCGGGGGTCCCCTGGTGATCGGCCCCTCCGAAGTCACCGGCGGCGCACCGATCTCCTCGTGCTCCCCGGGCGCCGCCTCCGAGATCACCCTTCTGCCCGACGGGCGGCTGCGCCGGGTGAACACGGGCTCGGGCGAGTCGTTGACTTACACGAAGAGTGGCTGACGACGCGTCAGTTCAGTTGAACGGCCGCTGAACTTCACCCGGCGTACGCCGGGTGTTCCCGCCTCGAGCCGTACGGTGACCGCACCTTGGGCTCGGGGGAGTGGCTCGCGATGGAGTGGCTGAGCGCGGAGAACGTTGTGGCCGTGGGGACCGCCGTGATCGGTGTCGTCGCCTCCGCGGTGATGGTCTGGTACGAACGCCGGGTGCCGCGGCGCAAGCGGATCGGCTACCGGGTGCAGATGGACAACCCGATAGGCGACGACGTGCGTTCGGGGCGCGCCAACGTACGGCTCGGGCTGTTCGACGAGACGCCGGGCATGACGGACGCCACCCTCGTGCTGCTGCGGATCGAGAACGACGGTTCGCAGAGCATCGCCGGTGACGACTACACGAGCCGTGAACGCCACGGTCTGACAGCGGTGTTCACCGACCGCACCATCCGCGGTGTGTCCGTCACCCAGCCGCCCGGCACCGAACACCTCATGGACCACTTCACCCCCGCCGCGGGGCTCAGTTACGAGGACGGCGTCCTGCGCATCCCGCGCGTCCCGCTCAACCGGGGCGAGCACTTCAAGCTCCTCGTGCTGCTGTCGGGCGGGGACGTGGGGCGCGAGATACGGCTGATCGGCGGGCTGCGGGACGGCGAGGTCAGCCCCAACCGCAGTACGACACCGGACGACCAGCCGCCCCTGTTCAGCCGTGCGGCCCGGCTGATCACCGTGCTGCTGACCGCGTGTGTCGTCACGCTCGCGCTGATCGTCGTGCTGCGGGACGACTCCCCGCCGCCGATCGGCTGCGAGAAGGGCACGCTCACCGTCACCGGCTCGACCGCCTTCGCGCCCGTGATGAGCGAGCTGGCGAAGAAGTACGAGCAGGACTGCGAGGGCGCCGACATCGTGGTCGACGCGCACGGGAGCACGGCCGGGGTGCGTGAACTCGGCGAGGCCGGCGCCAAGTCCTCGAAGGGCGCGCCGCCCGTCATCGCCCTCTCGGACGGGCCGAAGCCGAGCGGGTTCCCGCAACTGCGCGAGAACCGGGTCGCGGTCTCGGTCTTCGTCCTGGTCGTGAACGACGACCTGCCCGTGCGGAACCTGTCCCTCGCCGACGTACGCCGCCTCTACCGCGGCGAGATCAAGAACTGGAAGCAGCTCGGCGGCCCCGACCGTCCCGTGCTCCTCGTCAGCCGGGACGCCAACTCCGGTACCCGCCAGGTCTTTCAGCGCCGGGTTCTGGGGCGGGGCGAAATCGCCAACTCCTCCCTGGACTGCGTCCACAAGGACGACGCGACGGCGCCCGTGGTGCGGTGCGAACTCGACTCCACCGGGCAGGTGTTGAGTACCGTGGCCGGGTTGCCCGGGGCGATCGGCTACAGCGAGCTGAACCTCGCCACCGGATACAAGGGCCTGCACCAGCTCACCCTCGACGGACACGCCGCGTCCGTGGAGGACCTGGAACACGGCACGTCCGCCTACCCGTACCGGGAGATCGAGTACGCCTACACCTACGGCCAGCCGCCCGCCGACTCCCTCGCCTCCAGCTTCCTCACCTACATCAGCCGCGGCAACGGCCAGGACGTCATCCGCACCCACGGCCACCTCCCGTGCGGCACCCCGGTGGGCCTGAAAATCTGCGGCACCAACTGATCCTTCGACGGACGGGGGCTGCGCCCCGCATTCCCCACCCACCCGGTTCGTTTGGCTGTGGGGCCGGTGGGGGTTTGGCGCGCAGTTCCCCGCGCCCCTAAAGGGCGCTGGCGCGCATCTTTCAGCCTGTCCGGCGTTTGAGGA